>NZ_OV100759.1:690421-1380843 GCF_920939465.1 Aggregatibacter sp. Marseille-P9115
CATAACAGCGGTTACAAAAATGTTCGCTTTGGTATAAAAACCGGTCATAGCGACATTCCTGATGACACCTACAGATTAGTAGACAGAAATAATGATGGTCCTCCAGATATTTGGTGGAAATACGATCGTCGTCATGAAGACTACCATTCTCCTCGCTTACACCGTTTTGTCACTGAAGTTGTTCCAATGCCAACAACAACGGCAGGAACAGATCCGAATACTTACATGGATACAGCGTGTTTCCCTTATATACTTAGGGTCGAGGCAGGAAAACAATTCCGTGAAAGCGCAGATAAAGACCGTGAAGAATTACAAGGTGCTTATAACTACGTCATCGGTGGATAATCCTATGACTTACAGCCTAAAAACAGGGATTCCTCGATTTATACGGCAATTTATTTGATAAACCCCTTACCAACTATGCTGTTCCAGGAGACAGTGGCTCACCGATTTTTACCTTTGATAAGCAACAAAATAAATGGGTCTTTTTAGGCACTTATACCTATTGGGGTGGGTATAAAAACACCACTTGGCAGGAATACATTATTTATCGCAATGATTTTAATCAACAGCGATATGCTGAAGATATTGTGGGTCAAATTTCTGCAGATAACAATGAAGAGTTCATTTGGGAAGCAGCAGATAAAACCTTAGTCGTTGATTTAATTGATGCTTCTTTAAAAACAGCAGAAGATCAACTTAACTATGGTAAAACCGCTTATTTAAACGGGAATAATGGCTTATTAAAACTCCAAGGCGACATTAATCAAGGCCTGGAGAGCTTTATTTTAACAGAAATTATACCGTCAGCGGACAAAATACAAATACCACATGGACAGGCGCAGGAATATCCGTTGCTGCGGGAAAACAAGTTAATTGGCAAATTCGCAATAACGACATTTTATCTAAAATTGGCAGCGGTATACATGTTAATGGAACCGGGAAAAATGACGGTAAAATCAGCGTTGGTGATGGCACCGTTATTTTAAACCAAAAAGCAGACGAAAATGGCAATAAACAGGCATTTAAAGAAGTCGGTATTGTGAGTGGTCGTCCAACGGTTATTTTAAATGATGCCGAACAAGTTAATCCGGATCGTATCTATTTTGGTTTCCGTGGTGGTCGTTTAGATCTTAACGAGAATAACTTAACGTTTAAGCGCATTCGTAACGTTGATGAAGGCGCAATGATTGTCAATCATAATGCGAATCAAGCATCAACGCTTACGCTAACAGGTCAAAACTTATTTCTCCCAGAACAAGTTACAATCCGTGAAGTTCAGAATTCAAATCGCCCTGCAGGATATCACTTATATCATTGGCAAAACGGCGGTGAAAATCGTTACTTTGTCTCTAAACACGACAATATGAAAGCGTCATTCCCTTGTAAACCGGATCAAGGCAGTACAGAGGATTGGGAAATCGTAGCAACAGATCGCGAAGAAGCAATTAATATTGTTACCCAAAGGGAAATACAACGAAAAGATGTGACGATTAATGCTTTCGATGGTTATTTAGGCGAAACAAATGCCGCTCTCCATAACGGGAAATTGAACATTAATATCAATGCCGTAAACAATCAATCAACTTTCCGGTTTACCGGCGGTAGTCAGCTTAACGGTGACGTCACATTAAATCAGGGTATTGCGCTATTCTCCGGCAGACCTGTTCCTCATGCCAATGATTATTTAAATGGTAACAAAGGGAAAAATGTCGTCTTTGATGATGAATGGATTAACCGCACTTTTAATGCCAACAACATTAATGTGAACAATGATTCTGTCTTTTATAGTAGCCGTAACGTTGCACAAGTTAATGCCAACTTCAATGCAAGTCAGAATGGTAAAATACAGTTAGGCTATAAAAGCGGTGATCCTGTTTGTACTAGCTCTGATTACACAGGAAAAGTCACTTGTAGCAAAGATGATATTTCAGCCAAAGCGTTAAATAGCTTTACGGCAACCGAAATCCGTGGCAATACCCAACTCACTGACCATGCCCAACTGATCTTAGGTAAAGCACATTTATTCGGTACGATTAACGGTACAGGCAATAGCTTAGTAAGATTGACAGAAAATGCGAATTGGACACTGACAGTGTGATAACCAAACTGCCCGCTTAAATCTAGAAAAAAAGCCATATTTTCTTAAATAACCAAGAAAACCCTACAGTCTATAATCACTTAACAATTAATGCGTTAAACGAAGAAGGAACATTTCATTATGCTTCCGTACTTACCAATCAACGCGGCGATAAAGTCACTGTAACCCATCCGGCAAGCGGTAATTTTGTACTAGATGTTAAAGATAGCGGTGGTGAAGCTAAATATGAAAAACTTAATTTACTATATGCCTCTAAAGCAACCAGGGATCCGGCATTAAAAGTTTCATTAGCCAGAAATCATGTAGATCTTGGAGCCTACGTTTAGTTTGATTGAACAAGATGGTATTTTCCGTCTCTACAATGCCAAATTAGAAAATGAAAAAATTGAAGCCGAACGTATCGCGAAAGAAAAAGAAGAGGCTCGTTTAGCGGAAGAAGCTCGTCAACGTAATGCAACAACAAAACCGGTAACATACAAACAAAAAGAGATCATTAGTGCAAATACCAATGCTGTGCTATCTGATACAGCGATGTTGATCGCACTTAATCTTGAGTTAGCCTCACGTTTAGATCGTACAATTCTGACTCAACGTTCCGGTATGTGGCTTTCTTATAACAATAGCGAGCATAAATATCATTCTGATGATTACAAAAACTTCCACAGTAAAAGTAATCAAGTTGCGTTAGGGGCTGAAACACCAGAAATGGCAAATGGTGTTGTATTAGGTACGATGGTAACTCACGCTCAAACCAATAATGAGTTTTCATCATTAAGTGGTAAAAACACCCTCTCCTTAGCGACCCTATACGCTAAACAACAAATTGATCAATTTAGTTGGGCTATTGATACAAGCTATGGTTGGTCGCGCAGTAAAATTGATGGAGAGCATAAATTTGATCGCAATATCGTAAATGTCGGTCTAAATATGGCTTATGACGTGATAATAAATAGTCTGCAAATTACACCAATGCTCGGCGTTCGTTATCATCAAATCAGTTCAAGCGAAGGCGAGTTAAATGGCGTTATTGTGAAAAACCCGGCAATCAAGTTGCCGACCTACCACACAGGCGTAAAAGTAGGCTATCACTTTAACGTCAACGGTTGGGAAATTACACCGGAGATCTCAACTTACTACGTTTCTACAGGAAATAAATCTTATAGCCAACGTATTAATGAGCAAGAATTTGAGCAAACATTTGGTGATTATACTTACCATGAGGCAAACCTCAGCTTTGGTTATAAACCTTGGAAAGTCTCAATGTATGCTGGCAATAGCCGAGGTAAAAACAAAGAGAAACAGAACCAATTTGGTGTAAAACTCAACTATAGTTGGTAAAACACCTAAAAAAACGACCGCACTTTAACCTGTCCCAAAACTTGGACAGATATTAAATATTGAGCTCTGTCCAGCACAGAGCTCAAATTTTTTAATCTGAGTTTAAGGCATACCTCGTTATAATAACGAATATAGCCATGCATACCGGCTCTAATTCATCAATATTATTGAACTGGCTGGAATGATTTTAAGGTGTTAAAGGCACTCGCTATCACAGCATTGATATAACAATTCTCCAACCGAATTATGCTTCGTCATATCATTGGGCTTACTTTGCCTTATTTTACTTTTTATCTGCGCGCATCGGAAAGGATAGCCTGGAATTACAACAGGATTTAAATAAAAACATTGACAATTTTAATCGCTTATTAGAAAAATTTAATACCGTTACTGCCCGTAAAAATCGCTCAGAAAAAGAGATGGTGAAAGCTCAAACCATGGCGGTGAGGCAACAGGGCTTAAGTAGAACTTTCAGCCAAAGACATGAAAACTATCCCTGACATCGAACCTTATAGCACGATAATGAAGAGAACCATTTGTTAGCACATCAATAAAATAGAACAAAGTAACTGAGCTTTTTGTCATGGAGCTTTGTAAATTTATGATACTTCTTCTTTTCGGCATCCCAAAAAGCGCCATATTCCAACGGCAATGAAGGTGGCGGCGAGGTAAACTGTGAGATAGCCAAAGGCATGCGCGAGGCGGAGGGAGACAAAGCCTGCTAGGTAGGCGCCGAAGAGGGCGACGGAGAATTGTAATGCGCTGTCGAGCGTGGCGTAAGTTTGAGTGGATTTGTCCATAATCATGGCGAGCAAGCACGGCACAAGTAATGCGTAAGTCATACTTAATAATAAGATTGGTACGGCGATAAGATAAGTAAAATCCGTGCCGACATATTCAAATAAAATAAATAAGCAGAAGGCAAAAATTTGGCTAAATAATACCCATTGGGTGACGGAAACCCGAGAATATTTTTTGAGTAATAGACCACTTAGCGGCGCAAAAGCGATAGCACAAAGGGGTTCGAATACTGAAAGTAATAGCCCAATGTGTTGGCTGCTCCAGCCCAAGGCATTTAGACGCGGAATGAAACTACTGACCACCATGCCGCTGGGAATAAACACAAATAACAATAAAATCAACCAACGAAATGAAATGTGCGGTTGTTGCCAAAAATGGAAAAAGCGTGTGAATAAAAAACGCAATGACGGATTTTGCGGTTCAGCGGCAACTGTAGGTTCGGAATATAGGCTAATTTGTAGAATCAATAGTAGTGCAAAAACACTGATTAAATCCACCGCACTTTGCCAACCGTAATGATGATAAATCAGTAATACCAAACCGCCGCCAAGCATTTTACCCACGCGCCCTGCGATCACCTGAATGACACCGCCAAAGCCACGTTGCTCAAAAGGCAGGATAGCACAGGCTAATCCTAGCGTTGCGCAACCGAAAAATAGACTGCTTAGGTTCAATAGCACACACGCCACCATAAGCAGTGTAAAATCCCGTTGCGGTTGGATGAAATGCAACATGAATAAGGCAATAAAAATGATTATCGAGGAAAGACATAGCCAGCCACGAAATTGCCTGATACGCTTGAGACGATAGCGTTCAATTAACGGCGAAACGATGAATTTCGCCATTTCCATCCCACCGAGCAAATAGAACCAACTAAGCTGTTTAAGATCGAACCCCATCTCTTTTAACATGGTGATGAGACCAATCATATAAAACGCCACTATGCAGAATTTAAAACCGGCGGTCGTGGCAAGGATTGCCCAATCCTGCTTAGTGAGTGATGTTGCCTTGTTGGCATTGCCAAAACGCTGCATAACGTCCTTTTTGTTCTAAGAGTGTTTGATGCGTGCCTTGTTCGGCAATGCTGCCGTTTTCCAACACATAAATGTAATGCGCGCCCACAATGGTAGAAAGTCGGTGAGCAATAATCAACACGGTTTTGTCTTTAACCAACTGATCCAGCGCCTTTTGCACTGCCAGCTCATTACGAGTATCCAACGATGCTGTTGGTTCATCTAAAATGAGAATCGGTGCGTCTTTTAAAATCGCGCGGGCAATAGCAAGTCGTTGCTTTTCACCGCCGGAAAAATTACTCCCAATTTCATTAACTTGCGTTTGATAGCCTTGTGGTAATGCCTGAATAAAATCGTGGCATTGGGCAAGTTTACAGGCATGAATCACCTCTTCATCGGTGGCATTGGGTTTTGCCATTCGGATGTTATTTAATACGCTGTCTTGGAATAAATACACGTCTTGAAACACCACAGAAATTAAGCGCATGAGCTGTTCTTGGCTAACATCCCGAATATCGATACCGCCGATCGTAATTCTCCCTGATTGCGGATCAGCATAACGCAACAACAAGCGAAGTAATGTTGTTTTACCACAACCGCTAGTACCCACAAAAGCGTTGAGGCTGTTAGGTTTTATGTCCAGATTAATGTTGTTTAGGATGTTTTTTTCGGCATTGTAACCAAAGCGGATATGCTCATAACGAATGCGATAATCTGTGGGTAATCTGCTGCCATGATTTTCCGCCAATTCAGGTAATGCCATCAGTTTTTCAAATTTTTCACAGCTGATCACAAAAATTTCTAAGAGTGAAGACATTTGCACAAAGAAGTTCAACACATCTGAAATTCGCGCAATTAAAATCAGTACCGTGGCTAATAATACCCAATGGGCGCTACCGGAAATCACCCAAAATGTGCCAACAATTAATACCGCAATAAGACTTAATTGAATGCTTGAGGTAATAATCAAATTCGGACGCTCGCCTTTTTTTGTGCCGATGCGTTGAATGTTTGCCACATCTTCAATCACACGGTTGAAAATATATTGTTTGTTTTCAGTCTGCCCTGTTGATTTCAGAATTTCCAAGCCCTGCACAAACTCAATGGTTTCGCCTTTAAGTCGCTGATTAGCTTCTGCCAAAATACTAAATCCACGACGGAAAGCTTTTCTCCGCCACAAATAAAGTGGCACGATAAGCGGAAAAATAATGAAGATCAGCAGCCCAAAGCGGTAATCAAAGAAACAAAGACAAAGGGCGGCAGATACCGGTGTTACGATGCCATAAATTAGAATACTGATTAAACTGAATGCGTAATTCGTCGCCTCATTAATACTTTGGATGGCAACGGCACTGAGTTCGCCTGCACGAAATCCACTGAGGACAGCAAGAGATACGCGGCGGAGTTTTTCGCCCAGTTGACGTCTTAATTGATATGTCGCCAAAAATGAATCGCCTTTGGTATCATAGTATTCCGCCCAAATGCGGAAAAGGAGGCTGGCGACGAAAAGCACGCCACATAAAACACTCCAAAAAATGACCGCACTTTGCCCTACCTCGGTTTGTTCTAATGCCAAAAGCAGCGGATACAGCAAGCCGATAGCCACGCCGAATAAGGTTGCAGACAGCGCTGCAAAAGCAAGACAGCGTAAGAATGCGCTTTGTTGCTGTTGGGCGGCGGCAAATAAGGAGTGATAAGTTTGCCACAGGCCTTTTACTCGTTGAGTTTCAGGATTAAAGTAAGATTGCATAACATTCTCTAATGTATCGTCCAAGATTTTGCCTGTTGATATTCCGCCCAAAGGGTTTGATAGGCGACATTGGTTTGCAACAAGGCTTGGTGATTGCCTTGAGCAATGATTTTGCCGTTCTCTAAATAAAGAATTTGGTCGGCTTGGGTAATGCTAGACAGGCGATGGGCCACCATGATCACTGTTTTATTTTGCATCAGTGCATGAAATGCCTGCATTAAATCCGCCTCGTTTTTCGCATCGGAAAAGGCTGTGGGTTCGTCTAACAATAAAATCGGGCGATTTTGTAAAAAGGCGCGGGCTATACTGATACGTTGTTTTTGTCCGCCTGACAATAATTGTCCACGTTCACCCACTTTCGTTTGATATTGCTCCGGCAAGGTCATAATAAAGTCGTGAATACGGGCTTGTTTGGCGGCATTGATAATCGCTTCCTCCGTCACATTTTCTATGCCGTAAGCAATGTTTTCAGCAATAGAGCAAGAAAATAAGAAATTATCCTGAAATACGGCCGAACAATATTTCATGAGTTGATCCTGTTCCATATGACGAATATCCGCACCACCTAAGGTGATTTTTCCGCTATCGACATCCCAAAAGCGCAACAACAAATTGAGCAACGTAGTTTTGCCGGAGCCTGAGGTGCCAATGATCGCGGTAAAACTATTTTGCGGCACGCTGAAGTCAATATTTTTCAGCGTTGCTTTGTCGGCATCATAGCTGAAATTGACCTGTTCAAATTGAACCGCATACCCCTTCGGCATTTGTAATGGCAAAAGTGCGGTGGCATTTTCCAACGTTTTTATTTCGTTAATGCGCTCAATGGCGGCGCGGGAGCGTTCCAACAAATGAAACAGCCCCCATGTACGGATGCATGGTTTCAATTAACCCGGCGGCTAACACTAAAAAGGCAAAAAAGCCAAAAGTGGAAAGCAGCGCAAGCGAGTGTAAATACACGCCTAACACGATCAAAAACAACATGATCGGCATTGGCGTAAAAAGCGAACGGGCAAGACGTGTTGGTGCGCCCACTTTGGCTAAAAAAGCGAAGATGATCTGATTAAAATTTTCCAATGCGGTGCTAAAACGGCTGTACGAACTTTGTCCCGCATCAAAGGTGCGAATCGTGCTCATACCTTGAATATATTCAATAATAGCGCTATTGATTCGACTCACGGCAGCACCGTAATCACGATAATTCAATCGACTTTTTTGCATTAAACGTTGCAGAATCGTAAATAACACGACAAGGAAAATCAGTACAGCCAATGCCATGGGCCAATTTAACCAAAACAATGCCGCCAACACGAAAATCGGTGTGGAATAAGCCTCCGCTTTAAGAGGGGGCGCATCGGCAACAAAGGTGTGCAATTCGTTTACGTCATCGCACAGCACTTTGGTTAAACCGCCTGAACCGATTTCATTGACTTTGCCTAACGATAATTGACTGATTTTTTTCGCAAGCTGTTGGCGTAGCATTTTTTCCAATTCAAAGGCCGCATAATGAGATTTGTCGTGCGCTTTAATTTTGCAGGTGTAATACAAAATGGAAATGGCAAGCAGCGCAAGAATCTGCCAATAAGGAAACGTAAGAGATTGGCTGACGGTGAACACAATATGGATCATCAAAAGCCAAATCCCGATTTTTAAGCCTTGCGCGAAGGTTGCCAACCACATTGAGGCGCGTAATTGCGCAGCAACAGGTTGGCAAATTTGTTGGTGTTGCTGACTCATTGCTTAGAATCTTAACTCGGTGGATAGTCCAATTTGACGTTCCGGCTGACGAGTAATGTCGCCAGAGCGCGGTACGAGTAAGATATCTTTGCGTGAGTTAAGCACGTTGTCGGCATAAAGCGTGATTCTGGCATGCTTAAAGTCGTACGCTAAATAAACATCAAGTTGGTCATAATGCCCTACTTTACCATTGGCTAAGTTGTCGGCAGTGGAATAATAACTACTGTTATAGCTGTAATTAGTGCCAATTTCTAGGTGGTCAAGAAGACGATAATTGGCCCCCACTTTTCCACTAAAACTTGGTGCACGAGCGAGTTTATTCCCTTCAATGCCGCTATTTGGATAACGTTTGATATCGGTTTTTAGCATCCCGATGCCCGCGTTGAGTACCAGTTTCTCCGTGGCCTGCCATTCGGTATTGATTTCCGCACCATAGGTGACGACTTTATCGGCATTGCGGATCACGATGGAATTTGGACCAAGGGTAAACGGTAACTGCATGTCTTTGTAGTCGTTATAGAATAGGTTGCTGTTAATGCGTAGGCGTTTATCTGCGGATGTCCAACGATGATAAAGTTCGTAGTTCCAGACATATTCTGCGTCATATTCATAGCTGGTGTATGGGACACCGAAGGTCACACCAGCACCGCCCGGGTTGTAACCTTTGCCTACTTTAAAGCCTAAGCGTTGATCATCGTTAATTTTCCATGCAATGTCTGCTTTTGGCAGGAAGACATTGTATTTTTTATCCCGATTGATGAAAAACATCGCACTTTTGCCTTTACGCTGATGATGTTCCTGTTCATAGCGAGCAGAAAGCGTCAATTCAAACGGAATATCAGGTGTAAAGGTAATTTCACCAAAGGCCGCCTTGGTTTTCGTTTTATCATTAAAATTTGTCGTAATCGGCGTGCGAGCAATGCGTCCGTTGAGCATCGTAACACTTTCATCTTGTTTCGCATTGAAATAGAACAAACCGAATAAACCACGGTATTTTTCGCTTTCGTATTTTACAATGGGTTCAATTTGGAATTCATTGCCATCAACGCGAGCCGGAACACCTCGACGATTTAGCGGCAATGCGGTGTTGAATGGCGACGTCGTTTTTCTATCGTGAATAAAGTGGGTATAAACCAATTTATTTTCCCATTTCCAATGCTCTGAGAGTTGATAGCCAATGTCCCAAATGGTGCTGGCAGAGCGTGTTTGGAATACTGGGCGTTCCGGCGTGTAACGTGGTGAATTAGGTTGTAACTCTGTTTCGCTTTGTGGCGCTCTTGCGTTTAAATGATTGAACGTTAAACGGCTATAGAGATCCGGCAATGCAGACGGGGTCCACAGTAATTTGGCGCGGGTATTGGTGGCTTTAAACCAACGTGGGTTACCAACGGGATCATAATGCGGTAAATCCACAGCAGTTTCTCGTTGTTGATGATCTACGCTTAAACGAAATGCTAATTCGTCTTTCACCACAGGGCCTGAAATCAGGGCTGCCGTTTGTGCCAATCGATGATTCCCTATATTCAATTTCGCTGTGCCCTCCCATTCTTGCGTTGGGTCATTGCTGGTCATGACCACTGCACCTGCAATGGCGTTACGCCCTTGGGCATAGCTTTGCGCCCCTCGGTAGATTTCCACCTGTTTCATATCCCAGAGGGATTTTGTACCGAATGCCAATTCGTTATAGCTGGAGGTTCTGCCGTCAATTTGCATATTCAAACGTGGGCGTGAACCGGCAAAAAATGCCACCGCACCTACAGCTGGACCGGATCCGTCAACGCCACGCACAGTAGGTAAGTCATTGCCCAAGCCGGTGTCTAAAATATTCACATCGCGTTTTAATAATTGGGTCGCGGACAGTAAATTGGCTTCTCGTTTGAGTTGAGTGGCGGTTACCACGGATGTGCTTGAACCAGTAGATGATTGACTACGTTCGAATTTTTCACCGGTGACAGTGATTTCATCTAGTACCGTGGTCTGCTGACTTTCTTCGGCATGAGTAGAAAAAGAATAGGCACTCATCAGGCAAAGGCTAATGAGGCTGAGTCGTGGGGATAACTTGTTCATGGGTTCTCCTAGACTTCATTTTGAGTTAAAGTTTACACTTATCGCGCTAAATGATTAATAATGTAAACCTAACACAATCACAATACGAAAGTAAATAAGAATTTTTCTCAAATTTAACATTTGACAATTAAAGGCTTTCGGCTATGTTATTGCCCCTTAAGGAGCGAACCATGAAAAAAGATATTTTTTTGAAACAGGTTGCCACTGAACTGTTTTATCAACAAGGTTGGAGATTAACGTCTGTCGCAGAAATTTGTCGGGCGGCGGGGGTGAGTCGGGTGACGTTTTATAAATATTTCCCCTCCAAGCAAGATTTAGTGAAATGTATTTTCGAAGAACAAAAAAATAATATGCGGCGGGAATTTGACAGACTGTTAGCCACAGAGGCAGATTTAGCCACGGTGATCCAGCAGATTTTGACGATGCAACAAGAATCCATGACCACTCTGTATTCCACCGCCGTATTACATGATTTAAATCATGATCAAGATGAAACCTTACAGGCTTTTTTTCGACAAATGGCACAGGAAAAATATCTCTATATGCACTATTTTTTCAGTACGTTACAACAACGCAAAAGTGTGCGTGATGATTTTCCTGTGATTTTAATTGATGTGTTGATTCAAAAAATGGATGAAATGATTCATTCTTCTGTCTTGCAACAACATTATGCCGGCAAAGAACAGCAACTCTTTAAAGATGTGTTACAGCTTTTTATGCATGGCATTGCTTATCAGAAAAACACTGCCTGATTTCTTGAGTAAGAACAGGTCAAAAACGGACCGCACTTTGGGGATATAGATCACTTCATTCGGTCGTTTTATTTTAACATTATGAAAAATCACTTTTTCAAATAATCCAACACTACCTTATGATGATCTGTGGTTTTAAATTTATCAAAAACGTGCGCAATTTTACCGTTTTCATCAATAAGAAAACTGATACGGTGAATACCATCAAAAGTACGCCCCATAAATTTCTTTTCTCCCCACACGCCAAATTGCTCAGCCACTTGATGATCTTCATCGGATAACAAAGTGAAATTTAGCGCTTTCTTTTCAATAAACTGTGCCAATTTTTTCGGGGCATCCGGGCTGACTCCTAAAATCACTACGCCCAAGTTTTCCAATTCCGATTTGCTATCCCGTAAACCACAGGCTTGTGTCGTGCAGCCAGGGGTTAACGCTTTTGGGTAAAAATAAACCAACACTTTTTTACCTTTAAACTGTTCCAAAGAAACTAATTCGCCATTTTGATTCAGTAAAGAAAAGTGCGGTGCGTTTTCACCGACTTTTAATGTATTCATTTAAAAATCCTCTTAAAAAAATAAAAAATTTCTTGCAAATTCAGGGTATTTTAGCGATCTTAAACAGCCATTAGCAAGCAAACACAACTCTTTTTTCCGGCAATGTAATTTCTTATTTAAACCGGAATCCAATAACAAAAAATGGAGGCTTTTATGTCAAATCATCCTTTATTTCAGGGAAGCATCGTTGCATTAGTGACACCAATGGATAGCCATGGCGAAGTGGATTTTGAAAATTTGAAAAAGCTGGTTGAATTTCACATTAATGCCGGCACGGATGCGATTGTTTCTGTTGGGACAACCGGCGAATCCGCCACCCTAAGCATTGACGAAAATGTAAAAGCCATCTTAAAGACCGTTGAGTTTGCCGCCGGCAGAATTCCGGTCATTGCCGGCACTGGTGCAAATGCCACCAGCGAAGCTATTACCATGACAAAATTGTTAAATAATAGCGGCATTTCCGGTTGTTTATCCGTTGTCCCTTATTACAACAAACCTACGCAAGAAGGCATGTATCAACACTTCAAAGCCATTGCTGAATGTACCGATATTCCGCAAATCCTGTATAACGTACCAGGACGTACCGGAAGTGATTTGCAACCGGAAACGGTTGGTCGTTTAGCCAAAATCAAAAATATTATAGGGATTAAAGAAGCCACCGGTGATGTTTCCCGCGTACAAAAAATCAAACAACTTGCCGGGAATGATTTCATCGTATTAAGCGGCGATGATGCGACCAGTTTAGAAGCTATGAAACTAGGTGCGGAAGGCGTGATTTCAGTCACAAATAACATTGCGCCTGTAGAGATGGCGAAAATGTGCCATTTAGCTCGTGAAGGTAAATTTGAAGAAGCTGAAAAAATTAACCAACGTTTAATGCCGCTACATAAAAATCTCTTTATTGAATCCAACCCTATTCCAGTAAAATGGGCCTGCTATAAACTTGGACTTATTCAAGAGCCTACTCTTCGTTTGCCTCTCACCGTACTCAGTGAAAAAGCACAACCGTCTGTATTAGAAGCCCTAAAACTTGCCGGACTACTTTAAATTGATATCGGGATCTACACATAGATCCCGAACTTTTCCCTCTCTCTTCTGTCGAAAGCAGACTTTCTCACTCTTGATTACACGCCAAAAGGATATGTTATGAAAAAATGGTTATTAACTTCAGCGATGGTTGCCTTATTAAGCGCCTGCTCTGCCAGCAATGAAAGTAAACAACAAGCGGGAGATAACTATCAAAAATCAAACCCCGAATTGCCATTTTTTGCGCCTCTAGCCACTGGCGGCGTCAAGTTACCGGCACAAAGCGCGGAATATCAATTACCTCAAGTCAAAATTACGAAAACAGAAAACGTGGATATTCGTCCTCCATCAATTCCATTAGCCATTATCAACGGTTCCATCACCCAATTTGATGGTGAACGAGCATTAATTGTTTATGAATCCAATAAAAAACAGGTGTATAACCTAAAACAAATTGAACGTTTACTGAAAGAACAAGAGATCGGTTATCACTTAGAAGGTAAGAAATTAGTGACTGATTGGACAGAGACCGGGCGCGTGGATGACTTAAAAAATACCCAAATACGCTATCAAATTGAAGAAGTGAATGCCCGCCAAGCCAATGCATTAACGGTTTCAGTGCTGCAAATGAAACGCGATGACACAGTTTTCACACCAAGCATTGCGGATAAACAACGTTATGCGTCTGACCGATTAAATCAATTCGTTGGAGAGCTTAACAGCACATATCAAAAACAGCAGCAAGAACTAAAAGGGGTACAATCCTCACCAATTCAATCCGCCATTGCAACAGATTCTAATGGCCGTACGGCACTGGTTTTGAATGCGCCATTCGAAAAAGCATGGCACCGTTTGGCTTCTGCATTACCGACATTAGGCTTTGAAATTACCGAAGAACAAGGTGCGCGTGGCATTCGTGAATTGGCTTATAAACCTTTATCTCAAGAAGAATGGCTGCGCATCGGCACACAACTTCCCGAACTAGAAAAAGGGGACTACCAAATGCAACTTGCCGCCGCCGGCAGACAAAGTGCGGTGGTTATTTCAGATGAAAAGAAAACCGCACTTTCCGGAAAACAAGCACAGATTATTTATCAGGCGTTACAAAACGTCTTAGCAAGATAATTAACCGGGTCACACAAAACGCCACATTCAATTGAACGTGGCGTTTTTCTTGCCCTAAACATCGGTATAAAAAACACGACCAAAAACGACCGCACTTTTATGCAAATTACACTCGCTTACCAAAAATCGCGGTGCCTACACGCACCATCGTAGAACCGCATTTAATGGCGCTTTGCATATCATCGGTCATGCCCATGGATAAAGTATCAATTTGGGCATGAGGTAGCGCCTGTTGCAAGGTTTCAAACAAGGTTCGCATTTGACGAAACGTTTGTTCCTGTTGTGCCACATCGTTTGTGGGTTCAGGAATCGCCATTAACCCACGCAGACGTAAGTGCGGTAGATTTTCCACGTGTTTTGCTAAAGGCAAAATATCATCCGGTTGTACACCGGATTTACTGGTCTCATTGCTGATATTCACTTGAATTAATACATTAAGCGGCACTTTATGCGGCGATCGTTGTTCATTTAAACGATCGGCAATTTTCGCGCGTTCAAGGGTTTGCATCCAATCAAAATATTCCGCCACCAAACGGGTTTTATTAGATTGTAACGGCCCGATAAAATGCCATTCCAATTCAATCTGATGTTGTTGGCAAAATTGAATCTTTTCAACGCCCTCTTGCACATAGTTTTCTCCAAATACCGTTTGGCCGGCTTCGTATGCGGTTAAAACATCTTCAATCGGTTTGGTTTTAGAAACGGCAAGTAATTTGACCGCACTTTGCGTTTTGGAATAGCATTCGCATTGTTTAATTTGCTCCCGAATATGAGCAAGATTTTGCGCAATCATAAGGCATCCTTGTAATAAAAATGGTGATTTATTTTACACCAACTAAAAAAGTTAGAAAATAATGCAAAATTCTCCGATTTCCGTTTGACAAGGATATGAAATTTCGGTATTTCTATATCCAATTTTTCACTATGTAAAATAAATTATGCGTCAACTTAACCGCACTATTATTATGTCAACCACCATGATTACCATTACGATGATTAATGGGGCGGGCTAGTGCGTTAAGAATAAGATTAATGAACCCGCTTCCTCTATAAAGCGGGTTTTTTTATGCAACTATTTTAAAGATCATACTCAGGAGAATATCATGCGCGTATTAAAATTTGGCGGCACATCATTAGCCAACCCCGAACGTTTTTTACAAGCGGCACGGCTTATCGAAAAAGCTCATTTGGAAGAACAAGCCGCAGGTGTTTTGTCCGCACCGGCTAAAATCACCAATCACCTTGTCGCCCTTTCTGAAAAAGCCAGTTTAAACCAACCTACCGATTCCCATTTCAACGAAGCATTAGATATTTTCTATACCATCATTAACGGCTTACATGCCAAAAACAATAAGTTTGACCTTGCCGGTACCAAACAACTGATTGATCAAGAATTCCAACAAATCGCCTCTTTATTAGAACAAATTCGTGAAGCCGGTAAAGTGGAAGACGCAGTAAAAGCGACCATTGATTGCCGTGGTGAAAAACTCTCTATTGCGATGATGAAAGCCTGGTTTGAAGCCAACGGTTATCGCGTACATGTGATCGATCCGGTGAAACAATTATTAGCGCAAGGCAGTTATTTAGAATCCTCCGTAGATATTGAAGAATCCACCAAACGTGTGAATGCCAAAGCCATTGAAAAAGATTGTGTAGTGTTAATGGCAGGCTTTACTGCTTGTAATAGTAAAGGCGAATTGGTTTTATTGGGCCGTAATGGTTCTGACTACTCCGCTGCTTGTTTAGCCGCCTGTTTAGGTGCCAGCGTCTGCGAAATTTGGACAGATGTTGACGGTGTTTATACCTGCGACCCACGTTTAGTGCCGGATGCGCGTTTATTGCCAAGTCTGTCTTATCGTGAAGCCATGGAACTTTCTTATTTCGGCGCGAAAGTGATTCACCCACGCACGATTGGCCCGTTGGTGCGTCCGAACATTCCATGCTTAATCAAAAATACCGGCAATCCAACTGTGCCGGGCTCCATTATTGCCGGCAATATCAAATCTGAAGAATTGCAAGTCAAAGGCATCACCAATTTAGATAATGTTGCCATGTTCAACATCTCTGGCCCGGGCATGCAAGGTATGGTCGGTATGGCGGCTCGTGTCTTTTCTGCGATGTCACAAGCCAATGTGTCAGTGATCTTAATTACGCAATCTTCTTCCGAATACAGCATCAGTTTCTGTGTACCGATTAAATCGGTGGATGTAGCATTGAAAGTATTAGAAAACGAATTTGCGCAAGAATTAGCGGCACACCAATTAGATAAAATTGATGTGATTAAAGATCTTTCCATTATTTCCGTGGTTGGGGACGGTATGCGAAAAGCCAAAGGCATTGCAGCTCGTTTCTTCTCTGCCTTAGCCCAAGCGAATATCAGTATTAATGCCATTGCGCAAGGCTCTTCCGAGCGTTCCATCTCCGCTGTGGTACCACAAAATAAAGCTATTGAAGCCGTAAAAGCGACCCACCAAGCGTTATTTAATAATAAAAAAATCGTGGAAGTATTTCTCGTTGGCGTCGGCGGCGTCGGCGGCGAATTAATCGAGCAAATCAAACAGCAAAAAGAGTATTTAGCAAAGAAGGACATTGAAATCCGTGTCTGTGCATTAGCCAACTCCAATAAAATGCTATTAAACGAAAATGGATTAAACTTAGACCATTGGCAAAAAGATTTGGAAAATGCCACTCAGCCATCTGATTTTGACGTCTTGTTATCTTTCATTAAATTACATCACGTTGTGAACCCGGTCTTTGTAGATTGTACATCGGCTGAATCCTTAGCGAGCCTGTATGAACGCGCCCTGGCAGAAGGTTTCCATGTAGTAACCCCAAATAAAAAAGCCAATACCCGTGACTTAACTTACTACCATAAACTGCGCGAACTGGCCCATAAAAACCAACGTAAATTCTTATACGAAACCAACGTAGGTGCAGGCTTACCGGTCATTGAGAACTTACAAAACTTATTAGCCGCCGGCGATGAAGTGGAACGTTTTGACGGGATTTTATCCGGTTCCCTTTCTTTTATTTTCGGTAAATTGGAAGAAGATTTGAGCCTTTCTCAAGCGACCGCACTTGCCCGCGAAAAAGGCTTCACCGAACCGGATCCACGCGATGACTTATCCGGTCAGGACGTTGCCCGCAAATTGTTAATTCTTGCTCGTGAAAGCGGCTTAGAACTGGAATTGTCAGACGTCGAAGTCGAAGGCGTTCTTCCAAAAGGTTTTGCCGAGGGAAAATCTACTGAAGAATTTATGGCGATGTTGCCGCAATTGGATACCGAATTTGCTGCACGTGTCGAAAAAGCCGAAGCGGAAGAAAAAGTTTTACGTTATGTTGGACAAATTGAAAACGGCAAATGCAAAGTGTCTATCGTTGCCGTAGGCAAAGATGACCCGCTATACAAAGTAAAAAACGGTGAGAATGCGTTGGCATTTTACACTCGTTATTACCAACCGATTCCGCTATTATTACGCGGTTACGGTGCGGGCAATGCTGTCACTGCTGCCGGCATTTTTGCCGATATTTTAAGAACCTTAAAGCACTAAACGGAGAATGTTATGCTAAGAGTCTATGCGCCGGCCTCCAGTGCCAATATCAGCGTCGGTTTTGATACCTTAGGTGCGGCAATTTCCCCGATTAACGGTTCATTATTAGGCGATGTGGTGCAAATCGAACCTATCGCCGCCGGCTTTGAGTTAGAAAGTGCGGGTTATTTTGTGCGTAAATTACCAAAAGAACCGCAAAAAAATATCGTTTATCAAGCCTATGTGTTATTCAGCGAACAGCTCAAATTACGTAACACAAAAGTCAAACCGCTACGCTTAACCTTAGAGAAAAATATGCCTATCGGTTCAGGCTTGGGCTCCAGTGCCTGCTCTATTGTTGCCGCCTTGGTCGCGCTGAATAAATTCCATGACGAACCGTTTTCTAAAATGGAATTGTTAGAAATGATGGGCGAGTTGGAAGGACGCATTTCCGGCTCCATTCATTACGATAATGTGGCGCCTTGCTACTTGGGTGGCGTGCAGTTTATGGTGCAATCACTCGGCAACATTTGCCAAACCTTGCCGTTTTTTGATCATTGGTATTGGGTCTTGGCGTATCCGGGGATTGAGGTGTCCACCGCTGAAGCCCGAGCAATTTTACCGAAAAGTTATACACGTCAAGATGTTATCGCACATGGTCGTCATCTGGGTGGTTTCGTGCATGCTTGCCACACACAACAGGAAAATTTAGCCGCCATGATGATGAAAGATGTCATTGCCGAACCTTATCGCGAAGCCTTGTTGCCTAACTTTGCCGAAGTGAAACAAGCGACGCGTGATTTAGGGGCATTAGCCACCGGAATTTCAGGGTCCGGCCCGACGATCTTTTCCATCGCACCAGACTTGCATATTGCCGGCAAACTTGCCACGTACCTTGAAAATCATTATTTACAAAACAACGAAGGCTTTGTGCACATTTGCAAAGTCGATAATGCCGGCGCAAGAGAGCTTGATTAAAACACCGGAAAAAATCACCGCACTTTTGTCTTAAAGGTGCCAAACGAAAGAACAGGTTTCACATGAATTTATACAACATCAAACACCCCGAAGAACAAGTCAATTTTGCCCAAGCGGTACGCCAAGGGTTAGGCAAAGATCAAGGCTTATTTTTCCCTGAAAACATACCGCACTTAAGCAATATTGATGAGCTGTTGGCATTGCCACTGGTTGAACGCAGCCAAAAAATCCTTGGTGCCTTAATCGGTGAGGAAATCCCTCAAGCACAGCTTGAACAAATGGTACGCAACGCCTTCACCTTCCCTGCACCGGTTGCCAACGTGGAAGACAATATTTATGCATTGGAATTGTTCCATGGCCCAACCCTTGCTTTTAAAGACTTCGGCGGACGTTTCATGGCGCAAGCCCTTGCGACCGTACGCGGTGATGGCAAAATCACAATTTTAACGGCAACCTCCGGTGACACCGGTGCGGCAGTCGCTCATGCATTCTATGGTTTAGAAAATATCGATGTGGTGATTTTATACCCGAAAGGTAAAATCAGCCCGTTGCAAGAAAAATTATTCTGCACCCTCGGCGGCAATATTCGCACCATCGCGATCAATGCTGATTTCGATGCTTGCCAAGCTTTAGTCAAACAAGCCTTTGATGATGCAGAACTACGCCAAGCCATCGGCTTAAACTCGGCGAACTCCATCAATATCAGCCGTTTATTGGCGCAGGTGTGCTATTACTTTGAAGCGGCGGCACAATTACCAAAAGAACAACGCAAAAACTTGGTCGTATCCGTGCCAAGCGGCAACTTCGGTAACCTCACTGCCGGATTAATTGCTAAAACCCTCGGCCTACCGATTAAACGTTTTATCGCTGCCACCAACGCCAACGACACTGTGCCGCGTTATTTACACAGCGGAAACTGGTCACCAAACGCGACCGTCGCCACCCTTTCAAATGCCATGGATGTTTCCCGTCCGAACAACTGGCCTCGTGTGGAAGAATTGTTCAAACGTAACGGTTGGGCATTGACTGAGTTACATTCGGCTGCAATTTCCGATGCACAAACAGAAGACACTTTACGCGCCATGAACCAACTGGGTTATTTGTGCGAACCACACGGCGCGGTGGCTTATGAAGTGTTAAAACAGGATTTACAACCAGGCGAAACCGGCTTATTCCTGTGCACTGCGCATCCGGCAAAATTTAAAGAATCCGTCGAACGTATTCTGGATTTAACGCTGCCGTTACCGGAAGCGTTGGATAAACACAACAAACTGCTGTTGTTATCCGATGAAATGGAAAACGATTTTGCGCAGTTAAGAGCTTACTTATTGAAATAAGGCGAAAAAGTGCGGTGACAAAATTCAACGGATTTTGACCGCACTTTTCTTATCACGATGACAACGCTAATCGCTTGGGGAAATATTCACACGCCCTTCCCCTTTCATGACATTACAGCCGATCTAATTCCGGCAAATTTACTGACGTTAAGCCACGGCAACCCGCGTATGCAACAACGTTGGCAATGTCGTCGTTTAGCGCATTTCTTGCTGTGGCAATTACTCAAAACAGCAGAAAAGCCGACCGCACTTTTAGGACAAATTTCGCGAACAGAAACTGACCGACCGCAATTTCCCTTTTCTGATTTCGATTTCAATATCAGCCATTCCGGTGATTGGGTGGCAGTGATTTTGCATATCAGTCCGCCAGGCGAAAAAAGTGCGGTCGGAATTGATATTGAATCGCCTAGTAAAGAACGTCCTTATTTAGCCCTGTTGGAACACTTTGCAAGCACGAAAGAAATCAACTGGTTTCAGCAACAAACTAACCCCAAATCCGCCTTTTACCGCATTTGGTGCCTGCGCGAAGCAGTGTTGAAATCCCAAGGCGTAGGTATCGCCAAATTATCAGAAGTCACACATCAGCCGGAAACCTTACACATTTTCTCGGCCCACAGCCCCCGTGGACAGCTGTGTTTTACCGATGAACTTCCTTTTTATCTCGCCTATTTTGTTAACCAAACACCTATAAAATCGCCCTGTTTTTGGGCGTGGAACGGCGACCATCTTCAACCTCAAAGGCTTGTGCATAAAATTCACTACAACGTGAATAATTAACCCTTTAAAATCGATAGACTTTCCCATTAATCGTTAGACTTAACACGCGATTTTGTTTAGACTTGCAACAATTTTTTGACAAATGGAGAAAGCAATGTCTTTAAATGGTTCAGATCAAGATCCTTGGGGCAAACCAAAGCAAAACGGACAATCCTCGGGCAATCAGGATTCCGGTAAAAACGAAGGTCAGTCTAACTGGGATCGTTCTTCCAACTCACAAAAAAAGAATGAACAATCACCACCGGACTTAGAAGAGATTTTCAATAACTTATTGAAAAAACTGGGTGGTAAAGGGGCTAAAAGCAATCATTCCGGTGCATCTAACCTGCCTTCCGGCTTAGGTAAATTATTACCGATTGCAATTGCAGCCGGCGTGATTATATGGGGCGCCAGCGGTTTCTATACCATCAAAGAAGCAGAACGTGGCGTTGTGCTACGTTTAGGACAATTCCATTCTATTCAACAACCTGGCTTGAACTGGAAACCGACTTTTATTGATCGAGTGATTCCGGTCAACGTAGAACGTGTACTTGAATTAAGAACGCAAGGTTCTATGCTCACCCAAGATGAAAACATGGTGAAAGTGGAAATGACCGTGCAGTATCGCATCCAAAACCCTGAAAAATACCTGTTCAGTGCAATCAATGCCAATGACAGCTTGAATCAGGCTACCGACAGTGCATTACGCTATGTTATCGGCCACATGTCGATGAACGATATTTTGACGACAGGTCGTTCCGTTGTTCGTGAAAACACTTGGAAAGCGTTAAATCAAATTATTGAACCATATGATATGGGTTTAGAAGTGATTGATGTGAACTTCCAATCTGCGCGTCCGCCGGAAGAAGTGAAAGAAGCCTTTGATGATGCGATTAAAGCACAAGAAGACGAACAACGTTATATTCGTGAAGCTGAAGCCTATGCGCGTGAGAAAGAGCCGATTGCTCGTGGTAATGCGCAACGTATTTTAGAAGAAGCAACCGCCTATAAAGATCGCGTAGTGTTAGATGCTAAAGGGGAAGTGGAACGTTTCCAACCGCTCTTACCTGAGTTTAAAGCGGCACCAACTGTCTTCCGCGAACGCTTATATATTCAATCCATGGAAAAAGTCATGGCAAATACACCGAAAGTGATGTTGGATTCTTCCAATGGAAATAACTTAACCGTATTACCTTTAGAACAATTGTTAAAAGGTAAAAAGTCCACTGGCTCGAACGGTAGTGCTAATGTAAGTGAATCCAATGAAACACAACAAAGTGCGGTAACTTCTGCGCCTGTTTCACGCACGCATGAGCAAACAGCACCACTTAGACCAATGGAATCGCGTACCGACAATGGTCGCCAAGGGAGAATTAACTAATGCGTAAATTTTTATTACCTGTCATTTTCGTGCTTATCGCAGTGCTTTATTCCAGCATTGTGGTTGTCAGTGAAGGTACGCGTGGCATTATGTTACGCTTTGGCAAAGTGCAACGCGATGCCGATAATAAAGTGGCCATTTATACGCCGGGATTACATTTCAAAATTCCATTTATTGATAATTTGAAAGCGTTAGATGCCCGTATTCAAACCTTAGACGGACAAGCGGATCGTTTTGTCACCGTAGAGAAAAAAGACCTTTTGGTGGATTCCTACGTGAAATGGCGTATTAACGATTTCGGTCGTTTCTTTACTACCACCGGTGGTGGCGACTACGCACAAGCAGCCAATTTATTGCGCCGTAAAGTTAACGATCGTTTGCGTTCTGAAATCGGTTCCCGCACCATTAAAGACATCGTTTCAGGTACACGTGGTGAACTCATGGCCGGAGCTAAAAATGCGCTCAATAGTGGACAAGACAGCACTGCTGAATTGGGAATTGAAGTACTAGACGTACGTATCAAACAAATTAACTTGCCGGATGAAGTGTCTTCTTCTATTTACCAACGTATGCGTGCAGAACGTGATGCAGTTGCTCGCGAACACCGTTCACAAGGTAAAGAAAAAGCAGCGTTTATCCAAGCCGATGTGGATCGTAAAGTCACCTTAATTATCGCCAACGCAGAAAAAACAGCGCAAGAATTACGCGGTGAGGGCGATGCTACCGCTGCGAAAATCTTTGCTGATGCCTTTGGTAAAGAACCGGAATTTTATAGCTTTATTCGTAGTCTTAAAGCCTATGAAAGCAGCTTCTCTAATTCTGATAACTTGTTGATTTTAAAACCGGATAGCGATTTCTTCCGCTTTATGCAATCTCCAAGTAAGTAAGTTTCTAACATGAAAAAGGGTATCTTCAGATACCCTTTTTTGTTGCCTAACAAAATCTCATGGTGATATTTACAACGCAAAAAAATACCCCGATTTTCATCGAGGTATTTAACTAAAAAACACTTAAAAGATTAACCGCACTTCGCGGAGAATCATTAAGCTTGTGGATTCATGATCTCATCGAAGGTTGCTGCTTTTTCAGTGACTTGCGCTTTCGCCAACACCGCATCAACAGCCTGTTCTTCTAATACGACGTTACGAATGTTATTCATTAATTCGTTGTTTTTGCTGTAGTATTCAACCACTTCCGCCGGTTGTTCGTAAGCAGACGCGATTTCTTCGATCATCGCTTTAGCACGTTCTTCATCTGCTTTTAATTCATTAGAAGCAATAACCTGTGCTAATAATAGACCAACTAATACGCGACGTTTAGCTTGTTCTTCAAACAATTCGCGTGGTAATTGTGCTGCTTGTTGTGCATTACCGCCAAAGCGTTGTGCCGCTTGTTGACGCAATACGTCAATTTCTTGCTCAACGGCAGAACTTGGTACATCAATTTGATTTTGCTCTACTAAACCGTCAATCACTTGCGTTTTCACACGAGTGGTTAACGCGTTTTTCAATTCACGTTGCATGTTTTTACGAATTTCATTGCGTAAATCTGCAACAGATTTTGTGTTCGGACCAAATTTTGCAACGAACTCATCGGTTAATTCCGGTAATACCATCACTTCAACTTTTTTCAACGTAATGTCAAATTTCGCTGCTTTACCTTTTAAGTTCTCAGCGTGATATTCTTCCGGGAAAGTTACATCAATAGTGAATTTGTCACCGGCTTTGTGACCAACGATGCCCTCTTCAAAGCCTGGAATCATACGACCTTGACCCATAAATAAAACGAAATCGGATGCTTTGCCGCCTTCAAATTCTTCGCCGTTAACAGAACCCACGAAGTCAATAGTAACGCGATCTTCTGCTTTTGCTGCGTCTTGGGTTTCAGTCCAAGTTGCTTGTTGTTTACGCAACACTTCAACCATCTTGTCAACATCTGCTTCAGAGATTTCAACAACCGGTTTTTCTACTTTGATATTTTCTAAACCTTTTAATTCAACTTCAGGATACACTTCAAAAGTTGCACTGAATTTTAATTCTTTACCTTCTTCAAATTGTTCCACAGTAAAACTTGGACGACCTGCTAGGTTAATTTTGTTTTCGATAACCGCTTGGAAGAAATGGTTTTGTAATAAATCACCTAAAATGTCTTGACGAACAGAAGCGCCGAAACGTTTTTCAATGATGTGTGGAGGGACTTTACCTTTACGGAAGCCGTCAACACGTGCGTTTTTAGCAACGCGTTTTAATTCTTCGCGGATAGCTTGAACAACGGTTTCAGCCGGAACGGTGATGGTTACACGACGCTCTAAACCTTGAGTCGTTTCAATATTTAATGACATTATGATGTTACCTCAAATTGATGCACTCGGCGAATGCTCACACCGAACACGTTATTAATAGAAAATAAGACGACAAATTATAACGGGACAAAGGCTTTCAGTCGAGGAAATGCACGATAAAAGCGCATAATTGATTAAAAAACGCTCGATTTATCTACACAAAATTAACCACGAGGATGATAGCGTTCGTGTAACCGTTTTAAGCGTTCTTTCGCCACATGGGTATAAATTTGTGTCGTGGATAAATCGCTGTGTCCTAACAACATTTGTACCACACGCAAATCGGCGCCGTGATTCACCAAATGCGTCGCAAAAGCATGACGCAAAACGTGTGGCGACAACATATTGCTATCAATTTCCGCCAGTACCGCATAATGCTTGATCCGATGCCAAAAAGTCTGCCGTGTCATTTGCGTACCGCGACGGCTAGGAAATAGCACATCAGAACTTTGTCCATCCAATAAAATCGGACGAGCAAACAGCATAAATTGCTTCACCCAATGGGTTGCCTCCTCTCCCATCGGTACGATACGTTCTTTATTCCCTTTGCCGATGACCCGCACCACGCCTTGATTCAAACTAATGCTATCGGTATGCAGTGAAACCAATTCCGTCACCCGCAATCCCGTGGCATACAACAACTCCAACATCGCTTTGTCGCGCAGTTCAATCGGCTGTTCCAAACTTTGCACATTGAGCAAATCCGTGACTTGCTGTTCGGTTAAATACTTCGGCAAACGGCTTGGTAATTTAGGCGAACTAAGCACCGCACTTGGATCATCGGTACGGTATTTTTCTTGATACAAATATTGGAAAAGCTTTCGAATAGCACTCAATAATCGCGCCGTACTGGTGGCTTTATACCCTTGCTCTACCCGCTCACCAAGAAAAGTTTGAAGATCGACTGAATCTAAACCGAGCAATGACAACTTGCGCTCACTAAGCCAATCGCAAAGTGCGGTGAGATCCAAACGATAGGATTGCACGGTATTGGGTGACAAGCCTTTGCCTATCCATAATTCATTCAGAAATAAATCGAGCAAAGTAAGATCATTCATGTTTAGCCCCGATGAAGTAAAAATGCTTCAACTTTACGTGGTGTCACCACGAACGCCAACGCCGCAATGATCGCCATTAAGACGAACGTCATTGATGCTGAATACGGGTAAATCACACCGCCAAGTGCGGTCAAAATCGCCACCATCGCGCTGTTTGATATGCCGTTATACAAAGCTTGCAATTTGGAAATGTGGGACTGCGGTTGCGTGGTGATATAGCGTACCATGCCGTAATGCGCTACCGCATACGTTAGACTGTGAAGTAATTGCAAAAGCGCAATAAGCCAAACCTCGCTTGTGGCAGCAAGCCCGCCCCAACGCACAATGCACGCCAAGGTCGCCAAATGAAAAAGGGTGCTGACCTTCCAGTTTTGCAGTAAACGGCGAGAAAAGAAAAACAACAAAATTTCGGCAATCACACCTAAGCCCCATAGCAAGCTGGTCTGCGAAACAGACATCCCCAGACTGGTCCAATACAACACACTATAAACATAATAGGCGGCATGTGAGCCCTGAATTAAAGACGAAGCCAACAAAACCCGCAAGGTTGTGTTGTTTTTTAATAAATCCCAATACCCCACATCGGTGCCGGCCTCTCCCGAAGATTCATCTTGCGGGGGAATCGTCGGTGTCACGCACTGCATCACCGAATACGCTAATAAAAGTGCGGTCAAAATCCAAACGATATCTTGCTCACCGAAAAAGCCAATCACATTGCCAAATAAGGTTACGCCAACCACAAAAGCAACAGATCCGATTAACCGAGCCTTACCGTAATCCAACTGAATTTGTCGTTGCCAAGTGCTTGCTAAAGAATCCGTAATCGGCATACCTGCCGCATTGACCATGGCAAATAAGCCAATGGCAGAAAATAACAACCAAAAATTCTCCGCGACAACACTTAAACCGGCCATAATCAAGGCACTGGCAAGCGCCAACACACGCAAAGAATTGATCAACTGTGAAGCGCGTTTAATTAAACCTGAAAAAAACAAACCGCCTACAAAGCGAAAGACATAAGCACTTGCCAACGCCATGCCGATCAGCTCTTCGCCATAATGTTGCGACTTCAACCACACCGGGAAAAAAGGGATAAAAACGCCATACGCGCAGTAATACCCGAAAAAGCTCAAAGCGAGCCAAGTAAAAGGACGAACAGACATTAGAATAAGGTTTCCATTTCTTTTGAACGTGCCACGCAAGCTTGCATGGCAAGTTGCACGATGTCATTAAATTGATGTTGATTCAACACATTCAGCGCAGCCGCCGTTGTACCGCCTTTAGAGGTCACATTTTGGCGCAATGTCGATAAATCTACCTGCGGATTTTCCACCACCATTTTGGCAGAACCCAACATCGCTTGCTGAACCAATTCGCGTGCATTGTCTGCAGACAATCCCATGTCAATTAGTCCTTGTTGCATGGCTTCTAAAAATTGGAAAAAATAGGCTGGGCTACTGCCGGAAGCGGCAGTGACGGCATGCATGTGTTCTTCCGACGCCACCCAAAGTGTTTTGCCTACGGCAGACAACAAATCCTGTGCAAAAGTGCGGTCGTTTTCTGAGGTATTTTGGTCGGCAAATAACCCTGCCATCCCCTCGCCTACTAAGGCAGGCGTATTTGGCATCACTCGCACGACAGCTTTGGCGGTCGGCAAAAGTGCGGCCAATCTTTTCACGGAAATGCCGGCAGCAATCGAAATAAGCAATTTATCGGAAAAATCCACCGCACTTAAAGGGGAACACACTTCGGCCAATACCTGCGGTTTTACGGCCAACAATACGACCTCTGCTTGCGCGACGGCGGCGACATTATCCGTTGAGGTGCGTACACCTTTTTGCGCAAATAAATCACGCTTTTCTTCATTCGGATCACACACGATAATTTTATCGGCAGGATAAGCTTGTTTTAATAATCCAAACACAATAGCTTGCGCCATATTGCCGCCACCGATAAAGCACACCAATTTATGTTGCATATTTCACCTTCAAGTAAGTTACAATAGCGCACATTTTACCTGAATAAGCATAAGGATCTACCATGTTTTGGTTCAAAAACGCCATGATTTACCGCCTGACTAAATCCCTTGATTGGTCGGCACAAACCTTCTCCACCGCCCTTGGAAACAATCAATATCACCCTTGCCATCAATCAGAACAAAGCAAATTTGGTTGGTCAGAACCACTTAAAGGCAGCGAACTTTTATATTTTGCTGTTGGAAAGCAGATTTTATTGTTGGCGCAAAAAGAAGAAAAAATTTTACCCTCTCATGTGGTGAAACGTGAATTAGACGCACGTGTAGAAAAACTCGAACAGGCGGAAAATCGCAAGCTGAAAAAAGTAGAAAAACAAACCTTAAAAGACGATGTGATTGCAACCTTATTACCTCGCGCATTCAGTAAATATCAACAAACCGCCATTTGGATTGATACAGAAAATAATTTGGTTTATGTGGATGCGGCTTCGGCTAAACGCGCTGAAGAGGTGCTAGCGCTGTTACGCAAATCGTTAGGGTCTCTGCCGGTGGTACCGCTGACTTTCGCCAATGATCCGGCACTTATCATGCAAAACTGGATCGTCCAGGAAAATACACCGGAATGGCTCGTACTGTTGGAAGAGGCGGAATTACGCGATAGCCAAACGAACGGTGTCATTCGTTGCAAACAACAAGCGTTAGACAGTGAAGATATTCTTTCCTTGGTTCATTCTAAATTCGTCACCAAACTGGCACTAGAATGGGAAGAGCGTCTGTCATTTGTATTAAACGAAGATTGCAGCCTGAAGCGCTTGAAATTTGCTGATCAAATTCGAGAGAAAAATGACGATATTTTGAAAGAGGACTATGCCCAACGCTTTGATGCGGATTTTGTATTAATGACCGGCATTCTAAGTCAACTCACCGAAAATCTATTGCACGATTTCGGCGGAGAAAAAGAGCGGTTGTAATTCACAGTGAATTAACTCGCAGCTTATAGAAATAACAAGAACAAAAAGGGCTATTTAAAATAGCCCTTTATTTTTATTGAACGACTTCTGCCGTGTAATTTAACTTATGAATCGCGTTAATCAACTGGTCGTCAGTCACTTTAGGATCTTCTACCACAGTAACCGTACCATCTTTAATAGAGGCTTTGGTGGAAATCACGCCGTCGATATTGCGCAATTCTTTATTCACTAAATAAGCGCAAAGCTGGCAATTCATTTCTTTCACTTTCAGCACAATTTTCTTTTCTGCTTGTACGGGTGCTTCTTCTGCATACGCAAAAGACAGGGCAAATAAAGAAAGCAAAAGTGCGGTACATAATTTTTTCATTTTTTTCGTTCCTAATCAGTTAATTCTAATATCCACGGTAAAACCGTTGGGTAAGTTAAGAAAAAAAGCATGATGATAAACACAATCCAATACAACACAATGAGCTTTTTACGGGAAATGTATTTGCTACAAATGATTTTTTTAGAAAATATCAGTAACCAAAAACCGTAAGCAAAGGCACACAATGACACAATAAGCATCGGTATGCGCAAATAATCATACTCGCCAAAACTAATCAGCCAAGTAGATGACACGCCGAAGAGCAAATAAATCAAGGGTGCAATACAGCACAAGGTAGAAGCCACCGCAGCACTCAGTGCAGTGGCAATCGCAACCCAAAAAGATTTATTGGAGTTTTTTGGAGACGTAGTCATATTTAAATGCTTTCGGATCAAAAGAATTTAACGGATCGCCGCCCACTTCAGCATACGGATAGCCAAAGTTGTTGATTGGCGCTAATTCCGGTTGTGGATATAACTCGAAGTCACGTGCATGGTTAAAGCCCACCCAGTTATTTTCCCAGTTACCAAATAAATATTTCACCACCGCTTGAGTGTCTTTATCTTCCACGGATTTTTTCTCTGCCAAACGCATTTTTGCCACGTCGGCAGAATCCACCGGCACCCAACCGAAGCCGGCAAGATAAAATTCTGCACGACAGTGTTGACCGCCACTCACATTCGCCACGCCATGTTCATCTGCACTACCGAATGCGCCTTTGGAATATTTACCCATTTTTTCCGCCGCACCTAAACGAATACCGAAAATTTCACGGGCAGGAATCCCCGCGGCACGAGCAAGTGCAACAAAAACAGAGTTGATGTCAGTACATTTCCCTTTTAAGACACCGGTAGTTAAGATTTTTTCCACATCGCCATCACCGCAACCTAAAACAGAATTATCACGTTCCATGTTAGCTACAATCCATTGGTGAATTAATTCTGCCTTTTTCAACGGATTGGTTTCGGAACCTACAATTTTATCCGCAAATTGTTTCACAATACCGTCAATTTTAATGTGTTGTGTTGGTTTTAAATATTCTTGTACATCGACAGAATACTGAATGTCTTTCGGTGGTATGTAGTTATCCAAAGCACCTTTTACCATCGGCTCACGATCTTTAGTTTCAATCACCATGGTGACTTTTAAATCACGTTTTTGCGCCTCTTTATCCCAAGTCACAAACAAGGTTTTTGCGCCGTATTTATTGTTTTCTGTCACATAGGCATCCAAATAATTGCCTTCAAAGTGAAGGAATTTAACCTGTTGATATTCGCCGTTAAATGGCAATGGCACCCACAAATTTGCCTGTCCTTGCGAACCTTTCGGCGCAATTAAATCGTAGGTTTGGGTAAATTCATACAGATGGGAATCGGTGTTGTAATTAGGTAGAGAGGTATTGGCGTAAGCCATTGCGCTGCAAGAAAGCAGTGCAGTTGCGATAAGATGCTTCATCCAGAAGACTCCTTAAATTAGATTGGAAGTTAAACTTAACATAAATCCACCGAAGTGAACGAAAACTATACTAATGAATTTCTGGAGGAAGCTCAATGCAAACTTAGATTATTTTTAAAAAGAGAAACAGAGGTAAAAATTTATCCGCAATTAAAAATTCAAACGTATTCAGGCATTCTGGTTGCAGTGGCAACATTCAAAACATTATTTTTTGCGACCGCACTTTAGAGGGCTCAACGTCATTCTTTTGATTTTGCCGCAATTCCTTGCGCACAGGCATAGGCAGAACTCCACGCCCACTGGAAATTGTAACCACCAAGCCAGCCGGCAACATCTAATACTTCGCCGATAAAATACAAGCCTTTCACGTGATTGCTTTCCATCGTTTTGGAGGAAATATCATGGGTATCCACGCCGCCCATAGTCACTTCTGCAGTGCGATACCCTTCCGTGCCATTCGGCACAAACTGCCAGTGGTGGATTAAATTCACCAAATTTTCTAACCGCACTTTGCTTAATTGGGCAATGGCTTCGTCTTGTATAAAACCCTGAGCAAGCCATAATTCCACCAATTTTTTGGGTAATAAACGGCTTAATACGGTTTTTAACTGTAATTTTGGTGAAGATTGGCGAAGTTCGATTAAATGATGACGGATATCCTGTCCCGGCAATAAATCAAGATGAATGCTTTCGCCCGGTTGCCAATAGTTGGAAATTTGCAAAATCGCCGGCCCGGATAAGCCGCGATGAGTAAACAGCATTTGATGGGTAAAGGTTTTTTGTTGATTGGTCGCGGCTACATCTAAGGAAATGCCGGATAACTCGGCATAAAACTTATCGCACTCACGCCAAGTAAAAGGCACCAAACTTGCCCGTGGCGCAATCACATTAATGCCGAATTGCTCGGCAATTTGATAACCAAAAGGCGTTGCGCCTAAACCCGGCATAGATAAACCGCCCGTTGCGACAACTAAATGAGTGCAATGCAAGGTTTCGCCGTTTGCCATGACAGCAAATCCATTTTCCGTTTTTTCCACAGCAGAAATGGTTTGTCGTAAAGCAATCTCCACGCCGTATTTTTTACATTCCGTCAGTAACATATTGACGATATCTTCTGCGCCGTTATCACAAAACAGCTGACCAAGCTCTTTTTCATGATAAGGAATGCCATACTCAGCCACTAAACCGATAAAATCCCATTGGGTAAAACGTTTTAAGGCAGATTTCACAAAATGCGGATTTTGGCTGAGATAACGTTCTGAAGAGAGATCCATATTGGTGAAATTACAAAAACCACCGCCGGACATTAAAATTTTTCGCCCAACTTTTTTACCGTTATCTAAAATTCTGACTTTGCCACCGCATTTTGCTAATTGTGCCGCACAAAATAAGCCTGCCGCACCCGCGCCGATAATCAGCGTTTCAATGGCATGGTGGCTCACTGCAACTCTCCCTTCTGCATGAAATCGACCATTTTCATTTTCTGAATAGTGGCACGACGATCCACCGCGGAGTTACCTGAATCCAAGATTTGCTGCCAGTAATCAAGTGCGGTGGAATAATCACGTATTTTTAAGGCTTCTGCCGCCAACAAAGATAATGCGGAGACTTCTTTCGGATCTTGAGCCAACGCTTCATTCAAGAATTGCTGTACTTGTGGTGTAATCTGTTGATGTGCCTGGAGATACAATGCCATCGCCATTAGCCCCTGCGTAGTCGGCTTAGGACCATCAATTTTTTCGGCATTACCATAACAAACAAGGGCGCTATCAAAATCGTTATTCTGCATATACGCATCACCCAGCTTAATCCAGTTTTCCGCACTATTCGGATCTTGGCGTAATTTATCCTGAATTTTACCGATAATCGCCTCGGTTTTATTTTCTTCCGGCGTTTCAAGTTGCTGATTATGTTGTGCAATTTGTTCCTGCTCACCTTGCTGTACGCGAGAAAAACGTTCCAGAGAAAAATAATACGCGAAAGGAATGGCAAGCAATAAAGCGAAAACCAGGAGCGTCGATTTAAGCTCAAATTTGACCGCACTTTTCTCTTGTGTGGCTGCAAAGTGCGGTAGATTTTCAGCGTGTTTTTCAGACTCAACCGGTGATGGGCTACGTGCGGAATACCAAATCAACCCAAATGCCACCAACAACAATCCTGCCGGCAGTAACCAAAGCAATGCGGTATTCCATTGGAATGGCGGCTTATAATTAACGAAGTTCCCAAAACGCGATGTCATGGAATCAATAATTTGCTGATTGGTTTTGCCTTCATTCACCATGTTATACACCTCAATACGCAAGTCATAGGCAATAGGTGAATTAGACTCGACTAAGTTTTGATTTTGACATTGCGGACAACGCAAAGATTTCGCCAATTCCACGGCGCGGGTACGATCCGACTGGTTATGAAATTCAAAGGTATCCACCATTTCAGCAATGGCATTCACACTGATCAATAAAAAAATTAATGCGAAAAATCGTTTCATGGTTGTAATAGCTGGTTAAGTTGAGGCACGAAAGTTTTTTGCCAAGTTTCCCGATCTAATAAGCCGGAATGACGATAACGAATAATGCCGTTGGCATCCACTAGATAGGTTTCCGGCGCGCCATCCACACCCAGTTTCAGCGCCAATTCGCCACGGCTGTCATCAATGACTAAGGTGTAAGGATTGCCCATATGTTGCAACATCGCTATACCATTTTGCGGTTTGTCACGATAGTCCACGCCGACGATAGGAATCTCTTTTGCTAACTCAAGTAATAAGGGGTGTTCCTGCTGACAATAACCGCACCAGCTTCCCCAAATATTGATCAAAAATGGGCGTTTCGGAAAATCTTTTGGACTGAGCGTTTGACGATTATCCAATAAATTTGCCTGATAAAACTCAGGCACAGGCTTATCAATTAACGCAGAAGCGATTTTTTTAGGATCTTGATTCAATCCCGCCAACAACAAAACACATACGCCAAGTAACAATGCTAATGGCAGGAAGAAAATCACTTTTCTATTCATCACGCTTTCCTCTTCGCTTCGTTGTCAGTACAGAACACAATGCACCAAATGCCATCAATATACCACCGAACCACAACCAACGAATCAACGGTTTATAATGGAGTCGGAACGTAAACTCACCCTTGCCAAGCGGATCGCCCATAACAATATACAAATCACCCCAAAAACCGCCGGAAAGCCCCACTTCACTCATGGTCATGGTACGCACATCATAATAACGGCGTTCCGGCTGTAATTCGGCATACGGCTTGCCCTTTTCTGTCACACTAAACGTTGCCACTTCAACCGTAAAATTCGGGCCGATTTCATTGGAAAATCGTTCATAGTGAAAATTAAATGCACCAAGTTGTTGGCTTTGTTGTGGCGATAAACGTACACCAATTTCACTACCGAAATAACTGCTCATGACAGCGCCCATGGTTGCAATAGCAACACCGCTATGCGCAAAAATCATCGCATAGTGAGAAAGGCCTAATTTACGCCAGTTTTGCCATAATGTTGCCAATAACAACCAAATCGCTAAGGTGAGTAGGAAATAGGCTGTCCGTTTAAACTGTAATGCACCGTCATTTTGCATAAAGTGGTGAATGGCCAAATAGGAAAGCAACAAAGACGGCAACAATAACACAGCACGGTTTAATAAAATGCGTTTATCCGCTTTTGCCCAATGCAAGCCGAGCGAAATCACCATGGCAATTAACACTAACGCAATCAGCGGAAGGAAAATACTGTTGAAGTAAGGCGCACCAACAGAAATAGAGCCCCAATTCATGGCTTGGAATAACATTGGATAGAAAGTGCCGAGAAACGTGCTGACGGTAGCGATGCTCAATAAAACATTCAAAAAAAGCACCGCACTTTCTTTGGAAAGCAACTTTAATTTCACAGATTGTTGCTGCATATTCGCTTTGAAAGCAAACAAACCGAGCGCCCCGACAGTCAACAAGAAGAAAATCACAAGCAATGCCGTACCACGCTGGCTATCGACTGCGAAAGCATGTACAGACGTCAATGCACCTGAGCGCACAATAAAGGTGCCGAGTACACTGAAAGCGAACGCTAACAGCGAGAAAAGCGTTGTCCAATAATTAAAGATGCCCCGTTTTTCACTGACAATCAGACTATGTAACAGCGCCAAACCTAATAACCAAGGCATTAATGACGCGTTTTCTACCGGGTCCCAGAACCACCAACCACCCCAGCCAAGTTCGTAATATGCCCACCACGCCCCTAGAACAATACCTAACGTTAAAAACAACCAAGAGACCAATACCCAAACCCGCATCACGCGGGCGATTTGGCTTTCTAAATGTTGATGCAACAATGCAGTAATACTCAACGCAAAATTCACTGCAAAGCCAACATAACCGAGATACAACAACGGCGGATGGAAAATCAGCCCCACATCCTGCAACATCGGGTTCAAATCGCGACCTTCCAATGGTGCAGGGAATAGGCGTCCATACGGATTAGAAAAAAAGACGATAAAGACGGCAAAGCTAAAACAAATTAAGCCTAGAATGACCAAACTCTGCGCCACAAAAGTGCGGTCATTTTTTCGATTAAATAATGCAAACAGCACAACCCAAACCGAAAGTGAAAACAACCAGAACAACATGGAGCCTTCATGCCCTCCCCAAGTCGCCGCAATTTTAAAGAATGTCGGCAATTGGGAATTCGAATGAGCGGCGACATATTCCAAGGTAAAATCATCAGCCGCAAAGGAATACGCCAAAATAGAAATAGCGACTAACGTAAATAAGCCGAAACAATAGCTTAATCCCCAAGCTAATTGGGTTAATGCGGGCTTACGCAACCAAAGCCCGAGTTGTGGAACGACCGCGAGAAGAAGCGCGCTCATCATAGCGAGAAGAAGAGAGATAAAGCCAAGTTCGGGGATCATAATCTTAGGGTCTGTTTTGTGTTAATTAGCCATTTTATTCCGTCATTTACACCAGTTTTTCGATGAAAATGCATTCAAATTTCGCCTAAAGGCGCTTGTGTCTTTTATTTCTTCAAAAGAAAAAGGATAAACAAAAAGGCGTATTTTACTACGCCTTTTAGTATAAATAAAAACCTTTATCACGCTACGGTCATCTGTCCTGCGTACAAGATAAAGTAACGCAAGCATAACACCCCGATCAAGTCGAAAATCGATACAAGGATGATAAAGTTCTTGTTGAATTTCCAACGATCGCTAACAAACATATTAGCAACCAATGGGATTAAGATACCGATAAAGAATACCCCAATCCAGAAGACGGCGCCCCAGAAGCCGGATAATGCATTTTCCAATGCAACGACTTTTTGACCGCCTCCGAAGTAAAGTCCAACGAAGAAACATACTAATAAACCAAGCTCGGTAACCATAATCGGCACTTCAAATTTATGAATGAAGTGAGATTCATGGGAATCACCTTTTAATTTACCTGCAATAAGGATAAATAAGAAGGTGGCTGCGATACCTGATGAAGTACCGGAGGCTAGGAATAGCGCCGGTAATACCGGGTTATTCAACATCGGGTAACTAATCAACGCGGAAAGTAAGAAGCCGGTATAAGCCCCTAACACGGCAGCTAAAACGAATAGGATAACCTCACATGCACCAACCAAGCGTTCAAACGCACCAATCCATTTCACTAGGAAACCTAATTTTGGCATGAAACGGTTGAGCAAGGCAGCAATGTCATCTTTGAAGATCACTGCGCACCATAACACGAGGAAGAGCATATACACTTGGAATAACATGACCCCCATAGACATCACGGAATTAAATTGATAGTTAAACATCAATTTCCAGAATGTCCAAGGACGCGCCAAGTGGAAAATCAACAAGGTTAAACCGATTAATGTCGGCACACTCCCCAATACGGCAGCGGCACGAATAATCCAGTTTTTGTTTGGATTTTCAAGTTTGTTACTACGTTTATAAGCGATTGCTAGTTGTACTGCACCAGAGGAAATACCAAGCAAGAACAGATAGATAGCAATTGTTGAATCCCACACCAGATTAGGTGTGTGAAACGGAACAGGATAATCTAATGTCATCTTCTTGGTTCTCCATGTTGGAATGGAATGTGGTAAAGATTCGGTTGTGTACCTAATTCCACTTTCGTGCGGTAAACAGGACTTTGTTTTACCTTGCGTGCCACTGCGCTTGTCGGATCATTCATATCACCAAAGGTTAATGCTTTGGTTGGACAGGCTTCTACACAAGCCGGTTGTTTACCAGCTGCTAAGTTTGTATCACGACAGAAGTTACATTTATCTGCAGTACGGTGTACCGGATGAATGAAACGTACGCGATATGGACAGACGGCAATGCAATATTGGCAACCGACGCAAAGATCTTTATTCACATCCACGATACCGGTTTCAGGATCGATGAATGATGCCCCGGTTGGACAAACTGCCACACAAGGTGCATTCGTACAATGTTGGCAAGATTGACGGAAAAACTCGTACTCTTGATTCGGGAATTCCCCATAAGGTTCGCTACGTAGGATTTCCAAACGTGAAACGCCTTCAGGCACGTGGTTAGTTTCACGACAAGCATCCATACACGCAGTACAGCCGATACACGCAGTTTCATCGTGCACCATCGCGTAGCGTTTCGGTTTATCCGCCTTTTCCTCTTTCGCTAAAGAGGTCACTGATGTTCCCGTCATAAGGATCAACGCCCCCATGCCGGAAACAAAGTTTCGGCGTGAGCAAGTTGTCATTGTTTATCCTTTTGTTCGGTTGATTGGGTTTGTTCTTTTTGTGCTTTACGTTTTTGTTGTTCACCATGGCAATCCACACAAAGTTTCACACGATTTTTTGGTGCAATACCTTTCATCGGTTCATCTTTCGGGTGTAATGTGTGACAACTTGCACAAGGTAACTTCATCGCATGAACATCATGCGCCCAAAGTTTTTCGCGAAGTTTTTCAGGTTGGTGACAAGAGAAACATACTTGGTTTTGTTCTTGTGCGCTATACATCGGTTTTTTCTCACCGAAAATATCGCCTTCAAAACGCATGACGTCTTTTGCACCACGACGGTGATCTTCAGAAACATTGCCATGACAGTTCACACAATTAATTGGTTTACCGTTATTCGGATTTTTCTGATTTAAGTGCGCACCATGAAACTTACCGAAGTGTAATTCACCACCGGATTGATCCAAGGTTTGATTTTTATCGACTTTGTCGAATTTATGGCATTTAGCACAATATTGGTTTGGATCGCGTTGATTATCCAATTGCGGTTCGTAAGTAAACTTGTCCGCTGCAGACGGCTGACCTTCTGCTTGTGCGAGCATCGGTGCGGCGACCAATACTGCAAGCAATGCAAGGGCTTTTGCCGGTTTGCGGAATAGAGACGTTAAATTCATTCTGATTACCTCAAATTTGTTTTTGAAAATGACCGCACTTTTATAGGTTGCACAAAAGTGCGGTACGTTTTTCTATTGTTTTGTTGCGGAATCTTCAGCTAATTTGCCATTGGCTTTTGCTTCTTTTTCCCATTGAGGTACAACAGTTTTCAAGAATTCTTCTTTCGCTTTACGTTCTTTCTCGATGTCAATACCCATTACTTTCCATGCTTTTTCTGCAGAAGAAATATCAGGTACTTCAACCGGAGTTTTCACGCCATGTTTAGTTAAGATAACGGCAAGTTTAGCACGTCCTTCAGCCGCTTTATCAAGACCGGAGCCTAACACACGAAGCATGACATCAGGTGCGTGCATATGACCACCATGGCTTGCTGCGGCGTAGTCCCAACGCCATTGCGCATGACGGATATCCATTAAAGCCGGTTCCATTTCTTCTTTCGTTGCACCTGCATCCCATGCAGCTTTTGCTTCAAAGTGTAAACGTACCACTTGGTCTTCTAAACGACCCATGATGTCTTTCACTTCTTTCTTACGTGAAGCAACGATATCTTGTAATTTTTCTTTGCTTTGATCGTGACAGTTTGCACAAGTGGTATCAAATGCATCGAATGGGTTTTGGATTTGGTGGTCGGTGTAAACTTTACCGTCTTTACCTTGTACTTTAGGCATGTGACAGTCGATACAAGTTACGCCGTTTTTACCGTGCATACCTAAAGACCAAATTTCAAAGTCAGGGTGTTGCGCTTTTAACATTTGTGCTTTAGAAAGAGAGTGAGTCCAGTCACTGAAGCCGATATCATCGTAGTATTTTTCGATATCATCAACAGTTTGACCGTTGTTCCACGGGAAGGTTACTTGTTTTAAGTCGCCCGCGAAGTAGTATTCAACGTGACAGTTTGCACAGATTTCAGCACGTTTTTCAGTGCGAGCAGCTGTGTTAAAGCTTAAGTTAGCTTGTTCTTTACCTTCAGCTTTTGCTTTTGCTTGAAGTGCATTATTTAAGTGATCTAATGCACGAAGAACGTGTGGACGAGCAATACGTAATGCTGGTTTGCCTTCGGCAAAGTCTTTTGATGTAGTATCGTGACAGTCTGCACAACCGATCGAGTTGACCACTTCTGGTCCACCTTTAGCCCATTTGGCACCAAAGTAACCATCTTCACCCCATTCCGCGATTAAACGTGGAACGTCTGGACCTTTACAAGTCCAACATGCCATTGGTTGTGGGCCATCATTTGCATTTTTGGGCGCACCAGTACGTAAAATATTACGTAAATCTTCTACTGCATAAACGTGACCACGAGGTGCGTTATATTCTTTTGCGAAAGAATAGCCCCCCCATAACACGATTAAACGAGGGTCTTGTTCATCAGCATAGATGATTTTGTCGCCTTTTTCAGTCGCTTTCCACGAATTGAATTGGCTAGGATATTTTTCAGCAAATTTCTCATTCACTGCTTCAATTTTTACGTTCGGGTTAGGTGCTTCGACAGGTTGCTCAACCGGTTTGTACACTAATTCCGCCATCGCCGAATTACATACGCCGAAAGCTGCAAAAGAAGCTGCTACGAGTAGGCTTTTTCTCAATGCGTTCACGATAATCACTCCAATAAGGTTATTAAATGGCTTCTATTAAAATTAATAGAAGGTTACAAAAACATCTGTTATCAGCTCATTAGTAATGAGAATTTTTATCATTAATAACAATATGATAGAAGACATAACGACTTAAAATCAGCGGTAAAATAGCGAAATAATCATGTTTTTTCTATGGATATTTGCACTTTTCTTGTTCTTGATCAATTTTTAAAATTTAGGACTTAATTTTGTTTATTTTTGTAGCATCATTATCGATATATCCAAACCTCAAAGATACTTATTTATAGGTATTCAAAAAAATCCCCACTCAAAAACCGCCACTTCACATATAACTATAAAGAGGTATTAAATTTAATACCCTATGCTACATTTACTTGAACGAAACAAAAAGGCTAAATTCCGAAAAGAATTTAGCCTTTTAAAAAATAAGTGCGGTCAAAAACAGCGCTATTTTTTCTAAAAATTAAATCAATTTAATTTTCCTTATTTGGTGTCACTTGCTGATGTTTCTCTTTTTCCTGACCTTCTAACGCATCACGCGCAGAACGAATGCTACGCTCAATAATTGGTGCTCTAGGGTCATCTTTCGGTAACAGTTTTAACATCATTGCCCATGTGACGGCCGCCATTTTGTAATCTTCCGTTTCAAAATAACTAAACGCCAACAAGCTTAAGGCTTCAATATTGCTATGATCCTCACGAATCACTTCGCGTAATAAATTATTGCCTTTTAACTTGTCCGTCGTGTCTTCAGAAAACATTAAAACACGAGCATACCCGAGCTTATACTGGTTATTATCAGGTTCTAACTTATTCGCACGAGCAAAACTATCCAACGCCATTCTTGGTTGTTGCAAATTCATACCAAGTTGCCCTAATAACCACCAATTTTTCGCGTTGTTTGGATTTTTCTGTAAATCAACTCGAAGTGCGGTCGCAAATTGTTGCATTTCTGCTTCATCTAGCGGGTTGGTGCTCTCACTTTTTATGCGCTCATAAAAGTACGGTAGTTTTTCTGCCGTTTTTTCTAACATGATTTCTGATTGCCAAGAACCCACTGCAAAATATGCGGCACCGGACAAAATTGCTAATGCTAAGAAACCTGAGACAAACCATAACTTGCCGTAATTTTTCTCACTGAGAAAAGTACTTTCAGCCTGCTGAGGAATATCCTCCAAAAGGGATTGTTGTAATTCTAATTTAAGCTGTTCGGTATTTTCTAATAAGCCTTGATTTTCATCTCGTTCCAGCTCTTTTAAACGCTCGAAATAAAAGGCTTTATTGAGATCATCGCGTTTTACTGACGTACTTTTTTTGGCTTTTAATAACAACGGGAAAAAACAAATTAACGCTGCCACCAACGTTAAGATGAGAATGCTTAACCATAAATTCATCTATCATTCTCCTTGTTTAATAACGTATTCAAACGGTTTTGTTGTTCTTCGGTTAACACATTGTTGGCGTTTTCCGCTGTCTGACTTACTCTCCCACCTTGCGAATGTTTGCGACGGAAAAGCACCAAAACGCCAAGTAAAATGAAAAGAATCGGCGCACACCAAAGAATCATCGTAACGGGTGTTAACGGCGGATCATAAGTGACAAAATTACCGTAGCGATCCACCATGTACTGCACAACATCTTGTTTGGATTTGCCTTCTTGCAATAACTCAAACACTTTGCCACGCATATCCACCGCGATCACTGCGTTGGAATCGGCAATGTTGTTATTCTGACATTGCGGACAGCGTAATTCCTGCGTTAACTCGTGATAATCATCTTCCTGTTGCGGTGAACTGAAATTCAATGCATCAATCGCTGCAGAAGCACTAACGCTAAACAAAAGTGCGGTAGAAAATAAAAGTGTTTTTATCATTACTCTTTCCCTCCGCCTAATTTTTGATAAATTGGCTGCAAGGTTTCCTGCCAAACTTTTTCGTTTACATCACCGGCATAGCGATAATGAATTAGTCCATTGCCATCAACAATAAAGGTCTCAGGCGCGCCATACACCCCTAAATCTAAAGCAAAAGCCCCTTTTTCATCTTTCAACACGACCTGATAAGGATTACCAAGATCCTTCAGCCATTTCATCGCTTTCGCGTTGTTATCTTTATAGTCCAAACCAATGATCGTCACCCCTTGTTTCGCCAATTGGTTCAGATATTGGTGTTCGGCATAACAAGTAGGACACCAGGTCGCCCATACATTGAGTAAAACCGGTTTGCCTTGCTTAAACAAGGATTCATCATAGGTTTTATCTGAAAGCAAATCCGGTAACGTTTTTGCCGGAACAGGTTTTCCCACTAGCGCAGATTCTAATGTTTTCGGATCATCGCCTTGTGAATTACGTTGCAACTGCACCAGAAATGCCGTCGCTAAACCTAAAAAAATGATTAAAGGTAAATATAATTTTTTATTCATTATCAATACTCTATTACGCCAATGAAGATTTATTGCGCATTTTCACTGCTTAAAATTTTGCTAAAGCGATAACGACGGTCAAACATACACAATAAACCGCCCAGCGCCATAAACAATCCGCCTAACCAAATCCAACGAATAAATGGTTTATAATATAAGCGTAATGCCCAGGCGTTATTCTCTAATTTTTCACCTAATGCCACATATAAATCACGGGTAAAGCCCCAGTCTATAGCCGCTTCAGTCATCGGCATTTTGCTTACAGTATAAAGACGTTTTTCAGCAAATAATGTCGCTTCCGGTTTACCATGATAGGTGATATCAATTTGTGCTTTTCCACCGATATAGTTAGGTCCGTTAGCATCGCTAATGCCTTTGAAGGTGAAATCATAGTCAGCAATTTGTACGGTATCTCCCACACTCATGCGGACATCACGTTCAACACTGTAGTTTTGACTGAACGCAATTCCCCAAACGGTCATCGCCACGCCTAAATGCGCCAACACCATGCCCCAGTGGGAACGGGATAATTTTCTAACCCCTTTCAAGAAACTTTCTCGATGGGTAGCCCGTTGATGCATTTCATAAAGACTAAGCAATACGATAATCACTGCCATCATGGTGCCTAATACAGCACTGACGGTGAGTTTGTCTTGCAATAAATAAGGCAGTGCAAAACCGGCAATAAGCATGATAATCAAACTGACAATCACCGGCGTGCGAATTGCAGAGAATTGGTCACGACGCCACTTCACAAGCGGGCCAATACCTAACAACAAAGCAAACGGCGTCATAATAATCAGGAACATTTGATCAAAGAACGGCGCACCAATAGAAATGGAGCCTAAGCCTAACTGTTTGTGTACAAGAGGCAACAATGTTCCCAACAATACGACACAAAGTGCGGTCATTAATAAAATATTATTTAACAACAACAGGCTTTCTCGGGAATAACGCTCTGCATTATCACGTGAACGAATTTGGCTTCCTTTGCAAGCATATAAGGTCAGTGAGCCACCAATCACCACGATTAAATAAGCTAAGACATATAAACCGCGGGTTGGATCAGAGGCAAAGGCATGTACGGAAACCAAAATACCGGAACGAACCAAGAATGTGCCAAGCAAACACAAGGAGAACGCAGAAATTGCAAGTAACACAGTCCAGGCTTTAAAAGAACCGCGTTTTTCCGTTACTGCTAAAGAGTGCAATAACGCAGTACCCGCCAACCAAGGCATGAAGGAGGCATTTTCTACCGGATCCCAGAACCACCAGCCGCCCCAACCGAGTTCATAATATGCCCACCAAGAACCAAGCACGATACCTAGTGTTAAGAACACCCAAGCGGCCATCGTCCAAGGACGTGACCAACGAGCCCAAGCGGTATCAAGTTTACCGGTCATCAAAGACGCGATGGCGAAAGCAAAGGCGACAGAGAAGCCCACATATCCCATGTATAACAATGGCGGATGGAAAATCAATCCGACATCCTGCAATAACGGGTTAAGTTCTTTGCCATCCACCGGAAATTCAGGGAAAGTGCGGTTAAATGGATTAGAGGTAAATAACACGAAAAGCAAGAAACCGATACTGATAATCCCCATGATACCAAGCACGCGAGCGGTGGCTTCTTGCGGTAAGTGTTTGCTAAATAACGCGACCGCCGCGCTCCACAAAGACAGCAACCAAATCCATAATAATAACGAGCCTTCGTGGGAACCCCATACCGCAGATAAACGATAGTAAATCGGCAATGTCGTGTTGGAGTTATTCACCACATATTGCACGCTGAAATCGTTAACAGCGAACAAATAAAATAAGGCGCCAAAAGAAAAAGTTAACACGACAAACAAACCATATGTCATTGGACGCGCCAAAGACATCATTTGTACACTCCCTTTTTCAGCACCCCATAAAGGGAAAATCGCCAATAAAATGGCGATTGCTAAGCTTAGCGCTAAAGCATAATTTCCTAATTCTGCAATCATTACTGACCTTCTTTCACTTTTTCTTGACGATCGCGTTCACTCTCACCTTTCAGATCAGAAACACCCATCGGTTTATGTACTTTTTGCATTTGTTTTTCTAAATCCGGCGGCACATAATTTTCATCATGTTTCGCTAACACTTCACTCGCCTCTAACAGGGTTGGCTCTTTTAAGATGCCTTGTGCAACAATGCCTTGACCTTCACGGAATAAATCAGGCAGGATACCTTCATATTCAACGCTGATAGATGGACCAATATCATTCAAATCAAAACGGACTTTTAAGCTTTTTGGATCACGTTCTACCGTACCGGCAACAACCATGCCACCGACACGAATACGTTGTCCAACTTCCGGTTTTTGATCGGCATTATCATTTTTACCGTAAACCACTTCTGATGGTGTATAGAACAGGTCGATATTTTGGCGTAACGCGTATAACACTAAAGCAGAAGCCACCGCAACACCTAACAGTACGAATAAGACCACGGATAAACGAGATTTACGTCTCGGGTTCATAGCGTATCTCCTTTTTGTTGTTTCATTTGTTGTAAACGGGCTTCACGTTGTTGTTCACGTTTGATAGATTTTAGCACCGCACTTTTGCCTGCAAGGCTTTGCACGATAAGCACCACAATCGCCAATAAACTCAGACCATAAGAAAGCCACACATAAAAACCGTAGCCTCCCATATTCAGTAATTCACTCCAAGATTCAAAAAACATAATTCCCCCAATTCAACCTAAAATTTTTCAGCCAATGCTTTTACCCACGGGCGTTTAGCATCTTCTTTCAATAATTCGTTGCGGTAACGCACCAACGTCAACCAAATGGATAACGTCATGAAACCAAAGATACATAAAATCAACGGCAGCAACATTGGTGTAGCAATAGATGGTCGTTCTAATTTTGTGATACTTGCACCTTGATGTAAGGTATTCCACCATTCCACCGAAAAGTGAATGATCGGCAAATTCACCACACCAACAAGGCACAAGACAGAAGCGGCTTTTGCGCCGACATTGCGATCTTGAAAAGCGGAATACAATGCCAACACGCCTAAATATAAGAAAAACAGAATTAATTCAGCGGTTAAACGGGCATCCCATACCCACCAAGCACCCCACATTGGTTTTCCCCAAATGGCACCTGTCACCAACGCCAAGAAAGTAAATAATGCCCCAATAGGCGCCATAGCAATCATTGCCAATTGTGCCTGCTTAATTTGCCACACAAGTGCAACTAATGCCGCAACCGCCATGGAGCCATAAACCCCCATGGACCAAATTGCTGTCGGCACATGTACATACATGATGCGGAAGCTATTGCCCTGTTGATAATCCGCAGGCGCAAATGCGATACCCCACACGATACCGACGACTAATAACAGCGCCGTCAGACCCGCAAAATAAGGACTGAACTTACCGCATAATTGATATTGAGTTTCCGATTTTGCATAAGGATGCAACCACTTCCACATAAACTATCCTCTATTGATCTAAACTAATTCGTAATGCCGTTGCAATGGCAAAAGGAGATAATGTTACTACAGCGGCTAAAATCGCACCAAGAATGGCTAATTGCCCGCCGTAAGGTAAATTTAATCCGGCGGCATCTAACACCGACGCGGAAAAAATAAGCACTGGAATAAACAGCGGCACAACTAGTAAACTCAACAGCACACCGCCCTTACGCAACCCCACCGTAAGCGCCACACCAATAGCACCGAGACAGCTCAATACCGGTGTGCCCAATAATAATGTCAGAACTAGTGCCCACCAAATTGATATTTCCAATGACAGCAATAATGCTGCAATAGGCGATAATAAAATTAACGGCAAGCCTGTTAATAACCAATGCGCCAGCACTTTCGCCAACGCCGTTAATACGAATGGTTGAGACGTCAACATGACCTGTTCTAAAGAACCGTCAATAAAATCATCTCTAAATAAACGTTCAAACGACAATAGCGCTGACAACAACGCCGCCACCCAAGCCACACCGGGCGCGATACGGGAAAGCAGTTTCGGATCAGGTCCAATAACCAATGGAAACAAGGTAATCACGATAAGAAAAAACCACAACGGATTAAGAATCTCCGCCTGTTTGCGCATGGCAATTTGTAATTCGCGTTTAATAATATTCCAAAAGATCATGCCGTCACTCTGTACACTTAAACTGTTCTAAATTGATTTTTTTCAACCGAGCACTCGGCACTTCTTGATGGCTGGTTAATATCACAATACCGCCATTTTGTGCGTGTTGCTCAAAAAGTGCGGTCAAAACCGCCACCCCTTTTTTATCGATAGCGTTAAATGGCTCATCTAAAATCCATAACGGCGCTTTTGATAACCACAAACGAGCCAACGCAATACGTTTTTGCTGTCCGGCAGAAAGTTGTGCAGCAGGAATATCTTCTCGACCAAGCAAACCGACCGTTTGTAATACCTCCCACAACAAATCATCCCCCTGACGGCAATGCCCGATTTGTTGATAAAAGCGCAAATTTTCCCAAGCAGTCAATTCAGGCTTAATGCCGCTCTGATGCCCCAAATACAACAAATCATAATGGAAAACTTCACGCTGTTTAGTAATCTCTTCAGAATTCCACCGCACTTTTCCTTCCAGTGGTGAAGCAAGGCCTGCAACAATGCGTAGCAAACTGGTTTTACCAATGCCGTTATGCCCTTCAATTTGCACAAAATCTCCTGCCTGAATTTGTAAATTCAAGTGTTGAAAAAGGACTTTATCGCCACGTTGGCAAGCGAGATTTTCGAGAATTAATTGATTTACCATAACAGATTGTTTCACAGACTTATTTTTGCGGGGCATTCTATCATAAGGAAATTAAATGGCAGGGTTAAATAACATAACCATTTAGTGGTAGTTTAACCACTTTTTGACTTAGAACAAGTTTACGTCTTTATCAAGAATGAGAATAGGTATCATCAATGAATTTAAGCCACATTCGACCGAATGTGGCCGGGTGATTATTTAAGGTTTTTCGCCGTTAAAAAAATATAGAAAAGAACGGATACAAGCGAACAGGCTCCCATCGTTAATAACATGGGCAATGCACTGTCTGTAGGCATTAACGCAATTAACGAGCCAATACCGGCGCCAATACCAAAACGAACGCTGCCCACCATCGAATTTGCCGAACCTGCCGCATTAGGGAATTTTTCTAAAATAGACGCCATGGAATTAGAAGAGATCAACGGGTTTTGCCCAACAAATACGGCAATACCTAATGCCATTGACCAAAACCCTAAATCAAATAGGATGACACCCATCAACCAAACACCGGCGAAAAATTGAACACCAAGCCCATAACGCAACATGGTTTCCGCCCCGAATTTACCAACTAAACGCCCGTTCAGAAAGGAACTGAATGTCATAATGCCAATATTCAGCATGAAAAAATAACCAAAATTTTCCGGTTTAATACCATAAATGCCGATATAGACAATGGAGCCTGCTGTCACGAAAGCAAACAAACCACCGAAAGCAAAAGAGGTGGCAAACATGTAACCCAATACTTGTTTTTGTTTCCACAATGCCATGAAGTTTCGAGCAATGACATTCAAGCGTAAAGGAATACGTTTATCGTGATGATGTGTTTCGGGAATCACGAAGAAAACCAATAAAATGCTCAAAAAACCCATAAAGGCAATAACATAAAAAATGGCATGCCAGTGGAAAAAGTACACAATATAACCGCCAATAATCGGTGCTAATAATGGCGCAACCATAAATACCAAGCTGATGGTTGACATCATTTTGGATAATTCATTTTTATCAAATAAATCCCGTAATAAGGCGCCCACCAACACGACCGGTGCGGCACCAAAGAACCCCTGCACGAAACGAAGTGCGGTGAAATTTCCAATCGAATGTATTTGAGTCAGAATTAAGGCGGCAACAGCGGCAACCGCCACGCCTAACAAAATAATCGGCTTTCGCCCGAAACTATCACCGAACGGGCCCCAGAATAATTGCCCAAGTGCTAAACCATAAGCAAAAGACGTTAACGTATGTTGCACTTGATCATTGGTCACACCAAAATCTTGCGCAATAGTTAAAAATGCCGGCAAATACATATCTACGCCTAACGGCGGTAACATAGACAAAATACCTAAAGCAACAACGAAAATAAAATTTGTTTTAACGACTTTGCTTGAACTCAAACTATACCTCTCCTATAAAATAAGCGATTTCTTCCTCAGTGAGATGACGAAATTCCCCTTCACCTAAATCATCATCTAGCGTCAAATTGCCGATTTTCCAGCGATGCAACCCGACTACCTTATTCCCTAAAGCAGCAAACATCCGTTTTACTTGATGATAACGCCCCTCGCTGATCGTCAAATTTACATTGTAATCATCTAAAATTTCTAACTCAGCCGGTTTGGTCGGGTCCTTTTCCCCACGCAATAAAATGCCCTCAGCACAAGCCTGCGCATAATTCGCTTCAACGGGATCTGCCAAGGTCACCAAATAGGTTTTCGGGTAATGGTGTTTGGGTGACGTAATACGGTGAGACCACTGTCCATCATCTGTCAACAGCACCAAACCTGTGGTATCCACATCCAACCGCCCGGCACTGTGCAAACGGGTAGATAAAGGATAATCAAAAAATTGATAAATCGTCGGATGATCACCATCTTCATGGGAGCAAATGTAACCTTGCGGTTTGTGCAACATAATGTATTGCCCATTTTCCACCCAAGTTAAACGCTCACCATCATAATAAATTTCATCATCGGGGCTCACTTTCGCCGCCCCACTCTTTTCAATTTTACCGTTAATCGTGACCGCACTTTGGCGCAACACTTTTGCCGCCTGTGAACGGGTTAAACCGGTTGTTTCCGCTAAAAACTTATCTAAGCGCATAGAAATTCCTTATAAAAATCCTCGCGCATTATAGCGCTAATTTTCGCCCTTCGCCCACGGAAAAACGCCACAAGAAATAACCGCACTTTATTAAAACACCATAGACCAACATTTCATACTTCAGACAAATTGTTAATAATGTGTGAAATGTCACAGAATTCTTTTCTATTTTAATTATAATGCGGGGTACTTTTTTCTAACTGAATTTATTCAAAAGAGGATATTTTTATGGATGAACAACTAAAAAAAGCAGCATTAGATTTCCACGAATTCCCAATTCCGGGAAAAATTGAAGTGACACCAACCAAATCGCTTGCCACCCAACGCGACTTAGCCTTGGCTTATTCCCCCGGTGTTGCGGCACCTTGTTTAGCCATTCAGGCAGATCCGGCAGATTCCTATAAATATACCTCTCGTGGCAACTTAGTGGCGGTAATTTCTAACGGTACGGCAGTGCTTGGTTTAGGCAATATCGGGGCTTTAGCAGGTAAACCGGTGATGGAAGGAAAAGGCGTATTGTTTAAAAAATTCGCTGGGGTCAACGTATTCGATATTGAAGTGAATGAACATGACCCAGACAAACTCGTCGATATTATTGCGTCTCTTGAACCAACCTTCGGCGGCATTAACTTGGAAGACATTAAAGCACCGGAATGTTTTTATATTGAACGTAAATTGCGCGAAAGAATGAAAATTCCTGTCTTCCACGACGACCAACACGGCACCGCGATTATTTCTGCCGCAGCGGTGTTAAACGGCTTACGCATTGTCGATAAAAAAATTGAAAACGTGAAACTGGTTGCCTCCGGTGCCGGCGCGGCATCGATTGCGTGCTTAAACTTATTAGTTTCCCTCGGTATGAAACGGGAAAATATCACCGTGTGCGACTCCAAAGGCGTAATCTATAAAAACCGTGATGATCGCATGGATGAAACCAAAAAACTTTATGCGATCGATGATAACGGCAAGCGTACCTTAGCGGAAGTCATTCCGAATGCGGATATTTTCTTAGGTTGTTCTGCTGCCGGCACGTTAACGCAAGAAATGGTTAAAACCATGGCGGCACATCCGTTGATTTTGGCACTCGCCAACCCTGAACCGGAAATTCTGCCACCATTGGCAAAAGAAGCTCGTCCGGATGCCATTGTGTGTACCGGTCGCTCCGACTATCCGAACCAAGTTAACAACGTACTTTGTTTCCCATTCATTTTCCGTGGTGCATTGGATGTCAGCGCCACCACCATTAACGAAGAAATGAAACTTGCCGCAGTGCGCGCCATTGCCGACTTAGCCTTGGCAGAGCAAAGCGATGTCGTTACCTCCGCTTACGGTGACAGCGAATTGTCTTTCGGCCCGGAATACATTATTCCGAAACCATTCGATCCACGTTTAATCGTGCGTATCGCCCCAGCCGTGGCAAAAGCCGCGATGGATTCCGGTGTCGCAACCCGTCCAATTAAAGATTTTGATGCTTACATCGAGCAACTCACTCAGTTCGTTTATAAAACTAACTTGTTTATGAAGCCGGTATTTGCGCAAGCAAAACAAAACAAGAAACGTGTATTATTAACCGATGGTGAAGAAGCCCGAATTTTACACGCTGTTCAAGAAATCTCGACCTTAGGCATCGCTTATCCGATTTTACTCGGTCGCCCAAGCGTGATTGAACAACGCATTAAAAAACTCGGTTTGCATATCCAGGCGGGACGTGATTTCGAGTTAATTAACATTGGAAATGACGCACGTTATCAAGAATGCTGTAAAACTTACTATGACATGCTCAAACGCGCAGGCGTAACGCCTGATATTGCCAAACGTGAAATGTTTAATAACCCAACCGCTATCGGTGCTGTGTTGTTACATTTAGGTCATGCCGACGCCATGTTGTGTGGTTTAGTAGGACATTATGCTGATCATTTAAAAACCCTCAAAAACGTCATTGGTTTGCAAGAAGGCGTCCATACTGCCGCTACCGTTAACGGTTTGGTGCTACCGGCAGGCAACTTGTTCCTTGCAGATACCTTCGTGAACAACGATCCGACAGAGGAAGAATTGGCAGAAATTACGCTCATGACAGCGAAAGAAGTCAGCCTGTTTGGTATCGAACCGCAAATTGCCTTAATTTCACATTCCAATTACGGTAGCAATAACACCCCAAGTGCGGTCAAAATGCGTAACGTTTTACGTTTAGTGAAAGAAAGAGCGCCGGAACTCTCCATTGACGGCGAAATGCACTGTGACGTTGCCTTATCACAACAGCTCCGTGATGACGTGATGCCGGACAGCCCACTCAAAGGTGCGGCAAACGTGTTAGTGATGCCAAATATGGAAGCTGCGCGTATCAGCTTAAATCTATTACAAGGCACGGCAACACCGACAACCGTTGGGCCAATCTTAATGGGCTTGAAAAAATCAGCGCATATTTTAACGTCAGTCGCTTCTGTTCGCCGTATTATTAATATGGTGGCGATTGCTGCGGTAAAAGCACAATAATGTGCCTAACAAAAAATAAAGAAGATGGCTAGTTGCCATCTTCTTTTTTATGCATCAACCATAGCATTTAATGATCTTAATCAATTTTTGTGCTATCATTTTCCCGTTTTTTAAACATGAATTTACTCTAACAAAAGGAAAAAATTATGGCTTATACTTTACCTGAATTAGGTTATGCCTATGACGCATTAGAACCCCATTTCGATGCGCAAACCATGGAAATCCACCATACTAAACACCACCAAGCCTATGTCAACAACGCGAACGCGGTGTTAGAAAACTCCCCGGAATTACAAGAACTTGCCAGTGGTTGCCCGGGTAAATTATTGGCGCACTTACATGAAGTTGCACCTGAAAAACGCCCAGCATTACGCAACAATGCAGGTGGCCACTTAAACCACAGCTTATTCTGGAAAAGTTTGAAAAAAGGCACCATGTTACAAGGCGCACTAAAAGATGCCATCGAACGTGACTTTGGTTCTGTCGAAAACTTCAAAGCGGAATTTGAAAAAGCAGCAGCGACTCGTTTCGGTTCCGGTTGGGCATGGTTAGTGTTAGAAAACGGCAAACTTGCGGTGGTTTCTACAGCAAACCAAGACAACCCAATTATGGGTAAAGAATTTGCCGGCTGTTCAGGCACACCAATCTTCGGTTTAGACGTTTGGGAACACGCGTACTATTTGAAATTCCAAAACCGCCGTCCGGACTACATCAAAGAATTCTGGAACGTGCTGAACTGGGATTTTGCGAACGAACGCTTTGAAAAAGCATTAGCCGGTGTTCACCACTAATTAAGGCTTATAAAAACAAAAAGTGCGGTCAAAAATGACCGCACTTTTTTATTCTTACTTTTCACCTCTACTTTTTAAACTTATTCCACATTTTATCTTCTTCACCACGCCATAAACGCTGGATATTCTCGTGATGACGATAAATTAACAAGCAACACACTAAAGCCACGGGAAACGTAAACTCCGGTTTAAACCACCAAACATAGAGTGGCACCAACAATGCGCTAATTACTGCGCTAAGGGAGGAATAACCGCTAATGAGGAAGACGAAAACCCAAGTTCCCAATGTAGAAAATAATACCCCCCAACCAATTGGTGCAATGGCTCCGAAAGCCGTTGCTACTCCCTTTCCTCCTTTAAACTTGAAGAAAATAGGAAAAATATGCCCTAAACATGCCCCTAACGCCACCATGCCTAATTCAAATTGGGTTAAGCCTAAAGAGTAACCGAGCCAAACCGGCAACATGCCTTTTAAGATGTCACAAATTAAAACCCCAAGCGCAATCCAACGTCCACCAATACGTAATACATTTGTTGCGCCAGGATTATTCGAGCCTGCCTTTCTTGGATCCGGTAAGCCGGCAATACGACATAATAAAATCGCGCTAGAAATAGAACCAAGTAAATAGCTCAATAACATGTAGAAAAGGGCGAAAAGGCTCATAGGACTTCCTTGGAGTGGAAAAATTGTTCGTCTATTGTACCCAAAGTTGATAGTATAAGCCCACAAAAATTTAAGCGATAACGATAGGAACATCATGAAAGATCTCATTTTTATTGAAGGATTGAGCGTATTTGCGCAAATTGGCGTTTATGATTGGGAACAACAAATTAAACAAAAACTGATCTTTGATGTCGAAATGGCTTGGGATACGCGTCAGGCTGCGATAACTGATGATGTTCAATACACGTTAAATTATGCCGAAATCAGCCAATTTATCATTGATTACGTGCAATCCAAGCCATTCTTTTTAATCGAACGGGTTGCCAATGAAGTGGCAGATCAATTACAACGTCAATTTAACATTAGTCGACTTCGACTCAAATTGAGTAAACCAAAAGCCGTTGCACAAGCCAATAACGTTGGTGTCATTATTGAGCGGAATCGCTAATATTTTTTAGAGAAAGAGATCATTTGAAAGGTTTATTTTTACGCATTATTGCAGGCATATGCTTGCTCTTATGGGCGCTAGATATGGTATTTCCATGGCGACAAATCATGTCTTCGGAAGAAAATCCTTATCACGCCATTCAAAGTCGTGGCAAATTAATTGTAGGTACTATTAACAATCCTATTTCTTACTTTATCAATGCAGAAGGGCAATCCGGTTTAGAATATGAACTCAGTAAAGCGTTTGCGGATTATTTGAACGTTGAGCTAGAAATCAAACCGTTAAATAACAGTGAAGAACTTTTCACTGCCTTAAATGATCATGCTATTGATATTGCGGCGGCCAATCTTTTTTATGAGCCCAATAAAGTTGAACATTTCCAATTGGGACCGTCATATTATTCTGCTTCTTGGCAAATTGCTTATCGAAAAGGTGAAAATCGGCCACGTTCACTAGCACAAATTAATAGTCAACTCGTCATTCCGGATAATGCAGAATTGGAACATATTCTGAAAGAGACCAAACTAAAAAATCCCCATCTAACCTGGACGGTAGATAAAAAACAAACGCAAGAAGAACTGTTATTACAAGTTGCTGATGGTAAAATTGACTATACAATTGCCAATTCTTTGGATATTTCAGCTGCACAACATATTAAGCCACAAATTGCTGTGGCTTTTGACTTAACCGATGAAATGAGCGTGCATTGGTATTTAGCGAATAACGCATCCAATGAATTGCAATCAGCTTTATTAGATTTCATGAATGGCGCTATCGATTCCGGTTTAATTGCCAATATTGAAGAAAAATATTTTAGCCATTTTCGCGACTTTGACTATGTTGACGCAAAATCTTATTTAAATGCGATAGAAACAATTCTTCCAAAATTTGAACCGCTCTTTACTAAGCATAAAGGTGATTTGGACTGGCGCTTATTAGCGGCAATCGCCTATCAGGAATCCCATTGGAATCCTGATGCTACCTCACCAACAGGTGTTCGAGGCATTATGATGCTAACGAAAGATACCGCAGAACATATGAAAATTCAGGATCGAACCGATCCCGAGCAAAGTATCAAAGCCGGTTCAGAATATTTACATTGGTTGCTTGAACAGATGCCTACCAGTATCAATGAGGAAGAAAGAATTTGGTTTGCGCTGGCAGCGTATAACATGGGGTTAGGCCATTTACTGGATGCTCGTCGTCTCACTAAAAACTTGGGTGGCAATCCGGATAACTGGCTTGATGTCAAAAAGAATTTACCGTTGCTAGCAGAAAAGCGTTACTATTCAAACCTCAAATACGGCTATGCACGAGGCTATGAAGCGTTTCAATACATAGAAAATATTCGTCGTTACATGAATAGCATTGTGAATTATTATCGCGTTCAGCAAAATCAAATCGAGAAATTAACACAAGAATCTGATAATGAGATCAAAAATGCAGAGAAAGAACATTCCGATTTGAATGAAAATAAACAACACGAAAATCGATAAACAGAGGAAAACATCCATGCACAAGAAAAGATTTCTCAAACCAACTAAGAAAAAATTTATTCGCCAACAACAACTACGTACTTTGCGTTTAAAGCATTTAAAACAGCGTAAAGCAAAACTGTTTGCCCGCCATGCATTACAATTCGTGGTACAAGATATCTAAAACAAAAAATGGTGCCGTTTTTACGACGCCATTTTTTTACATCTATTCAACAGAGAACCTTACTTGAATAAACGTCTTCTCCCCCTTGTATCAAGACGCTTAAATTGGCTAATTAAAACAACTAGCAACACAAATAAATAAACGGCAAACGTGACTACAATCCATTGCGCCATTGAAAAGCCAATGAACGTCCACGCCACATCATCACAAGAACCGGTCGGTTGAAATAACACCGGAAACCATTTATCCAACGGTAAAGTTTGTGGAAATTCAGGTAAATAAGAACATTGATTCCAAGGTGCAGGATGAAGTTGGTAATCTACATGTTTGAGAGAAAGCAGCAGCCCTTTAACTGCACTGACAAAAGCAATGAATAGCGCCAATAAACGAACGATCAAAAAACGTGGCGCAATTAAACCGACAACGCCGGCAAAGGCTACTCCAAATAACGCCACTCTTTCATAAACGCACATTACGCAAGGTTGCAATTCCATGCCATATTGGAAATAAAGTGCAATCCCTTCCAACACCAATGCTGAGATCATCAATAACAACCAACCGCTACGTTGTACGGAAAGTGTTTTGAAAAATTTTAGCATAGCGCTCTTTCTCCCTAAAAAATGTTAAATTGGCATGATTAGGCCTAAATTCGCCAACAAAATTGTCATTGGCGGTAAAATATATTCCACAGCCAATAAACCTACCAACGATAACACAATGGTGTAAGGTAACGCCATGTAAACCATTCTACCGTAAGAGAGGTTAATAAGTGGCGCAAGCGATGATGTCAATAAGAATAAGAAAGCTGCTTGTCCGTTTGGTGTTGCGACGGAAGGCAAGTTAGTCCCCGTATTAATCGCCACAGCTAATAATTCAAACTGATGCGGTGGAATAATATTCGCTGCCAACGCATTTTTTGCTTCGTTAATATAAACTGTTGCCACAAATACGTTATCGGAAATAGCAGAAAGGATACCGTTGAAAGCGTAGAATAACGTGAGTTGAGTGCTTTCTTCTGCAGACAAAACATAATGCACAATCGGTGCAAAAAGTTTTTGGTCGATAATCACTGCAACAATCGTAAAGAACACCACTAAAAGTGCGGTAAACGGTAAAGATTCTTGGAAAGCCTTACCCAAAGCATGTTCACTTGTAATACCACAAAATGCAGTACATAAAATGATAATACTTAACCCGATCAACCCTACGGAAGCTAAATGAAATGCTAAACCGATAATCAACCAAATGCCGACTATTGCTTGCACAATGAGTTTCAGACGTTCTTGTTTACTCATTTTTTTCATATTAGCGCGATCAAAATCAGCCAATACTTCCCATACCTTTTGCGGTAATTTTGCACCGTATCCGAACAAATGAAATTTCTCTAACGCAACACAAGTTAGCAAGCCAAAAACAAAGACCGGAACAGTCACCGGCGCCATGCGAAGGAAAAACTCAACAAAATTCCAACCAGCTTGGTCTGCGATAATCAAGTTCTGCGGTTCACCAACCATCGTCATTACGCCACCCAATGCAGTACCAACCCCGGCATGCATCATTAAGCTACGTAAAAAGGCGCGGAATTCTTCTAAGGTTTCATGGTGAGTGCCGATTCTCTCGTCATTCGTAATATCGGTAGAATCATAGAATGTGCCGCCGGAAGCAACTTTGTGGTATACACCATAAAATCCCATTGCAACGCTGATGATTACCGCAACCACAGTTAACGCATCCAAAAATGCCGATAAAAAAGCTGCACTGAAGCAAAACGCCAAGGAAAGCACTAATTTAGAATGGATGTTAAGAAGAAGTTTAGTGAACACAAACAACAATAATTGTTTCATGAAGTAAATACCCGCTACCATAAACATCAATAGCAAAATCACTTCAAAGTTAGCCAACACTTCTGCTTTAATGTGCTCTGGTGTTGTCATGCCAATAAAAATCGCTTCAATAGCAAGTAACCCGCCGGGTTGTAGTGGATAGCATTTTAGTGCCATCGCCAAGGTGAAAATGAATTCAATGACTAATAACCAACCTGCCCAGAAAGGGGAAATTGAAAATAAGATAGGGTTAATAACAAGAAAGGCGACAATCGTTATTTTGTACCAGTCCGGACTCGAGCCCAAAAAGTTTTTTAGAAACGCCTGTTGATAATTGTCCATACAAATTGACCTTAATTCTTTTAATTAACAATATTTTAACCTACGCTATTGGAGGCAATTCCGCGTTCAACTCTGTCAAAAATCGCAAATATTGTCAATGAATTTAAAAAATAATTATCTAATTGTAATGTATAGGCGTTTCTACGATAATAACGGCGAATTTACCCTCTATTTATACTGAACAATTATGCATAATGACTCGACTCTTCTGAAGGCGCAAAGTCCTGCCGCTTTAGCTGAAGAATATATTGTAAAAAGCATTTGGAATAATTATTTTCCCCCAGGTTCTGATTTACCAGCCGAACGTGAACTTGCCGATAAAATCGGTGTTACCAGAACAACGTTGCGTGAAGTATTACAACGCTTAGCGCGTGATGGTTGGCTCAGCATCCAACATGGTAAGCCAACAAAAGTCAATGATATTTGGGAAACCTCGGGTCTTAATATTCTAGAGACCATGATTCAGCTCGATGGCACAAGATTGCCTTCGCTTATTGCCAACATGCGCTCAGCGCGCACTGATATTTCAATGATTTACATTCCCAAAGCCTTTAAACGCGCAAAGGAACAATCACTCCGTATTTTGCAACCGCTCAATAACTTGCAAGATACGGCTGAAGATTACACAAAATTCGACTACGATGTATTCCGCAATTTGGCATTTGCTTCAGATAATCCGGTTTATGGCTTAATTTTAAATAGCTTCAAAAGCTTATATTCCCGCATCGGCTTATTTTATTTCCAAAATCCGGAAGCTCGCGCACTTGCCAAACGCTTTTACACTAAACTTCAAGATATTTGCCAACGCGAGGCTATTGATGAAGTAGTCCCTTGTGTTTTGCAATACGGAAAAGAAAGTGGTGTCATGTGGTCCAATATGCAGGCATTTTTACCGGAAAATTTTAGTGAATAATGCGAAGCTAAAAATCATTCCAAAAATGACCGCACTTTATGCTAAACAAAAAGCCCCGAATGGATATTCGGGGCTTTTTCTTCGGGAAAACATTATTGATGATAATGGGATAAGAATCGAGCAAATTTGCCTAAGGCTTCTTCAATTTGATGAACATACGGCAATGTTACAATGCGGAAGTGATCCGGTGAATGCCAGTTAAAACCGCGGCCATGCACCAACAAGACTTTTTCCTGTGCCAATAAATCAAACACCATTTTTTCATCGTCATACATATTAAATTTTTTGATGTCGATTTTCGGGAACATATACAACGCTCCCATTGGCTTCGTACAACTAATTCCCGGAATTTGGTTGAGCAATTCATAGGCTTTATTGCGTTGTTCTAACAAGCGTCCGCCCGGCAAAATGAATTCATTAATGCTTTGATAGCCACCAAGTGCGGTCTGAATCGCATGTTGCATTGGCACGTTGGCACACAAACGCATGGACGCCAACATATCCAAACCTTCGATGTACCCTTTGGCGTGTTTTTTTGGTCCATTTAAAATCATCCAACCTTGGCGGAAACCGGCAACACGATAGGCTTTAGATAAACCGTTAAACGTGACCGTTAATAAATCAGGCGCTAATGCCGCGATATGGTGGTGTACCGCACCATCGTATAAAATTTTGTCGTAAATCTCGTCGGCAAAAATAATTAAATTATTCTGACGTGCCACTTCAACGATGTCTAACAACAATTCTTTGCTGTAAACCGCACCGGTCGGGTTGTTCGGGTTGATTACCACAATGGCTTTCGTGCGTGAGGTGACTTTGCTTTTAATGTCTTCCACATCCGGGAACCAATCCGCCTGTTCATCACATAAATAATGTACCGCTTTACCGCCCGCCAATGTCGCCGCAGCAGTCCATAATGGGTAATCCGGCATAGGAATTAACACTTCATCACCGTCATTCAACAGTGCTTGCATCGCCATCGTAATCAACTCTGACACGCCGTTTCCGATGTAAACATCATTCACAGTGACACTACGAATATCTTTCGATTGATAATATTGCACAATGGCTTTGCGGGCGGAATAAAGCCCTTTGGAATCACAATAACCTTGTGCTGAAGGCAGATTGCGTAAGACATCAACGAGAATTTCATCAGGCGCTTCAAAACCAAAAGGCGCGGGGTTACCGATATTCAGTTTTAAAATTTTATGCCCTTCTTCTTCAAGGCGTAGTGCCTCTTTGTGCACGGGTCCGCGAATATCGTAACAAACGTGCTCTAATTTATCTGATTTGGGAAAGCGTTCCATAGTTTTGACCTTGAGTAATTAAGAAATGAAATATTTTGTGAAAAATTCCCGTAAAGTGCGGTAGAATTGCGGTTCATTTTTAACTTATTTTCCCGTTAAAGACAATGCTTTTTCAAAATGGATAGTTTGCAATCACTTAAAACGCAATTAATCAATCAAATTAATGCATTACAATTAAATCAACCTCATCACATTGCGGTTTGTTCAGCACAAGCCGAATGCGATGTTGATTTATTAGGTTGGCTAAAAGCACAACCGCACTATCCGCAATTCTATTTTCAATTACAGCAAACAACACAATGTTTTGCCACGATTGGCGCCGTTCGTAGATTTCAACAATTAGATGCGGCGCAAGATTTCGTGAATCAACACAATTTGCCTCTTTTCGGCGGCATTCAATTTTACGGGCAAACCACCTTTTTTCTGCCACAGTTAGTGTTAGAACAGCGCGATAATCAAATTAATGTCACGGTTTTTATTGACCAAGATAATCTTATTCACAATAAAGACAAAGCATTACAGGTTTTAAAAACATTTGAAAAAACGACCGCACTTTTACCGCTTCAAAGCCAAGCGGATTTGATTGAACAACAAGCAAATCCAACACAATGGGCAAATTGGGTAGAAAAGGCTCTGGCGCAAATTCATGAAAAAACAGTGACCAAATTGGTGTTAGCTAATAAAAGCACCTTTGCCCTCAATCAGCCACTCAATGCCAAGGATTTTTTAGCGCAAAGTGAAATTTACAATAAAGGCTGCTACCACTTTCTTTTCACGCAAGATGACAAAACAAGTTTCCTTGGCTCTTCGCCGGAACGGTTGTATGCGCGTCATGAGCGTCATTTAAAAACAGAGGCCCTCGCAGGCACCGCGCCCATGAGCGAGGATCATGAAGCCAATCGTAAACAAGCTGATTGGTTACTTAGCGACAAGAAAAACATTCATGAAAACCAATTAGTGGCGGATGGGATTTGCGCCAATTTAGCGCCCTTTACGAAACACATTGAAGTAGGCAACCTCGGCATCAAACAGCTTCGTCAAGTACAACATTTACGCCGAGAAATCACCGCACTTTTAACCGATAACTGTACCGACTTAAACTGTTTGCAAGCCATTCATCCGACGGCTGCCGTTGCCGGTTTGCCGCAACAAAAAGCGAAAGCATTGTTACAACAAATTGAACATTACGATCGCAGTTGGTATGCGGGCACATTAGGCTTTTTTAATCAACAACAAGCGGAGTTTTGTGTAGCGATTCGTTCTGCCTTTGTTGAAGCAGACAAAATTCATGTGTTTGCCGGCGCCGGTATTGTTGAAGGCTCAGTTCCCTTGCTAGAATGGCAAGAGATCGAGCGCAAAGCCGCGGGATTAATCTCATTATTAAAAATAACGAAATCTGAAAACGGAGAGCAAAAATGTCAGTAAGCGTCTTTAATCGTTGTTGGTCGAAAGTGATCTTGGAAACCCTTGTGCGTCAAGGCGTAACCCACTTTTGTATCGCGCCCGGTTCGCGTTCGACCCCACTGACATTGGAAGCCGTACGTTTACAAAATGCCAATCGTGCCCTTTGCCATACACATTTTGATGAACGCGGTTTAGGTTTCTTTGCTCTTGGCATCGCAAAATCCACCAAAAAACCCGTTGCCGTTATTGTCACTTCCGGCACCGCTGCCGCCAATTTATACCCGGCAATCATTGAAGCCCGTCAAAGTCACGTCAATCTGATTGTACTCACTGCGGATCGTCCGCCGGAGCTCTTAGAGTGCGGTGCGAATCAGGCAATTTTGCAAGAAAATATGTTTGCCGATTATCCCCTTGCCAATTTGAATCTTCCGCGCCCAAGCCAAGATTATGCAGCAAGCTGGTTGATTTCAAAAATTGAGCAAGCCTGCCATAAACAAGCGGAAGAAGCAGGCGTGATTCACATCAATGTACCTTTCGCCGAGCCGTTATATGATGCCAATGCAGAAGAAATTGACGTTCACCCTTGGTTAGCGCCCGTTCAACGTTGGTTAAGCCAAAATAAAAGTTGGACAACCTACCCTGCGCCACATCAAGAAGTGTTAATTCACGAACACTGGGATCAATGGCGCACCAAACGCGGGATTATTGTGGCAGGCAGAATGCCGGCAGAACAAGCCATGGGCATTGCTTCTTGGGCAAATACCATGGGCTGGGTGTTGCTGACCGATATTCAATCCGGCGTGGAAGCCAGTTTGCCTTATGCGGATATTTGGCTGGCGAATCAAATGGTGAAACAAAAAATGTTGCAAGCAGATATTGTCATTCAGCTTGGCAACCGTTTTATTAGCAAACGCATTAACCAGTTTTTAGCCGAATTTAAAAACGAATATTGGATTGTGGATGAAAACCCGCAAGCGGTGGATCCTTACCATCATTCCCACACCCGTTTTGTTGCCAAAATTCATCATTGGTTACGCGCCCACCCGCCGTTAAGACAAAAACCATGGTTATTAGAAGCGTTGGCGTTATCCAAATTCTGCGCCACCTTTATTGAGCAGCAAGTGGGCGGCAATTTAAATGAAGCTTCCTTGGCCCACCATATTGAACGTTTACTGCCGAACAATGGCACCCTTTTCCTCGGCAACAGTTTATTTGTGCGTTTAGTGGATGCGCTCACCAAATTGCCGGAAGGCTATCCGATTCATACTAATCGTGGCGCAAGCGGTATTGACGGTTTACTTGCCACTGTTGCCGGCATCGGTATCGGCTCTAACCAGCCGGTCGTCGCCTTAGTGGGCGATACCTCTGCGCTTTATGATTTAAACTCGTTGGCATTGTTCAAAAAACTTACCCAACCGACCATTTTGTTTATTATCAATAACAACGGCGGAGCAATTTTTGATATGTTGCCGGTGGATGCCGAAGTCAAAGACAAGTTCTATCGTATGCCGCACCACACCGAGTTTTCCCAAGTGGCGTCCATGTTCGATTTAAAATATGCCCGTCCTTATACCTGGGCGGATTTAAGCTCTGTGCTAAAACAGGCCTATTCACGTCGCGAAGCCACTGTCATCGAAATTAAAGTCGCGCCGAATGACGGCAGCACCATTTACAAACGCCTCATCGACCAAATCAGCTATGCGGTTGTCGGTGAATAAACGGAAAGATCAAAAGCAAACTCGCACACGCCAGTTTGCTTTTTTCATGTGATGAAACCTTACCTCATTTTTTTACACGGCTTACTCGGCACCCAAGCCGACTGGCAAAAACTCACGGAAAATCTACCGCACTTTCATTGCATGGCCTTGGATTTGCCTTTCCACGGTAGCGCAAAAAATCACCCTGTACGGGATTTTGATGACTCCTGCGCTTACGTGGCACAACACATCCAAAGTGCGGTAGGAAATCACCCGTATTTTTTAGTGGGCTACTCCCTCGGTGGCAGAATCGCACTGTATTACGCTCTTTGTAGTCAACAAGACAAATACAACCTGCAAGGGCTGATTATTGAAGGCGGCAATCTTGGATTGACGAATGAGGCAGACAAAAAAGTGCGGTGGGAAAATGATGTGTTTTGGGCACAACGTTTTCGCCATGAAACCGCGACTTCCGTACTGAATGACTGGTATCAGCAACCCATCTTCGCCCATTTAACGGAAGACCAACGCAAAGCGTTGATCGAAAAACGCCAAGCCAACTGTGGCGACAATATTGCCAAAATGCTGTTAGCAACGTCTCTTGCCAAACAACCGGATTTACGTCCTTACGTCAAAAATAGCCCTTATCCGATCGAGTATTTCTGCGGCGAACGGGATCATAAATTCAAACAAATGGCGTTAGAAAATCAGTTGAACCTGATACTGATTCCACAGGCAGGACATAATGCGCATCAAGAAAATCCAACGGCATTTGCAACCCAATTAAATGCGTTATTACAAGATAAATTCATTGCTTTTTCGCCGCGCAATGGCTAAAATCTGCACTCCTTTGTCGTCGCTGAATTAGAGATCGGCGAACGATGTATCATTAACCACTTCATATTAGGAGTTATTATGTCTCTAAGTACTGAACAAAAAGCAAAAATCGTTGCTGAATTTGGTCGCGATGGTAAAGACACCGGTTCTTCCGAAGTTCAAATCGCTTTATTAACCGCACAAATCAACCACTTACAAGCACACTTTGCTGAACACAAAAAAGACCACCACGGTCGCCGCGGTTTATTACGCATGGTTTCCCGTCGTCGTAAACTTTTAGATTACTTAAAACGTACTAATCTTGAACTTTACAGCAGCTTAATCGCTCGTTTAGGTTTACGTCGCTAATCTTTTTAGTTGTGTTAATCGAAAACCCTCAGCGTTTGTTGAGGGTTTTTTCTTTTTTACCGATGCCATTATTAATAGCAAATGGACAAAATCCCTCTGACAAGTTGCATTTTTAGCCTAAAAGCGTATTATAGCCGTCCAGATGGAAATACTTCCAAATATCCTTACATTTATTCTGTATAAAATTATGCCGGAGAAACAATGAGCCAATATTTATTTACATCCGAATCCGTTTCTGAAGGACATCCGGATAAAATCGCCGATCAAATTTCTGATGCGGTATTAGATGAAATTCTTAAACAAGACCCGAAAGCCCGCGTTGCCTGCGAAACCTATGTGAAAACCGGGATGGCATTAGTGGGCGGTGAAATCACTACTTCTGCTTGGGTTGATATTGAAAATTTAGCCCGTGAAGTCATTTGCGACATCGGTTACACCAGCTCTGAAATGGGCTTTGACGGTCATTCCTGTGCTGTTTTAAACGCGATTGGCAAACAATCCTCCGACATCAACCAAGGAGTGGATCGTGAAAATCCGTTAGATCAAGGCGCAGGAGACCAAGGCATTATGTTCGGTTACGCCACCAATGAAACCGATGTATTTATGCCGGCTGCTATCACTTATGCCCACCGTTTGATGGAACGTCAAGCACAAGTGCGTAAAAGTGGCAAATTAGACTGGTTGCGTCCGGATGCAAAAAGCCAATTAACCTTCAAATATGAAGATCATAAAATTGTCGGCATTGATGCTGTGGTGCTTTCAACCCAACACGCTGAAACCGTCAGCCAAAAAGATTTGCATGAAGGCGTGATGGAAGAAATCATTAAACCGGTATTGCCGGCGCACTGGTTATCCAAAGACACCAAATATTTCATCAACCCAACCGGCCGCTTCGTTATCGGCGGCCCAATGGGTGACTGTGGTTTAACCGGCCGTAAAATTATCGTGGATACTTACGGCGGCGCAGCCCGTCACGGTGGCGGTGCATTCTCCGGTAAAGACCCATCGAAAGTTGACCGCTCTGCCGCCTATGCCGCTCGTTATGTGGCGAAAAATATCGTTGCCGCCGGCCTTGCTGATCGTTGTGAAATCCAACTTTCCTATGCTATCGGCGTTGCCGAACCGACGTCTATCATGATCGAAACCTTCGGCACAGGCAAAGTCGCCAATGAATTGTTGGTCAGCCTCGTACGTGAATTCTTTGATTTGCGTCCGTACGGCTTAATTAAAATGTTAGATTTAATCCAACCGATTTACCGCCAAACAGCAGCTTACGGCCACTTCGGTCGCGAACAATTCCCTTGGGAAAAAATCGATCGTGCCGCAGAGTTACGCGCAGCAGCAGGATTAAAATAATCTTGAATCAAAATGAAAAAAGGATAAGTCAAAAGGCTTATCCTTTTTTATTTGAATAAAACAGGGAAATTTTTGACCGCACTTTTAGTGGAGTACATCAATGTCTAAAACAGGATCAACCGCCTGCCAATAGTTTTTCGCACTGCTATATTTCCAATCCTGCGGCTCAGACACAAACCCGGTCACCACCGGATTTTGATGAATATAGTCTAGTTTCTCGTCAAAAAATTTATCGGAATGAATTTCGATGGGTTGATTGTGGTGTTGCCAGAATTGGTAGTGCTTTACATAACTATACTTTTTCGCTGCTCTCTGGAACATCCAAAGTAGCCATTCTTTGCGGCTTTCTTGAGGATTTTCTGCAATTTGTTTTAGTAGTGCTTTAGAGGTAAATGTTTTTAAATCTCGAATGACATCAGAAGGATTTTTCTCTTCTATCTGAAATAATAAATGTACATGACTTGGCATAATACAGTAACCATAGATCTTCATCCCCTTATTTTCACGACAATAATTCAATGCACTCATCATCGTTTCAAAATAACAATCACGAATAAAGACATCAATCCAATATACGGTTGAAAAGCTAATAAAATAAACGCCATTCTTATCATTAAATTTATACTTTCTACTCATCTTCCTACCTTCTAAAAACTCTCCGATAAGCAAAATAGTAGACATGACTAAATTCACTCTAAATTTAACTCAGATTTTTGAAGAAGATCGCAAAAAATAAATTACTGAAGTAAAAAATCAAAACTCTATTAAGTTATGATGACATTATGATGGAATTACAATTGGATTACGATAGCATTACAGATCGGACTACGATGGCGCAAGCGTCCACGCTTGTGCCTGTAACTAAAATGAAAAAAGCACAAGCGTGGACGCTTGCGCTATCATGGGAGTGTCCAAAATTCAGAGCATAAAAAAGCACGCGTCAGGAGACGCGCGCTACCAGGGGGGAAATAGGCTATAGTAAACCGATACCTGCTTCAGTAGCTGCACCTAAAATAGAAACAACAAGTGGATGAGATAAAAATTGGTTGAGTAAAGATTTTGCTTGTTGTTTTTCTGTTTCAGAAGCTGCTGAATTCTCTATTTTCTGAATTAATTCATTAAACGTATTAGTAATGTTTTGGGTGTTATAGTCTCCTATTTGAACATTTTGTGAACCATGAAAGTTAATATTCTGTATATTTTTTTCCATTGGTTGTGATGGAGGAACTTGGGTGAATTTTACTTGGTAATGAGGGGGGATACCGCCTAGACTTTTAGAATAACAATCTACCTTTGTAACATAGTAATATGCATCATTTTCATTTGGTAATTTACGAATAATTTTATCACCTTGTGTAATATCTGCTTTAAGATCACTAACAATAATAATATTTTCAATAAAAGAGGCTTCATATGGTCCCTTAACCGTACCATCTTCTTTCTGAACTCGAACGCTTTCTTTCAGTTTATTTAATATAGATAACATAGATTTCCCCTTAAGTTATTTTTTCTAAACATATCTAACCGTACATATTATTGCAATAAAGTACATTATCTTATAGCAACAAGATTAATAATTTCCTCATCTGTTTTTTCTTCATTACGATTATCACTAAAGAAAAAACTTAAATTTGGATCATGTCTATACCTTTGATATAACTCAGGTCTTAACATTTCAGCTTTATTACTATTTTCTATGCTCCGAGAATTGGGAGTACCATCCGGTCTTCTCCCATTTCTTCTAACATCAAAGCAATAGATAGCATTAGGGTTATTTCCTTCCGCTCTTCGTCCTATAAGCTCTCGCTCTAATGGTGGTTTATTAATCACTTTTTGCATAGGTATAACCCTAGCAAAACATTCAGAAAAATTTATAAAGATTTCTCGAAATCTATTTCCATCAAGTCGATTTATATCAAAGAAATCAAAAAACTCTGTTGCTGAATTGAAGTGAACCTCATAAAAATCTGCATATGCTTGTATACTATGATTTGCATCATCTTGACTGATAAATTCTAATTTTACTTGAGCATATTCACTAGGTTTTCTTTCTTTTGGAGTATAAAGAGTAAGAATTACTATAGTTTGCTTACCATTATATTCAAAAGGAAAAGAATCAATAATCCACCCTAAACGATTCATATCATTCAGTAACTCTGGCAAATTTTGAAATCTAATAGGCATTATTACCTCCTTAGTTCATCGAGAAAAAATATTGTTATATTGCTCACCATTACCCCAAAACCACCCTCGCATTCCTAAACACCCGCATCCAAGCCCCATCTTCACCCCACTCTTCCGGATGCCATGAGTTGCTCACGGTGCGGAAAACACGTTCTGGGTGTGGCATCATGATGGCGACGCGGCCGTTGGTGTTGGAAAGGGCGGTGATGCCGAGTGCGGAGCCGTTCGGGTTCGCTGGGTACACTTCTGTCGGGTTAAGGTTGTTGTCGATGTATTGCGCCACAATCAAGTTTTGCGCTTGAAGTGCGGTTAGATCTGCGAGCGTTTTGAATTCCACTCGGCCCTCGCCGTGGGAAACGGCAATTGGCATGTGGGAACCTGCCATGCCTTGGAACCACAGGGAGTTGCTTTCGTTAATACGAACCAAGGCGGCGCGGGCTTCAAAACGTTCGGATTTGTTGCGCACGAAACGCGGCCAGTTTTCTGTGCCCGGGATGATTTCCGCCAGGGTGGAAAGCATTTGGCAGCCGTTACAAATGCCAAGGGCGAGTGTGTCTTCACGTTCAAAGAATTGGCTGAATTGATCCCGTAAGTGCGGGTTAAATAAAATAGATTTCGCCCAACCGCCGCCGGCGCCGAGCACGTCGCCGTAAGAGAAACCACCGCACGCCACTAAGGCGTTGAAGTGTTGCAAGTCATAACGGCGATTGTGCAAGTCGCTCATGTGAACATCGATAGCCTCAAAGCCGGCGCGGTCAAATGCTGCCGCCATTTCAACATGACTGTTGACGCCTTGCTCACGCAATACCGCCACTTTCGGACGTTTACCGGTGGCAATATAAGGCGCGGCAATGTCTTCGCTCGGGTCGTAGGTTAAACTGGCGGAGAAGCCTTTGTCCTGCGGATTTTTCTTCGCGGCAAATTCTTGGTCGGCACATTCCGGATTGTCGCGTAAGCGTTGCATTTGATGGGTCAACTCCGCCCAAATGCCACGCAATTCGGAACGTTTTTCATTGAGTAACACTTTGTTGCCGCGGGTGATTTCGATTTCGTCGTCTTCAGTCACGGCGCCCAATTCTTTCACTAAGTGCAACACATTGTGTTTAGCGAAGACATCGCGCACGAGACTCAAATCGCTGTCGCGCACTTGAATCACCGCCCCCAACTCTTCGTTAAATAACACGGCTAAATCGTTGTCGCCCAAGGCGCTGATATCCACAGCCACGCCACAATGTCCGGCAAATGCCATTTCCGCCAAGGTGACGATTAACCCGCCATCGGAGCGGTCGTGGTATGCCAATAATTTTTCTTGTGCCACCAAGTCCTGCATGGCGTTAAAGAAGTTTTTCAGTGTGTCGGCGTTGACCACATCCGCCGGTTTGTCGCCAAGTTGTGCATAAACCTGCGCTAACGCCGTAGCACCTAAGCGGTTGTTGCCTTCGCCCAAATCCACCAACAACAAGCGCGATTGTCCCTTGTCAGTACGTAATTGCGGGGTAACGGTTTTGCGCACGTCTTCCACGCGGGCAAAAGCACTGATAATCAAAGAAAGCGGCGAAGTCACGCTTTTTTGCTCGCCGTTTTCCTGCCAAGTGGTTTTCATGGACATGGAATCTTTGCCCACCGGAATGGTTAAGCCTAATTGCGGGCAAAGCTCTTCGCCCACGGCTTTCACTGCCGCGTATAAGCCCGCGTCTTCGCCTTTGTGGCCTGCGGCAGACATCCAGTTGGCAGATAATTTAATGCGTTTAATGTCGCCGATATTCGTGGCGGCAATGTTAGTGAGGGATTCTGCCACGGCTAAACGGGCAGACGCAGCGAAATCGAGTAATGCTACCGGCGTACGTTCGCCCATGGACATGGCTTCGCCATAGTAGCTGTCTAATGTCGCCGTGGTCACTGCGCAGTCCGCCACCGGCACTTGCCACGGGCCGACCATTTGGTCACGCGCCACCATGCCGGTCACCGTGCGGTCACCGATGGTGATTAAGAAGGTTTTTTCTGCCACCGCAGGCAAACGTAGTACGCGATGTAACGCTTCTTTTAATTGAATCTGGCTTTGTTCAAGCGGTTCGCCGTTAACACTTGCCGTTTGCACATCGCGGGTCATTTTCGGGGTCTTGCCGAGCAACACACCCATTGGTAAATCAATCGGATCGTTGTTGAAATGCTCGTCATGTAAGGTTAAATGTTCTTCTTCCGTGGCTTCGCCGATCACCGCATAAGGCGCGCGTTCACGACGGCAAAGTTCCTCAAAGTGCGGTAGTTTTTCCGGATGAATTGCAAGCACATAACGCTCTTGTGATTCGTTACACCAGATTTCCAACGGGCTCATTTCGCGCTCGTCGCTTAAGATTTTGCGGAGCTCAAATTTACCGCCACGGCCGCCGTCATGCACCAATTCCGGCATAGCATTGGATAAACCGCCCGCGCCCACGTCGTGAATAAAAGCGATTGGGTTGTCGTCGCCTAACTGCCAGCAACGGTCTATCACTTCTTGGCAGCGACGTTCCATTTCAGGGTTATCCCGTTGTACGGAGGCGAAATCCAAGTTTTCTTTCGATTTACCGGATGCCATCGAAGACGCCGCACCACCACCCAAGCCTATGTTCATGGCAGGCCCACCAAGCACAACCAGTTTTGCGCCCACCGGAATGTCGCCTTTTTGCACGTGTTCGGCACGAATGTTGCCGATACCGCCTGCCAACATGATCGGTTTGTGGTAGCCGCGCACTTCTTCGCCATTGAAGCTATTCACTTTTTGTTCGTAAGTACGGAAATAGCCGATCAATGCAGGGCGACCGAATTCGTTGTTAAACGCCGCGCCACCTAGGGGGCCTTCCAGCATAATGTCTAAGGCGGAAGCAATACGGTTCGGTTTGGAAAGCGGCGCTTCCCAAGGTTGTTCAAAGTTTGGAATGCATAAGTTGGACACAGAGAAGCCCACCAAACCGGCTTTTGGTTTTGCGCCGCGACCGGTCGCGCCTTCGTCACGGATTTCACCGCCAGAACCGGTTGCCGCACCCGGGAATGGAGAAATGGCAGTCGGGTGGTTGTGGGTTTCCACTTTCATTAAAATGTGGGTGTCTTCATTATGATAACGGTAAATGCCGTCTTGATCCGGGAAGAAACGTCCTGCTTTGGAGCCTTCCATAACCGCTGCATTGTCTTTATACGCGGAAAGCACAAAATCAGGGGTTTTCTCAAAGGTATTTTTGATCATTTTGAACAGGGATTTATCCTGTTTTTTGCCGTCGATAATCCAGTCGGCGTTAAAAATTTTGTGGCGACAGTGTTCCGAGTTGGCTTGCGCAAACATATACAGCTCAATGTCGTGCGGATTGCGTCCAAGTGCGGTGAAATTTTCCATCAAATAATCGATTTCATCTTCCGCCAATGCCAAGCCCAGCTCCACGTTGGCACTTTCTAAAGCACTGCGTCCGCCATTTAAAATATCCACGGTTTTGAACGGCTTCGGTTCTTGTTGACGGAACAACACTTCCGCCTCGTCTGCCTTGCGCACTACAGTTTCCATCATGCGGTCATATAAAAGTGCGGTCAGTTTTTCCGTTGTTTTTTCATCTAACGACTGTGTCAATTCAAAGTAATACGCCAAACCACGCTCAATACGTTCTACTTGGTTCAAACCACAGTTATGGGCGATATCGGTGGCTTTGGACGACCAAGAAGAAATGGTGCCGACGCGCGGGATCACGATAAAACTTTCCCCTTTGGCTTCGTGCTCTGCCAAGGTTGGACCGTAATGTAACAAGGCTTTCAGTTTGGCTTCCTGTTCAGCAGAAAGGGCGGCGTTTAATGCCACAAAATGCACATACTCCGCATACACGGATTTTACCGGTAATTGTTGCTGTTGGAATTTTTGCATTAAGCCATTGATACGGAATTCGGAAAGGGCAGGTGAGCCACGGAAAATTTGAAACATGAGGATTACCTTTGAGGTTGAATTGAAACAAAAATTGCGGGCTATTATAAAGGAAATTGGGATAAACGAAAACGTTTGCGCGAGAAAACAAATAGGAAAAAAACAATAAAAAAGCCCTTGTCAAAAGGACAAGGGCGAGAATGAAAAATGAGCTAAAAACTAACCCATACCGTATTTTTTTAATTTTTTACGCAATGTACCGCGGTTAATGCCAAGCATTGTCGCTGCACGGGTTTGGTTACCACGGGTATATTGCATAACCATATCCAACATTGGATGTTCAACTTCTGCCAATACCAACTCATAAAGATCGTTGACATCTTGACCGTCTAATTGGGATAAGTAATTTTTTAAAGCCTGTTTCACAGAATCGCGTAATGGCTTGTTGGTTACTTGAGATTGAGAATTCAGCACAGAAACAGTTAATGCTTCCGCCGGATTACGTTGTTCTAACATTGTTCTATCCATTAATTAAATCAAATTAAACGAAAAAATTGTTCTAATGCGTCTAACTGCGCCGAAGCGGAAGTGATCGCATTAAAATCTTGTTTGAAAACAGAATGAGGTTGAATATCCTGTAAATACCAAGCGATATGCTTACGTGCGATTCGGTAACCTTTTTCATCACCGTAAAACTGATGCAGCTCACGGATATGTTGCAAAATTACACCGCACTTTTCTTCTAAACTTGGTTCGGTCACGATCGAATTGTGTTCCACCAACCCCACCATGGTTTGAAACACCCAAGGTCGGCCTAACACCCCTCGACCGATCATTACGCCATCTGCCCCCGTATAATCGAGCACAAATTTGGCTTGTTGTGGGGAAATCATATCGCCATTGGCAATCACCGGAATGGAAACAGCTTGTTTTACCGCTTTAATCGAGTCATATTCCGCGACGCCCTCAAATTTACAGGCACGCGTGCGACCATGCACGGTTAACGCTTGAATGCCACTTTGCTCTGCGATTTTAGCAATCTCGACACAATTTCGATTTTCCGTATCCCAACCGGTGCGAATCTTCAACGTTACCGGAACATTGACAGATTTCACGACGCTCTCAAGAATCTGTTGAACTAACTCGGGATATTGCAAAAGGGCGGATCCCGCCATTTTACGATTCACCTTTTTCGCCGGACAGCCCATATTAATATCAATAATTTGAGCGCCGTATTCCACGTTCACTTGAGCGGCTTGCGCCATTTCATCGGGATCGGAACCCGCAATTTGTACGGCATTGATACCGGCATCTTGGTGGTGCGCTAAGCGCAATTTCGATTTTTCGGTATGCCACACTTGCGGATTGGTTGACATCATTTCTGAAAAGGTTAAACCTGCTCCGTAATGGGCGCAGATTTTACGGAAAGGTTGATCGGTGATTCCCGCCATGGGTGCCAATAAAATGCGATTTTTTAATTGATAATGACCAATGCGCATTATGACTCCGCAACTTTCCCATAACTTGACCAAACTCGGCTGCCAACCGACAAGGTGCGCTATCATACGCACTTTTAATGCGTTTGCAAAGGGTAATTTTTATACAAATTATAAATTTTTTAGATTCAATTCAATTTGCCAAATTTCTGCAAAAATTTGCCACAAAAGAATTGACTTTGATAGGTAAATTGTCTCGTTTATTGAGTACCGTAAAACAAAAAGTGCGGTGAAAAACATGATATTTTTCCACCGCACTTTTTAGTTTTATCGTACGTTGACGTTTATGCCGCGTTACGCTTTTAGCTTACCGGTAATTCGGCACCATTCTTCGCATTCAGCCACCGGCGCCAACACAAAGCGCTCGGCGTAGGCATCACACACGGATTGCGCTTGTGTGGCTAAAATGCCCGACAAGCCCAAATCCCCGTTTGGTTTCACCAACTGGCTAATCACCGGGTAAAGCTCTTTTAATGGTCCCGCCAGAATATTCGCCACCACCACATCGGCTTTCAAGTCCGACGGTTTTGCATCAGATAAAAACAGTTGCAAGCGATCCGCCACACCATTTTGTTCTGCATTGTTGCGGCTGGCTAAAATCGCTTGCGGATCGATATCAATACCGACCGCACTTTTTGCGCCCAGCTTCAATGCCGCAATGGCTAAGATGCCGGAGCCACAACCAAAGTCGATCACGGTTTTATCTTTCAAATCTAAACTATCAAGCCATTCCAAGCAAAGTGCCGTAGTCGGGTGCGTCCCCGTACCAAACGCCAAGCCCGGATCAAGCATAACGTTCACGGCATTCGGATCCGGCACGTCGCGCCAGCTTGGGCAAATCCACAAGCGCTGACCAAATTGCATTGGATGGAAATTATCCATCCACTCACGCTCCCAGTCTTTGTCTTCGATTTGTTCGATTTTATAGGCGGTATGTTCATTTAAATGGCTCGCCTGTTTAAGTGCCTCCACCACCACATTCATATCGGTTTCTGCATCAAATAAAGCAATCACATCGGTGTTGCCCCACAAGCGGGTTTCTCCCGGCAAGGGTTCAAAAATCGGAGTATCTTGGCTGTCCATAAAAGTAACGGACACCGAGCCGATTTCTTCTAAAAAATCACTGATTTGCTCTGCCTTTTCGTTAGTACTGTTTAGGCGAATTTGAATCCAAGCCATGTTTATTCCTATATATTTTATGATGAATGGCGCTTCTCACCGATTTTATTCCCAATCAAAAATGCCGCTAAGCCAAAGACGAGAGACGGCACAATCGGGTTGAAGCCAAAGAGTTTAATGCCAAATTGGGTGAATAAAATAAACGAAATCAAGCCAACCAACATGGAGCTAACCGCACCGTAAGCATTGGCTTTGTCCCAATAAAGTCCGAGAACGATGACCCATAAAAATGCGGCTTCAAGTCCACCAAAGGCAAACAGGTTCAGCCAAATGATCATATCTGGCGGATTAAGAGACGCGAAAATTAAAAGTGCGGTCAAAATTAACGTAATAACGGAGGAAATTCGACCAATCCGTTTTTGGTTTTGCACTGCCTGCGGTTTTGCTGCCAAATACAGGTCTTTCACAAAAATAGAAGACGATTGAATCAGCTGCGCATCCACCGTGGACATAATCGCCGACATTGGTGCCGCAAGGAAAATCCCCGCCACAATTGGTGGCAACACTTGCAACATCAGGCTTGGAATCACCTTGTCCGATACCGTTAAATCCGGCACGATGGCGCGCCCCAATGCGCCCGCCAAGTGCATACCGAACATGATAATCGTCAACACGATCGTACCAATAAGCATACCGTTATGCAGGGCTTTGCTGTCTTTAAACGCCATGCAGCGCACGGCTGTGTGCGGCAAGCCCACCACACCAAAACAAACCAAAATCCAGAAAGAGGCCATAAATTGGAAATCCAGCATCTCATTCGGTCCGTACGGGCTGACGAGGCTTGGATCAATTTCAGTTAATTTTTTGACCGCACTTTCCACGCCACCTACCTGATAAATCACGCCGACTAATAACACAATCGTGCCGAGAATCATCACGGTACCTTGGATCGTGTCCGTTAACACCACGGCACGGAACCCGCCGATGAAGGTATAAATCCCCACGGTTAAAGCGAAAATTAACAAAGCTTGGGTGTAAGGAATACCAATGGTGGTTTCCAATAAACGGGCACCACCGATAAATTGCACGGTCATCGCCGCAAAGAACGCGATCAACAACGCGACACAGGCAATCCATACCAAATATTTGTTTTTATAGCGATAAAGTAATAAATCGTTGATGGTCAACGCATTGGTCTCACGGGAAAGCAAAGCAAATTTTTTCCCTAACGCACCAAGCGCCAACCACACGGCAGGTACTTGGATCATGGCAAGCAAGACCCAGCCTAAGCCGTATTTATACGCCGCACCGGGGCCACCAATAAAGGAACTGGCACTGGCATAGGTAGAGGCTGTCGTCATGGCGAGCACGAAGCCCGTCATAGAACGGTTGCCCACATAATATTCGGAAAGAAAATCCCCGCCTTTCTGACGTTTGACATAAGCATAAATCGCTGCACCAAAGACAAAGGCTAAATAAATGATGAGCGGAAAAATAATCCCTAGGTTCATTGGTGACGCTCCGTTGTCGAATGTTGTTTTTTCTCTTCCACATCCAGCGGAATATCCTGAAACACAATTTTAATCAGCCAATACGCGACCACAATAAACAGAATCGGCAGGTAAATGCAGGCCAGTTCAAACCACAGAGGAAAACCAATTGGGCCTTGTGTACCTTTTGGCAAGTAAGCACATAAGCACCAACCAATCACATAAAGCAAAGTTAAGCCAAATGCCCAACGGGCTTCTTTGGTCGCTTGTTTATAACGTTGTTGTAAGTCCATATATCATTCCTAAATAAAAAAAGTGGACTGAGATCCACTTTTTCTATTAATGCTACGTTTTATTCGTGCATACCTAATTTTTTCTCCAAATAGTGGATATTTGTGCCACCTTTTTGGAAGTTTTCGTCTGCTAAAATCAGATCATGCAACGGAATATTCGTTTTAATACCGTCAATGATGGTTTCTGATAAGGCATTTTGCATACGACGGATCGCGACTTCACGGGTATCGCCGTAAGTAATCAATTTCGCAATCATGGAATCATAATGCGGAGGAACCGTGTAACCTGCGTAAACATGAGAATCCCAACGCACGCCTAAACCACCCGGGGAATGTAAATGCGCCACTTTACCCGGTGAAGGCAAGAAGGTTTTTGGATCTTCTGCATTGATACGACATTCCATCGCATGGCCTTTGACTTTAATGTCTTCTTGTTTGAAAGAAATCGGCAAGCCCGCTGCAATACGCAATTGCTCCTTCACCAAGTCCACTCCAGTAATCATTTCCGTCACAGGATGTTCCACTTGAATACGGGTATTCATTTCAATGAAATAGAACTCACCGTTTTCATATAAGAATTCAAACGTACCGGCACCACGATAGCCAATTTCCACACAAGCCTTCGCACAGCGGGAACCGATATCACGACGAACTTCTTCGGTGATACCCGGTGCCGGAGCTTCTTCCACCACTTTTTGGTGGCGACGTTGCATAGAGCAATCACGCTCTGCCAAGTAAACCGCATTGCCATGGGTGTCCGCTAATACTTGGATTTCCACATGGCGTGGGTTTTCCAAATATTTTTCCATGTAAACCATGTCATTGTTGAAAGCCGCTTTCGCTTCGGCTTTCGTCATGGCAATAGATTCTTCCAACGCCTCTTCGCTACGCACTACACGCATACCACGACCACCGCCGCCACCGGAGGCTTTGATAATGATCGGATAGCCAATACGTTTCGCGATTTCTTTGTTTTTCGCGATGTCAGAGGTTAATGGGCCATCAGAACCCGGTACGCAAGGCACACCGGCTTTTTTCATGGCGTTAATCGCGGACACTTTGTCGCCCATCAAACGAATCACATCGGCAGTTGGTCCGATAAACGTGAAACCGGAGCTTTCTACCTGTTCGGCGAAATCCGCATTTTCGGAAAGAAAACCATAGCCTGGGTGAATAGCATCAGCGCCGGTCACTTCAGCTGCGGCAATAATTGCCGGAATATTTAAATAACTTTTTGCAGATTGAGCAGGACCGATACACACGGTTTCATCTGCAAGCAGAACGTGTTTTAACTCACGGTCTGCTGTGGAGTGTACCGCAACGGTTTTAATGCCTAATTCTTTGCAGGCGCGCAAAATTCGCAGTGCAATTTCACCACGATTGGCGATAACAACTTTTTCTAACATAATAAATCCATTCTTGTTTAAATTATGGTGTGCTATGTTAATTATTCGATAATAATCAACGGCTCATCAAATTCGACAGGCTCACCATCATTTACCAAAATAGCTTTTACTACACCTGCTTTATCTGCTTCAATACGGTTCATCATTTTCATCGCTTCAACGATGCAAAGTGCATCACCTACTTTTACGGTTTGACCCACTTCAACAAACGCTTTCGCTTCAGGGCTTGGACTACGATAGAACGTTCCTACCATCGGAGAACGAATCTTATGACCAGCAACTTCTTCAGGTGCAGCAGCAGGGGCTGCCGGCGCGGCAGCTGGTGCAACAGGCGCCGCAACCGGAGCCGGTGCAGCTGCTGGAATGGAATACTGAACATTTGCCGGAGCGGCAACAGTGGCACGACTAATACGTACAGAACCCTCTTCTTCTGAAACTTCGAGTTCCGTAATACCGGATTCTTCCACTAATTCAATCAGTTTTTTAATTTTACGAATGTCCATAGTTTTTTCCTAAAATATGCTAGATTTTGACCGCACTTTTGAAAAAAGCACGGTATGGATTAAGATAAATTTTCGCCCGAGAGATTACCTCAAAATCATTATTTTGGCGATAAAATTCTGCGATTTTTTGCTAAATTTCGCCGATCTTCACTTTTTTGAAAGATAATTTACGGCAAACTGTAATGCGAAATCATACCCTTGCGCACCACAGCCACAAATCACACTTTCCGCTACATCACTAAAATAGGAATGATGACGAAACGGTTCTCGTTTATGAATATTGGATAAATGCACTTCAACGAAAGGAATGCCAACGGCAAGTAACGCATCACGCAACGCCACACTGGTGTGGGTATAGGCCGCGGGATTGATGATAATAAAATCCACTTTTTGAAAGCTTTGGTGAATTTTCTCAATTAATTTTTCTTCGCTATTGGCTTGAAAACAATCCAGTGCAACTTCCTGTTTTGCCGCTTGTTGTTGCAAATGCCGTTCAATTTCCGCTAAGGATAAATGCCCGTAATGACCTGGCTCACGCACACCCAACATATTCAAGTTCGGGCCATTTAACAGCAAAATGTTGTATTTTGATGACATATCACATTCCTTTTTATTGCGCGCATTATAATGATTTTTCGCTTTCGGCTGGTCTAATCTGTAAAAACGCCACTATAAAAAACATCAGAAAAAATGACCGCACTTTTAATCTAAAATAACTTCGGTAATGAATTCCGAATCCAAGCCAACGACAGGTAATTCCGACCCCGGCCAGGTTCTGACGACTTGGTAATCCATTAAATCCAGTGTGTCTAAGCCCGGCGTGACATTTGGCGTATATTGTTTTGCCATACGCGCCAGTTGGGTTAAACCGAAGCTACTTTCAATGCTGGAACTGATAACCGCTTTAATACCTAACGCATGCGCCTGCGCAATCAACTCAGCGCAACGTTCAATAGAGCCCACCAAAGTCGGTTTAATCACAATCGCCGCCAAGTGCGGTTCTTTTTCCACACGAAAATCAGGTTCTCGTACACTTTCATCCCAGGCAATGTTAATGCCGGTTTCTGCCGCAAATTGACGACTTTCCTCACGGGTTTTGCAAGGTTCTTCAATAAATTGAATGCGCGCACGATGCTCAGGTTTCACATATTTAGCAAACATTTGCGCTTTAGCCGGCGTCCAGCTACGGTTGGCATCTAGCCGTAATTGCAAATCCGGAATCGCTTCTAACAACATGTCGGCAATGAGGCCATCACGATTGGCTTCATACATCCCCACTTTCACTTTCGCGACTTTTTCGCCCTGCATTTGATCCAGCGGTTCATAAAGCTCATCCGGGTCGCCATAACATAAAGGCGCCGTTTGATAGTTGCCTTCGTCACCCAAACGTCCTTTCATTTCCATCAACGCACAACTGAGCCCGAACGCCACAGAAGGATATAAATCCGCCGTTAAATCCAATTTCACGTTGCAACTGCGGGATTGATCCCATTTTTCCAGCCATTCGATGGCTTGGGCTTGCGCTTGGTCTAAGGTTTCATGGCTAAACTCCGGCAACGGCGCAATTTCACCCCAACCTTCATTTTGCCCACAGCACACTTTTACCAAAAGACCTTCGCGCTTTTTCAAAAAGCGATTACGCAAAATCAATTGAGAATCCACCGGAATGGAATAACGGAAAAGTTGGTAACGACGATGTTGAATGGCGCAATCTTTCTTTTCATAGAAAATTTTGCCCACCTCTTGAATATGTGCCAGTAAAACCGGATCGGTAATCTTGTCATAAATGACTAAATCGAATTTATACGGAACGGTAGTTTGCGACAGAGTTTGCTGTATGTCGTGCAACATGGCGTCAGTAATGCCATCGCCTTTTAAGGCTAAATCAATGTCCGAGTCTTCACGAAAATTCCCCTTCCCGCGCGAGCCAAATAAAATTGCTGTTTCAACCTGAGGGAAATGGCGTAAATGCCAACCGATGTTTTTAATGATTGTTTCTGTTAAACCGAAATCCATCGCCTTTACCTATACAATTACAGAAAAGAAATTATTGTGCTTTCAATAACAAAAGTGCGGTCGATTTAAAAAAATATTTTTAAAAACGACCGCACTTTTTATTTTAAGGATTGCGCTTAAATTTACCGAAGTCCGGCGCGCGTTTTTCATTGAAGGCATTGCGACCTTCTTGGCCTTCTTCCGTCATATAGAACAACATGGTGGCGTTCCCGGCAAGTTCTTGAAGACCGGATTGACCGTCGCAGTCGGCATTTAATGCGGCTTTCAAACAACGCAAGGCAATTGGGCTGTTGCGTAGCATTTCACGGCACCAACGCACGGTTTCTTTTTCTAACTCAGCGTAAGGCACCACTGTGTTCACCAAGCCCATGTCTAGAGCTTCTTGTGCATTGTATTGACGGCATAAGAACCAAATTTCACGCGCTTTTTTCTGACCAACGATACGCGCCATATAGCTTGCGCCCCAACCGCCATCAAAAGAACCCACTTTCGGGCCGGTTTGGCCGTAAATGGCGTTGTCTGCGGAAATGGTAAGATCACACATCATGTGTAATACGTGGCCACCACCAATGGCATAACCTGCCACCATCGCCACCACCGGTTTCGGGCAAGTACGAATATCACGTTGGAAATCCAACACGTTGAGATGATGCACGCCGCTATCGTCTTTATAACCACCGTAATCGCCACGTACTTTTTGGTCACCGCCGGAACAGAACGCTTTTTCACCTTCACCGGTCAACACGATAACGCCGATTTTTTCGTCAAAACGGGCATCGGCAAAAGCGGTGATCATTTCTTTCACAGTTTGCGGACGGAAAGCATTGCGCACTTCCGGACGATTGATGGTGATTTTGGCAATGCCGTCGGTGGATTTGTGATAACGAATGTCGGTGTAACCCGCACTGTGATCAACCCACTCAACCGGCGCATATAAAACATCATCTTTTGGATTTTGCATGAGGAATTCCTTTAATTTAAGGTTAAAAAAGTGTGGTCATTATAGCGGAAGTTTCTGAAATCTGAAAACGAAAAGGGTCGGTATTCACCGACCCTCAAAGACAAAATGAAATTAGTTTTTCGCTTTTGCCGCAGCTTTCACGATCACCGCAAAGGCAGGGGCTTTTAAGGACGCGCCACCCACTAATGCACCGTCAATATCCGGTTGGGTGAACAATTCTGCTGCGTTAGCATCGTTAACAGAACCGCCGTATTGAATGATCACTTGATCAGCAACCGCTTGGGATTTTTTCGCAATGTGACCACGAATGAATGCGTGCACGGCTTGTGCTTGTGCCGGAGTCGCAGATTTGCCGGTACCGATTGCCCAAATTGGTTCATACGCAATCACCGCACCGTTAAAGGCTTCTACGCCCAATAGGTTGATAACAGCATCAATTTGACGCGCGCAAACTTCTTCGGTTTTGCCTGCTTCATTTTCCGCTTCGGATTCACCGATACACAACACAGGCACCAAGCCGGCTTCTTTTAACGCACCAAATTTTTTCGCCACAAATTCATCACTTTCTTTGTGATAAGTACGACGCTCGGAGTGACCAATAATGATGTATTTCGCGCCAAAATCTTTCAACATTTCAGTGGAGATATCACCAGTGAAAGCACCTTTCACATTCACGTCCACGTTTTGCGCGCCTAATTGGATGATATTTTGACCGCCACAGCTACAACCACAGCCTGATAATAATTTTTCAGCTTCCCCCAAATACATGACCGGTGGGGCAATTGCCACATCACAACCGGTGACACCATGCAATTCTTCTTTTAAGCCGGTGATCAATTCACGAGTGAAGGCTTTGCTACCGTTTAATTTCCAGTTACCCATAACTAAAGGACGACGAGCCATTTTGTTTCTCCTTAATATGATTGAATAAAAACTGCGCCTACTATAACAAAAAACGCCTGCTTTTTTTGGTAAAAAATCACAGTTCTAAAAAATTTTCTTTGTAACAGATGATTCTTTTGGGCTAAAAAGATACAATCTACTGTATAAATTTAACAAAAAATGACCGATTGCCTCATGATTAAAATTTTTAAAGCTGAACAATGGAACCTAGAAACACTCCTACCGCTATTTGAAGAATATCGTCTTTCTCAGGGCATGACAGAAAATCCGGAACGTACGCTCACCTTTCTTTCCAACCGTATTCGTTTTAGTGAAAGTATTTTTTTCCTCGCTCTCGATCAATCTCAACAAGCGCTTGGTTTCATTCAACTTTATCCTCGCCTTTCTTCGCTACAATTACAGCGCTACTGGCAATTAACGGATATTTTCGTGCGCCAAGGCAATCAATCAAATGACATTTACACCGCACTCATCGCCAAAGCCAAAGAATTCGTCAGCTACACACAATCCACACGATTAGTGGTAGAACAAGATCGACAGCAACATCATTTGCTGGAGCAAGAGGGGTTCCGCTTAAACCCGAAAAAATCTGTGTTTGAATTGAATTTAGTGGGGTAATGATAAACGAAAAGTGCGGTTGAAATTTGTTGTGAATTTCAACCGCACTTTTTATTTTAGAAAACAAGCGTAGAGATAGGCATAAAACCTACCCCGACATGTCAAATTAAATAATCCGCGAAAATTGCTGTTGTTTTGCTTGTGCGCGTGAATACGTATCAAAACACAAACAAATATTACGAATCAACAAGCGTCCTTTTGCGGAAACCGTGATTTGCTCCTCACCAATATCCAATAAACCATCAGCAGCCAAAGGTGCTAGCAAGGCCAAATCTTCTGCAAAGTGTTGTTTAAAATCAATATTGTACTGTTTTTCTAATAGGGCATACACTAGTTTAAAGTTGCAAATCAATTGCTTAATGACATCACGACGCAAACAATCTTCTTCTGACATGGCTAAACCTTTATGTAAGGCAATGCCATTGGTATCCACCGCGGTATAATATTCCTTCAAATCCTTTTGATTTTGCGCATAGGTATCGCCCAATAAGCTGATTGCCGACACACCCAGCCCCAACAAATCGCATTCTTCCTGCGTCGTATAGCCTTGGAAATTACGATGCAACACGCCATTTTGCTGCGCAATAGCAAGTTCATCATCCGGTTTGGCAAAATGATCCATACCAATAAACTTATAACCTGCACTGCCCAGCGTTTCGATGGTTTTTTGCAAAATTTCCAGCTTCGTCTCCGGTTTCGGCAACTGCCAATCTTTTATTTTGGCTTGTCCGGCGAAACGGCTTGGCAAATGGGCATAGTTAAATACGCTCAATCGATCAGGGTTGAGTTCAATGACTTTTTTCAAGGTGAACATAAAGCTCTCAACACTCTGGAATGGCAAACCATAAATCAAATCTAGGTTAGTCGACTGAAAACCGAGCTCACGAGCGCGCATCAACAGCGCATTCACAAAGGTTTCATCCTGCTCGCGATTCACCGCTTTCTGCACGTCTTTATTGAAATCTTGCACGCCCATACTGATGCGGTTAAACCCGATGTTACGCAAATGTTCTAACATCGAAAGCTCAATTTCACGGGGATCCATTTCAATACTGATTTCTGCGTTATCGGCGATATTAAAATTGTCGCGCAACATTTGCATTAAACGGGCAGATTGTGCCTCCGTTAAATATGTTGGCGTACCACCGCCCCAATGCACTTGCGTTGCCACACGATTTGTAAATAATGTTGACCGCTCTTTTATTTCTCGTTCCAAAAAATCCAAGTAAATATCTGCTTTGTGCTGATGGCGCGTAATGACCTTATTACAGGCGCAGAAATAACAAAGTTTGTGGCAAAACGGAATGTGTACATATAATGACAACGGACGTGTTGGATAACGTTGTGCCGCGGCAATAAAGTCATCATTCGTATACTGTTCGTTAAACTCAAGCGCTGTCGGATAGGATGTGTAGCGCGGACCGGATTGATTATATTTTTGAATTAATGCTAAATCCCAAATGATCTCAGACATTCAATTTTCCCCACGTTTATAATGTTTGGATATCCGTTAGAAGTCGGTTTAGTTCTGACTTAATCTTACTTTCAAGCTCCGCTTCTGTGCTTTCACGCTGTAAATCCAAACGCATTCTTTCGTTCTTTTTTAATTCTCTGCGAGCCTCATGGGTCGGCATATCTTCGACCGTTTCATACAATCGCCACATGGCAGAATAATGTTTGAGGCTCATGCCCACCGGTTCGAGTAGCATTTTCAAACGCAATACACCTTCTGACAAATTGCAATCACCGTTCAACATGGCTTTCGCAATAATTTCAAGGCTTTCTTTAATGCGATGAATACGGTTTCGGCGCGCTTGCAACAGTGCTTTTTTCTGCTTTTGCAACGCCAACAACAAATACGCGGCATAACCGACCATACCGGCAATGATGATGACAGCTGCAATGAGTAAAAACGTTTTCCACATAATTTAAAGATACTTATTTAAATTGGTTGATGTCGATTCGTTCAAAAGTGCGGTATAAATCTTCATCGTTTTCTTCATCATCCGCAATGCCTAATTCGTCCATTAATTGGGCGACACGCGCCAAACAGGCATCCACAAATTTTTGATCTTCGGCAGACAATTTTTTGCCTTCGTCCAATTGATCCAGCAATTGATTCAAACATTCGTTATTTTCTAACTGTTCTAATTCAAGCATCGGATCCAAGGTTGCTTTTGGCTCAGATTTTGTGGCTGATACTGCTTGCGCTTTTTGCGATTTATTGACGAACTCCACCATCAACGGTACTTTTTTACGGCTACCGATTCGTGGGTCCTGAATTTCTTTTACTTGATTCGCTGCTTTATTTTCCGGCGCACTATGACGAGAACCGGAATCCAATCCTTTATGCTTACGTTTTTTCTTCTCTTCACGGGCTTTCGCATCCAGTTCATAACGTGTCGCTTTGCGGCCGGAAAGGGGTTGTTCCGGTTTCTTATCGGATTTGCGGGCCGGCATGATATCTGTAAGGCGGCGAGTCTTTTTCTGACGGGACATAACTTATCTCTTGACTAATAAAATTGAGCGGCGATTGTATCACTCCGCAGGAAATTTAACGAGGGATATTAAAAAATGCTGAAAAAAAAATGACCGCACTTTTAATCATCAAACTTCGCTTCAGTCATCAATTGTTGCGCTAATTTCGCTTCTTTCTGCTGCCCACGGCGCTTTTGAAAAAACGCACTGAGTTTTTCACTGCATTCCTGCTGCAACACACCAGCGGTGATTTCGATGACATGATTCATTTTGTAATCATCAAAGAAATGGAAACGGGAACCCACTGCCCCGGTTTTATAGTCAGCCGCGCCAAACACTAAGCGCTTAATACGGCTATGCAAAATCGCCCCGGCGCACATGGTGCAAGGCTCAAGGGTGACGTATAAGGTTGCGTTCAACAAGCGGTAATTTTGTAAGGTTTGTCCACCTTGGCGTAGAGCAACAATTTCGGCGTGCGCCGTGGGATCAGAATCAATGATCGATAAATTCCATCCCTCACCAATAATTTCACCCTCCTCGCTCACTAACACGGCTCCCACAGGAATTTCACCCAAGGCTTCTGCTTTATCTGCCAGCGTTAAGGCGTGGCGCATAAATTGTTCATCTAATTGATGTTGCAATTCAGTCATGAGGTTCTTCAGATGAAAAGTGCGGTAGATTTTAAAAACGTTTTTAAAACCGACCGCACTTTGTTAGACGGAAAACGGATATTTAATCGGTTCGTGGCATTGATAACCCGTGACCTTGAAATCATCCATGGTGACCCAGGTTTCTAGGTCTTCTAAAGATTTAATGTCAGGATTAATTTCCAACTGCGGTGACGGGAAAGGATCACGTTTTAATTGCACATCACGCATGAGTGCCAACTGGTCTTCATAAATGTGCGCATTCACAATGTGATGGAACGCTTGCCCTGCTTTTTTGCCGGTAATTTGTGCCATTAACGCCAAGAAGGTAAACACTTGGATTTGGTTGAAATTCAAGCCAAGCGGGACATCACAAGAGCGCTGATAACTGGTGAGATATAACGTATCACCCAGCAAGGAAAACGTATGTGTGTGCATGCAAGGGCGCAAACAACCCAAATCAAATTCACCTGGATTATAGAACGTCAGAATCTCACCGCGGTCATCAATGCCTTTGCTGAGGTTATTGACGATTTTACGCAACTGATCGAGATGTTCGCCATTCGGCTTGCGCCAGCTTCGGCCCTGCACGCCATATACGCGCCCCATGTCATCCATGCCTTTGCGGTGCGGATTATTGAGCCAAGCCTGATTTTCATTGGCATTGGCATCCCAGGTTTTGGTACCTAGCTTGCGGAAGTCGGCGGCATTGTCATAACCGCGAATATAGCCTAGAAATTCTGCAATCGCTGCTTTCCAATAACTTTTACGGGTGGTAATCAACGGAAATTGATTATTTGCCACATCGTAAGTCAAACCAGCGTTAATCACGGTCAAACAGCGTTTGCCGGTACGTTCGTTTTCTACCCAAACGCCTTCGTTAACAATGCGTTGGCACAAATCTAAATATTGTTTCATTTTTTCACCGCACTTTTGTTGTATGCCCAAAGCATAATGAAAACACCGCCAAGCATCATTGGCAGACAAAGAAGTTGGCCTCTTGTGATCACATCAAGAAACAGCTCTACATCAGGTTCGCGCACATATTCAATCATAAAACGGAAAACGCCATAACCGATGAGGAAGAGGCCGGCAACCGATCCCATTGGACGTGGTTTACGAATAAACCAATTCAAAATAAGGAACAACACCAAACCTTCTAACACCGCTTCATATAATTGAGACGGATGGCGTGGTAATAATAGCGGATCTGTCGGAAAAATCATTGCCCAAGGCACGTCCGTTGCACGTCCCCATAATTCTAAATTGATGAAATTACCAATACGTCCCATCCCTAAACCAAACGGAATTAACGGTGCCACAAAGTCTGCTGTCGCCCAAAAGCTGCGTTTTTGTATTTTAGAGGTAATGACCATGGCAATAATCACGCCAATTAAGCCACCATGAAAAGACATACCGCCTTCCCAAACTCGAAATAAATACAGCGGGTCCTGTAAAAAACGATCAAAATTATAAAAGAAGACATCACCAATTCGACCGCCTAAAAAGACGCCCATGAAACCATTAAAGAGTAAAGAATCGACTTGATCTACCGTCCAACCGCTGTTTGCTTGTTGAGCTCGGCGCACACCTAACCAACGAGCAAAAATAAAACCGAGTAAATACATTAATCCATACCAGCGCAAACCGATGGGACCAAATTCAAAAATTGCCGGATCGAAATGCGGTAATACAAGGTAATCTGAATTCATAACGTTCCTTATTTCAATAACATATTAATCGCCACCACAATTAAAAAGGCAGCAAACGCTTTCTTCAAAGTCGGCACCGGGAGTTTATTCGTCGCGTTGGCGCCAAGTTTAGAGGTAAAAAATGAGGTGATCGTGATGCCCAATACAGCCGGGAAATATACGAAACCGACCGAATAAGGCGGCATACCTTGCGCATTCCAACCGCTCACCATAAAACTTAACATTCCCGCAATCCCCATCAACATGCCGCAGAAAGCGGAAGTACCGATAGCTTTTTTAATATCTACGTTGCGAGAATTTAAAAACGGCACAATAAATCCGCCACCGCCAATACCGGCAACACTTGATGCCATGCCAATCAAAGCACCGCCAATAATCGAGGATAAAGGCGTAATTTTTTTATTCGGGTCGATATTTTTCGGTTTAATAGACAAAATCATTTTAGCGGCTAAGTAAACAACTAAGCAGGCAAACAACTTACTGGAAATGTCATGAGGCAATTTACTGATGTATTGTCCTGAAATGAAGGCACTGATCATTAATGCAGGGGCAAAATACTTCAAGGTTGACCAAACAACATTGCCAAGTTTGTGGTGTCGTTGTGCAGAAGAAAAAGCGGTAACTACGATAGTCGCAAAGGAAGTGCCAAGTGCGGTGGACATTAAGAGTGAATCCGGTACGCCGACAATTGGTAGCAAATAAACCATCATCGGCACAATCACCATGCCGCCACCAATGCCGAATAAACCAGCTAAAAAGCCGGCAACACAACCGGCAAGCAAACAAAAGAGGAAGAAGGTTAACATAATTATCTCTTATACTTTTGTGATGAATGTTTAGAATGCTTTGAATGGGTCTGTTTTGGCGTTGAAAAGGTATTCTTTTTCTCTTCTACTGCGCTAGAGTCTGTCCGCAATAACAAGTCTTTGTTATTTTCATCAAATAACACCGTAGCAAACTCTTTCATCGCTTTACGATAGACATCTCTTTTGAAAGAGACCACTTGACGCACCGGATACCAGAAACTCACCCAACGCCAACCGTCAAACTCCGGTGTTTTACTGCATTGCATGTTGATATTTTTAGTATCACTGACTAACTGTAATAAAAACCAGCGTTGTTTCTGCCCGATACAAATAGGCTTGGAATCATAACGTAGCAGGCGTTTTGGCAATTTATAACGCAGCCAATGCTTAGAGGCATAGAGCACTCGTACATCTTTGCGTGTTAATCCTACTTCCTCAAACAATTCTCGGTACATCGCTTGTTCCGGCGTTTCATTATCATTAATCCCGCCTTGCGGAAATTGCCAAGAATTCTGTCCGTATCTTTTCGCCCACAGCACTTGCCCTTTGTCGTTGCAAATAACAATGCCTACATTCGGACGGTAGCCATCGAAATCGATCACTATCGTATCCTTAAAATTCAGTTAATTTTTTAAATTGGAATAGCGACAAATTGTTTCATAAACTCCCCTTTCGGGCAACTCATTTAGCAAGAAACGGGGAGAGGTAGGGCATTTAAGAAATGTTTAAATGCTCTTTTTAAGCATAAATTTCACATTAGATGAGATAACTTTAGAGGCAAGAACTTAATAGCATTTGCGTTGATAAGCATGAAGCACAACGCTAAAAAAGAAAAACCTTATCAATTGACTTCATTGATAAGGTTTAAAATTTGGTGGAGATAATCGGGATCGAACCGACGACCTCTTGAATGCCATTCAAGCGCTCTCCCAACTGAGCTATATCCCCGTAAGTGGCGGCTATGATAAATTCCGCCCCTTGGTCTGTCAATATTAAATTTTTAATTCATTGCCATCAGATTAAATATTAAACGTTTTGTGCCTTAATAAAATCAATGGCTCGTTGAATACGATTTAATACGCGATCACGCCCGATACCCACAAGGGTGACATCCATAGACGGCGATTGCCCCGCGCCGGTCACGGCCACGCGCAGCGGCATCCCCACTTTGCCCATGCCAACCTCTAATTCGGCAGCGGTTTGTTCAATGGCTTCGTGAGTAGAATGCAAATCCCAAGTGGAAAGTGTGGTCAGTTTTTCTTTTACTTTTTCAAGAGCTTCTACCGCGCCCGCTTTGAAATGTTTTTTCACTGCGGCTTCATCGAAAGTTTCAAACTCTTCAAAGAAATAACGACTGGCAAGCGCCATTTCACGTAACGTTTTACAACGATCCGCAAGCATGGTGATGATTTCCGTTAATGCCGGGCCATTGGAAGTGTCAATGCCTAAATCCTGATATTGCCATGCTAAATGTTTTGCGACGTAGTCCGCTGGCAATTCACGAATGTAATGATGGTTCAACCACAATAATTTTTCGGTGTTAAAGGCACTAGCAGATTTACTCACGGAGTGTAAATCAAATAAATCAATCATTTCTTGGCGGGTGAAAATTTCCTGATCACCGTGCCCCCAACCCAAACGCACCAAATAGTTAATCAGCGCTTCCGGCAAATAACCTTCGTCACGATATTGCATCACGCTCACGGCGCCATGACGTTTAGAAAGTTTTTGTCCATCGTCACCGTTAATCATGGAAACGTGCGCATACACCGGAATCGGTGCACCAAGGGCTTTCAAAATGTTAATTTGACGAGGGGTGTTATTAATATGGTCTTCACCGCGCACAACGTGGGTGATGCCCATATCCCAGTCATCTACCACCACGCAGAAGTTATAGGTCGGAGAACCGTCGGTACGGCGGATAATCAAGTCATCCAATTCGCTGTTGCTGATTTCAATGCGTCCACGCACCGCGTCATCAAATACCACAGACCCCTCAGTTGGGTTTTTAAAACGCACAACATGCGGTTCATCAGCAGAATGTTCAGCGTGATCGTGTAAACAATGGCGGTCATAACGCGGTTTTTCTTTATTTTGTTCTTGTGTATGACGTAATGTTTCCAAACGTTCTTTGGTACAGTAACAACGGTATGCCAAACCTTGCTCAATCATTTGATCGATAACTTGGTTATAACGGTCAAAACGCTTAGTTTGATAATAAGGGCCATGCTCCCAGGCCAAATCTAACCATTCCATCGCTTCTAAAATCGCCTGAGTGGCTTCCGGCGTAGAACGTTCCAAATCGGTATCTTCAATACGCAACACAAATTCGCCGTGATTGTGTTTAGCGTATAACCAGGAATAAAGTGCGGTACGCGCGCCCCCAACGTGTAAATAACCGGTTGGGCTTGGTGCAAAACGGGTACGTACCTTCACGTTTGGATCCAAATCAAATAATGCTTCTAATTTCATTTTATAACCTTTTTCTGTGCAAATAATTGTGCGGTATTGTACTACGAGTTGTTTGAATTCATAAGGAAAAATCTGTTTTTATGCCTATTTTTAAAACAACCAACGGATTTTTGGCAAAAATTTGTTGACTGAAATCATTGAGCAATTATAATGCACGCTCACAACATTGAGGGCGATTAGCTCAGTTGGGAGAGCACCTCCCTTACAAGGAGGGGGTCACTGGTTCGAGACCGGTATCGCCCACCACTTTCAAGGTTTCTCAGTGTTGTCAATGTAACGACGTGGGCGATTAGCTCAGTTGGGAGAGCACCTCCCTTACAAGGAGGGGGTCACTGGTTCGAGACCGGTATCGCCCACCACTTCTTTACATACTTCCCTATTTTAAGATTCTAACGTGGGCGATTAGCTCAGTTGGGAGAGCACCTCCCTTACAAGGAGGGGGTCACTGGTTCGAGACCGGTATCGCCCACCACTTAAAATCTTAAAATACCGATTCGTCGGGCGATTAGCTCAGTTGGGAGAGCACCTCCCTTACAAGGAGGGGGTCACTGGTTCGAGACCGGTATCGCCCACCACTTCATTTATAATTTCGTGTATCTTAATTTCTCCTAATGCTTTATCCTATCAATCTAAAAAAAGACAGAATAAGAGGAGATTTTTATATGAATTTACAAATTAACGCTAAAAACGAAGATTTATTAAAATAACGGTCAATGACACAAAAAGTGCGGTCACAAAAAGCAAATTTTTTGTTGATCGCCTTTTTTGTTTCTGTGATATATTTTTTAACCAATTTCACCAATCACAAATCAGAGGATTCTATGGCACTTTGGGGTGGGCGCTTTACGCAGGCGGCGGACAAGCGTTTTAAAAATTTTAACGATTCATTACGCTTTGACTATCGCCTTGCCGAGCAAGATATTGAGGGCTCCATCGGCTGGTCGAAGGCTTTGGTTTCCGTCAATATTTTAAGCGCACAAGAACAACAACAATTAGAACAGGCACTGAACGAATTATTGATTGAAGTACGGTCAAATCCGCAAGCGATTTTACAAGATGATGCGGAAGACATTCACAGTTGGGTGGAAAGTAAACTTATTAACAAAGTGGGCAATTTAGGTAAAAAACTGCACACCGGTCGCAGCCGTAACGACCAAGTGGCGCTCGACATCAAAATGTGGTGTAAAAAACGGGTGACCGAATTACAACATTCCCTTCGCGAATTACAACGCAAATTGGTGCTCACCGCAGAAAATAACCAAGAGGCAGTGATGCCTGGCTACACCCACCTACAACGTGCCCAACCGATTACCTTTGCACATTGGTGCATGGCCTATGTTGAAATGTTGGATCGCGATTATTCCCGTTTAGCCGATGCTTACCGCCGCATGAACAGCTGTCCGCTAGGCAGTGGCGCCCTTGCCGGTACGGCGTATCCTATCGATCGCGAACAGCTCGCCAAAGATTTGGATTTCGCATTTGCGACCCGTAACAGCTTAGACAGCGTCTCCGATCGCGATCATATCGTCGAACTGCTTTCTGCCGCCTCGCTGAGCATGGTGCATTTATCCCGTTTCGCTGAAGATATGATTATTTTCAACAGCGGCGAATCTAACTTTGTGGAACTCTCCGATCGCGTGACGTCCGGCTCTTCCCTCATGCCACAGAAGAAAAACCCTGATGCCTGCGAATTAATTCGTGGTAAAGCTGGTCGTGTTATTGGCGCATTAAATGGCATGTTAATGACCTTAAAAGGTTTACCGTTGGCGTATAACAAAGATATGCAGGAAGACAAAGAAGGCATTTTCGATGCATTGGACACTTGGCAAGATTGCTTAGACATGGCGTCATTAGTGTTAGACGACATCAAAGTGAACGTGAAACGCACTCGCGAATCGGCTCTTAAAGGCTATTCCAACGCCACTGAATTAGCCGATTATTTAGTTGCCAAAGGCGTACCATTCCGTGATTCCCATCACATTGTGGGCGAAACCGTGGTGTATGCCATCAAGCAACACAAGGCCTTAGAAGACCTGACGATTCCTGAATTCCGTCAATTCTGTGAAAAAGTGTCGGACGATGTGTATGACATTCTTTCTTTACAATCTTGCTTAGACAAACGCGCCGCCAAAGGTGGAGTATCACCGTTGCGTATCGCAGAAGCCATTGCAGAAGCAAAAGCAAGATTTGCCTAACATCTCTTCTAAAATGCGGTCATAAAAAAGTTTATTTTTATGACCGCACTTTTCTTTCAAAAAACCACTAAAAATAAATCCAATCTAACAAACAAACCTATTTTTTAGATAAAAAATAAAATAAGTTAAAAACATAAAATAATTTAATTGTTTTTTCGTAAAAACATTTGAAAGCATATGATTTCCTGTTGCATAGTAATTCTGACTTAGCAATATAGCCAAGCGAAAATAAATAAAGCAAACACCAACATACTATCCACAGGAGAAATTCTTATGTCTCACGCAGTTGCCTCACTCGAAGAATTCTTAGCAAAAGTCGAACAACGTGACGGAAATCAACCGGAATTTTTACAAGCGATACGCGAAGTATTCACGTCTATTTGGTCATTCCTTGAGAAAAACCCGAAATACCGCTCTGAAGCCTTATTAGAACGTTTAGTTGAGCCGGAACGCATTATTCAATTCCGCGTAGCATGGACAGATGACAAAGGTGAGGTGCAAGTCAACCGCGCCTTCCGCATTCAATTTAACAGCGCTATCGGTCCTTTCAAAGGTGGCATGCGTTTTCACCCGTCCGTCAACCAATCCATTTTAAAATTCTTAGGCTTTGAGCAAATCTTCAAAAATGCTTTAACCACATTGCCAATGGGCGGTGCCAAAGGCGGTTCCGACTTTGATCCAAAAGGCAAAAGCGATGCAGAAGTCATGCGCTTCTGCCAAGCCTTAATGACTGAACTTTATCGCCACATCGGCCCAGATACAGATGTGCCGGCAGGTGATATTGGTGTCGGTGCGCGTGAAGTGGGTTATTTAACCGGCATGATGAAAAAACTCTCCAATCAAACCGGCTGTGTCTTTACCGGCAAAGGCTTGAGCTTCGGCGGCAGCTTAATTCGTCCGGAAGCCACCGGCTATGGTTTGGTTTATTTCGTCCAAGCTATGCTGGCAGAAAAAGGTCAAGATTTGAAAGGCAAAACCGTCGCGGTTTCCGGCTCCGGCAACGTGGCACAATATGCGATTGAAAAAGCCCTGCAACTAGGCGCTAAAGTCATTAGCTGTTCCGACTCATCCGGCACCGTTGTGGATGAAGAAGGCTTCACTCAAGAAAAATTAGCCGCTTTAATGGACATCAAAAATGTCAAACGCGGTCGTGTAAAAGATTACGCCGATCTCTTTGGCTTGAAATATGTCGCCGGTGCTCGGCCGTGGCATTTAAAAGTCGATATTGCACTCCCATGTGCCACCCAAAACGAATTAGCATTAAGCGATGCACAAGCCTTGATTGCCAATGGCGTTCAAGTCGTAGCCGAAGGTGCCAATATGCCAACCACCATTGAAGCCACCAATGCTTTTATTGACGCCGGTGTACTCTTCGGACCGGGCAAAGCAGCAAACGCAGGTGGCGTCGCCACTTCCGGTTTGGAAATGTCGCAAAACGCACAACGTTTAAGTTGGACAAGAGAAGAGGTGGATGCAAAATTGCATCGCATTATGTTAGACATTCATACTAACTGTAAAAAATACGGCAGTGATGCGCAAGGTAACATCAACTATGTGGTGGGTGCGAACGTCGCCGGTTTCGTTAAAGTAGCTGATGCCATGTTGGCGCAAGGCGTGTATTAATCGACACGAAAAACATCTCAAAAAACGACCGCACTTTTGAGGGCAACAAAAAGTGCGGTATTTTTTAAGCTAATTTTGTTATGAGACAGCACATTTTGTTCTAAAAATGAGGTCGGTGGAATATTGAAATTAGCGGAGTTATGGTGTTAAATCTGCACTTATTCTATGGTTATTCTACACAAGGGTTAAACAAATTTATGTGCCAATTATTGGGAATGAACTGCAATACGCCGACGGATATTGTGTTTTCATTTGAAGGATTTCGTCATCGCGCCGGACTCACAGATTCCCATTCAGACGGATTTGGTATCGCTTTTTTTGAAGGCAAAGGCGTGCGTATTTTCCGCGACAATAAACCTGGCCACATTTCCCCTATCGCGGATTGCGTGAAACAATACCACATCAAATCCCTCAACGTCATTTCGCATATTCGTAAAGCGACGCAAGGCGATGTAAACCTTGAAAATACCCATCCATTTATCCGTGAGATCTGGGGTGAAAATTGGGTTTTTGCCCATAATGGCAACTTAACCGAACTGCCCGACATGAGCGAATCCTTCTGTCAACCTATCGGCAGCACTGATTCAGAAACTGCTTTCTGTTACATGGCAGAACAATTAAAAAATCGCTTTCGCAAAAAGCCAAACGAAGAACAGATTTTTCAAGCCGTGCAAGATATCAGCAACAAACTCGCAGAGCATGGCACCTTTAACTTTATCCTGTCTAACGGCGAATGGATGATTGCCCGTTGTTCCACTAACCTACACTATCTCACCCGTAAAGCCCCATTTGGCAAAGCACAACGTGTTGATGATGACGGTGTCATCGACTTCAATGAATACGCCAAAGAGGGCGATAAAGTCACGATCATTACTACCGTGCCGCTCACCAAAGACGAAGTCTGGCGCAAAATGGAAAACGGTGGATTTGTCTTCTTCAAAAATGGGGAAAAAGTGTGGGAAATCATCGGCACGCCGAGAACAGAAATGATTGATGATGGGACGTTAGGCACGGCTAAAGTTGCCTAACCCGGCTCATACAAAAAGTACGGTCGAAAAAACAATGATTTTTTCCGACCGCACTTTTTATCTCTATTATCTATTCAAACTCCAACTCCACCGCGCTTTCACCGAGCAATGTCACAAGTTCGGTCAGCAATTCATCGGTTGGATTGACCGACCATTGCACGCCCATTTTGACTAAGGCTCTGCCTTGTGGGCTTTGGTAATAAATATGCACCGGCAGGGAATTGCCGCTGTAAGGCTGTAAAATCCGTTTAAATTGCTTAATGAATTGCGGTGTGATTTGTTCTTGAGACAGGCAAATCGCAAGGCTTTTCGCATAACGTGCACGCGCTTCATCAATCGTCATCAAATCCCGCACAGACATACGTAAGCCTTGTGAAAAGTCGTCAAAACTGACCTGCCCTGACACCACGATCACCGTGTCTTTTTGCAGTTTCTCACCGAATTTATCTAGCGCTTCGCCAAACAACGTTAAATCTAAACGACCGGAACGGTCATCAATGGTGGCAATGCCGATGTGGTTGCCTTTTTTGGTGACGGCAATACGCGTATTTACTACCAAACCGCTGGCAGTACTCATTTGTCCGCGATAATTCGGCGTCAACTCTTTCAGACGCATTGGGCTGTAATGAGACAATTCTTTCAAATAACGACTCACCGGATGACTGCTGAGATACAGTCCGAGGGTTTCCCGTTCACCGTCTAAAATCGTCTTTTCCGTCCAAGGGGCAATGTTGGCATAAGAATGTTCCACTTCCTCGTTGGTTTCTGTCAACACGCCGAACATATCCGTCTGCCCTAAAGCCTCGTCTTTGGCATGTTGATCGGAGGCACGTAGTGCATCTTCCAAATTTTGTTGTAACGCCGCACGATGTGGCCCAAGTTTATCGAAAGCACCGGATTTAATCAGGCTTTCAAACGTACGTCGATTGATTTTCTTTAAATCCACGCGGGCACATAAATCAAACAAGTTTTTGAAAATACCGTCTTTCTCACGAGCTTCTACCAAGGCTGCAATCGGCCCTTCACCCACGCCTTTAATCGCACCGATACCATACACAATTTCGCCGTTTTCATTGACGCTAAAATGATGTTTTCCGGTGTTAATGTCCGGCGGTACCACCTTTAAGCCCATGCGCATACATTCGTCATACAAGCCAACGATTTTGTCGGTGTTATCCATTTCCGAAGTCATGACTGCCGCCATGAATTCGGCAGGATAGTGTGCTTTCAACCACAGGGTTTGATAGGACACTAAAGCATAGGCGGCAGAGTGCGATTTGTTAAAACCATAGCCCGCAAATTTTTCCACCAAATCGAAGATCTTCATGGAAAGATCGCCGTCTATGCCATTTTTAATCGCGCCTTCTTCAAACACAGAACGCTGCTTCGCCATTTCTTCCGGTTTTTTCTTACCCATCGCACGACGCAATAAGTCTGCGCCACCCAACGTATAACCCGCCAAGACTTGAGCAATTTGCATGACCTGCTCTTGATACAAAATAATGCCGTAGGTTGGCTCTAAAATCGGTTTAAGGGATTCATGTTGATAGTTGGCATCCGGATAAGACACTTCTTCGCGCCCGTGTTTACGGTCGATAAAGTTATCCACCATGCCTGATTGCAATGGGCCCGGTCGGAACAAGGCTACCAACGCGATAATATCTTCAAAGCAGTCCGGCTTGAGGCGCTTAATCAAATCCTTCATACCACGCGACTCCAACTGGAACACCGCCGTGGTTTCGGCATTAAGCAACACTTCAAAAGATTGGTGATCATCCAATGGAATGGCGTTGATATCTACCAACGGTTTGCCTTCTTTTTCCATGCGAGCGTTAATCATATCCAGCGCCCATTTGATGATGGTTAAGGTACGTAAGCCTAAGAAGTCAAACTTCACCAAACCCGCATATTCCACGTCGTTTTTATCGAAGTGAGTGACCGGATGTTTCCCTTCCGAATCGCAATACAGCGGCGAGAAATCGGTAATTAACGTCGGCGAAATTACCACTCCACCGGCATGCTTACCGGCATTTCGAGTGACACCTTCCAGCTTGCGTGCCATGTCAATAATGGCGCGGACTTCTTCGTCGGCATCGTAAATTTCTTGTAGCTTCGGTTCCGCTTCAAACGCTTTGGCAAGTGTCATGCCGGGATCCGGTGGCACTAATTTAGAAATGCGATCCACAAAGCCATAAGGTTGTCCCAGTACGCGCCCCACATCGCGAATCACCGCTTTTGCCGCCATGGTACCGAACGTAATAATTTGCGACACCGCACCACGTCCATACATTTCGGCAACGTGTTCAATCACGCGGTCGCGTCCGTCCATACAGAAATCCACGTCAAAGTCAGGCATGGAAACCCGTTCCGGATTAAGGAAACGCTCAAAAAGCAAATCGAATTCTAACGGATCCAAATCAGTAATTTTTAACGCATACGCCACCAAAGACCCTGCACCGGACCCCCGCCCTGGCCCCACCGGAATATCGTTATCTTTTGACCATTGGATAAACTCCATCACGATCAAAAAGTAACCCGGGAACCCCATTTGGTTGATTACATCCAGTTCCACCTGCAAGCGTTCATCATATTCCGGGCGACGCGCTGCACGCTCGTTTTCATCAGGGAATAACACCTTAAGGCGCTCTTCCAAGCCCTCTTTGGCACGTTTCACAAGGTAATCTTCGGTGCTTAAATCACCGGTTGGAAATTTAGGTAAGAAATATTCGCCCAATCGAATGGTGACATTACAGCGTTGTGCAATCAGTAGCGTGTTCTCCAGTGCGCTCGGCACATCGGCAAACAAATCACACATTTCTTGTTCGGAACGGAAATATTGTTGGCCAGTATAATTTTTAGGACGTTTCGGGTCATCTAATGTGAAACCGTCATGAATCGCCACGCGAATTTCATGGGCTTCAAAATCATCAGCCTGTAAAAAGCATACATCATTGGTCGCCACCACGGGCAACTGTTCACGTTCGGCCAGTTCTAACGCGGCTTGAATATAACGTTCTTCATCGGGACGACCGGTGCGGGTGAGGGTAAGATAAAAATGATCAGGGAAAAATTCGTGGTAAAAATCCACCGCACTTTTAAGTTCATCAGTATTGCTACGCAGTAATTTTTTACCTACATCGCCATTGACGCCGCCGGATAAAACAATCACCCCAGCACGATGTTCCACCAGCCATTGCTGATCGATATATGGCACATCCGAATAACCGCGTTCATAAGCTTTAGAAAGCAACAACGTGATATTTTTGTAGCCTTCGTTATTTTTTGCCAATAAAGTTAAACGGAATCTTTCCTCCCCACACAGTTCGCTTTGTACCAGCACATCCGCCCCGATAATCGGCTTCACGCCGGAAGATAATGCCTCACCATAAAACCGGACCAAGCCACAGAAATTCGTGAAGTCCGTTAGCCCCATCGCCACCATGTTATTTTCCACGCAAGCTTTCACCAACGGTTTCACTTTGGCGATACCGTCAATCATGGAAAAATCACTGTGAACCTGCAAATGAACAAAACGTGGCGGTGACATAAACATCCTTAAAATAACAAAAAGTGCGGTCAAAAAATCCAACGGATTTTGAGCATTGGCTTAACCTATGGGGGCGAAGTTATGGTGCATAATTTTAGCGGTATTTTGCCGAGAATTATAGGGATAATTTGACAAGGTACATTAACCCAATAAATCCCCATAAAACGCAGTTTTATTGCTAGAGTTTTGAGCCTCAATCCGCTATATTAGCGCACAACTGTTAGCTGACTTTGGATTTTTAACCATGGATCTCAATTTTCATTTTATTCACCGTGTGCGTAGCCAAGCCAAAACGTTGGCAAATCGCACCGCACTTCGTTACTTCAAAGACAACAATTGGTTGTCTATTTCTTGGTCAGAGTTACAACAACAAATTGACCAAATTTCATTAGCGTTATTAGCAAATCATATTGATATTCAAGATAAAATTGGCATTTTCTCGCATAATATGCCGCGTTGGACGATCACCGACATCGGTACATTGCAAGTGCGTGCCGTCACCGTGCCGATTTATGCCACGAACACGGCAAAACAAGCGCAATTTATTATTAATAATGCGGATATGAAGATCATTTTTGTGGGGGATCAAGAACAATATGATCAGGTCATCGACATTGCTGAGGAATGCCCGACATTGCAGAAAATCGTGGCAATGAAAAACACCATTCATTTGCATGAACACGCCAAAGCCTGCCACTGGCAAGAATTTATTGATATGGCGGACGAGCAATATCAGGCGGAATTACAACAACGGTTGGATAGCAAGTGCTTAGAGGATTTATTTACGCTGATTTACACCTCCGGTACCACCGGCGAGCCGAAAGGCGTGATGTTGGATTACGCGAATTTAGCGCACCAACTCAACGCACACGATCAGGCATTAAAAGTGGATGATACCGATGTCTCTCTTTCCTTCTTGCCCTTATCGCATATTTTTGAGCGCGCTTGGGTGGCTTATGTGCTCCATCGTGGTGCCACCAACTGTTATATTGAAGACACCAATCAAGTGCGGTCGGCTTTAACGGAGATTCGTCCGACGTTAATGTGTGCCGTGCCGCGTTTTTACGAAAAAATTTATACGGCTATTTTAGATAAAGTCCATAATGCGCCAAAACTTCGCCAACGTATTTTTCATTGGGCGATGGACGTTGGGCATCAGCATTTCGATGCCCTTGCCAAAGGACAAAAGATCGGCTTTTTATTAAAACAACAGTATGCCCTCGCCAATAAGCTAGTACTTGGCAAATTACGTGCGCTACTTGGTGGACGCATTCGCATGATGCCTTGCGGCGGTGCTAAATTAGAACCGACGATCGGGTTATTTTTCCACAGCATCGGCTTGAACATTAAGCTGGGTTACGGCATGACAGAAACCACCGCGACCATCTCATGTTGGGATGATTTTCACTTTAACGCCAATTCCATCGGCAGTTTAATGCCGGGCGCAGAAGTCAAAATCGGTGAAAATAACGAAATCCTTGTACGCGGCGGTATGGTCATGAAAGGCTATTACAAAAAACCGCAGGAAACCGCCGATGCTTTCACTGCAGATGGTTTCTTAAAAACCGGTGATGCAGGCGAATTTGATGCCGAGGGGAATTTATACATCACCGACCGTATTAAAGAATTAATGAAAACCTCCAACGGCAAATACATTGCACCCCAAGTGTTGGAAAGCAAAATCGGCAAAGACAAATTCATCGAACAAATCGCGGTCATTGCTGATGCCAAAAAATACGTTTCCGCCCTTATCGTGCCTTGCTATGCTGCTCTTGAGGAATATGCCAAACAGGTCAACATCAAATATCAAGATCGTTTAGAGTTGCTCAAAAATTCTGAGATTTTGCAAATGCTAGAACAGCGAATCAATGAATTACAAAAAGAACTTGCAGGTTGGGAACAAATCAAACGTTTCACGTTGTTGCCTCAGGCATTCAGCACGCAGCTGGAAGAAATTACCCCCACGCTAAAATTACGTCGAAAAGTCATTCTGCAACGCTATAAAGAGCAGATTGAAGCGATGTATAGTTAGCAAGTATTATCAATAATGTTTTCCTATACTTGTAAAAATATTAACCTAAAAAACTCATAAAGTTTACCTTCTTTTGAGTTTTCAATAATCTTAAAAACAATATAAACTACCTCAGTTGTTGAACTACTTATTTTGGTATAATAACTAATATGTCCTACATACTTCTATTGCTATTTTCCATGGCGGCCATTATTTTTATTATTAACTCTCACTACCGCTGGACTTATTTATTTTCTATCGCATTGTTTCTCTTTTTCTTTAGTTCAATGTTTACCATTTCCGGTCAGTGGCAACGAGGATTAAATTTTGCTTCTGTGCTTTTTGTTATTTTAATGCTGTTTCATCGGTTAAAAATCCATTATTACAAACAGCCTTTACTTATTTCTGACTTTTTATTAATTCTAGATTGGCGAAACTGGGAAACACTAATTCATTACAAAAGCGCAATCTTGGCGATTTTGGGGTTAATAGGTTTATTCACTTACGCGATTTTAGGATGGGCAGATGCGGAAACTCTACCTACGTTCTGGCGAATAGCTGCATTCTGTCTCACTGTTAATACATTTTGGCTAATGTGGCACTATTCTAAACATCCAGAGGCAACTAAAGTCTGGGTGGATTCACTACCTGATGATGGTAGAGACGTATTTCTAAACTTACCTATGTCCTGCAGAGGAGTATTTTTTAAAGTGCCTGAATTCACTGGCAATGGACAAAGATTTCATGAAAAAATGACCTCACTCTCAATACCAAAGCCAAATATCTGCCACCAAAAACCAGATATTGTTGTATGTTTACAAGAATCTACGCTAAATCCACATCAATTTGAACTAGAGCAGCAATCTATTCCATCATTGTCTATGTTTGAAAAACAACAGGATACGGTCTTTATGAGCCCATTACGAGTACATACCTTAGGTGGGGCTACTTGGAAATCCGAATTTGCATTTCTTGCTGGAATTCCCTCTACAGATTTTGGTGCTCTAGCCAATGGTGTGTTTTATTCTGTTGTGCCACATTTACAATCTGGGTTGATACATAATCTAAGAATGCAAGGTTATTTTTGTGTCGCATTATCCCCTTTTACTAAAGGAAATTATAATGCAAAATCCGCATACGACAATTTTGGTTTTGATCTTATGCTACAACCTCAGGATCTAGGTTATCCTGCTCCATTGGGCAAAAATTTATGGCATATCGGTAGCGATGAGATGTTAAAATATACTCAAATGATTTTGCAAAAACAACATCCGTCTTTAGCGCATATTCAGCAACCAATGTTTGTTTATGTGCTTACAATGAAAGAGCATGGTCCTTACCACACAAACACCCCAAATCATTTTAAAATTTCAGCAAAGAGATTAAGTGATAAAACCATAGCCAGCTTAAATGATTATGCTCAACGTATTATTGCACTCAATGAGGCGACAGAAACCTTTAATATCTACTTAAAGAAACGTGAATTACCTTATGTATTTGCATATTTTGGTGATCACCAAGTTGCTTTCGATAACTGTTTACCTCCTAAAAAGGGGGGATATACTAACCCTGATTATGTCACTCAGCTTATCGTTAGAAGCAATCTAAAAACTGAATTTATACAACGACAAACCTTTTTAGATCTTGCTTTCATGGGTGGATTGCTATTAGAGATAGCTGGCTTAGAAGCCAAAGATGATTTTATGCGCGCTAATATCGCAATGAGGGAACTAAATGAAGGTAAACTTGAAGACAGCCAAGATATAGCTGCTGTTAATGATTATAAACACTACATCTACCAGTGTTTAAAGATTGCTCAATAATTTTGAAGGAACCTTACGGTTCCTTTTCATTTATCATTCTTATATTAAAAATAAATCTCCATATCAATAAGTTTTTAATCACATAAAAGATCTCTCTCACCTATATCACTACACTAATCAAAATAAAAAAACACTACATATTGTGTGTTGAATTTAAAAAAATATCTATATATAGTATTACCAACTTTAATTACACACTATAGGTGGCTAACATGGGGACATTTTTCGTCATAAAGCGTGATGGTTCACGCATCGGGTTTGAAATTCAACGCATTATTAATGCCATTAAAAAAGCAGCGCAAGCGGTGGATATTCAAGATGAACGCTTTTGTCATGACATTGCACAAAAAGTCAGCAATGACATTTTCGCGCATCATCAACAAGAAATTGATATTAGCCACATTCAAAAGATTGTCGAAAATCACCTGATGGCAAGCCAATACCCACAAATTGCGCGCGCTTATATTGAATACCGTCATGAGCGTGATATGGCACGTGAAAAACGCAGTCAATTAACAAAGGAAATCGAAGGGCTGATTGAACAAAGCAACGTGGAATTGCTCAACGAAAATGCCAATAAAGATGCCAAAGTGATCCCGACACAGCGGGATTTATTGGCCGGTATCGTGGCGAAACATTATGCCAAACGATACATTTTGCCGCGTGATGTTGTGGAAGCCCATGAAAAAGGGGAAATCCATTATCACGATTTGGATTATTCCCCATTTTTCCCAATGTTTAACTGTATGTTAGTCGATTTAAAAGGCATGTTGACCCGTGGTTTTAAAATGGGAAATGCAGAAATCGAACCGCCAAAATCGATCTGTACCGCAACCGCTGTCACCGCCCAAATCATCGCCCAAGTGGCTAGCCATATTTACGGCGGCACCACCATTAACCGCATTGATGAAGTGCTTTCGCCTTATGTGCAGTTAAGCTATGAAAAACACCTCAAAAATGCAGAGCAATGGAACATTCCAGATACGCAAGGATATGCGCAAGCCTTGATTGAAAAAGAATGTTTCGATGCCTTCCAATCCTTGGAATATGAAGTAAACACCTTACATACTGCCAACGGACAAACCCCCTTTGTCACCTTTGGTTTTGGCTTAGGTACAAGCTGGCAAGCTCGTTTGATTCAAAAATCCATTTTACAAAATCGAATTCGTGGCTTAGGCAAAAACCACAAAACACCTGTGTTCCCGAAACTGGTCTTTACTCAACGTAAAGGGGTGAATTTAGAGCCAAACGATCCGAATTACGACATCAAACAGCTTGCGTTGGAATGCGCCAGCAAACGGATGTATCCGGATATTCTGAATTACGACCAAGTCGTCAAAGTCACGGGATCCTTTAAAGCACCAATGGGCTGCCGCAGTTTCTTGGGCGCTTACGAAGAGGATGGCGAACAAATCCATGACGGACGTAACAACCTCGGCGTAGTAAGCCTCAATTTGCCTCGTATTGCCATTGAAGCCAAAGGCGATGAAAAACGTTTCTATGAAATATTGGAGCAACGCTTGGCTTTGGCGAAAAAAGCCTTAATGACTCGTATTGCCCGCTTGGAACACACCAAAGCCCGCGTAGCACCAATTCTCTACATGGAAGGTGCCTGTGGCGTGCGTTTGAAAGCAGACGATAACGTGGCACAAATCTTCAAAAATGGCCGCGCCTCCATTTCCCTTGGCTACATCGGCATTCACGAAACCATCAATGCGTTGTATCACCAAGGGCATATTTACGATGACGAAATGCTGCGAGAAAAAGGCCGTGCTATCGTGGAACACTTAAGCAACGCGGTTAAACAATGGCGTGCTGAAACGGGCTACGCCTTCAGTTTATACTCCACCCCAAGTGAAAATCTGTGCGACCGTTTCTGCCGCCTTGACACCAAACAGTTCGGCGTGATCGATGGCGTGACCGACAAAGGCTACTACACCAACAGCTATCACTTGGACGTAGAGAAAAAAGTGAACCCGTACGACAAGTTAGACTTTGAAATGGTGTATCCGCCATTGGCTAACGGTGGTTTCATTTGCTACGGTGAATACCCGAACATTCAACATAACTTAAAAGCGTTGGAAGACGTATGGAATTACAGCTACGACCGCGTGCCTTACTACGGGACCAACACGCCAATCGACGAATGTTATGAATGTGGTTTCACCGGTGAATTTGAATGTACCAGCAAAGGTTTCACCTGCCCGAAATGCGGCAACCACGACAGTGAAAAAGTTTCTGTCACCCGCCGTGTCTGCGGCTACCTCGGCAGCCCGGATGCCCGTCCATTTAATGCGGGGAAACAGGAGGAAGTTAAGCGTCGGGTTAAACACATGTAATCTTAAGGCGTTGCCAAATCTCCCCTAACCCCTCTTTGCTAAAGAGGGGGATTTTAGGCGCATTATCACGATAAAGTGCGGTCATTTTTGGAAGATTTTCAGTCAAAAACATGAAAAAATCTGACCGCACTTTTGCAACGCTCAAATAAAATGGGATTCCCGTATAAGACGCCTGAGCGGCTTGCCATTTTTAGGCAATTTTCGTCTGTTTGAGCGTAGCGAGTTCGAAAATTGCCGTAAAGAAAATGGCAATCAAGCGAAGAACAGCGGCTTATCCGGGTGCACTTTTCTTTGCTTACTTTCTTTTGTGCAAGCAAAAGAAAGTGAGTCGCCATCGGCGAAACCCGATATTTAAAAAAGCGAATTTGATTTAAACAAAACGAAAATGAACTACCTCCAATACTATCCCGTCGATATCGTCAATGGCGAAGGCACGCGTTGTACGCTGTTTGTCAGCGGCTGCACTCACGGCTGTAAGGGGTGCTACAACCAAAAAAGCTGGTCGTTTAGCGCCGGGGTGCCCTTTGGTAGTGAAATGGAAGAACAAATTCTCAAGGATCTCAAAGACACCCGTATTAAACGCCAAGGTTTGACTCTCTCCGGCGGTGACCCTTTGCACCCGAGAAACGTAGAAGCGCTGTTGCCTTTGGTTCAACGGGTAAAACGAGAATGTCCCGATAAAGACATTTGGGTTTGGACAGGTTACAAATTAGAAGAGTTGGATGAATATCAACGTCAAATGCTGCCTTATATTGATGTGCTCATTGATGGTAAGTTTATTCAAGAACAGGCGGACCCAAGCTTGGTTTGGCGCGGTTCGGCAAATCAGATCATTCATCGTTTTAAGATTTAATGCCTGCATAAAAGTGCGGTGTTTTTTTAAGCAAATTTTCTGAGGCTATTTTGCCAAATTGTCTCGGCAATCATCTCCGGCGTTTCACGTCTTAATTCACACAATACCTTAAAAACCTGTAGCACTCTTTCCGGGCGATTTGGTTGACCTTGAAAACCGAATACCGGCATATCGGGCGAATCCGTTTCGAGTAATAAAGCATGAAGTGGCAATTTCGCGATAGTTTGACGGGTTTTATTGGCACGCTCATAGGTAATCGTGCCGCCTACACCAATAGAATAGCCCAAATCTACAAAGCGTTTTGCCTGATCGTAGCTGCCTGCAAAACCATGCACGACGCCACGTTTCGGCACCTCAATGCGTTTAAGAAAAGAAAACAGTTGATCGTGCGACTTGCGGGAATGCATGTTCACCGGCAAATCGTGCTTTTTTGCCAAATACAGTTGCGCTTCAAAAAAATCGCATTGCTTGCGCCATAGTTCATCGGTTAATAATTCCGGTACGGCACGTTCCAAACCGATTTCCGCCACGGCAGTGCAATTTGGCGAACACGTTGCTAACGCCTGTTCCAATAAATCCAAATCCTGCGCTTGGTGTTCTTTGATATACAAGGGATGTAACCCCAAGCCGTAATACAAATGTTCAGGATAAAGTGCGGTCATTTTTTCAATCGTTTTGAAATCCCGCTGTAACACGGCGACAATCAAGATCTTTTGCACGCCAGCTATCTGCGCATTTTGCATAAGCTGCGCCAACGGCTCACCGGTGAACTGCTGTAAATAATCAAGATGAGTATGGGTGTCAAAAAAGGAATACATATCAATCTAAAAAAATCAGGCAACTCAATGAGTTGCCCATAGTCTTATTCGTCAACGGTAACAGAGGTAATTACCACATCTTCGTTCGGTACGTCTTGGTGGAAACCTTTATTGCCGGTTTTCACACCTTTGATTTTGTCCACCACATCCATACCTTCAACAACTTCACCGAATACTGCGTAGCCCCACTCTTGCACCACTTCTTTGCCAAACATTTCTTTTGAACGGTAATCCAAGAAAGTGTTATCCGCCACGTTAATGAAGAATTGTGCCGTCGCCGAATGCGGATCGGAAGTACGCGCCATGGCGATGGTGCCGCGCTTGTTGCTTAAACGATTGTTGGCTTCATTTTTAATCGGTGCGTTAGTCGCTTTCTCGCGCATACCGCTTTCCATGCCGCCGCCTTGAATCATAAAACCATCAATCACGCGGTGGAAAATTGTGTTATCATAAAACCCATTTTTACAATAAGTTAAGAAGTTTTCTGCCGTTACCGGTGCTTTCTCATGATTTAAGGCAATTTTAATGTCGCCGAAATTAGTGTGTAGTGTAATCATTGTGCTTTTCCTATACGAATTAAAGAGCGTCATTATTCCATAATCCGCCCCAAATCGCCATAAAGTGCGGTGCGTTTTCAAAAAGATTTGGACCCCAATATGTTAAAACTTTTCAATACCCTCACTCGCGAAAAAGAAATTTTTAAACCGATTCATGCAGGCAAAATCGGCATGTATGTTTGCGGCGTGACCGTTTATGATCTCTGCCATATCGGGCACGGCCGTACCTTTGTGTGTTTTGATGTTGTCGCGCGTTACTTACGCTATTTAGGCTATGATTTAACCTATGTACGCAACATCACTGACGTGGACGACAAAATCATTAAACGCGCCTTAGAAAACAAAGAAACTTGCAATCAATTAGTCGATCGCATGGTCGTAGAAATGTATAAAGATTTTGACGCTTTGAACATTTTGCGTCCGGATTTTGAGCCACGCGCAACCCATCATATTCCTGAAATTATTGCCCTTGTTGAAAAACTGATTCAGCGCAGACATGCTTATGTGGCAGAAAACGGCGATGTGATGTTTGACGTAGAAAGTTTCAAAGAATATGGCAAATTGTCCCGCCAAGATTTAGAACAATTACAAGCGGGCGCGCGTATTGAAATCAATGAAATCAAGAAAAATCCAATGGATTTCGTGTTGTGGAAAATGTCCAAACCAAACGAACCAAGTTGGGATTCGCCTTGGGGCAAAGGCCGCCCGGGCTGGCACATTGAATGTTCCGCCATGAACAGCAAACAACTTGGCGAGCATTTTGACATTCACGGTGGCGGCTCCGACCTGATGTTCCCGCACCACGAAAACGAAATTGCTCAATCTTGCTGCGCTCACGGTAACCAGTATGTGAACTACTGGCTGCATTCCGGCATGATCATGGTGGATAAAGAAAAAATGTCGAAATCCCTCGGCAACTTCTTCACGATTCGCGATGTATTAAGTCACTACGATGCGGAAAGCGTGCGCTACTTCTTGCTAAGTGCCCACTACCGTAGCCAATTAAATTACAGCGAAGAAAACCTCAATCTCGCCCACGGTGCCTTGGAACGCCTCTACACCGCATTGCGTGGTACCGATAAAAGTGCGGTGGCTTTTGGCGGTGAAAATTTTGTGGACACGTTCCGCGAGGCGATGGACGACGACTTCAATACGCCAAACGCCCTTTCCGTACTATTTGAAATGGCGCGCGAATTGAACAAACTGAAAACCGAAGATAGGGAAAAAGCCAACGGACTTGCTGCACGCTTACGCGAACTTGCCGGCATTCTCGGTTTGCTCCAACTCGATCCGGAACAATTCCTACAAGCCGGCTCTGATGATGACGAAGTCGCCAAAATTGAAGGGCTTATCAAACAACGCAACGAAGCCCGCGCCGCCAAAGACTGGCCTGCTGCTGATGCGGCACGCAACGCCTTAACCCAAATGGGCATTATGTTAGAAGACGGCCCGAACGGTACCACTTGGCGGAAACAATAAGCCGGCAAGTTAGAAAACAAAAAGGAAAGTGAATCGCTCACTTTCCTTTTTTATTATTGCATGCCATAAAGTGCGGTTAGTTCTGGTAACGTTTTTCACCTTGAAAAACAACCGTACTTTTCCGTTTATTTCACTACACCACCGCTTGCTTGCAAATCAGCGTGGTAAGAAGAACGTACGAACGGACCACAAGCCGCATGTTCAAAGCCCATGGCTTGTGCTTTTTCGCGGAACATATCAAATTCTGCCGGCGGAACATAACGCGCTACCGGTAAATGGTGGCGACTTGGTTGCAAATATTGTCCGAGAGTCAACATGGTTACACCATGGTCGCGTAAATCCTGCATGACCTCTAAAATTTCTTCGTTTGTTTCGCCTAACCCCACCATTAAACCGGATTTGGTCGGAATATGTGGGAACATGGCTTTAAAGTCTTTCAGTAAACGCAAAGACCATTCGTAATCGGCGCCTGGGCGGATTTCACGGTATAAACGTGGCACGTTTTCTAGGTTGTGGTTAAACACATCCGGCGGATTGTCTTTTAATTTTTCCAACGCCAATTCAATGCGTCCGCGGAAATCCGGTACCAAAATTTCAATTTTAATGTTCGGGTTTAAGGCACGAATTTCTCGCACACAATCGGCAAAATGCCCTGCACCACGATCGGGTAAGTCATCACGGTCAACGGAAGTAATCACCACATACCGTAATTTCATGTCCTGAATGGTTTCTGCCAATTTACGCGGTTCTTCCGGATCCGGTGGTAATGGTTTGCCGTGCGCGACATCGCAGAACGGACAACGACGGGTACAAATTGCCCCAAGAATCATAAAGGTTGCCGTGCCGTGATTGAAACATTCATGTAAGTTAGGGCAAGAGGCTTCTTCGCATACAGAATGCAAGCCATGACGACGCATACCGGATTTAATGCTTTGAATACGGGCTCCGTTTGCCGGAATTTTGATTTTCATCCATTCCGGTTTTTTCAGTAGCTCTTGCTCAGGATCGATATTTTTCACTGGGATAATGGAGGTTTTAGCTGCATCGCGATATTTAACACCGCGCTCCATTTTAAAAGGTGTTCCCATTGATATTCCTTAATTTTTTATGAAGATAATGAGATGAAATGCTGTTTATTGATGTTAACAAGTTGTTACATTATACCCTAACTGCTCGGCGAAATGCTTAACTAATTGTGGTGAAACCTTGTCGCAATCCGCGTCTTGAGCTGGAATGAAGTCTGCCAGCTGGCACATTTCTAATCCGGCATAACCACAAGGGTTAATTTGATAAAAAGGGCTTAAGTCCATGTTGATATTAAACGCTAAACCGTGAAATGAACGCCCATGTCGAATGCGCAAGCCAAGGGAACAAATTTTCTTGCCATCAATGTATACCCCTGGCGCATCCGGTTTTGGATAGCCTTCAATACCATAATCCGCTAGCGTTCTTACAACTGATTGCTCAAGTGCGGTGACTAATTGGCGCACATTTAAATTTTCATGGCGCTTCACATCAATCAGCACATACATAATTTGCTGACCTAAACCGTGATACGTAATCTGCCCACCACGATCCGATTGCACCACAGGAATAGCGCTTTGCTGCAACAAATGCTCCGGTTTGCCGGCCTGACCTTGAGTAAATACCGACGGATGTTGCACCAACCAAATTTCATCAGTGGTATCTTCCGTACGATTATCGGTAAACGACTGCATCTCGTGCCAAACGCTCTCGTAATCACGAATGCCAAGCTGACGTACAATTAATTTGGGTTGCATGATGATTTCCTAAAAACGCTATAAAAAATAACCGCACTTTGGTGATTACAACACCATTCTCACGCCGTTGATTTCTGCTAACTCTTTGTAGAGTTTCTCGATTTGTTCAATATTTTCGGCACGCACGTTAATGGATACCGAATGATAAGTGCCTTTGCCACTTTCTTTGGTACTCGGCGTATAATCGCCTTTAATGGTTTTATGAACCGTTTGAACCACATCATCTATTAAATCCGGGCGAGCAGCTCCCACCACTTTAAAAGTAAAATCACAAGGAAACTCAAGAAGATCTTTTAATTTTTTATCATGTGCAAGGTCGGTTAAATTTACCGTTTTTTTATCGTTCATTTGTCTTTTCCTAAAAAATTTAACCGCACTTTTATAAAAAGTACGGTCGGTTTTCGAAATGTTTTTTAAAGATTAACTAAAGAGGCTTTTAACCGTGAGTACTAACCAGTCCCAGATTTTACCGAAAATACCGCCCTCTTTGACTTCTTGCATAACTTGCAAATTCACGCTGGCTATGTCTTTACCATCAAGTTGATAGACCACTTTGCCAACGACTTGACCTTTTGCTAATGGTGCTTCGAGGTATTTTTTCTCTAATTCATAATGGGCTTTTAACTCACTACTTTTGCCTTTCGGAATAGTAATGAACGCATCCTGTAACACGCCTAACTGAATGTTACTTTCATCACCATAATAAACCCGTTGTTCAGAAATAGATTTGCCAGCCTCAAAGGTTTTAAAGGTTTCAAAATTAGCAAAGCCCCATTGTAATAATTTTTTGCTTTCCATTTCGCGGCCTTTGTAGGTTGGCACCCCCATCACGACGGAAATCAAACGCATATTATTTGGATTGGTAGCAGAGGCGACAAGGTTATAGCCAGCTTTATCTGTGTGACCGGTTTTCATGCCATCCACATGAATGGTTTTATCCCACAATAAGCCGTTACGGTTCGGTTGCTTGATTTTATTAAAGGTAAAATCTTTTTCTGCATAAATTTTATATTCTTCCGGTAAATCACGAATAATATGCGCACCAATAATTGCCATATCCCGAGCAGAAGAATATTGATTTTCATCATCCAAGCCATGAACAGTTGTGAAATGAGTGTTCTTTAAACCAAATTGTTCTACATATTTGTTCATGGTCGCAACGAAGTTCGTCACCGTGCCGGAAACATGCTCTGCCATCGCCACACAAGCATCATTACCGGATACGATGACAATCCCTCTATTCAAATCAGCAACAGAAACTTGTTGGTTTAAGTTTAAAAACATTTTAGATGAGCCAGGGAAATTTTGCCCCCAGGCGCTTTCACCGATCGTGACCACATCCGTATCATGAATTTTACCTTGTTTTAATGCTTGCCCCGTTACATAACTGGTCATCATTTTCGTTAATGACGCGGGATATTGGCGCTGATCCGGATTTAACGCCGCCAATACAGCACCTGAGTTATAGTCCATTAAAATATAGGTTTGCGCATTAATTTCCGGTACGGCAATATTAAATTGAATATCGTCTGCCACTGCGCTAAACGATGCGCCCAACGCGCCTGCAATTAATGCAATTTTTGTGTGTTTTACTACTTTATTAAACATAAGATTGAACATCCTAACATCATGTAACGGTTATTTATTATAAGAATACACAACTAGCGGTTCAGAATGATTTAATCGCTTTAATTGTGTTTTCAAATCAGTCACTTGAGCCTTCGAGTTTAACGGCCCCAAATGAATATTATACTTCTGCCCATTCGCGGCAATTTCCGCTTTAATATTCTTTAACGCAAGTTGATTAATCACCTCTTCAGCATGTTTTTTGCTGGCTAAATTAATCATTCTCAACTCGTAACTTTCATCTTGAATATGAGGTACTTTAACGTTTTGTAATGCTTCCTTATCAATATCAAGATCGTCCACCGGCAAACGCTTTAAAGACTCATCATTGTTGCTGTTTTTTACCAATGTAGAAGCGCCAGCCCCGGAAAGTTCGCCTTTTGAATCGACATGTAACGCCTCAATCTTTACCATGCCCATGCCACTGCCGATAATACCGATTTCTTTTGCGGCAGCATGGGACAAATCAATAATACGCTCTTTAGAAAAAGGACCGCGGTCATTAATACGCACAATAACCTTACGTTGGTTACTCATATTCGTTACAACTGCGTAGGAATTCAGTGGTAAGGTTTTATGCGCGGCGGTAAACAAAGTAGAGTTATAGGGCTCTCCACTGGTAGTGCGACGTCCATTAAATTTATTATGGTAATAACTGGCAACACCTTCTTTACTATAATCCTTCGCATCCTGATGCGTTCTTGTTGTGTAAACCTCCCCTTTCACTTGGTAGGTTTGCGTTGTGTTAGAAAGAGGACGATACGTTAACTTTGGCCCTTCTACGCCATAAAGCTTTTTCGTTTCTGCTTGCACGGAAAGTGCGGTCAAAAATGAAAATAAAATAAAAACATATTTTACAGTTTGCTTTAAGTTCATTAAATTTCTCCCTCTCTGCAGAGATGACTATTAAGAAAACTGAAAACTTAATTAGTTCCCTTCAGAAAGTGTTCTTTGTGAGTATGGACCGACATGATCAAGCCAAAGCCCGCCATAATTGCTACATAAGATGTGCCGCCATAACTCACCAATGGCAAAGGCACGCCCACCACAGGCAAAATACCACTCACCATCCCAATATTAACAAAGACATAAACGAAGAAAATTAACGTTAATGCCCCAACTAAAATACGCCCAAATGCGGTTGGTGCGCTGACGCCAATCATTAAACCGCGAGCAATAATAAACAAATAAATGGCTAATAAAATCAAGAAACCGATCATGCCATATTCTTCACTTAATACCGCGAAGATAAAATCCGTATGAGGTTCAGGTAAAAATTCCAATTGGGATTGCGTGCCTTGCATCCAACCTTTACCCCATGTACCGCCGGAACCGATAGCAATCTTAGATTGCCAAATATGATACCCCGCACCCAATAAATCCTTTTCCGGATCAAACAAGGTTAAGACTCGGGTACGTTGATAATCGTGCATTAAATAAAACCACATAATAGGCAAAAATGCTGCCAAGGAGAGAACTGCCGCTAAAATCAACCACCAGCTCATGCCGGCTAAAAATACCACAAATAGGCCTGAGCCGCTAACCAAAATTGCAGTACCTAAATCCGGTTGAATCGCCACCAACAGCGTTGGAACAAGAATAATCGCCAACGCAATCATGGTTTCCTTTATCTTGATCGGTTGCGGTCGACTCCCTAAATATACCGCCACCATCAACGGCACTGCCAGTTTGACGATTTCAGAGGGTTGAAATCGTACAACCCCCAAGTCTAACCAACGTTGTGCCCCTTTACTGGTTGTCCCGATCAGATCCACTAAAACAAGCATGACGATACCAAGTGCAAATAAATAAGGCGCAATTCGCTGATAAAATTTAGGTGGAAATTGTGCCATCAGCAGCATAACGGCAAAACCAAGCCCAACCTGTACAATACGGTTATGAAACATCGCCTCATTTGCACCGGATGCACTATACAATACCAACATACCATAACCGGTAATGACGACGAGCCCGATAAACAACCACAAATCAATATGCAAACGACGCCATAATTCCAACCAAATATTACGATCATTCATTTTCATTTGGTGCCCCCGGCATTGTTGGCATTAACATTTCTTCCGTCGTTTGTCCGTTACTTTGCTTAAAATAATAGTCCATAATTTTTCTAACGACCGGCGCCGCATTACTGGAACCCCCGCCCGCATTTTCCAAAATCATTGCTACCACGATTTGTGGCTTATCATAAGGCGCAAAAGCGGTAAACCAAGCATGGTCATGTAATTCTTTTTTTAACGCTCCGGCGTTATAGCTCTGATTCTCTTTTAAACTGAACACCTGCGCCGTTCCCGATTTACCCGCTACACGATAAGGCGTTCCGGCAAATGCTTTACGCCCGGTTCCTGCTGCAGAATTCACAACGTTATACATACCGCGCTTGGCCACATCCCAATAGTATTGTTTTGGTTCGGTAATATCTTCATATAGCAACGGATCTTTATAAGGCTCGACTACCGCCCCCTCAATACTTTTCATTAAATGCGGTGTATTAACTTTACCGTTATTCACTAACACGCTCGTGGCTTTTGCTAATTGTAAAGGGGTTGCCGTCCAGTAGCCTTGCCCGATTCCCACAGAAATCGTATCGCCTTGTACCCACGGTTTTTTGTAGCGTTTTTGTTTCCACTCTCGGGTCGGCATATTCGCAGCAGTTTCTTCCTGAATATCAATACCGGTCGGCACACCAAAACCAAACCGTTTCATCCAATCAGACAAGCGATCAATCCCCATGTTATAGGCGGTTTGATAAAAATAGGTATCGGAAGATTCGGTAATGGCTTTATTTAAATCCGTCATGCCATGCCCGCCTTTACGCCAATCACGAAAACGTTTCGTGGTATTCGGCAAAACCCAATAACCGGGATCAGAAATCGTCATTTCCGGTGTGATCACATTTTCCTGCAACGCCGATACCGCAATGAATGGTTTCACCGTAGATGCCGGTGGATAAGCCCCTTGTGTCACACGGCTGTATAAGGGACGGTTTGGATCGTTTAACAAACGACGATAATCCTCACCGGAAATGCCATCTACAAACAGATTATTATCGTAACTCGGTACGGACACCATGGCTAAAATGCTACTGTCTCTCGAATCCATCACCACGACGGCACCTTTTTGACCTGCCAATAGATCGGTAACATAAAGTTGCAAATTCAAATCAATGGTCAAATGAATACTTTTTCCTGCCACTGCCGGCTGTTCGCGTAATTTACGAATCACTTTGCCACGGCTATTTACTTCTACTTCTTCAAAACCGGTCGTGCCGTGTAATGCTTCCTCATAATAGCGTTCAATGCCTAACTTGCCTAAATCATGGGTGCCGGCATAGTTAGCTAACTTTTCCTCTTTCTTTAAACGCTCTACATCACGATCATTAATCTTCGACACATAGCCCAAAATATGGGTCAACGGCTCGCCATAGAGATAATGTCGTTTAAAATAAGGCTTCACATCCAAACTTGGGAAATTATATTGATTCACCGAAAAACGGGCGATTTGTTCTTCTGTTAGATTTGGTTTCAACAAAATTGGCGTATAGCGCGAAGAACGTTGACGCTCTTTTTTGAAATTCTCAATATCCGTATCCGTTAAACCAACCAATACTTTCAATTCCTCAAAAGTGCGGTCTAAATTCTCCACTTTTTCCGGCACAATATATAACCCAAAGAAGGTCAAATTTTCTGCCAATAAGTGACCGTTACGATCGTAAATCAGCCCGCGTGTAGGCGGCAATGGCAACAATTTAATGCGGTTTCCGTTAGAGCGGGTTTGATAGCTGTCGTAATTGACCACCTGTAAACCATAGAGATTCAACACTAAAATTGCTGACAAAGCCAAAACGCCGATAAATGACACCAAAGCGCGACGGGCAAATAAATTGCGCTCGGCTTTTTTATCACGAATCGGATCGTATTGTGGCTGAGACAGTAATTTTTTTAAGTTCATTTATTCTCGATGATAAGGATGATTAGTGGTTAATGACCAGGCACGGTATAAGCTTTCTGCCACCACTACGCGCACTAGCGGATGTGGCAAGGTTAAAGGCGATAACGACCAACTTTGTTCAGCGGCCATCTTACATTCAGGTGAAAGCCCTTCCGGTCCGCCGATAAGTAAACAGACATCGCGTCCGTCATTTTTCCAACCTTCCAGCTGTTGCGCTAATTGTTCGGTCGTCCACGGTTTACCGGGAATATCCAATGTCACGATTTTGCCCTTTCCGGCCGCTGTCAACATAGCTTTGCCTTCCTGTTCTAAAATCCGTTTAATGTCGGCATTCTTGCCCCGTTTACCGGCAGGAATCTCGATCAATTCAAAAGGCATGTCTTTGGGAAAGCGACGTTGGTATTCCTCGAATCCCGTGGTCACCCACGCCGGCATTTTGGTTCCAACGGCAATTAACTGAATTTTCATCCTCGCTCCTCAAAAAACATCGTAAAAAACGACCGCACTTTATGCCTTATGCCCAAAGTTTTTCTAATTGATACATCTCGCGGCTTTCTGCCTGCATGATATGCACGATAGCCTCGCCTAAATCGACAACGACCCAATCGGCCGTTTCTTTGCCTTCATCGCCAAACACATCAATGCCGGCAAGCTTACATTCGGTGATTAATTTCTGCGCCAAAGAAGACACGTGACGAGAAGAGGTTCCCGTGCAAAGAATCATGGTATCGGTGATGGACGATTTTCCTTTCACGTTTAACGGCAGAATATCAGTGGCTTTTAAATCATCTAACTTATTCACCACGAAATCGACTAATGACATTATTTTTCCTCAATTGACAAAAGGCGCGAATTTTAACACTGAATAAAATACCCGCCAATCCTTTGACTAGCGTTTCGCGCGAAACGGCTTACGACGCTGATTGTTCTGCGCACTGACATTGCCTTCCCGTTTTAACCGATAAGGCTTCGGAATATCCTGCAACAATGCATTCGGATCATATTGACTCACCGGGATGCTGTGCCCAATGTATTCTTCAATCGCCGGTAGATTCATAGCGTATTGTTCACAAGCAAAGCTAATGGAAATACCGCTTTCGCCCGCGCGTCCGGTACGTCCGATACGGTGCACATAATCTTCCCGATCATCCGGCAAGTCATAGTTAAACACATGGGTGACCTCTGCAATATGCAACCCTCGCGCCGCCACATCTGTAGCCACTAAAATGTCCAAATCGCCATCGGTAAATTGTTTCAACAAAGAAAGGCGTTTTTTCTGCGCCACATCACCGGTTAACAAACCAACACGGTGTCCATCTGCGGCTAAATAGCCCCAAATCGCCTCACATTGATGTTTCGTGTTGGCAAAAATAATGCAACGCTCCGGCCATTCTTCTTCTAACAACGTGAGCAATAGCGGAATTTTATCTTGGTTAGACGGGTAAAATAATTCTTCTTTAATTTGCTGCCCTGTTTTTTGTTCCGGCTCAATTTCCACGTATTCCGGAGCATTCATATCTTCAAAGGCAAGCTCGCGCACTTTATAGGAAAGCGTAGCGGAAAACAGCATCGTTAGGCGTTGTTGAGGAGGCGGACATTTACGCAATAAATAACGAATATCGCGAATAAAACCCAAATCAAACATCCGATCTGCTTCATCTAGCACCACAACTTGAATGGAATCCAAACGGATAATGCCCTGCTTCACATAATCAATGACGCGTCCGGTTGTGCCAATAAGCACATCCACACCGTTTTCAATGGCTTTTAATTGCTTGTCATAGCCATCACCACCATAAGCAAGTGCGGTCTTAAATTTCGTTGTTTTTAAGAAAATCTGCGCATCATGTTCAATTTGCACCGCCAATTCACGGGTCGGTGCCAAAATCAACGCGCGCGGTTGATTCTTATCCGTCTCGGTTGGGTGAGTTAATAAATGATGAAAAAGTGCGGTTAAAAATGCGATTGTTTTTCCCGTACCGGTTTGGGCTTGTCCTGCCACATCTTTATCCTGTAAAGTCACCGGCAGTGAAAGCGCCTGAATCGGCGTACAAAATTCAAATTCTTTATCGTTCAACGCTTGTAAAACAAGAGGGTGTAACGGGAAATCGGCAAAGCGTGCCGAGCTTAAATAATTCTGTTGCATAGTCTCAAATTCATTATAAAAAATTGCCGCTAAGAATAGCACGAACCAAGCAAATCCACCAAAAATTCATCAGCGCGAATTGCAGTAAATAAAACAAGAAAAATTAAAGTCCGCGCTAAAAACACTGTCAAAAACGACCGCACTTTTGCTATACGGTTTGAAACCAATCAAGCAAAACAAGAAAAACTCAGCTAAAAACTAGACAGTGCTTGAATTTAATGCTAATTTACGCGCCAATTTCAAATACCCCATTCATTTATTTCTAATTCATCTAATCTAAATAACTTTCAAATTAATTATGCATCTTACAGAACTTAAAAATATGCCTGTTTCCGATCTCGTGAAACTCGGCGAAGACCAAATGGGTTTGGAAAATTTAGCCCGTTTACGCAAACAAGACATCGTTTTTGCCATTTTGAAACAACACGCGAAAGGCGGAGAAGATATTTTCGGCGGTGGCGTCTTGGAAATTTTACCGGACGGTTTCGGTTTTCTACGTTCGGCGGACAGTTCCTATTTAGCCGGCCCGGATGACATCTACGTTTCTCCAAGTCAAATCCGTCGTTTCAATTTACAAACCGGGGATAAAATCGAAGGAAAAATTCGACCACCAAAAGAAGGAGAACGCTACTTTGCCCTCCTTAAAGTTGACCAAGTCAATGACGACAAACCGGAAGTTTCCCGCAGTAAAATCCTTTTCGAAAACTTAACCCCATTACATGCCAACTCCCGTTTAAGAATGGAACGCGGCAACGGCTCTACCGAAGATTTAACCGCCCGTATTTTAGATTTAGCCTCCCCGATCGGGAAAGGTCAACGTGGGTTGATCGTGGCACCACCGAAAGCGGGTAAAACCATGTTGTTGCAAAATATTGCGCAAAGCATTACCCACAACTACCCTGATGTGGAGCTTATCGTATTATTGATCGATGAGCGCCCGGAAGAGGTTACAGAAATGCAACGCTCCGTAAAAGGCGAAGTGATTGCCTCTACCTTCGATGAACCGGCAACCCGTCACGTTCAAGTGGCCGAAATGGTGATTGAAAAAGCCAAGCGTTCTGTAGAACACAAAAAAGATGTGGTGATTTTACTCGACTCCATTACCCGTTTGGCGCGTGCTTACAACACCGTAACACCGGCATCCGGTAAGATTTTATCCGGTGGTGTGGATGCCAACGCATTACACCGTCCAAAACGTTTCTTCGGTGCAGCGCGTAACGTGGAAGAAGGCGGCAGCTTAACGATTATCGCTACGGCATTAGTGGATACCGGCTCTAAAATGGACGAAGTCATCTTCGAAGAATTTAAAGGTACAGGTAACATGGAATTACATCTTTCCCGTAAAATTGCGGAAAAACGTGTGTTCCCGGCTATCGACTTTAACCGTTCCGGCACCCGTAAAGAAGACTTGCTCACCACCCCTGACGAGCTACAAAAAATGTGGATCCTACGCAAAATCCTTAACCCAATGGGTGAAGTGGAAGCGATGGAATTCCTTATCGATAAACTCGCCGTGGCGAAAACCAACGAAGAGTTCTTTGAGATTATGAAACGCTCATAATTCTCACCACACTTTCAACGAAAAAACCGCTTTTGACATCCTCAAAAGCGGTTTTTTATTTATCCCCATTTTATCAATCTAAAAGTGCGGTGAAAAAACACGTCATTTTTCAACCGCACTTTCATCACATTAATGTAGCTCTTTGCCTTTTAATTCCGGCACTAAACACACCGTTGCTAACATATCAATGACATAAATCACGGCTAAAAAGGCAATGGCGGTTTGGAAGGAATACGCAGAAACCACGGCGCCCACGGCTACCGGACCAAAGCCACCGACAGCGCGACCTAAGTTAAACAACACGTTTTGCGCAGTAGCACGTGCTTGAGTCGGGTAAGCTTCTGCCATTAACGCACCGTAACCGCCCATCATGCCATTTACAAACATCCCTAAGAATGCCCCGGCAATTAGCATGGTATTCGGATCCGTTAATTGAGAATAGGCAATGATGCTGACCACTGCCCCGGCTTGGAATAATAAGAAACTCGGTTTACGCCCAATATGATCGGCCAAACGCCCGAAAATCCAAATGCCCGCCATCATGCCGCAAACGGTCACTGCCGTCCATACGCCTGATTTCGTCAAGCTGAAGCCAAGTTGTTTGGAAAGGAAATTCGGCATCCAAATCATAATGCCGTAATAACCGAAGTTTTGTACGGAAGTAAGAATGACCACGCCCAAACTGACTTTAGCGGTGGCTTTATCTTTCACTAATAATTTGAATGACTCCAATTTAGACGCCCAACGGCTTGTTGGTTTTGGAAGTGCGGTCTGTTTTTGCACAAAAATGTCAGGTTCATGCAAACGGGCACGTAAATACCACGCGACAAATGCGGGGAAAATGCCCACCACAAACATGCCACGCCAACCGATTTGTGGCAATAATAATGGGGTTAACAATGCCGCGCCTAACACACCGACCTGCCAGCCAAGCGCTACATAAGAAGCCGCTTTCGCACGGTGACGTGCCGGCCAGGCTTCCGCCGCCAACGCCATACCAATCCCAAACTCGCCACCTAAACCGATACCGGCAATAGTGCGATAGATCAGTAAATCCCAATAACCTTGCGCCAATGCGCATAAACCGGTAAATACCGCAAAAAGAATGATCGTCCACGTTAACACGCGCACACGGCCATATTTATCACTTAATGCACCGAAAACAATGCCACCAAAAACAGCACCAACCAATGTCCAAGTTACTAAAGAACCGCCTTGCGCCGGGGTTAACCCCAAATCGGCAGAGATGGCACTTAACATAAAACCGAGGATAAGAAGATCGAAACCGTCCATCGCATAGCCGACGGCAGAGCCTAGCAAGGCCTTCCAGCCATAGCTATTTACTTTTGTAGTCATGTTGAATTGTCCTTCTGTTACTCACAGGTAACATTTAAAGTTTATAAAGAAGTGATTTTTTAGCTTGCATAAAACAAGGCCAAAAAATTGTGCGCTAGTTTACTGATTTCAAAAAAAATTTCAAGAAAGTGCGGTGAGTTTTTACGGAGTTTTTTATGAGGGGGATAAGGTAACGCGAGATAAAATTTAGGCGGTTATAAAAACCGCCTAAATTTAGAAAATCAATTATTGATTGTTTTGAACGTAATCAATTGCTGATTGAACTGTTGTGATTTTTTCAGCTTCTTCATCTGGAATTTCGATATCGAATTCTTCTTCTAAAGCCATAACTAATTCAACAGTATCTAAAGAATCCGCACCTAAATCTTCAACGAAAGACGCTTCAGATTTTACATCTTCTTCTTTCACGCCTAATTGTTCAACGATGATTTTTTTTACGCGTTCTTCAATGCTCATTTGTTTCTTCCTATGTTTAAGTTTACGCTCATTGCGATAAGTTAAGTAGTGTATGTATTTGTAAAAAATTTGCAATATTTCCGGTGGGAGGTCAAACCTCAAAAACATTGAATTTTCACAAAACCATACAGTGAAAAAATAGTTACGTCTTCCACGAACCCTTGAATGACCTAACCAAGTTACATTGCGAGGGGATTTTAACACTAAGCCACTCGTTTGGCTATTGCTTTTATCCGCTTTACTGCGAGTAACCTTTTGCTAAATAGCGCTTAGCTCATGTACATGCCGCCATTAACGTGCAACGTTGTACCGTTAATATAAGACGCATCCTCAGAGGCCAAAAATGCCACGGCTTTAGCGATATCTTTCGGCTCACCTAAACGGCCTGCCGGGATTTGAGTTAATAAGTTATTTTTTAATTCTTCGCTTAATACGTCAGTCATGTCGGTAGCAATAAAGCCTGGCGCCACAACGTTTACCGTAATACCACGGGAAGCCACTTCTTTTGCCAAGGCTTTACTGAAACCAATGAGACCTGCTTTTGCCGCACAATAATTCGTCTGACCGGCATTGCCCATGGAGCCCACGACAGAACCAATGTTGATGATACGCCCGAAACGTTTTTTCATCATGGTGCGAAGCATCGCTTTAGAAAGATGATAAACAGAACTCAAGTTGGTTTGTAAAATATCGAACCATTCCTCATCTTTCATGCGCATTAACAAATTATCACGGGTAATACCGGCGTTATTCACTAAAATATCAATATCGCCAAATTCTTGTTTGATCTGTTCCAATACCGCATCAATGGAAGCTTGATCGGCAACATTTAATACTAATCCTTTGCCTTTATCACCTAAATAGGCAGAAATACTTTCAGCGCCTTTCTCAGACGTTGCTGTACCGATAACAAAAGCGCCTTTTGATACTAATTCTTCGGCTACTGCACGACCAATACCACGGGTTGCACCTGTCACTAATGCAATTTTACCTTGCATAACTTTCTCTCCTTTTTACTCTTATGCTAATACTTCTTCGACGGAATCGAGGGATTTCACATCATTTACAGAAACAGCTTGTAAGGAATCCACGATTCGTTTCGTTAACCCGTTTAACACTTTACCTGGCCCCACTTCCACTAACACTTCGACGCCGTTTTGTGCCATTTTCTCTACAGTTTCTGTCCAACGTACCGGGCTATAAAGTTGGCGAACCAAGGCATTTCGAATTGCATCGGCTTCAATTTCATTTTTTACATCTACGTTATTTAGAACAGAAACACCAGCCTCTTTCAACGTAATACTTTCCAAGGAAACAGACAATTGATCAGCAGCCGGTTTCATTAAAGCACAGTGTGAAGGCACACTCACCGCTAACGGCAATGCACGTTTAGCACCGGCTTCTTTACATAATGCTGCCGCACGTTCTACTGCGGCTTTCGCACCGGCAATCACGACTTGCCCTGGTGAATTGAAGTTTACTGCCGAAACCACTTCGCCCTGTTCTGCTTGTTTGCAGGCGTTAATAATGGCGTCATTGTCTAAACCGATAATCGCGTACATCGCCCCCGTACCTTCCGGTACGGCTTGTTGCATAAGCTTACCGCGCAATTCCACTAATTTAACCGCATCTTGGAAATCTAACACACCGGCACACACCAACGCAGAATATTCACCTAAGCTATGACCAGCCATCACTTCCGGTTTTAATTCCGGGTATTTTTGTTGCCATACACGGTAAACAGCCACAGACGCCGTTAACAACGCTGGCTGCGTTTGCCATGTTTTGTTTAATTCTTCCGCAGGGCCTTCCTGCACTAATTGCCACAAATCATATCCCAATACTTCTGAAGCTTGTTTAAAAGTTTCTTGTACAATTGGGTAGTCGCCGGCTAATTCCGCTAACATTCCCACCGTTTGTGACCCTTGTCCTGGGAAAACCATTGCAAATTTTTTCATGTGTCTTACCTATATTAAAAAATAAATCTATTTATTCCGATATGCGTTACAGTCGAAAAGTGCGGTCAAAAATAACCGCACTTTTTTCACGAATGATAACAGATTATCTAAAATCTCACTAAAGCCGAACCCCAAGTCCAACCACCGCCAAAGGCTTCAAGAAGGAGCAACTGACCACGCTGAATACGTCCATCACGCACCGCTTCATCCAATGCGACCGGCACGGTTGCCGCACTGTTATTCGCATAACGATCTAACGTGACCACCACTTGCGACATATCCATATCTAATTTTTTCGCGGTCGCCGAAATAATACGCAAATTAGCTTGATGAGGCACCAACCAATCAATATCTTTTTTATCTAAATTATTGGCGGCAAGGGTTTCTTCCACCACATTAGAAAGTTCACGCACAGCCAATTTAAAGGTTTCATTGCCTTGCATTTCGATATAGCCGGATTTTGCCACGCCACGCTCAGGCTGAGGAAGTAACAATGCGGCATTTTTATCTGCTGAGGCGTGTAAATGAGTAGAAATAATCCCTTCTTGTTCCGATGCTTCCAAAATAACCGCGCCAGCACCATCACCAAACAACACAACGGTGCTACGATCTGTTTCATCTAACTTACGGGAATTTAAATCAGAACCGATCACGAGCGCTTTTTTCACTTTACCGGTACGAATAAATTGATCAGCGACACCTAACGCATACACAAAGCCGGTACAAGCTGCCGCTAAATCAAATGCAATAGCATCGTCAATCTCTAACATCCCTTGAATTTGGCAAGCTGCGCTTGGATAAGCGTGAGAGTTGCTGGTTGTTGCCACTAAAATAAGATCAATTTCCTGCGGATTGATGTTTGCCGCTTCAATGGCTTTTTGGGCCGCTTCAAATCCCATGGTAGAGACGGTTTCATCCGGTGCTGCAATGCGACGTTCACGAATACCGGAACGGGTAACAATCCACTCATCTGAAGTATCTACCATTTTTTCTAAATCGGCATTGGTACGAATATGTTGGGGTAAATAGCTACCTGTCGATAAAATTTTGCTAAACATAGTCATCTCGTTAAAAATAATAGCGAGGGAACTCACTACTTCATTAATATTTCATTTTTATTTAAGCCCGCCAAAATTTTTTGTGGAATTTGACGTCGGGCTTGTAATGCCGCATCGGCAATCGCATAAGCAAATGCCTCTATATTTGCACTTCCGTGACTTTTCACCACAACGGAAGTCAAACCGATAAGCGATGCGCCATTATATTGATCAGGGTTGATTTGCTTTAATCGCTGGTATTTATCTTTGAAAAGATATTTAATTAAATACCCAAAAACGTGACTTAATATACTCTTTTTCTTATCACTTTTCAGTAGAGAAATCACGTTCTTTGCCGCGCCTTCCAAGGTTTTCAGCGCAACATTGCCGGCAAAACCGTCTGTCACAATCACATCCGCCTTGCCATTGAGTAAAAAATTGCCTTCAAGGAATCCAATGTAATTAAGTGCGGTGTCTTTTTTCAGTAAATCTGCCGCATCCCGTATGGATTTATATCCTTTGACTGCTTCAATACCAATATTCAATAGCGCAATACGTGGATAAACTAAATTGAGGGTATTTTCTGCAAAAATGGCACCCATCAAGGCAAATTGATACAAGTTTTCTGCATCGCACTCAACATTCGCCCCAAGATCCAACATAATCGAACGCTCACCTGTCATTGTTGGAATCGTGGAAATCAGTGCCGGACGATGGATGCCTTCTAGAGGTTGTAACAAGATTTTCGATAAGCCCATCAAAGCTGCTGTATCACCGGAACTTACACAGGCCTGCGCATCCCCTTTTTGTACTGCTTCAATTGCCAAACGCATAGAAGTCTCTTTGCTATGACGCAAGGCGTAAGAAATACCCTGACGACTATCAATCACACGAGCGCAATGAACAATGTCACAACGTTGACGAATACTATTGGGAGCAGAAGATAAAAGCGGAAGAATTTGTTGGCGATCGCCAAACAATAAGAGAGAAAGCGTTGGATCTCGTTCCAAGGCTAAAATGGATGCTGGGATAGTAATACGGGGACCAATGTCCCCGCCCATCGCATCTAACGCAAGGGTTAGACGACTCAAGTGATTACCTTTATGTAATTGAGATAATTACTTGTTAATCACTTTACGACCACGATAGTAACCGTCAGCGGTTACGTGGTGACGCAAATGAGTTTCACCACTTGCTTTATCAACGGATACTGCAGCAGTTGTTAACGCATCGTGAGAACGACGCATATCACGACGTGAACGGGATTTTTTATTTTGTTGAACAGCCATTGGCTATACTCCTAAATTATTTTTGCTTTAAATTAGCTAATACAGCGAACGGGTTCGGTTTTTTTGCCAATTCTTCCGGCAATTCGCCAAAAACCTGTTCAGCCACGGACACTTCACAGTGTTCAGATGAATGCATTGGCACAATCGGCAAACTCAAAATGAGTTCATCTTCAATTGTTCCAAGTAAATCTATTTCACCGAATTCATTGAATTCAATTGGCTCATAGATTTCCGGCAATACATCAATTTGATCCAAATTAGCCACCGGACTGTAACAAAACTCACAATCAACGGTTTGAACGAAAGGTTCACCACAACGCTGACAATTTAATTCAACATCAACCTTGGTATGGCCTTTCATGACAACCAATTTTTGCGGATCAATAAAGAACGATAATGTAACCTGTGCATCGCTGAACACTTTACTGACCGATTCGGCAAGACGACTTAATTGATTAGCGGAGTAATAACCCTGATAATCCAATCTTCGTTGTGCGTCCTTTACCGGATCAACAGTTAGGGGTAGTTTTACCTTTTGCATAGGGAGCGCATATTACCCTTTGAAAAAAAAATAGTCAAAGGAAATTATCGTTCCAAGCATGAAAATCAACGCTAAAAATCGATTTTTTCCATCAACATAAATTTTGTCTCCGGAAAGTGTTTGGCTAAGTAACCGCGCAGATATTGTTGTGTATCTTGCGTAATCAATTCATCCGCCGGCGGATAAAGATTATAAATCAGTGCTTCTACGGCAATATTTTGCTGCGCGCACGCCTCAAGGCTAAGCAAGGTGTGGTTAATACTGCCTAATCTGCCCGACGTCACCAGAATTAACGGATACCAATGCGCCGCAAGGTAATCCAACGTGGTTTTCTCCTCGGAATAAGGCACCATCAAGCCCCCCGCGCCCTCCAGCAAAACATAATCGAAGTTTTGCGCCAAAAGTGCGGTGGATTTTTCAATGATTTTTTCATCAATGCACGTCTGTTGTAAACGCGCGGCCATGTGAGGCGAGCAAGGATAATCAAACAAATAAGGACACGTCACTCCCCGGCGATCTTCCTCAGTTAAGTCAATGCCTTGGATTTTTCGGTGCACGACAATATCTTCTGATATTTCCTGACAGCCCGTTTGCACCATTTTCTGTGTAATCACCGAATATCCCTGCTGCATTAAATACTTAGCGTAATACCCTGTCGCGATAGATTTACCGATGTCTGTATCAATTCCGGAAACGAATAATACCTTTCCCATCATCTTTCCTCTTTTTTCTGCGCCAACATTAAAATCGGTACATAAGTTAACGAGACCTTGCCCTGCTCGTCGGCATACTGTTGTCGATATTGCTCACAAAATTGGGCAACTTTCTTGTAGTGCCAAATTTGATTATTGGTGGCCGTCACACCGGTCTCTTTCAAATGTTTAAGCACCGATAACGGCGAATCAAATTTCAACTGAATTTCTTTTTGCTCTAAATGCAACACGGAAAAATCTGACGTTAATGTCTCCTGCCATTGTGCTAAATCGGGGTAATCCAAACCGACGCCCGTTAATGCTCTAACTTCGTATAAATTGGTCGGGGCAAACGTACCAAATAAAATCATGCCGTGAGGCGTTAAATAATTTGAACAACGTTGAAGAAACGCCAGCGGATCAGCAAACCATTGAATGGTCGAGGCAGAAACAATCAAATCATATTGATGCGCAAAATTGAGATGCTCGCCACACCCTTGATAAAAATGATAATTTTTCTGTGGCAAATTACGTGCCAAGTGGTTAGCGACATCGCATAAATCATTACAATCCCAATGCGTTGCGTTGATATGTTGCATGAGCAAACGGGTAAAATTGCCTGTGCCACAACCAATCTCTAACACACGCTGAAATTGATTGCCGCCCTTTTCTAAAAGCAACTGCAACAAATCCTCAGTGATTTGCTTTTGAGCAATGGCATTTTGTTCATAGGTTGGTAAGGCGGCGCTGAAACATTGCATCACCCGTTGTTGCGTTATTGCCATAGCTGTTCCCAAGTTTGTAGCCATGGAAACAGGTAATGTCCACCAACCATTTCGCTCACCTCGCAGCGTTCATGCCAATAATTTCGCTGATTTTGTGCAGGAAAAATACGATCTTGTGTACCAATAATCGCTTTCGTCCAAGGTAACCCCGTATGTTGATGTTCTGCCGATAACGCATCATAAAGTGCGGTCAATTCTGCGTGTATTTCTTCAATTGAGCGCCGTCCTTCCAAAGATTGATATTGTTGCAACAACTGCTTGTCACCACACATGCGACGCTCAAATTTGCCTAGATTAATTTCATCTAGCGTATCCAATGTGCCTTGAAAAACGGCGCATGGAATGCCGTAGTCATCATGCATAGGCAAGCCTGTGCCATTTATCGCGATTGCAGAAAGCAAAGGGATTTGTCTCATCACACGTTCAGCTACCCAAACGCCCATCGACCAGGCCACCAAACGCACATTTTCATAACGGGAAAAATCAAACTCCAACGAAAAATCCCGATAGTCATAACACAGCAACAGATCATACGCCGGTGGAATAGATAAATGTTGCACGACAGAAGGCGGTGTGCCCCAACCGGCAAAATAAACGATTAAATTTCGGCTTGGTAGATTTTGGCTAATTAATTGATATTGCATAAAAATAACTGTTCTATAAATTGCTCAAGTTCATCATGTGTGATGTCGGCGGTGAGAGACAAACGAATACGCGAAGTGCCGACAGGCACTGTCGGCGGACGAATCGGTAGGCAATAATATCCTTGCTGTTGCAGGCGTTGCGCCGTTTGCACGGTGCGTTGGTTGTCGCCGAGAATAAACGGTACGATATGGCTTTCACTAGGCATTGGCATATTTAACTTTTCTGCCACGATGTGCCGTAAGCGCGCGCTTAATTGCATAAGATGTTGCCGTTTCGCCTGAAAGTGCGGTCGTTTTTCAAAGAGAAATTCTGTCCATGCCACATTAAACGGGGGTAACGCGGTGCTGAAAATCAACGGGCGCATGGTATTAATCAAATAGTCTTTGATCACTTGATCGCAAACCACATAAGCCCCCATCGACGCCAACGCCTTGCCGAATGTGCCTACCAAGAAATCAATGTACGGAAGGCAATTCATCTGCTCGGCAACACCTAACCCCTGTTCACCGTAAACCCCTATACCGTGCGCTTCATCCACATACAACATAACATTGTCAAATTGCCGTTTAAATGCAACTAATTGAGGCAAATCGGCAAAATCGCCGTCCATGCTAAACAGGCTTTCCGTCACCACAATAATGCGTTCGTAGTTGAGATGCTGTTTTTGCAAAATCTCGTGCAAATGGGCGTAATCATTGTGGCGATAACGCACAAACGGCGCATCACTCAAACGAATGCCGTCAATAATACTGGCATGCACCAACTTATCCGCCACGATCAACGTTTGTTTATTGGCTACCGCCGGTAAAATACCGATGTTGGCGTGATAGCCGCTGTTAAATAACAAACAGGCTTCACGCTGAAATGCCTCTGCCATCTGCTGCTCAAGACGTTCATACTCAGGGAAATTACCGGTTAATAAACGGGAGGAGGATGAGGTAAAGTGCGGTCGTTTTTCCGCAAGTTTTTCGAGAAATGCTTGCTGCAATGCATCGTCATTAGCCAGCCCCAGATAATCATTGGAAGCCAGATTCAACATTGACCGTCCGTTTTGCTCCACAAACTTGCCCTTATGCACAATTTGCGGAAAGCGACGATATTGTTCTTTTTGACGGAGTTTTTCCAATTGCGCTGCAAAATAATCTGACTTACTCATGGTATTCCTCTTTAATCGCCGCCAGCATGCCTGCCGTTAACGCAGATAATTGGGTTGGAGTGATAATGAAGGGCGGCATGATATAAACGAGCTTACCGAAAGGACGTACCCAAACACCGTGCGCCACCAGACGCGCCTGCAAACTTGCCAAATCTACCGCTTCGTGCATTTCCAATACGCCGATAGCGCCGAGTACTCGCACTTCTTTGACGGATTTAAAACTTGCCGCGATTCGTAACTCGGTTTTCAGTTGCGCTTCGATCCGTTGGACATTGCCCTGCCAATCACTTTCCAGTAATACATCAATAGATTCGGCAGCGATAGCACAAGCCAGCGGATTCGCCATAAAGGTCGGACCGTGCATAAAACAATGCGCTTCGCCCTGACAAATGGTTTGTGCAATGGCGCGTGTGGTGATGGTGGCGGACAGGGTTAAATAACCGCCTGTAAGTGCTTTGCCGATACACATAATATCCGGCGAAATACCGGCATATTCGGCGGCAAACAATTTGCCCGTGCGTCCAAAACCGGTAGCAATTTCATCAAAAATCAGCAATATGCCGTATTGTTCGCACAGCTGCTTGGCGCGTGCCAAATACATCGGTGAATAGAAATACATTCCCCCCGCCCCTTGTACCACCGGTTCCAAAATAAGTGCGGTCAGTTCTGCGCCTTTTTTTTCTAATAAATCTGCTAAGGGTTTAATATCGTCTTCGTTCCAAGGCTGCCCAAAAGGCGTTTGCGGCTGCGGGAGAAAATATTGCACCGGCAAACTTTTCGCAAACAGCCCATGCATACCGGTCACCGGATCGCACACCGACATCGCATGCCAAGTGTCGCCGTGATAACCGGAACGAATGGTGGCGAATTTATGCCGTTGTGTTTCGCCTTTGGCGTGTTGATATTGAATCGCCATTTTCATCGCTACTTCTACTGCAATGGAGCCGCTGTCGGCAAAGAAGATTTGCTCCAACCCCTGCGGCAATAAAGGCAATAATTTTTTCGCCAATTTGACGGCAGGTTCGTGCGTTAAGCCACCAAACATAATGTGGCTCATTTGTTCCAACTGTTTTGTCGCTGCCGCATTCAAGCGCGGATGATTATAGCCATGCAACGCCGCCCACCAAGAGGACATGCCGTCAATCAGTTGGCGACCGTCTTTAAGCGTGATCATCACACCGTCGGCGCGTTCAACGGCATAAATCGGTGTAGTCGGTGGAAGGGCGGCATAAGGATGCCAAATATGTTCACGATCAAATTGCAATAACTGTTGTTGGTTCATAGGCTTAGCTTCAAAAATTAAGAGGTCGTAATTTTACCTGAGAAAATAAGGCAATTCTAAAGCTTTGCACTTCCCCATCCGATTTTTTGTGTTTTTTGAGGCGTTTGCCACAATTTTGATGATTTTCACCGCGGAATAAGGGAGCGAATCCGTCGATACATTGCACAAGCCGAATAAGTTGTTATAATCACCGACTTCTTTTTAATACTGTAGAAAAAATAACCATTATGAATAAATTCACTTATTGGCAACGTGCGAAAGTTGCTTTTCAATACATTATGCCGCAACTGTATTTAACCCAATTAGCCGGTTGGTTTGCTCAACAAAAATGGGGTGCGGTAACACATTTCGTGATCAAGGTTTTCGCGAAGAAATACAACGTAGATATGAGCGAAGCAAAAAAAGAGAACTTTAGCGATTATGAAAGCTTCAACCAATTTTTTATTCGTGAGTTAAAAGACGACGCGCGAAAAATCAATGAAAATCCGACCGCACTTTGCTTACCTGCCGACGGTCGTGTGAGCCAAATCGGGCATATTGACGATGAACGTTTATTGCAAGCCAAAGGGCATTTTTTCAGCCTATCTGATTTATTAGCCGGCGATGAAGAATTAGTTAACACCTTTAAAAACGGCGAATTTGCGACGATCTATTTATCTCCGCGTGATTATCACCGCGTCCACATGCCGTGCGATGCGACCTTGCGCAAAATGATTTATGTGCCGGGCGATTTATTCTCGGTCAATCCGTTCTTAGCGGAACACGTGCCAAATTTATTCGCTCGCAATGAGCGCGTTATTTGTGTTTTTGATACAGCGTTCGGCCCAATGGCACAAATCCTTGTGGGGGCGACCATTACTGCCAGCATGAGCACGGTTTGGGCCGGCGTCATTAATCCGCCACGCACCGGTGAAGTCAAAGTCTGGACATATCAAGGAGACAACGCCATTAAACTTACCAAAGGTCAAGAAATGGGCGCATTCCAATTGGGCTCAACCGTCATTAACTTATTCCCGGCGAATTCCGTGACCTTAGCAGAACATTTAGAGGTGGACGTTCCGGTAAGAATGGGCGAAATCTTAGCCACAATGAAATAGTTTTATCAACAGAAAGGAAAACAACATGACAGCAGAATTTTTCAATCAAGTGACATTAGACGATACCGAAGCCAAAGGCAGTTATGGTATCGGTTTGCAAATCGGTCAACAATTATTGGATAGCCAATTAGCGGTGAAAGCGGAAGCGGTAGCAAAAGGGATTTACGATGTGTTAAATCAACATGCGCCGGCATTAGATTTCAACGAAATCAGCCAAGCGTTGCAACAATTGCAACAACAAGCTGCGGAAGCCCAACAAGCGCAATTCAAAGAAATTGAAGCCGCAGGCAAAGCTTTCTTAGAGGCGAACAAACAAAAAGACGGCGTGAAAGTCACGGATTCCGGCTTACAATATGAAGTGTTAGTTGAAGGCAACGGCAACGTGCCATCGACAACAGACAAAGTACGCGTTCACTACACCGGCACATTACCGGACGGTACCGTATTCGACAGTTCCGTCGCACGCGGCCAACCGGCAGAATTCCCGGTTAACGGCGTAATCAAAGGTTGGATCGAAGCGCTTTCTATGATGCCGGTTGGTTCCAAATGGCGTTTGGCAATTCCACACGAATTAGCCTATGGCGAACGTGGCGCAGGCGCAGCCATCCCACCATTTAGTCCATTAGTCTTTGAAGTGGAATTATTAGAAATTCTTTAATCGGATAACTTATCTCACTCAAAACGGCGTTAATCATAGCGCCGTTTTTTTATGTAAAAATCTCCATGCTATTTAATTTCCTCACCAAGAAAAGTGCATAAAAGTGCGGTCGTTTTCCGTGATGTTTTTCATACTCTCCAGTGTTTTTCACTCTCAAGATCTGATAAAGTCTGCGCTCACAACAGGCTGATTTTTAATGACCATTTTCAGGAGCAACAAGAATGAAAAAAATCGAAGCAATCATTAAACCGTTTAAATTGGATGATGTGCGCGAAGCCTTATCCGACATTGGCATTACCGGCATGACCGTCACCGAAGTCCGTGGTTTCGGACGCCAAAAAGGACATACGGAATTGTATCGTGGTGCCGAATACATGGTGGATTTTCTGCCGAAAGTGAAAATGGAAATTGTGGTACCTGATGATTTATTAGAACAATGCTTGGACGCTATCGTCGATACGGCACAAACCGGCAAAATCGGGGACGGCAAAATTTTTGTGTATGAAGTGGAACGGGTGATTCGTATCCGTACCGGTGAAGAAAACGAGGATGCAATTTAGTTAATGGAAAAACACGCTTCTTTAGTAAAAGCACTGGTCGCCTGTGCTGCTATCGTGATTATTTTAGCCGGCATTAAAACGGCTTCAGAAATTGTCGTGCCATTTTTACTGTCGCTGTTTATTGCGATTATTTGCTCGCCGTCACTCAATTACTTAACCAAGAAAAAAGTGCCCTACGGTCTCGCCATTGGCTTGTTGTTAGCATTGATTTTAATCGTCTTTTTCTTTCTGTTCGGCTTAATTAACAGCACAATCCAAGAGTTTAGCCAATCTATCCCGCAATATCGCCAATTATTGGGCGAACGCGTTAATAGTCTAGTGGCACTTTCACAAAGTCTGAAAATCCCGTTGGATATTTCCGAAAAAAGCATCATGGAGCATTTCGATCCAAGCGTGATCATGAATTTTGTGCGTCGTGTTTTTCTCAGCTTTTCCGGCGTGGTCACCAATATTTTCGTATTGATGTTAGTCGTGATTTTCATGCTCTTAGAAGCGCCTTATGCTAAACACAAATTTGCCGTGGTATTTAGCAGTGATTCAAAGGAAATCAGCCAACAAGAACGTTATTTAGATCGTATTCTACAAGGCGTTATCAGCTACCTTGGCGTAAAAACCATGATGAGTTTGTTAACCGCTATTTGCATTTGGCTTTTATTGGAAATTGTCGGTGTGCAATATGCGATTTTGTGGGCAACACTAAGTTTCCTGCTCAATTACATTCCTAATATTGGCTCAATTATCGCTGCCATTCCGATTATCGTGCAGGCATTATTACTCAACGGTTTTGTGGTGGGTTTGGAAGTCATAATCGGTGTCATTGCCATCAACATGATTATCGGCAATGTGCTTGAACCTCGATTAATGGGTAAAAAATTAGGGCTTTCCACGCTGGTGGTATTCCTGTCTTTGTTGTTCTGGGGATGGTTGCTAGGAACAGTAGGAATGTTGCTATCTGTGCCGCTCACCATGGCTCTCAAAATTGCCTTAGAAGCCAGCCCAACAACCGTGAAGTACGCCTTGTTGCTCGGCGATTCCGACAGTGCCCATGAAAGTCAATAATCCCGCGTATCAGAGCCTTGTTTCGACAAGGCTCTTTTTCGATAAAAAACACAATTTCGTGCTATAATTCCGCCACTTTTATCATCATTTTTACAACGTCTTTCACGACGCCACGATCACGCATATGAAAAAATTTTTCTTCCTTCTTTTGTTCCTCGTTGTCTTATTGGCAGGCGCCGGCTTTTGGGGATATCAACAACTAGAACAGTTTGTACAGCAGCCCGTCAATGTACAAAAGGCTCAACTTCTTACCGTAGAACGTGGCACAACCGGTAATAAATTAGTCACATTATTAGAACAAGAAGCCATTTTGGACAATGCCGCATTATTGCCTTGGGTCTTAAAATTACATCCGGAATTAAGCAAAGTGAAAGCAGGTACTTATTTGTTGGATGATGTGAAAACCGTAGAAGATTTGCTGAAATTACTCAACTCCGGCAAAGAAGCGCAATTTAACGTGCAATTTATTGAAGGCAACACCTTTAAAAATTGGCGAAAACGCCTCGAAAACGCACCGCACTTAAAACAGACCTTAAAAGATAAATCCGAACAAGAGATTTTCCAGTTATTGGCTCTGCCAAAAGTCTCAAAAGCCATTGATGAATGGATGAAAATCGACGGTTGGTTGTATCCGGACACTTATAATTACACGCCGAATTCTACCGACTTAGAACTGTTGCAACGTGCTGCAGAACGCATGAAAAAAGCCTTGGACAAAGCTTGGAATGAGCGCGATAAGGACTTACCGTTAGAAAATTCTTACGAGATGTTGATTCTCGCGTCTATCGTAGAAAAAGAAACCGGCATCGCCGCAGAGCGTCCTCAAGTGGCTTCGGTGTTTATCAATCGTTTGAAAGCCAAAATGAAGCTCCAAACCGATCCAACGGTAATTTACGGCATGGGTGAGGATTACAACGGCAATATTCGTAAAAAAGATTTAGAAACGCCGACCCCTTATAACACCTATGTGATTGACGGTTTACCGCCAACACCGATTGCCATGCCAACCGAAGATGCATTACAAGCTGTGGCACATCCTGCGCAAACGGAATTTTATTATTTCGTTGCCGATGGCACGGGCGGTCACAAATTCAGTCGAAACTTAAATGAACACAATAAAGCGGTGCAGGAATATTTACGCTGGTACCGCCAACAAAACGGAAAATAATATGGCAGGCAAATTTATCGTTATTGAAGGCTTGGAAGGCGCGGGCAAAAGCACCGCCCATCAATGTGTCGTGAATACCTTAAAGGAATTAGGCATTAACGATGTCGTGTTCACCCGCGAACCCGGTGGCACGCCCTTAGCCGAAAAATTACGCCACCTCATAAAACATGAAACAGAAGAACCGGTCACGGATAAAGCTGAATTGTTGATGTTATATGCCGCCCGAATTCAATTAGTGGACAATGTCATTAAGCCCGCCCTCGCCCAAGGCAAATGGGTGGTGGGTGATCGCCATGATATGTCGTCACAAGCGTACCAAGGCGGTGGCCGCCAGTTGGGAGCAGCTTTTTTAACGCATTTAAAACAAATCGTATTGGGCGATTTTGAACCGGATTTGACGCTGTATTTGGACATCGATCCTGCCGTTGGTTTGGCGCGAGCTCGTGGACGCGGTGAACTGGATCGCATTGAACAACAGCATCTGGATTTTTTCCACCGTACCCGTGCCCGTTATTTAGAACTGGTAAAAGACAATCCGAAAGCCGTGATGATCAATGCGGAACAATCCATTGAGCAGGTGCAGGCAGACATTAAAAGTGCGGTCAAAAATTGGTGGATTTCGCTATCAAAATGAGCCTTTTACTCCCTTGGCTGACGCCAACTTATCACAAAATCACACAGGCTTTTGATGAGGCTTTAGGGCACCACGCCCTGCTGATTCGCGCCGATGACGGCCTTGGTGTAGAGCAACTTTGCTCCGCGTTGGCAAAACGTCTGATGTGCTTAACACCCAACGGGGCGGAGGCTTGTGGCGAATGCCATGCTTGCCATTTAATGCAAGCCAACAGCCACCCGGATTTCCAGCCTATCTCGCCTATTGAGAACAAGGACATCGGCGTAGATCAAATTCGCGCCATGAACGAACAAGCGACTCAGCATGCGCAGCAAAACGGCAATAAAGTCATTTATATCGAACAGGCACATCGTTTGACGGAAGCCGCTGCCAACGCCATTTTAAAAACGTTGGAAGAGCCGCGTCCAAATACCTATTTCATTTTGCAGTGCGATATGCAAAAGGCGTTGTTGCCAACCATTTACAGTCGCTGCCAAGTGTGGAATCTCTTACCACCGGACACAGACACTGCATTACAGTGGTTACAATCGCAAACGTCCGCCGAAACATCCGATATATTGACCGCACTTCGGGTGAATTATGCTCGACCACTGCTCGCACTTGCCATGTTAGAGCAAAATTTACTGGCACAACGGCGGGAATTTTTACGCCAATTTTGGCTATTCTATCGTCGTTGTTCGCCCTTGGAATTACTGCCGTTTTTTACTAAAGAACTTGTCTTGCAGCAGCTGGATTGGTTGTCAGCCTTTTTGAGTGATAGTTTAAAAAACAAACTGCATATTCGCGAAGATTGGGTTTGCCAAGACATTGAACAAGGCGTCATTCAATTTAGCCAAGGACTTTCTGCCCCAGCATTATTAAAAGCAACACAAATTGTTAGCAAAGTGCGGTCGGATTTATCGGCAAATTCGGCGTTGAATTTAGAATTGATTTTACTCGACGGGCTGACCCGTTTAATTACTGAAGTATTTGAAGGATAAAATATGTTTATTGTGGATTCCCATTGCCATTTGGATGCCTTGGATTACGAAACATTACATGAAAATATTGCTGATGTGGTAGCAAAGGCAAAAGCGCGTGATGTGAAACATTTATTGGCAATTGGCGTAACCTTGAGCCGTTTTGAAAAAGTGTATCCGGAATTAGCCAAATTCGATAACGTCTCTTTAGCCTGTGGCGTACACCCGCTGGATTTTGAAGAAGAACCTTATGATGCCGCGCGCTTGTTACGCTTGGCGCAAGATCCTAAAGTCATCGCCATCGGCGAAATCGGCTTAGATTATTATTACAGTGCAGAAAACAAAGCCGCCCAACAAGCCGTGTTTGCCAGCCAAATTGACGTGGCCAACCAGCTAAATAAACCGGTCATCATTCACACACGCGAAGCGCGAGAAGACACGATTCGCCTATTGCGCGATAATCAGGCAGAAAAGTGCGGTGGTGTTTTGCATTGTTTTACCGAAAACTATGACATGGCAAAACAAGCGTTAGACTTGGGTTTTTACATTTCCATTTCAGGAATTATCACCTTTAAAAATGCGGAAGAACTTCGGGATGTGGTGCGCAAACTGCCGCTGGATCGTCTGTTGGTGGAAACCGATTCGCCTTACTTGGCACCGGTGCCTTATCGAGGTAAACAAAATCAACCGGCATATACCCGCGAAGTCTGTGAATATATTGCGACATTGAAAGGCGTTTCAGCCGAGGAAATGGCGCAAATCACCACACAAAACTTCGAGCGTTTATTTAAAATTCAGGTACAATAATTAACCAATCTCATTTCAATAGGACAAAAAGATGAGAAAATTTTTAAAATATTTTTTTATTTCCGTCATTTTTATTTTTCATTTATGCGTTGCAGCAGCGATAAATTATGCGATGCCGAGCTATGATGTCACCAAAGTGACCGGCGTTGAGGTGAAACGGGTGGATAAAGACGGCCCGATTACAAAAGCCAATCCGGCAGACGGCCCGACCCGCGATGTGTATTTTATCAATACGCAACATGAAAATGGCAAAGTGATGGTATATCGCAACGAAGATACTCGTTGGGGTTTTCCGTTCTATTTCAAATTCGGCTCAGCCAATTTACAGGCATTGGCTCAAGCCTTGGGCAATGAAGAAAAAACCGTGGAAATTAAATATTACGGTTGGCGTCTGACCATGTTTGATGAGTTTCCAAATGCGTTATCCGTAAAAGAAGTAACGGAAACTAATACCCCAAGCCACCCGATTTTTAGCTATATTCTTTACGTACTTTTATTCTTTACCTTCTTCTTTGCCGTGCAGTTTATTCGCGGCTGGTTTGATAGCGAAAATTAGGTTTCTTTTTTCATTTCTTTTGTGCGGTTAAAAACACAGTCAAAATTAACCGCACTTTATGTCTCGTTTACATCAAGTTATTGAAAACCTTATGAGTTTATTCAGCGCAATTTTAATTTTAATCTTACTGATTATTGTCAGTGCCATCGTGTCCTCTGCCGAAATTTCATTGGCAGGCGCGCGTCGTATTAAATTACAAAACATGGCTAACGAAGGAAATACTAAAGCGGCCATGGTGCTCAAATTACAGGAGCAACCGGGACGTTTTATTACGGTGGTGCAAATCGGCTTAAACATGGTTGCCGTCTTGGGCGGGGTCATTGGCGAAGCGACTATCAGCGTACATTTACAAGCCTTTCTGCAACAATATACTGACGCCCCTTGGGTTGACAGTGCCGCGTCTTGGCTTGCCTTTATCATCGTCACCGCTTCGTTCATTTTATTAGCAGATTTAATGCCAAAACGTCTTGCATTAATCAATCCGGAAGCCGTGGCACTACGCACGGTGCGCATTATGCAACTGTGCATTATCCTATTAAAACCGATTGTGTGGATTTTTGATTCGTTGGCGAATGTGATATTCCGCCTATTCAGAATTTCCACCGTACGCGTTGAAAGCATGACACCAGAAGATATTGTCGCTATGGTAGATGCGGGCGCAGAAGCCGGTGTGTTAAAAGCACAGGAGCATTATTTAATCGAAAATATCTTTGATATGCAGCAACGCAAGGTCACCTCAACCATGACCACGCGTGAAAATATCATTTTTTTAGACCGCACTTTCACCCGTCAACAAGTGCTGGACACGTTAACGAAAAACTCCCATTCCAAATTATTGATTTGCGATCAGGGCTTGGATCATATTTTAGGGTATGTGGAGTCCCACAGTTTGTTGACCTTGTTTTTAAAAGAAGAACAGGTGCAATTAACCGATAACCGCTTATTGCGCAAGTTGTTGTACGTGCCGGACACGTTGTCCTTATATGAAGTGTTAGAGCTATTTAAATCCACCGGTGAAGACTTCGCCGTCATCGTCAACGAATACGCGTTAGTCGTAGGGATTGTGACCTTAAACGATGTGATGAGTATTGTAATGGGCGAATTGGTTTCCAGTGAAGAAGAGCAAATTATTCGCCGCGATGAAGATTCTTGGCTAATTGATGGCGCCACACCGTTGGAAGACGTAAAACGCGCCTTAGATATCGAAAGTTTTCCGCACGATGAAAATTATGAAACCATTGCCGGTTTTATGATGTATATGTTGCGCAAAATCCCGAAGAAAACCGATTTTGTGTTATATGACCGCTATAAATTTGAAATCATTGACACCGAGAATTTTAAAATCGATCAGTTGATGGTGTCCTTTAGAAAAGACTTGGCGGAATAAGGATTCTTTTCACTTGGGTAGGCGAGCATTCCGTTTTTCTCCCGCTCGCCACCCCTATTCCAAGCATTCTTTCTCCCTCTACATCAGACCAAGGAGGAAGAATATCAAAACGCACGGAAAACCCACCGCACTTTTACGCAAAAATCACTTTCTTACCAAAATCAAAAAACGGCAATCGTAAGGATTTTGTTCATCGGCAGGACGGTATTGTTCAAATTCAATCGACCAGTCATGCCAATCGATTTGCGGAAAGAAAGTATCGCCCTCCAATTCCGTTTGAATTTCAGTGAGATAAAGACGATCGGCTTGCGGTAAATATTGTTTGAAAAGCTGTCCACCACCAATCAGCATAATTTCATCTGAATCGCGCACAAAATCCACCGCACTTTCTAGACTCGCTTTCCACACAACGCCTTCATGCATGAAGGGTTGACGTGAAAGCACAATATTCGTGCGTTTCGGTAACGGGCGACCAATGCTTTCAAAGGTTTTTCGCCCCATGATCACCGGCTTGCCGGTCGTGTTTTGACGAAACCAAGCCAGGTCCGCAGGCAAATGCCACGGCATTTCGTTATCTTTACCGATAACATGATTTTTCGTCATGGCGACAATCAGGCTTAAATTCATGTATTTTCCTAAGTTATTTAATGGCTTAACGTGCGGTTACTATACCACAGGTTTTCCGCGATAGAACAACAGACCTGGCAATGCTAACCCGAAAACCAATGCACCAAGGATAAAGGTAGTATTGATAAAGGAATTGATCATTTGCGCAAACAGTTCGTCAGAAAAACCGTAATGGTGAATCTGTACAATAGCGATCATGGCTTTGTAAGCATGCACGCCGGGAATCATTGGAATAATTGCCGCCACGGTGAAGACTTTCGGGTGTGCCAAATAACGATGGGAAAGGTGAACCCCGATAAAACCAATCAGCGCAGCACCAACCAGCGTGGCAAAAATAATCGGCATATCCCAATGGAGCAACAAGGTACGGGTTACATGCCCTAACGCGCCAAGCATCGCACAATATTTCAACGCTTTAGCCGGCACATTGAACAACAGCGCAAAGCCCACGGCAGGAATTGCCGCAAAGAACATATCATCGAGTAACCCAAATAACCAATCCATCTTAGTTCCCCCAAGTCGTAATGTTCAGCACGCTGAGCGCAAAGACAATGCCCAAACATGCCCCAAAGGTGAGAATGGTCGCCACCGCCCAACGACTAATCCCCATGTTAACGTAGCCTTTTAAAATATCCGCCAGTGAATTGATTAACGGGAATCCCGGCACCAACAATAAAGCGCTGGACGCCAAGGCAATTTGCGGATCATTGCCGATTTGATATTTCAAACTCATGCCCGCAATCAATGACGCCACAAAGGCTGTAATGCAAAAAACAATCATGGGATTATAATGCCGTTTAGACAATTCCTGCCGCACATACATCGCCACGGAGGAAGCCAAGAAAGTGATGAGGCTAATTAATGCATCTCCTCCGGATAAATGCGCAAAGGAGGCACAAGATAACCCCACCATCAAGACAACAAAATAACGGTTATATTTTAATGGTTTGAGGCGATCTAGTTTTTTCTTCACCAGGTGTAAATCGTATATACCATGTTCCGCAGAAATAATAATGCGTTGAACATCCGTGACCATTTGCATATTAATGCCTTTGTCGGCACTTTTACGGGTCGTCGTAATGCAATGTCCGTTGGTCAGCGTAGTAAGAATCACTGCGTTGGCGGTTAATGCGCATTCCACGCTGGCAACCCCAAGTGCAACACCAAGTCGTTGCGTCATTTGCACGACCACCGCACTTTCCACGCCATGTTGTAATAACAACAATGCCGTTTCTACGCATACACGGGTTACCTCCCGTTGGTATTCCTGAGTAATCTGTTGAGCTTTCATCATACTTTTACCTAAATTAACTGTGCCACCCATTATAAAACTTTCTAAAAGGAACAACAGTATTTCATCTTGCCCCTATTGAAGTGCGGTGGATTTTCCCGATAAATTTAATGCTTTTTGCCACGCTTAATGCTAACTTAAACGCATTTTTGACAAGGAGTCAGTATGCAACAGAATAACAAAACCATTGTGGTGAAATTCGGCACCAGCACCTTAACCCAAGACACACCAAAATTAAATTTAGCGTACATGATGGAAATCGTCCGTCAGTTGGCACAATTACATCGCGCCGGCTTTCGTTTGGTGATTGTCACTTCAGGCGCCATTGCCGCCGGTCGGCATTATTTAAATCACCCGCAATTACCGCCTACTGTGGCATCTAAACAATTATTGGCAGCAGTGGGTCAAAGCCAGCTGATTCAAACCTGGGAAAAACTCTTTGCCATTTATGATATTCATATCGGGCAAATGTTGTTAACACGTGCGGATATTGAAGATCGCGAACGTTTTCTCAATGCACGCGATACATTGCATGCATTATTAGATAATCACATTATCCCTGTTATCAATGAAAATGATGCCGTTGCTACGGCAGAAATTAAAGTCGGCGATAACGACAATTTATCCGCCTTAGTGGCGATTTTAGTCCAAGCGGAACAGCTTTATTTATTGACCGATCAACAAGGTTTGTTTGACAGCGATCCACGTAAAAATCCACAGGCGAAATTGATTCCGGTCGTGGAGAAAATCACTGATCATATTCGTTCTATCGCGGGCGGTAGCGGCACGAATTTAGGTACCGGTGGCATGTCCACCAAAATCACCGCGGCAGATGTTGCCACCCGTTCTGGCATCGAAACCATTATTGCGCCGGGTAATCAACCTAACGTCATCGTCGATTTAGCATACGATCAAGCCATCGGCACTAAATTCAAGGTACAAGCGGATCGCTTGGAAAGCCGTAAGCAATGGCTCTTCGCTGCGCCTTCTGCAGGCGCGCTAACGATTGATGATGGCGCACAAAGTGCGGTGTTAATTCAGCACAAATCCTTACTGCCGGCGGGTATCGTTGATGTCAGTGGGCGCTTCTCCCGTGGTGAAGTTGTGCGCATTCGTAACTCGCAAGGCAAAGATATTGCGCTCGGCATGCCGCGTTATAACAGCGATGCACTGGAATTAATCAAAGGCAAACAGTCTCATGATATTGAACAACTGCTTGGTTATGAATATGGCGCCGTCGCCATTCATCGGGATGATATGATTGTGCTATAAACAAAAACGGTATTCCATCAAAACAAGGGAATACCGTTTTTGTTTTAGTGGCTGTAAAAATGCCGTCAAAAATGACCGCACTTTTCGCCGCATTTAACTCCGACGTGCAGATTTTGGGCGGAAACTGGCAATAATTTCCGGTTTAGTATCAATATATAATCCGTTGATGAGCTGCAAGCAGTACGGCACAGCGCTAAAAATCCCCTTCACCAACACATTGCCGTTTTCATCTTTTACGCCTTCTAACGTTTCTTTAATCGCCTTCGGCTGTCCCGGTAAATTTAAAATCAAACTGTCTTTACGAATCACGCCCACTTGACGGGAAAGGATGGCAGTCGGCACAAAATGTAAACTTACTTGACGCATTTGCTCACCGAACCCCGGCATTTCACGATCAGCGACAGCAAGTGTCGCATCCGGTGTAACATCTCGTTTTGCCGGCCCTGTGCCGCCGGTGGTGAGCACCAAATGACAATGTTCTTCATCTACTAAGTTGCACAGCGTACGCTCAATTTCCGGTTGCTCGTCCGGAATCAGGCGTTCGACTACCTCAAAAGGCTCCACCAACGCCTGTTCCAACCAATGTTTAAGTTCCGGAATGCCTTGATCCGGATACACGCCTTGCGATGCCCGATCAGAAACGGACACTAACCCAATCTTTAAAAGTGCGGTCATTTTTTCTCTCATTTTTAAGGTTTGTTAATCAATAAATCCGGCTAGAAGCCGTTCTCACAAAAATCCTACTAAGCCCAATAATATCTCACCACATGGAAGAAAATCGGCGCAGCAAAGCAAAGGGAATCCATGCGATCTAGCATACCGCCGTGGCCACTAATCATATTTCCCCAGTCTTTTACGCCCATGCTGCGTTTCATAGCGGACATTACTAAGCCGCCTAAAAAGCCCATGAGGCAGATTAATAAGCTCATTAACACCGCTTGTACCGGGTTAAACGGCGTAAGCCAATAGAGCAAGCCTCCCAGCACACTGGCGCTGACGACACCGCCCACAAAACCTTCCACGGTTTTGGATGGCGAGAGTTTTGGCGCAATTTTGTGTTTGCCGAATAACTTGCCCCATACGTATTGCAACACATCACTGGATTGCACCACTAAAATCAAGAAAATCATCAATAGCAGTTTTTTATCTTCAAAACCTTCAATATCTAATGTCAGGATTGCCGGAATGTGGGAAATACAGAAGACGCTGATCATCAATGCCCATTGCACTTTGGTGGAACGATCTAAGAAATGCGCTGTGTCGCCCAACAACGCGGAGAGGATTGGCAAAAACAGGAAACCATACACAGGAATGAAGATGGTGAACATACTGAACCAGTCAATTGCCACCAAAAAATATTGAAGAGGCAGAATGACGTAGAAACAAGCGGCAAGTGCGAGATGATCGCCACGACGAATATAAAGCAACGATAAAAATTCACGCAATGCCATGAAAGAAATGACAAAAAATAACCCGATCACGCCATAAAAACCCAATGCCGCGGCGGCAAAGATGATCAGAATCATGACCCACCAGGCATTAATGCGTGCGTTAAGATTATCAATTACCGCATGAGGGATGGAAAAGCCGACTTTGAATTTCAATCCATAACCGATTGATGACGCAATAATTAAGGTGATAATTAAACCACCAAACAGTTGCCATATTTCCATTATGCTTTCCCTTTTTCGGTTAAATTTAAATTTAATAATGCCTGTTCGGCACGGATTAAGAAATCGGCCTTATCTTCATCTTCACGGTAGAATAACGGCTCTCCCATATATAAATCGCACAACAGCGGAATTGGCACCACAAAGCCCTTCGGCAAAACATTATGCATATTACTAATCCATACCGGCACAAGTTCTAATTGCGGGTTTTGCTTTGCGACGTAATACAAACCGCTTTTGAAAGGTTGTAGCGCCACATCGTCGTCCATTTTACGGGTGCCTTCAGGGAAAATAATCAGAGAATGATGTTGCAAGGCATCACTAATTTGTTCGGTAATGGCTTGCGGGTTATCGCCGCCCCGTTCAATTAGCAACATATTGAATACGTTATACGCCAAGAAACGACGAATCGGCCCTTTCGTCCAGTAATCCGCACCGGCAACCGGGCGAGTGTTTTTGCGCACTTGATAAGGCAAAGAGACCCACAACAAAATAAAATCACCGTGGCTGTTATGGTTGGCAAAATACAAACGATGTTTATCCGCGGATTGCTGTTCCACATTTTTTTGCGGGCGCACACCGGTGATAAAGGAGGTGAAACGACATAAGAGAAAATCAATCAATTTGGCTAACATAATCACGCTCCTATTCATTACCCACTTCGGCCAAACCAGACTTCACACGTTTGACACAAGTGACAATTAATAGAATGATGGCAATCCAAACCAGCCAATAGAGAAAATCCGGTAAAGTAGGGACAAAAACATAAACCAAGCCTAACACCCCAAACAAAAACGCTCGGTCGCTTTTACCTAACGGACCATCATAACGGCGGGTTTTACCTTGCACGTGCCCGAGCACACCACAAAATTCCGTCAATGCCGACAACCAAATGATCAAGCCGATTTGCAAACCATCAAAAGGAGAAATAAAAGCAAAAGGTAAATATAATGCGGCGTCAGACAGGACATCGGTGATTTCATTTAGGTATCCGCCCAAACGAGATTTTTGGTTAAATTCACGCGCCAACATACCATCAATGGCATTGAGTGCCATGCGCACGAACAACCAAATAGGAATCAAAATAAAAAGCCAATGATACCCGGAAAGTGCGGTCAAAATTAGCCCTAAAATAACAGAAATGGCACACGCGGTTAAGGTGACTTGATTGGCAGTCACACCACGTTGTTCTAGCTTTATCACGAGAGGACGTAATAGATTTTGGAATTTTGGTTTCAGATCATAAATACTCACCACATTCTCCTTAAACCTTAAAAAGGAAAGAATAAAGGAATCAAAAACACGCTCACTAACATCACTAAAAGAGTGAACGGCACACCGACTTTGACAAAATCGGCAAATTTATAACCGCCGGGGCCGAAAACCATGGTATTCACCGGCGATGACACCGGTGTCATAAACGCAGCTGAAGCAGCAATGGCCACCACCATCGCAAATGGCATCGGGGATAAATTGAGTTGGTGCGCCATCGTAATGGCAATGGGTGCGATCAAAATTGCGGTAGCCGTGTTAGAAATGAATAAACCAACAACGGCAGTGAGAATAAACAGGCTAATTAAAATCCAATGCTTACCCATGGCGCCAACTAAATTCAGCATTAACTCGACAATCACCGATACCCCGCCGGTTTTCTGTAAAGCCAACGAAAATGGCATCATCCCGACAATCAGTACAAGGCTTGACCAGTGAATCGAATTATAGGCGCTTTTGCTATCCACGCAACGGAAGTAGCCTAGCATTAAGCAAGCAATGAGAGAGGCCACCACATTTGGCACGACACGGGTTACCATCAGCACCACCATCACTAAAATACTCAACAAAGCATAAGGAGCTTGGCTTTGCGCAGGCACAGCTCGAGTAATTTCGCTCGGGTAATTCAACACAAAGAAATCTTTGCTGTGGCTACGCATTTGCTGGATGAGTTTCCAGTCGCCAATCACCAGCAATAAATCCCCTGCTTTATAGGGGGTTTCGACAAAATGCCCACCAAGTACTTCACCGTCACGCTTAATCCCCACCACGTTCAAACCATATTTGGAACGGAAAGCAAGTTCTTCAGTCGATTTTCCGATACAGTCGGAATCCGGCACTAAAATCAATTCCGCCATGCCAATAGAACTGGCTTGTTCAGAAAAAGACTGTGCGCGAATTTCCGCCCGCTCTAAATGATATTCCTGACAAAAGGCTTTTAAATTAAATTCAGGATCGCTGCTATCCATCAATAAAATGTCTTTCTCTCGGACTTCTGAGGAACCAAGCGCCGCAATAAATATCGGGCGAAAACGCTTCCAACGTTCAATCGCCAACACGTTCAAACCAAATTTAGAACGTAAATGTAATTCATCCAGATTTTTGCCAATCAGCGGTGAGCCTTTTCTTACCACAAAACGCTGCGTGCGTTGTTGCAAACCATATTCATGAATCAAATCACTCATGGAACGTTTATCCATGCTGTTGGTTTCATTTTCTTTATCGGAGTTTAACCAACGACGGGCAACCAGCATATAGCCGATCCCCATAAACAAAATCACTAAACCAATAGGCGTAAAATCGAAGAATTTCAAACGCATATCCGTTTCGCGTACCAACTCGGCATTCACCACTAAGTTGGGCGCTGTCGCAATCAACGTCAACATGCCGCTGATAAGCCCGGCAACGCTCAGTGGCATCATCAAACGTTTCGGAGAGATATTCATTTGGCGACAAATCATCAGCACCACGGGAATGAAAATGGCCACAACCCCCGTGGAACTCATGAAAGCCCCCAGTCCAGCCACGGCTAACATCATGAAAACCAATACACGAGCTTCACTGTTATGAGAGGCTTTTAACAGCCATTCGCTCACTTGATACGCCACACCGGTGCGAACCAAGCCTTCTCCAACAATGAACAATAAGGCAATCAGAATAATATTGGGGTCACTAAAACCGGCAAACACTTCTTGTACGGTTAAAATGCCACTGAGGCTGAACGCCAACATCACCAAAATAGCGACGACGTCCATGCGAATGCGGTTACGAATGAAGAGAATCACGGAAGTAATGAGCAACAACAGCACCCATACCCAAGGTTCCGGACGGAAAGAATCAAGTAAGCTGGTGAATTGGTTCATGGCGCCCTCCGTGCTAAAAATGTTCAAATGCAGGTTAAATTATAGCGATTCTAATAATTTTTTAACAGGCGCAAAACTACGGCGATACTGTGGTAAAAGGCCAAATTCGGTGATTTTTTCCAAATGCAATTTCGTTGGGTAGCCTTTGTGTTGCGCAAAGGCATATTGTGGATATTGTTGATCCAATTCCAACATCTCTTGGTCTCGTGCAACTTTTGCCAAAATAGACGCTGCGCTAATTTCCGCCACCAAAGCATCCCCTTTAACAACCGCTTGGGCCGGTATCGACAAATTCGGCGGAATCCGATTACCGTCCACCAACACGAAGTGCGGTTGAATTTTCAAGTGTTTTACCGCCCGTTCCATGGCAAGCATGGAAGCATGCAAAATATTCAACTCGTCAATCTCATGTGGTTCAGCCCGACCGAGCGCCCACGCCAGTGCTTTTTGCTTAATTTCTTCCGCTAACAATAAACGTTTTTTTTCCGACAGTTTCTTAGAATCGGCAAGCCCCTCAATAGGATTGTTCGGATCCAAAATCACTGCTGCCGTCACCACGGCACCGACTAACGGCCCGCGTCCTACTTCATCTACACCGGCAATGAGTTCATAGCCCTGTGGGTACACAAACTTATCCATGAGATGGCTCCAATAAATCAATCACTGCTTGTGCGGCTTGCTGATCGGCATTGCACTGGATCCTTTGGTGTAACTCAGCAAAACGCTGTAATAAAACGTGGCGATTTTGCACCGCACTTTTATCCTCACTTAAATACAGGGACAATTTTTCTGCCAACTTCGTTGGATTGCAGTCTTCTTGAATTAATTCCGGGACTAACATTTCATCTGCCAACAAATTTGGCAAAGAAACATACTTAGTTTTCACCAAGCGTTTGGCTAAGAAATAGGTGAACGGTTTCATGCGATACCCCACTACCATCGGGGATTTACATAACATCGCTTCCAACGCAGCCGTACCTGAGGCCAGCAACGTTGCTTCTGCGGTGATCATGGCGGCACGCGCATTGCCGTCCAATAAAATCATATCCAATTCCGGCGCAACGCATTGTTTGATTTGTTCAAATTGCTGGCGGCGTTTTTGATTAATTAACGGCACAAGAAATTTAACATCCGGATAGCGTTGATGTAGCAGTTGCGCAGTTTGTAAGAAAGGTTCACTCAGAAATTCCACCTCTGAACCACGACTCCCCACCAGTATCGCCACATAACGTTGCGTTGGATCTAAATTCAATAATTGGCAGGCTTCATCACGATTCGGTTTCAACGGAATGGCATCTGCCATGGTGTGACCAATAAAACGACAAGGCACATTGAAACGATCATAAAAGGCTTTTTCAAAAGGCAAAAAGGCAAGGACTAAATTGGTTGCCGCCGCGATTTTATACACGCGTTTCTGACGCCACGCCCACACGGATGGACTCACATAATGAATGGTCTTAATGCCCCGCTGTTTGAGTTTCAGTTCTACGTCCAAGTTAAAATCCGGCGCATCAATGCCAATGAAAACATCCGGTTTTAATACCGATAATTGCTCGATGATGCTACCGCGGATGTTGAGTAAGCGCGGCAGGTGTTTCAATACCTCTACCAACCCCATCACGGATAATTCTTCCATATCAAACAGAGTTTCAAATCCTTCGGCAATCATGCGTTCACCGCCAATACCGATAAATTTGGCATGCGGATAACGCGCTTTCAGGGCATGAATTAAACCTGCCCCGAGAATGTCACCGGAGACTTCGCCTGCAATGATTGCAATGGTTGGAGAATGATTGAGGGATATTGAATTTGGCATAGTCAAAACTCTGAAAAAAACGACCGCTCTTTTAGTCATAGAAAAGAGCGGTCGGCAATGGATGAATTGATTAAAAGGATTAACGGATAATGCCGCGGGTGGAACGCTTAAAGAAATCCAAGAAGAAACTGATCGCCGATTCAGTTGCGGCAATTTGTTCAATTTCCGGCATCACTTCATCTAATGTTTTACCGCTACGATAAATCATTTTGTAAACGTTACGAATCGCATGCATCGTCGGTTTATCAAAACCGCGACGTTTTAACCCTTCAATGTTCACGCCGAACGGTTGCGCATGGTTGCCTTGTGCCATGACATAAGGAGGTACGTCTTGGCTGACCATAGAACCACCGCCCAACATCACATGTGCACCAACGACAACGAATTGATGAATCGCAGACATCCCGCCAACAATCACGAAATCGTCCAATTCCACGTGTCCGGCAAGGGTAGCGTTATTGGCTAAAATACAGCGGTTTTTAATCACGCAGTCATGTGCAATATGGACGTTAATCATGAATAAGTTGTCATCACCGATTTTCGTCACACCGCCACCTTGTACAGTACCACGGTGAATAGTCACACTTTCACGAATGCGATTACGGTTACCAATCACAACACGTGTCGGCTCACCTTGATATTTAAGATCTTGGTTTACCTCACCGATGCTGGCAAATTGATAAATTTCATTATCTTCACCGATTCGTGTATGACCATTAATCACAACATGGGAATGGACGACGGTGCCTTTGCCGATCTCAACATCTTTGCCGATGATGGTAAACGGGCCGATAACCACGTTTTCACCAATTTTTGCACCTTCTTCAACAATGGCCTGCGGATGAACTTTGGCTGTTGGGTGAATCATATTTATCCCCTTGTCTGAATTATGCTACGCGACGAGCACACATTAGTTTCGCTTCACAGGCTACTTCGCCGTCAACGGTTGCTGTAGCGGTAAAGGCAGTAATACCACGGCGTTCTTTAATCACTTCAACGTGTAATACCATTTGATCGCCAGGAACAATCGGACGCTTAAAGCGAGCTTCATCAACACCAGCGAAATAGAAAATCTCACCACCGGCTAACTCATGGGTTTTGAAAGCTAAAATGCCCATGGCCTGCGCCATGGCTTCAAGAATTAACACGCCCGGTAAAATGGGATTTCCCGGGAAATGACCGGTAAAACAAGGCTCATTCACACTGATATTTTTAATCGCAGTCAACCATTTGCCTTCTTCAAAATTGATCACGCGATCCACTAATAAAAATGGATAACGATGTGGCAATAATTGCATAATTTCGTGAGATTCGATAATTCTTGAGGTTTGTTCAGTCACGGGATTACCTTTCAATATTAAATAAGAAACAAAAAATACGCGTTAAATTATACGTTATTTAACTCATCAACACAAAATGAACGAAACATCACTCATCTGATTTCAGTTTTTTCTCAAGGGCTTTAATGCGTTTATTTAAACCATCAATGCCAAGTGTCAATGCCGCTGTTTTGCGCCACTCTTTATTGGTTTGGAGCGGAATACCGGAAGAATACACACCCGGTTCGGTAATCGGACGCATGACCATTCCCATGCCGGTGACTGTCACTTGATCACAAATTTCCATATGCCCGTTAATCACACTAGCACCGCCAATTAAACAATAACGTCCCACGGTTAAACTGCCTGCCATAATCACCCCGCCGGCAACCGCGGTCCCCGTGCCGATATGCACGTTATGGGCAATCTGACAAAGGTTGTCGATAATCACGTTATCTTCAATTACGGTTGCATCTAATGCGCCACGGTCAATACAGGTGCAAGCACCAATTTCCACGTGATTGCCGATAATCACTTGTCCTACTTGCGGGATTTTGATCCATTTACCGCGCTCATTGGCATAACCAAAGCCATCGCTACCGATAACTGCACCGGATTGAATTAAGCAATGTTGGCCAATTTCGACATCATGATATACAGACACATTCGCCCAAAGTTGGGTGTGCGCGCCAATTTTGGTGTTCTTACCAATAAAACAATTTGCGCCAATCACCACGTTATCACCAAGCACAACGCCGGATTCAATGACACTGTTTGCACCGATAGAGACATTTTCACCTAACAAAACATCGTCAGAAATGACCGCACTTTTTGCAATTCCACTTGCCGCTTTTGGTGTGGTATCCATATATTGTGCTAATTTTGCATAGGCAACATAAGGATCTTTCACGATAAGCAAATTACTTTCCGGTGAACAAAATTCTATATCCGCTTCGGATACTACCAAAATACCCGCCTTTGACTGTGCCAGTTTTTCACGGAATTTGGCATTAGAAATGAATGTTAGCTGATGTTTTTCTGCTTTATCTAAGGGAGCGATATTACTCACAACAACATCGGCGTTACCACGAATGGTAGCGCCGATTTGTTGTGCTAATTCCAAGAGGGAATAGGTCTTCATTATTTAGCCTGTGTAGGAATTGCTTTTAATACATCTTCAGTAATGTTTTTACCGTCAACAGCAAAAACAACGGAACGATCATCAAGCACTAAAGTGTAATTTTTTTGTTTCGCTACATTATTCGTGGCGGTTTGAATGCTCGCAATCATTTTTGTTGTTTCTTCATTTTCACGTTTTGCATAACTTTCTTGGAAAGCTTTTGCTTTTTGATCGTGCTCAGTAATCAATTTATTGATAGCGTCTTGCTCATCATTAGCAAATTTATTAATCTCATCTTCGCGTTTTTTGATGTCTGCAGAACGTAATTTAGGTGCGTCTTTCTGTAAAGCCGCCACTTTTGCTTCTACTTTCTTTTGAACATCCGCAATTTTCGCATCAATCTGTTTTTTGTTTTCTGCTAATTTATCCGCAGTTGGTTTGAATTCTGCCTCTAATTTTTCAGCAACAACTTTACGATCCGGATGATTCTGGAAAAGGTAATCTGCGCTTACAAAAGCGATATTTTCTTCTGCCATTGCTAAAGAAGAAGTGAATGCTAAAGCTAAAGAAAGTGCGGTTAATTTTACAGTTTTTTTCATTTTTTTATTTTTCCTTTTAGTAAGTTAAACATTAAATCCTTCTGTGCCAATATCTTGACACAGATATCTCGTCACATTAATTCAATTGGACTATTCTGTTTAGAATGATCCGCCAATACTGAACTGGAATTGTTCAATATCATCATTTTCATATTTTTTGATTGGTTTAGCGTAAGAAAATACTAGCGGACCAATCGGAGACTGCCATTGGAAACCAACACCAGCAGAAGCACGAATACGAGAAGGGTCACCATAATCAGGTAAATTCAAATGGGCAAATTTAGATTTTTCACTCTTCCAGTGGGTATCCCACACACTTGCTGCATCAACAAAGAAAGAAGTACGTACGGAATTTTGATTCTTCTCTGCGACAAACGGAGTCGGCACAATCAATTCGAAACTGGCTGTTGCCATGGCATTTCCCCCAACAATATCGCCAGTTACATAATTATAACAAGTTACATTTGTGGTTACGCCAGAACAAGTCGCTGGCGCATTTCGGGCAATATAAATCGCTTGTGGACCAATAGCGCCATAAGAAAAGCCGCGTAAACTGCCTATACCACCTGCAGTATAAGTTTGATAGAACGGTAAGCGTTTACCACCAAAGCCATCTGCATAAGATGCCCCTAAACGTCCAGACAATACCCATGTCTGATCACGGTTAAGCGGGTAGAACCCTTGAACATCGGCATTGAGTCGATAGTATTTATTATCAGAGCCAGGAATCGTAACCTTACCACCAATAGACGCTTTAACCCCTTTAGTTGGTAAGAAACCACGGTTCAAACTGTTATAATTCCAACCGAATGAAACATCATAATCGTGAGATTTGAACACCCAGTCATCAAAATTCATAGAGGCTAAATACAAAGCACGATTATATTCAGGTGTAATATTTTTTAATTTGTTATAGGCGTAACCAACACCAAGATAGTAGGCATTGTTTTCGTTGACCGGGAATCCTAAGGTTAGGTTACCACCATAAGTCGTTCGTGCATAAGCTGCTGATGTTGAATTTTTTGAGTTATCAAAGCTTTCAAAGAAAACATTTCCGCCCAAACTGACACCATCTTTAGTGAAGTATGGTTCTGTATAACCTAAATTAACGCTTGTACCATAATCATTACGGGAACCGGCTAAACTTAGAGAAGACCCCATACCCAAGAAGTTATCTTGTTTAATGCTGGCTTGGTAACTTAAACCGCTTTCCGTACCATAGCCGATACCAAAATTAATACTACCAGTATTACGTTCTTTTACCTTATAAATAACGTCAACTTGGTCATTGGTTCCTTCAACAGCTTCAGTGCGACTTTCAACGGTCTCAAAAAAGCCTGTGCGATCTAACCGCACTTTACCTAATTCAACCAAATCGGTAGATAACCAACTACCTTCTTGCTGGCGCATTTCTTGGCGCAAAGTGCTATCCGCACTCACGGTATTACCTTCAAAACGAATTTGGCGCACAGAATAACGTTTACCCGCATCAACAACAAAACTCAAGCCAACCGTTTTATTCTCATCATTAAAATCAGGCTGTACGTTCACTTGTGCACTACCATAACCACGTTCGCCAAGTGTTGCTTTAATACTTTCTTCAACTAACTGTACATCACTACGACGAAACGCTTCGCCAACATGAATTTGCTTAAGTAACGGCGCCAATTGTTCCGCCATGCCGCCTACATCACCCACAATACGCGCGCCATTAACGGTATATTTTTCACCTTCAACAATATCAATTGTTACTCGAGCTTCCGTCTTTTCATCGTTTAGTTTCACGTCGGTATTGGCGATTCCGGCTTTAGCATAACCACGGTCAAGGTAATAATTTCTAATTGTTTCAAGATCTTTAGTGAATTGGGTAGAATCAAATTTGTTACCAAAGAACTTCCACCAAGCATCCGGTTGAAGCTCCATTTGGTCTTGTAATCGATCACTATCAAAAGCTTGGTTACCGACAAAAGTGACATCTTTCAGTAACGCTACGTCATTTTCAGTTACTTGAATCTTAATTTCCGCACGGTTATTTGGTAATGGGTTAACAATCGTTTCGACTTTTGCGTTATAACGACCAACACTATGATAGTGCTCTTCCAATCCTTTACGAAACTCTTCTAATTTTTCACGATTCAACACATCGCCTTTACGAAAACCATTGGTATCTAAGTTTTGTTTTAATGCATCGTTTGGAACGGATTTATTTCCTTCAAACACCACATCAGAAATGATCGCTTTCGGCATAACAGAAATCACTAATGTATTTCCTTGCTGTGATGCCCTTACATCATCATACTGCCCCGTTAGGAACAAATTACGGACGATATTAGAAATATTGGCATCATTAATTTTCTGACCAATTTTTATCGGTAACGAGGCAATAATCTGACTTTCACTACCAGCCTGAACACCATCAACACGAATATCTTGAACTACAAAAGGTCCCGCAAGAGCGGCGGTAGAACCAAACAACAAACTTACAAGTAAAAGTTTTTTCATCGTAATTTCTATCCTGTATAAAAATACTAATTTAAACGTAAAAAATCATTAATCAGCCCAAATCCCATTAACATTAATAATAAGATTGCACCGATTCGATAACTGATATTCTGAACATGTTCGGAAACTGGCTTTCCTTTAAGCGCTTCTAATCCTAAAAAGACTAAATGTCCCCCATCAAGCACAGGCAATGGGAAGAGATTCATGATCCCTAAATTGACACTAATCAGTGCGAGAAAACTGAGGTAATAAACTAATCCTAACTCAGATGATGCGCCTGCACCTTGCGCAATAGAAATCGGACCACTTAAATTATTCAAAGACAACTCGCCAACCAATAATTTCCCGATCACTTTTATGGTTAGCCAAAAGAGTTGAAACGTCTTCTCAGCCCCTTTCTGTAAGGATTCAAACATATCATACTTTAATTCAGTACGATATTCATCAGGCACAGGGGAAAAAGTCGGAGAAATACCAACAACTAAACGCTTTTTGTCATTCAGTTCTGGCGTAATAGTCTTCATTAACCACGCGCCATTACGCTCGACCTTCACAGATAATGGATTACCTAATTCCACTTGCTCAATAAAATCCTGCCAGCGTATCGGCTGACCATCAGCCCAATATAATTTATCACCGACCAGTAATCCGGCTTTTTGTGCAGGAGAATTCTCGACGACTTTAGACAAAGTCATATCGACTTTAGTTCTAACCGGCAATATACCGAGAGAACCGAAGGCTGTTTCTTTTTCAGGGTTAAAATTCCAGTGAGATAAATCTAAGATTCTATGCTGTTCAATATTCGAACCGAATTCAACTAAGGTTAACTCTACTCTACTTGCACCCATTTTAGTTGCCAACAGCATATTGATGGTCTCCCAATCAGGCGTAGCGACACCATCAATTTCAGTAATTTGCGTTTTTGGCTGAACCTGCGCCATCGCGGCAATAGAATGAGGTTTTATATCATCAATGACCGGTTTAACGCTTGGAATTCCGATGGTATAAATCAGAAAATAAGCAAAAATAGCAAACAAGAAATTGGCTAGCGGACCGGCGGCAATAATAAAAGCACGTTGGGCGACCATTTTATTATCAAAGGCTTGAGATGCCAACTCTGAAGGAATGTCTTCGTTTCTTCCATCCAGCATTTTGACATAGCCCCCAAGAGGAATGGCCGACACGGCAAATTCTGTCCCTTGTTTATCGGTACGCGACCAAATGACTTTACCAAAACCAATAGAAAAACGATGGACTTTCACACCGCACTTTCGTGCCGCCCAGAAATGACCATACTCATGTACCGTTACTAAAACGGCAATCGCAATCAGAAATGAAACGGTTGACCACAAAAATGACATATCGCCAATCCTATAGTATAAAGAAATAGAAGTAGGCAAAGAATGGAACCGCCGCGGTTAAGCTGTCAATGCGATCCAAAATACCACCATGCCCCGGAATTAAATGACTGCTATCTTTAATACCGCTTTGGCGTTTAAACATACTTTCTGTTAAATCACCTAAAATAGAGATAGCAACCGTTGCCACAGACAAACCAATAAAGGCTCCGGATGAGACATTCGCGGTCAAACTTTGTTGCGCTACATTCACAAAAATGGCTGCAACAACGCCCGCCATCACCAAACCGCCAATAGCCCCTTGCCAAGATTTTCCCGGAGAAACTTTCGGTGCCAATTTGTGCTTACCAAATTTACGACCGACAAAATAAGCGCCGGAATCCGCTACCCAAACCAAAATAAACACATACAACAACAGCATAATGCCGTGATAAGGCGCTGCCACATAATGATCTAAACGTAACAATAATACGCCGATTAAAAATGGGATAAGGGTAAAGAAACAGAAAAAGAATTGTAAGACGGAATGTTTGCCCCAAATGACACTACTTTTCGGGTAAGTCACCACAAAAAATAAGGCCACCAGCCACCAAATAACCGCGCCCAATAAAATCGGCTGAGCATACAGTTCAAATACACGTCCGGCATCTAAATAATTGCCTTCCCCATAGATCCAGAGGAATAAAAAGGCAGCACTTAAACCTGTAATGGCATAGCGCCAAAAAGTGGGTTGCTTGAAATTAAAAAACTGCGTCCATTCCCAAACGCCTAACACGACGACAACACCTAAGGCGAGGGCAAAATAATAAGGTGAAAATAAAAATAATGCGGTAAAGACAAGGGCAATTAACACAATTGCCGAAATAACTCGTTGTTTAAGCACAATATATTCCTCTATTATTCGGTTCCGCCAAAACGGCGATGACGTTGTTGATAAGATAAAATCGCCTGATGAAACTCGGCCTCATTAAAATCCGGCCACAGTACATCAGAAAAATATAGTTCCGCGTAGGCTGTTTGCCACAATAAGAAATTGCTAATGCGTTGTTCACCGCTAGTACGAATCAATAAATCCACTTCAGGCTCATCTTTCGTCACCAAATGTTGTTGCAATAAAGCTTCATTAATGTCTGCGACGTTGAGCTGTTGCGCTTGAACCTGTTCTGCCAACTGCTGTGCCGCCTGAACGATATCCCAGCGCCCGCCATAATTCGCGGCAATATTTAACGTAAGTGCGGTGTTATTTTCCGTTAATTTTTCCGCTTTTTTGATTTTTTCCTGCAAGCCTGCACTAAAGCGGGAAATATCACCTAAAATTTTCAAACGAATGTCATTTTTATGCAGTTTTTTCACTTCAAAATCAAGCGCCTGCATAAATAAATTCATCAATGCGCTAACTTCCTGCTCGGGACGATTCCAGTTTTCGCTGCTAAACGCATATAAGGTCAAATATTTCACCCCAATTCTGCGAGCATAAGACACGGCTTCACGTACTGCCGCCACGCCGTTTTTATGTCCAAAAACGCGCATTTTTCCTTGTTGCTTCGCCCAACGCCCGTTGCCGTCCATAATAATTGCAACGTGTTGCGGAATATTATTCCGATCTAATTCTGTCATTATCCCTTCTCAATGCAAAATATCAGTGTGACCAATGTGCCAATTGTTGTCGTGCATATTCACGAGCGGCACGATCCACCTCCAACACATCATCAATCTGTTTGATTTGTTGCGACGGCATTTGTTCCACAACAGCCTGATTCAGTTTGGCAATATCCGTAAATTTAATTTGGCGATCTAAAAAGGCTTGTACGGCCACTTCATTCGCCGCATTCATGGCAGTAGTCGCATACTGTCCTGCCGCAAAAGCCTCTATCGCCAGTTTCAAACAAGGATAACGTTGATAATCCGGCGCTAAAAAAGTCAGCCCATTTAATTGGTAAAAATCTAACGGAGCTACGCCGGAAAAAGTGCGGTGCGGATATGCCATGGTTTCCGCAATCGGTGTGCGCATATCAGGATTCCCCATTTGCGCAATAACGCTGCCATCAATGTAGCGTACCATGGAGTGAATAATGGACTGCGGGTGAATAATGACTTCCATTTCATCGGCTGTCGCATTAAACAACCAACGGGCCTCAATATACTCCAACCCCTTGTTCATCATCGTTGCGGAATCCACAGAGATCTTCTTGCCCATAGACCAGTTAGGATGTGCTACCGCCTGTTCCGGTGTAATACCGTCAAATTCGCTTAAATCCGTGTAACGGAAAGGCCCACCCGAACCGGTCAGCACGATTTTACTGATGCCCAAATCTGCTAACGGGCAAAATCCGATTTGTTGTTGAGCCTGCGGAGGCAACGATTGGAAAATGGCGTTATGTTCACTGTCCACCGGCAATAATTGCGCGCCATAGCGTTTTACCGCATCAATAAAAATCTGGCCGCAAGTGACCAACGCTTCCTTATTTGCCAACAAAACTTTCTTGCCTGTCTTCACTGCCGACAACGTTGGCAATAAACCTGCCGCACCAACAATCGCCGCCATGACCATATCCGCATCAGGATGCGCGCTTAATTCACAAATCGCTTGTTGACCGGCAAATACTTGCGTCGGGAGCTGATGCGTAGCTACTTTCTCACGCAAATGTTTTGCTGCGCTTTCATCTGCCAAAGCAACAAAGTGCGGCCGAAATTTCACGCATTTTTCAAACATTGCATCCACATTGGAACCCCCGACTAAAGCAAACGCTTCATACTTTTCCGGATTGTGTTCAATCACCGAAAGGGTGCTATTACCGATGGAACCTGTCGCGCCAAGAATCACGACCTTTTGTTTTTTTTGCATAAAATTTCGACCGCACTTTGTCAATTTTTCGGACGGAATGAAAGCCTCACACGCCCATATAAGAAAAGACGCAGTAAGGCACTGCGTCTAATGTTAACCTGTTTTTATGATTAGAAATCGAGTAATTCTTTTTCTTTTTCCGCTAACACTTCATCAACTTTTTTGATGAATTTATCGGTAATTTGTTGAATTTCCGTTTCAGCTTTGTGCTGATCGTTTTCACTGATTTCTTTGTCTTTTAGCAAAGCTTTAATTTTATCGTTCGCGTCACGGCGTACGTTACGAATCGCTACCTTACCTTGCTCGCCTTCTGATTTCACAATTTTAATCAAATCACGGCGACGTTCCTCTGTTAATGGTGGAAGTGGCACGCGAATCGTTGTACCGGCAGAAGATGGGTTCAAGCCTAAGTCAGAGGTTAAAATGGCTTTTTCTACCGCTTGAATCAATGAACGATCAAACACAGTTACCGCTAAAGTACGGGCATCTTCTGCCACCACGTTGGCTAATTGACGTAACGGTGTCGCAGAACCGTAATAATCCACTTGAATCGCATCCAACAAACTTGGTTGCGCACGGCCGGTACGAATTTTTGCAATATGGCCTTTTAACGCTTCAAGGCTTTTTTCCATGCGGTCTTGCGCATCTTTTTTAATGTCGTTAATCACGATAATTCCTTCTCTATTAAATAAATCAAACCGTTAAACTAGTCTTTTGCACAAATGAGTGTGCCTTCTTGCTCGCCGGTAATCACGCGACGTAGCGCACCCGGTTTCCCCATATTGAACACGCGAATCGGCATACCGTGATCACGAGCCAGTGTGAAAGCCGCTAAATCCATCACTTGTAATTCTTTATCAATTACTTCGGCATAAGAAAGGTGCGAATAAAGCATGGCATTTGGATTTTTTGCCGGATCGCAATCATATACACCATCCACTTTGGTTGCTTTTAACACAACATCCGCTTCAATTTCGATACCGCGTAAGCACGCAGCTGAATCCGTGGTAAAAAACGGACTGCCTGTACCACCGGAGAAAATCACAACGCGTTTTTCACGCAACATTTTGATGGCTTCAGACCAGTTGTAAGTGTCACAAATGCCGTTTAATTGAAATGCCGACATTAATTTTGCATTCACATCCGCACGGAAAAGCGAATCACGCATTGCCAAACCGTTCATGACGGTGGCAAGCATCCCCATATGGTCGCCGACCACACGGTTCATCCCAGCTTTGGCCAATTTAGCACCGCGGAATAAGTTGCCCCCACCTAAGACGACACCCACTTCAACACCCATTTCAACCAGTTCCTTGATTTCTAACGCAACTCTATCAAGAATAGACGCATCAATACCAAAACCTTCATCGCCCTGTAAGGCTTCTCCGCTTAGTTTTAACAAAATTCTTTTATAAATCGGTTGGCTCATCTTATTTCCCTTTTGTCTTCACAAAAATTGGCTCATTTTAATAGATCTTATCTACCCTGTGAAGTCAACACGTCCTTAAATAAGGAAAAAAATGACCGCACTTTTAGATGAAGTGCGGTCATTTTTAAACGCGTTTTCTGGTTATGTAAAACTCCAAAGGAGCAATGCCAGTAATTGCGGAGAAACAATACGTAAGAACATCGCCAACGGATATACTGTCGCATAAGAGAGAGAAGCTGCCCCGCTACCGTCTTTAATAGCATTAGCAAATGCTAATGCCGGTGGATCGGTCATTGAACCGGCAAGTACGCCGCAAAGGGAAAGGTAATTCAATTTGCTGTATAAACGTGCGATAACTGCGGTAATGAGTAAAGGTACTAACGTAATAACGATACCGTAACCCATCCATTCCAAGCCGCTTCCGTTTAATAAGGTGTCCATAAAACTGCCGCCGGATTTCAACCCAACCACGGCCAAGAACAAGACAATCCCTAACTCACGTAACGCCAAGTTAGCGCTTGGCGGCATAAACCAATACAGTTTACCGATCGTACCAATACGCGCCAAAATCAATGCAATGACTAATGGCCCACCTGCTAAACCTAATTTTAAGGCAACCGGAAAACTTGGAATATAAAAGGGGATAGAACCGAATAACACCCCTAAACCAATCCCAATAAACACCGGCAACATTTGCACTTGTTGCAATTTTTGCTCAGCATTACCAATCACAGAAATGGCGTTATTCATCATGTCAGTGCGACCCACCATGTGTAATACGTCACCGAATTGTAAGGTCGTATTTGCTGTTGGTACCAATTCCACACCGGCACGGTTTAAACGGGAAATCACGACACCGTATTTTTGATGAATTCCCAGCGATTTGATTTTTTTACCCAACACTTTTTCGCTGGTAACCACAACCCGCTCTGAACGAATCTCTCCGCCCTTGGTTGAAATCGGCACATCCAGCTCATCACCGATGATTAAGCACATTTTCTTCAATGCACTACCATCGCCCACTAAATGCAGCACGTCATCCAAATGGATTTCTGAGCAGGCTTTCGGCACACAAACATTGTTGCCACTTTTCAAACGGGAACACACAATGTCCCCTTCACCAAAGCCCGGAATATCGATTAGGCGTAAACCATCCAAGTTTTTATTGGTGACTTTTACGTCCATGGTGGTTAACGTTTCTTTATCTTGTCCGCTTTCATGTTGGAAATGTTGTTCTTCTTCATCTACCTTAATTTTAAAGAACAAACGCACCAACCACATGGAAAGTAAAATACCGCAGATCCCAAACGGATAGGCCATGGCATATGCCATCCCCATGGTGGAAGTGGCACTTTTTAGCCCAAGCTCCGCTAAGATTTGTTGTCCCGCCCCCAACGATGGCGTATTGGTTACCGCACCGGAATAAATTCCCAGAATAATGTCTAACGGCACATCGGCAATCTTATGAATGAGAATCACCGAAATCCCGCCAAGCAACACAATCAAAAAGGCAAAACCGTTAAGTTTTAGCCCCGAACGTCGCAAGGAAGAAAAGAAACCCGGCCCCACTTGAATCCCGATCGTATACACAAACAGAATCAAGCCAAACTCTTGCACGAAATGTAATGTGTGCGTGTCTAATGCCAACCCGTATTGATTGGTAAAATGCGCCACAATGATCCCACCAAAGAGCACCCCGCCTACACCGAAACCGACACCTTTGATCTTCCAATGACCGATCCATAAACCAATCACGGCGACTAGGGCGAGTAGGCTAATCGTAATAGCAATATCGCTCATATTTACCTCAAATAAAATTAACTGTGGCAAATTATAGCAACTTCATTTTTTTTAGGGAAAACAAACACAAAAAATGAAACCGCTATCACATTTTTTCTTGCCTAATAGGGAAATCTTTTTAAAATGAACCGCACTTTTTTATTAGCGGATCACATAATGGACTACTCTCAGGAAGCGATTACCTCCCTACTTTGGATTGCAAAAACCTTAGCAATCACGACCGTTGTTTTTAGCCTCAGTATCTTTTTGTTGGTGCGTTTCACCCACTGGGGAAAACAATTTTGGATGTTTGCCGGCGGCTACCTTTCGCCGAAACGTAGCGTTAAACCACTGTTATTTTTCGTTATGATTGTGGCCTTAACCTTGTTTAGCGTTCGTCTAGGGCTGGTACATTCCACTTGGTACAATAACATGTACACCTCACTGCAAGAGTTCAACCAGCCAGTCTTTTGGGAGCAAATGATCCTGTTTTGCTTTATCGCCGGATTTTCCGTGCTTTCTGCCTTGATCAGCTATTACATTAGCCAGCGCTTTTCCATTAATTGGATTGAATGGTTAAACCAAGAAATGTTGGAAAAATGGATGAGCCACCGCGCCTACTATAAAAGCCAATATACCGCACAGCATTTGGATAACCCCGATCAACGGATTCAACAAGACGTGCAATCCTATGTCAAAACAACGCTTTCCTTGAGTACCGGCGTCATTGATGCGGTAACCTCCATGATTTCTTACACGATTTTATTGTGGGGATTAGCTGGGCCAATGAGTTTATTCGGCGTAGAAATCCCGCACATGATGGTCTTTTTAGTGTTCGCTTATGTGATCTTCACCACACTTATCGCCTTTTGGCTTGGTAAGCCGTTAATTCGCCTCAATTTTGCTAACGAAAAATTGAACGCGAATTACCGTTATTCTTTAATCCGTGTAAAAGAATACGCCGAAAGTATTGCTTTCTACGCCGGTGAAAAAGTTGAAAAAAGCCAGCTCTACAAACAATTCCGCGCCGTTATCGATAACATGTGGGATATCGTCTTCCGAGCCTTAAAATTCTCCGGTTTTAACTTAGTGGTCAGCCAAATTTCCGTGGTGTTCCCTTTACTCATTCAAGTGGGACGCTATTTTGAAAAACAAATTAAACTGGGCGATTTGATGCAAACCTTGCAAGTCTTTGGGAAATTGCATTCCAATCTCTCTTTCTTCCGTAATACGTACGATAGCTTTGCCGAATACAAAGCCACTTTGGATCGTTTAACCGGCTTCCATTACAGCGTAGAAGCCGCACAGAAAGAAAACAAAACCCAGATTACCGATCACCCAACGGACGTTATTTTCCAACATCTGAATGTGAAATCGCCACTTGGCAAAACACTGATTAACGATCTCAATCTGACGCTACCGCAAGGGGACTCTTTGCTAATCCAAGGTCAGTCCGGAGTAGGAAAAACCACCTTGTTACGCACCGTTGCAGGTTTATGGTCGTATGCGCACGGTGAAATCTTTTGCCCGCAACAAAACAGCCTTTTCCTTTCACAACGCCCTTATTTACCTCAAGGGGATTTGCTCACCGCACTGTATTATCCCAACACCACGGAGCAAGCTGATTTGACGAAAGTAAATGACGTATTACAGCAAGTACAACTTGCCCATTTACAAGAACGTTTGGAACAAGAACAAGACTGGAGCCGCATTTTATCTCTTGGCGAACAACAACGCCTCGCCTTTGCCCGCCTGTTGCTCCAGAAACCGCAAGTCGCCTTTTTAGATGAGGCCACCGCCAGCCTGGATGAAGGACTGGAAGATGCCATGTATCGGTTAATTCGTCGGGAATTGCCGAATACCACCATCATCAGTGTCGGGCACCGTTCAACCTTAGTGCCATTACATGAAAAGCGTTTAGAATTGAGGACGGATGGGCATTGGGAATTAAGTACTCATTAGGTTTACTGTGACTTTCTTTGCTTCGCCAAAGAAAGTCACCAAAGAAAGGCGCCCCTACTTTGCTTTTTTCCCCTTGTTCTATTGAATTTGCTTGACGGAAATTTTCGAACTCGCTTCGCTCAAACAAAGCGAAAATTTCCTACAAATTCAATGCCACAAGGGCAGCAAAGAAGGGAACCCAGTCATACCACAAAGTGCGGTCACAAAATCCAACGAATTTTAAGCCTAAAACCCCATCGAGACGAACAATCGAACTTGATTCGATTGAGAGTAATTTTCAACTTATTCCTTCATAACGAAAAAAAGTAGAACTATTTATCAAATAAATTTTTCCTAGAATAAAAATTCACAGCAAAAAATAAATAAAGAACATCAATCTAACAAATACAGAAATATTAGATAATAAATCCAAAGTCATTTCTAAAATAACGCAAAAATCAACATAAAACACTAAGTAAACGTTTGACAGAAGAATTTAAATCCGTAATATGTGACACACTTTTTACAGATTTTATGCATTAGGATTTTTCATGTTTAACACTGTTTCTTTCTCCCTCAACCTGCTGCTCTCACATTCTTTGTGCGGCTAAGTTGTGGATGAAAAACAGTCAAATGTAAAACCCTTAAGATTTAAACCCGCACTCTAATTTGCGGGTTTTTTCGTTTTTGCACTTACAAAACATCTGAAAAAACGACCGCACTTTGAGTGATTGAAAGAAGGAAAATGTTATGACAGATCGCGTTATTATTTTTGATACGACCTTGCGTGATGGGGAACAAGCGTTAAAAGCAAGCCTTACCGTAAAAGAAAAATTACAAATTGCCCTTGCTTTAGAGCGCTTAGGCGTGGATGTCATGGAAGTAGGCTTTCCGGTTTCCTCGCAAGGGGATTTTGAATCCGTGCAAACTATCGCACGCCATATCAAAAATAGTCGTGTCGCGGCACTTTCCCGTGCGGTAGATAAAGACATTGATGCGGCGTATGAAGCCTTAAAAGTGGCGGAAGCTTTCCGTATTCATACCTTTATTGCCAGCTCCGCATTACACGTTGAAGCCAAATTAAAACGGACATTTGACGATGTGGTTGAAATGGCGGTGGCGGCAGTGAAACGTGCACGTAACTACACTGACGATGTGGAATTTTCTTGCGAAGATGCAGGACGCACCGGTATTGACAATATCTGCCGCATTGTGGAAGCGGCAATCAACGCCGGCGCCACCACCGTCAATATTCCCGACACCGTGGGCTACTGCTTGCCAACGGAATACGGCAACATCATCGCCCAAGTACGCAATCGCGTACCAAACATCGATAAAGCCATTATTTCCGTGCACTGCCACAACGACTTAGGCATGGCAACCGCCAACTCTTTAACCGCCGTACAAAACGGCGCGCGCCAAATTGAATGTACCATCAACGGCATCGGCGAACGTGCTGGCAACACTGCATTGGAAGAAGTGGTCATGGCGATTAAAACCCGCCAGGCACTCTTCGGTGTAGACACACGAATTAATACCCAAGAAATTCATCGTGTCAGCCAAATGGTGAGCCAGCTTTGCAATATGCCGATTCAACCGAACAAAGCCATTGTGGGTTCCAATGCTTTCGCGCACTCTTCCGGTATTCACCAAGACGGAATGTTAAAAAACAAAAACACCTACGAAATCATGTCTCCGGAAACCATCGGTTTGAAGAAAGAGAAATTGAACTTAACCGCGCGTTCCGGCCGTGCGGCGGTGAAAGGTCACATGACCGACATGGGCTACACCGAACAAGATTACGATTTGGATAAATTGTACGATTCCTTCTTAAAATTGGCGGACAAAAAAGGCCAAGTGTTCGACTATGACTTGGAAGCCTTGGCGTTCATTGATATGCAACAAGGCGATGAAGATCGTTTGGTGTTAGATAAACTTTCCGCTCACTCCACCAAGGAATATCCGGCGACTGCCTTTGTTCAATTACAATTAGACGGTGAGAAATTAAGTACTTCGTCAATCGGCGGTAACGGCCCGGTCGACGCGGTTTATAACGCCATCTTAAATTTAACCGGTTTAGAGATCAAAATGTCTCACTATAACTTAACCGCCAAAGGCGAAGGCGCAGAAGCCTTAGGTCAGGTGGATATCGTGGTGGAACACGAAGGTCGCAAATTCCATGGTGTAGGTTTAGCGACGGATATCGTTGAATCTTCCGCCCTTGCCTTAGTGCACGCCATCAATGCAATTTATCGCGCGCATAAGGTAGCAAATATTAAGAATCATAAACATCATTAATCCCTTCGTAGGGACAGGCTTTATGCCTGTCCAATATTAACGAGTAATCGGACAGGCATAAAGCCTGTCCCTACAACTAAATAACAAATAAAGGATAATTCAATATGCAATCATACAACATCGCTGTTCTACCGGGAGACGGTATTGGTCCGGAAGTGATGGCGGAAGCCATTAAAGTATTAAACAAAGTCCAAGAAAAATTTGGTTTTAAACTCAACTTCAACGAGTTTTATGTGGGTGGTGCCGCGATTGATCACTGCGGTTGCCCATTACCGCCAGAAACCTTAAAAGGTTGTGATGCTGCTGACGCGATTTTGTTTGGTTCTGTGGGTGGCCCTAAATGGACAAATTTACCTCCAGATCAACAACCAGAACGCGGTGCATTATTGCCATTGCGTAAACATTTCAAATTATTCTGCAATCTTCGTCCTGCAACCCTTTATAAAGGACTCGAAAAATTCTGTCCGTTACGAGCAGACATCGCAGCGAAAGGGTTTGATATGGTGGTTGTACGCGAATTAACGGGCGGGATTTATTTCGGTCAACCAAAAGGTCGCGAAGGCGAAGGCGCACAAACCAAAGCATTCGATACGGAAGTTTATTACAAATATGAAATCGAACGCATTGCACGTGCAGCTTTTGATGCGGCAATGAAACGTCGTAAGCACGTGACTTCTGTGGATAAAGCCAACGTATTACAAGCGTCAATCTTATGGCGTGAAACCGTGACCGAAGTGGCGAAAGACTACCCTGAAGTCACCTTAGATCATATTTATATCGACAACGCGACTATGCAGCTCATCAAAGCGCCTGAGTCTTTTGATGTGCTCCTCTGCTCTAACATTTTCGGCGATATTATTTCTGATGAAGCAGCGATGATTACGGGTTCTATGGGTATGTTGCCATCAGCCAGCTTAAATGAAGAGGGCTTTGGTTTATATGAACCGGCAGGCGGTTCTGCCCCGGATATTGCCGGCAAAGGCATTGCTAACCCAATCGCACAAATTCTTTCTGCGGCGATGATGTTGCGTTACAGCTTCAACTTAAACGAAGCGGCGGATGCCATTGAAAATGCAGTACAAAAAGTTTTAGCAAATGGTCACCGTACCGGCGATTTAGCCGATGACTCAGCCCCTGTTTCAACGGCAGAAATGGGTACATTGATTGCTGATGCAATTTAAGTCGCAATCGATAGTGCGCGTCTCCCGACGCGTGCTTATATAAATAAAATTAGGGCACGCGTCAGGAGACGCGCGCCATCAATGTGGATATTGATCGCTAACGCAATCTAATAAAAAACAATTAAAGTGCGGTTTAAAACACTGTCAAATTTAACCGCACTTACTACTCTAACGAATTGAGAAAAATTATGGCAAAAACTCTTTACGAAAAATTATTCGATGCCCACGTGGTGTACGAAGCTGAAGGCGAAACGCCGATTTTGTATATTAACCGTCATTTAATCCATGAAGTGACTAGTCCACAAGCCTTTGATGGTCTACGTGTTGCGGGTCGTCAAGTACGTCAAGTAAGTAAAACTTTCGGCACCATGGATCACAGTATTTCTACCCAAGTACGCGATGTGAACAAACTTGAAGGCCAAGCAAAAATTCAAGTATTGGAGCTTGCAAAAAACACGAAAGCGACCGGTATTCAATTATTCGACATGACCACAAAAGAACAAGGTATCGTGCATGTGATGGGGCCTGAACAAGGCTTAACTTTGCCAGGTATGACGATCGTCTGCGGTGACTCTCATACTGCAACTCACGGTGCATTCGGTGCCTTGGCATTTGGTATCGGCACCTCCGAAGTAGAACACGTATTAGCCACCCAAACTTTAAAGCAAGCCCGTGCAAAAAGCATGAAAATTGAAGTGCGCGGCAAAGTGGCGCCTGGCATTACGGCAAAAGACATTATTCTTGCTATTATCGGTAAAACAACGATGGCAGGCGGCACAGGCCATGTGGTGGAATTCTGCGGCGAGGCTATTCGTGACCTTTCCATGGAAGGCAGAATGACCGTATGTAATATGGCAATCGAAATGGGCGCGAAAGCGGGTTTAATCGCACCGGATGAAACCACTTTCGACTATTTAAAAGGTCGTCCACATGCGCCGAAAGGTAAAGATTGGGATGATGCTGTTGCTTATTGGAAAACCTTAAAATCCGATGATAATGCGAAATTTGACACGGTTATCACATTAGACGCCAAAGATATCGCACCGCAAGTCACTTGGGGCACGAATCCAGGGCAAGTGATCGGTATCGACCAACGAGTGCCGAATCCAACGGAAATGACCGATCCGGTCACTCGCGCCTCTGCTGAAAAAGCCTTGAACTATATCGGTTTAGAAGCCAACGCCAATTTAAAAGAAATCCCAGTGGATCAAGTGTTTATTGGCTCTTGCACGAATGCCCGTATCGAAGATTTACGCGCAGCGGCGGCTGTGATGAAAGGCCGTAAAAAAGCCGATAACGTAAAACGGATTTTAGTGGTGCCGGGTTCCGGTTTAGTAAAAGAACAAGCGGAAAAAGAAGGCTTGGATAAAATCTTTATCGAAGCGGGCGCTGAATGGCGTAATCCGGGCTGTTCCATGTGTTTAGGAATGAACGACGACCGCTTGGGCGAATGGGAACGTTGTGCTTCCACGTCAAACCGTAACTTTGAAGGTCGCCAAGGCCGTAATGGTCGCACTCACTTGGTGAGCCCAGCGATGGCTGCCGCAGCGGGAATGTTCGGTAAATTCGTTGATATTCGTGACGTGACATTAAATTAAGGAGCAGAAAATGGCAGGATTCAAACAACTTTCAGGCTTAGTAGTGCCATTGGATGCCGCGAATGTGGACACAGATGCGATTATTCCAAAACAATTTTTACAAGCGATTACCCGCGTAGGTTTCGGCAAACATTTATTCCACGAATGGCGTTATTTGGATGTAGAAGGCACCAAGCCGAATCCGGAATTTGTGCTGAATTACCCACAATATCAAGGCGCCACCATTTTATTGGCACGCAAAAATCTTGGTTGCGGCTCGTCCCGTGAACACGCGCCTTGGGCGCTTGCCGATTATGGTTTCAAAGTGATGATCGCACCCAGTTTTGCGGATATTTTCTATAACAACAGTTTAAACAACCACATGTTACCGATTCGTTTAAGCGAAGAGGAAGTGGAAGAAATCTTCCAATGGGTATGGGCAAATGAGGGCAAACAAATCCATGTGGATTTGGAAGCGATGACCGTCACCGTAGGCGACAAAGTGTATCACTTTGAACTCGATGAATTCCGCCGTCATTGTTTGTTAAACGGCTTGGATAATATCGGTTTAACCCTTCAACACGAAGACAAAATCGCAGAATACGAAAGCAAAATTCCGGCGTTCTTACGCTAACTTTTTATCACTCGGAAAGCAGATATTTTCTGCGTTAAAAGGCGGACAACTTGTCCGCCTTCTTTTCTCAAAAACACGTCAAAAATCGACCGCACTTTATGCGTTTTTTCTCGCCTTAACAAACAACAACACCGGGCGATGTTGTAAATCTTTAAACTCATCCTGCCATTGCGGTTGGTCTGCAAGCATTGGCTCCGCCATTTGCTCAATGTGAAAACCGGCGGAAATCAAATTGTTGATGATGGTCGCCGTGGTGCGATGATAGGTAGTGAAAGGCTGTTTAAACCAGTTGCGTTGGCGCTCGCCTTCATCCCGATAGAAATTCAGACGATAGGCGATTTGTTGTTTTTGCGCGTCTTTTTCCCAACGTTCGCCGCCTTGATAACAAGTCACAATGGGATGTTCTTGAGAGAAAATCAATTGCCCGTTTGGCGTCAGTTTGTCATAAATTTTTGCTAATAAGGCAGGAAAATCCTGTACATAATGAAAAGCAAAGGAACTGGTGATGACATCAAAATTGCTTTCGTTTAACCGTTCCAGATGTTTCATTGGGGCTTGCTCCAGTAAAAAGTGCGGTCGAAATTCTGCGAGATTTTTTGCCGCCTGCTGCAACATAGCTTGGGACAAATCTATACCGGCAACAAATGCGGCGCCCTGTTCTAAATAGAGCTTCAGATGTTCTCCGCAACCACAGCCTAAATCTAAAATACGCTTGCCTGACACGCCGCCGACTAAGCCCAACATCGTGGGCTTTTCAACGATTTCATTTAAGCTATTCGGGTTGCTGCGCAGTTTCTGATACAGTTCGAAAAAACCGTCCCTGTCATACACGCTTTGCTTATCTTGCATATTATCCTTTGAAGTCGGCAATCCAACCGAACTGTAATGCCACTTGTGCGAAGATATTCAATAATCCGAATAAAATCACGAAATACACCATGAAGTTGCCGCCATGTACACGATAGGTGGCATTCGGGAATTTTTTACGGCTGGCTTTTGCTAACAATGCCGGCACGATGGCTGCCCAAATCGTAGCAGCTAGCCCCGCGTAACCAATGGCGATAACGAAGCCGAACGGGAATTGCAAACTCAGCAATAACGGCGGCAGGAAAGTGACTAATGTCGTTTTCGTGCGTCCTAAGCGGCTATCATCGAATTTACACAAGTCAGCGATGTAATCGAATAAGCCTAAGGTGACACCAAGGAAAGAACTCGCGATGGCCATGTAGGCAAAGAAATTCAAAATAATCCCGATGTAATCCGTTTGGATGTATTTGTTCAAAGCTTCTAATAAGGCCGCTACATCACCGCCTTTGGCGATGACCGGTGCAAATTCAGCGCGCGGTAAGTTACCTTGAACGGCAAGCTGCCACAAAATATAAATAATCAACGCCAAACCGGTGCCAAGGAAAATGGATTTCACCACGCGCTTGCCATCACGATCATAGTATTTCACCAAACTCGGGACGTTGCCGTGGAAACCGAACGACACCAAACACACCGGAAGTGCGGTCAAAATATAAGGTAAATATTGCTGTTCGCCCTGCGCCACGGTGTTAAGCAATACATCGGCTTTCACCGAGCTCAACAAACCGGAGGTGGAAAGGAAGAAAGAAATGATCATCCCGGCAATTAACACCGTACTAAAACGGTCAACCGCTTTGGTAGAGAACCACACAAACGCCGCCAACACAAAACAGAAAATCAAGGAGCCTGCAGTGCGCCCCACTTCCACGTTTTCACCTAACTGATTCAGGAAACTTTCCGTGATGCTACCGCCGGAAGTGATATAAGCATAAGTGAGAATGTAAAGTACAAAGGCGACAGACAAACCATTAATCACATTCCAGCCTTTGCCTAATAAATCCGTTACGATGGTGTCGAAACTGGCACCAGTCGGATAATGTAAATTGGCTTCTAAAATCATTAAGCCCGACGTGGTCATACAAAACCAGGTGTAAATCAGAATCGCAATTGAACCGAAAAACCAAACACCGGCAGTAGATGTTGGGTTGGCAAGCATACCGGCACCAATTGCCGTACCTGCAATAATCATCGCGCCACCGAGTAAAGAAGGGCGTTTTTGTGTTGTCATTGTAAAATCCTCTCTCAAAATTTTTGGACTATTATAATAGTACAGTAACAAAAGACAACCGGATTTTATTATGTCGTTTTCCCTCAACTCGACAAATGAAGCCGATTACCGCTATAATTGCAACGTTTATTTAACTCACAAGAAGGAATAACAAATGGGCTTAGAAAGCGTACCAGCAGGTAAAGAATTACCAGATGACATCTATGTTGTTATTGAAATCCCTGCAAACTCTGATCCAATCAAATACGAAGTAGACAAAGAAACCGGCACATTATTTGTAGACCGTTTCATGGCAACCGCCATGTTCTATCCGGCAAACTACGGTTATGTGAACAACACCTTATCTTCTGACGGCGACCCGGTTGACGTGTTAGTGCCAACACCGTATCCGTTACAACCTGGCTCCGTTATTCGTTGCCGTCCGGTAGGCGTGTTGAAAATGACCGATGAAGCCGGTGGCGATGCGAAAGTGGTTGCGGTACCACACACTAAATTAAGCAAAGAATACGACCACATCAAAGACGTGGGCGATTTACCGGAATTATTAAAAGCACAAATTAAACACTTCTTCGAAAGCTACAAAGCGTTAGAAGCAGGTAAATGGGTGAAAGTAGAAGGATGGGAAGGCGTTGACGCAGCGCGTAAAGAAATCCTTGATTCATTTGAGCGTGCAAAAAAATAATCAAAAATCACCAAAAAACAGGCCGCATCTTTAAAAAGTGCGGTCTTTTTTACACACAAATCCACGAGGGAAAATCTATGTTCAAATTTGGTAAAACATTAGCATTCGTCTCCATCATCGGTATTTTAAGTGCTTGTGCCGATTCTGCTTCAATCAACCAACAAGCGGCAATGGGCTATCGTCAAATGATCTCCGAGGCAAAAGCGAAGGGGCAATTAGACACCCAATCCCGCACCGCTCAACGAGTACACAAAATTTTCAACAAAATGGCGCCTTATGCCAATGCGGAAAATCACACCGGTCAGCCGTTTAACTGGCAAATCGAAGTGATTAAATCGAAAGAACTTAATGCTTGGGCAATGCCGGGCGGAAAAATGGCGTTTTATACCGGTTTAGTAGAAAGCTTGAATCTCACGGATGATGAAATCGCGACAGTGATGGGGCATGAAATGGCTCACGCCTTAAAAGAACATGGTAAAAAGAAAGCCAATATGGGGCAATTCACTGACGTACTTGCCGGCGTTGCACACGTTGCATTATCCACTCAGATCGGTTCTGACGGAAGCGCTGTTGTCGTTGGCTTAACCAAAGACTGGGCGTTAGATAAACCGTATTCTCGCAGTGCTGAAACAGAAGCGGATGAAGTCGGTTTATTATTAATGGCAAAATCCGGTTACAATCCACAAGCAGCACCGGGATTATGGGACAAAATGCAACAAGCGTCTAAAGGTTCACAAAGTGTGTTGGATAAACTCAGCTCAACCCACCCAAGCGACAAAGATCGCCAAGAAAACTTATTACGCCTCATGCCGGAAGCAATGGCGCTCTATCAGAAAAGCAAACACAGCTAATTTTCTGCATTAAGAGGAAATAAAAAGTGCGGTCAAAAATTTATTTATTTTTTGACCGCACTTTTATTTGTAAGAAAGAAATTATCTCAGATTGAAACTGATCGGCACCGTAATACTGGAAGAAACACCTGCAGGACGAGGGCCGATAGAACGAGCACTTGCTACGGCTTTTAATGCCGCGCTATCCAAATCCTCAACACCGGAGCTTTTTACTACACTAGCACCGCTGATACTACCATCAGCTGCAATTGAGAAGGACACGGTGACAACACCTTGTTTACGCATCATTTGTGCACGTGCCGGATAACGTTTATGTTTTTCAATCTCACGTCGAACGGCTGACAAATAAGCATCTCTCTCACTGCCGCCCACGCCATTACCGACCAAATTCGGATTCGTCGTATTTGCCGGACCAGTAGTGGTTGCCTTAGAGTTAACAGACGCATTGGATTCAACAGTTCGATCACCTACCACAGCATCTGTTTTTGGTTTCGGTTTATCCTTTGGCTTCTCTTTTGGCTTTTCTTTCGGTTTCTCTTTCGGTTTCTCTTTCGGCTTTTCAGGTTCTTTTGGTTTCTCAACCTTAGGTGGTTCCGGTTTTACTGTCGGATCTTCCACCATCTCCTGTTTTTCCGGCTCCGGTGCTTTTTCCACCACCGGTGGCGTATCGGCTTCTACCATTGCCATAAGCATTTCCATAGAAATACTGGTAGAAATTTCGCCGGTTGCGCTATTTGCCGTTGTATCTGTTTTCGTTAAATGGCTCCAAAACAACGTAAAGACAATAATGGCATGAATAACAACAGACAACAGGAAACTTAACAGCGAACGTTTGGCATTCTGCATTCAGACTCTCCTACTGCGCTGCCGATTTTGTTTCTGCATTGCCCGTTTGGGGAGCGGCAGGTGTTGCCGACGGAGCATCTGTCGATTTTGATTTTTCGCCGCCTTTAGTTGCCACAATCGCAACATCTTTAATCTCATTTTTTGCCAATAAATCAGTTACTGACACGAAATCTTGGAAAGTAGCACCCGCATCAATTTTCAATGTTACTTTTTGCGATTTATCCCATGCGGCAATTTCTGTTTCTAACGATTCTAAGCTGGTCGGTTTGTCATTAAAGAACACTTCCCCTTCAGCAGTCACCGTCAATAATTTCGCCAACTCACTGGATTTAAATGCCACAGAAGAACTGGCTTTCGGCACATTCACTTGGATTTTCCCTTGAGAAATGAAAGACGCCGTAATCAATACGATGGCAAGCAACACCAACATAATATCAATGAACGGGATAATGTTGATTTCATCAAACTTTTTCACGGTGATTCCTTATGCTTCGGTATCTTCTTTATTCTTTTGAGAATGTAATACTTTCCATTTCAAACGGTTAACTTCTACTTTACGACCTAAGGCGTTATAGAAAATCATGGAAGGAATTGCCACAAGAATCCCAAGTGCGGTCGCTTTTAGCGCTAAAGATAAGTGCATCATGATTTCGCCGGCATTGACATCACCGCCGGATTGACCAATTTGGTAGAACGTTAAAAGGATCCCAATTACCGTCCCCAATAACCCCACGTAAGGCGCATTCGCACCAACGGTGGAAATCACAGTAAGGTTGCGATTTAAATCAATTTCAAGAGCGTGAATCGTAGAATATTGGTTGACTTTAACACGAGATAAGAAGAAGAAACGCTCGATTACCATGGCGAGCATTAAGACGCTCATAAATAACAATAAACCGATGATGATGTAATCACTGTAATTGTGTAAAAATTCAAAAATTTGTGGCATTTGTTTTCCCTTAGACGAGGTGCTTAAAATATAAAAAGAAGGAGATAAATCACACTCCTTTTACAACTGATAATGAATCGCATTAATTATAAGAATCTTCCATCGTTTGTAAATTAAAATTTAGCAATAAAAAAAGCGATGAAGACACTTCATCGCTTTAATTTGATTTAAGTCACATTTTAGAGCTTAACTACTTTAGCTTGTTTAATCATGTTGTCACTCACTTCCAAAATAGTCACCCGCAAGCCATTCACTTCACAGACGGTGCCTTCTTCAGGAATTTCTTCCAAATGCTCCAAGATCAAACCGTTAAATGTACGCGCATCTTCGGTGTCCAAATTCCAATTAAACATTTTATTTAAATCGCGCAAATTGGCAGAACCTTCAATAATCATCGAACCATCAGATTGCTGTACAACTTCTTCATCAATTGTCGGCGCATTAGATGTGGTGAAATCCCCCACGATTTCTTCCAAAATATCTTCCAAGGTAACCAAACCTTTAATATCACCGTATTCGTCCACCACTAAACCGATACGCTCTTTTTTATTACGGAAATTAGCTAATTGCGTCTTTAAAGCCGTTCCTTCAGGAATGAAATACACTTCATCAGCAGCACGAATCAACGTTTCTTTGGTGAATTCATTTTTTTCCAGCAACAAACGGAACGCTTCGCGAACACGCAAAATACCTAGCACGTTTTCGTCCATACTGCCTTTATACAACACCACACGGTTATGTGCCGCATGATTGAGCTGGCGCATGATAGATTTCCAGTCATCATCAATATCAATGCCGCCGATTTCATTGCGTGGCACCATGATGTCATCCACGGTAACGGTTTCCATATCCAAAATAGACAGCAACATTTGCGGATGTTGCTCATCCGGTGTCGCTTCTCCCGCTTCGGAAACGATGCTGCGCAATTCTTCGCGGCTAATGACTTGTTTCTTCAGATCCGGTTTTAAGCCCACTAAACGCATTAAAAATTTGGTGAACACATTCATCACCCAAACTAAAGGAGCAAAAACCTTCAGCAATGGGGTTAATAGATGGCTCGAGGTCAACCCCACTTTTTCCGGGTGCATCGCTGCCACAGTTTTTGGGAAAATTTCAGAGAAAATCAACATCACGAACGTTAATGCACCGGTGGCAATCGCCACACCGGCATCGCCATATAATCGCATCCCAATCACGGTCGCAATCGCCGAGGCACTAATATTCACAAGGTTATTAAAGATAAGAATAAAACTCAGTAGTTTGTCCGGTTTAGCAAGCAACATCTCCGCTTTTTTTGCGCCTTTATTGCCCTGCTCTGCTAAAAAACGCAGGCGATATTTATTTAAAGAAAGCAAACCTGTTTCAGAACCGGAAAAATAGGCAGAAAGGACTAAACAGGCAATTAAAATGATAAATAACGTACTAAGGGGAATACTGTCCAAAGTGAAATCCTTAACATTGACTTAAAAATAAAAAAGGCGGGAAAAACTCACCGCACTTTTTTCTCATTTACTGATATTACACAATCAGACGACTACCGAAATAAGCAATCGTGAGCAAAATCATACCTGAAATTGCATAAATAATCATCTTTTTTCCACGCCAGCGGTAGTGCTTATAGCCTAAAATCGCAATGCCGAATACAATCCAGCCGAATAACGAAAATAAACCTTTATGAATATTATCCGGCGTCATAGCGTTAACCAAATGAAAGGTGCCGGAGATGAGGGTGAATGTCATCAATACTTCACCACTGACCAATAAACGGAAAAAATGACGTTCTACCGTCATGAGTGGCGGCACCATTGGTGAAAAAGTCATCTTTTTGCTTTTCAAACGACGATCAAGCCAGACCAACTGAATCGCATACAGGGTCGCGATGCAGCACACGGCATAAGCAAAAATCGATAAGCCGATATGAAAAAGCATAGACGTATTTTGGTTCAATAATTGAATAATGTGGCTTGGAAGAAAAGTGGCATAAATCAAATTAATAATGGAAAAACAATAAACAATCGGTAACACAAACCACATAGTGTTGACGCGCAACATAGCTAACGTGGCAAGTATGGCGATCATGACACTCATCAATGAAGCTACTTCCATAATGCTGAAATTCTGCCCTTCTGCCAAGTTTCCCAATAGTGGGAAAGTGCTAATAAGATGAAAAACCACCGCCAAAAGTGCGGTCAAAAAAAACTGTGTTTTTTTAGTTTTAACATCGGCTCCCGCCACTTGCGAGGTTAATAAAATCGGCGCAATGCGTAACACACTGATGAGGTAAAAAAGAATTGATAAAACAGCAAACCACATAATTATTCTTCCTTTGTTTTGTTGGCGTTTTATTCTAACGAGATCAAGCTAAAATCGCCACGACTTTATTTGACGTGAAAATGCGCGGAATTTCAGTATAATGAACGGCATTTTACCGATGATACCTTTCCGATTTAACCACAGGAAATATTATGTTTGAGAATTTATCCGATCGTCTTTCCAAAACCTTACGCAATATCAGCGGTCGAGGTCGTTTAACTGAAGATAACATTAAAGAAACCTTGCGCGAAGTTCGCATGGCATTGTTAGAAGCCGATGTAGCATTGCCGGTCGTGCGCGATTTTATTAATAATGTAAAAGAACGTGCCATTGGAGTAGAAGTCAATAAAAGCCTCACGCCGGGACAAGAATTCGTCAAAATCGTCCAAGCGGAATTAGAAGCGGCAATGGGTGAAGCCAACGAAAGTTTAAATCTGGCTACCCAACCGCCTGCCGTGATTTTAATGGCGGGTCTGCAAGGGGCGGGGAAAACCACCAGCGTGGGTAAACTGGCCAAATTTCTGCGTGAACGTCATAAGAAAAAAGTGCTTGTTGTTTCTGCCGACGTCTATCGTCCGGCGGCGATCAAACAATTAGAAACCCTCGCACAAGGGGTTAATGTCGATTTCTTCCCGTCAGATGTGAAACAAAAGCCGGTAGATATTGCGAAAGCTGCTTTAGCAGATGCGAAATTAAAATTCTATGATGTGCTGATCGTGGATACCGCCGGTCGTTTGCACGTTGATAGTGAAATGATGGATGAAATCAAGCAGGTTCACGCAGCGTTAAATCCAATTGAAACACTCTTCACCGTGGATGCCATGACCGGTCAAGATGCGGCAAATACAGCAAAAGCCTTTAATGAGGCTTTGCCCCTTACCGGTGTCATTCTCACCAAAGTGGATGGCGATGCTCGTGGCGGTGCCGCATTATCTATTCGTCAAATTACCGGCAAGCCAATTAAATTCCTCGGGGTGGGGGAAAAAACCGATGCGTTAGAGCCATTCCACCCGGATCGTGTGGCGTCGCGCATTCTTGGCATGGGTGATGTACTTTCTTTGATTGAAGATTTAGAGCGTTCCGTTGACCGTGAAAAAGCGGAGAAAATGGCGCAAAAATTCAAAAAAGGCGACGATTTCACCTTAGAAGATTTCCGCGAACAATTACGCGAAATGAAAAAAATGGGCGGCATGATGTCCATGTTGGAAAAATTACCGGGCGCGAAAAACCTACCGGATCATGTGAAAAATCAGGTGGACGACAAAATGTTCAACAAACTCGAAGCCATCATCAATTCCATGACCTTAAAAGAACGCGCGAATCCGGACATCATCAAAGGTTCTCGCCGTCGTCGCATTGCTCTTGGTTCCGGCACGCAGGTGCAAGATGTAAACAAGCTACTCAAACAATTTGATGAAATGCAACGCATGATGAAGAAAATGCGTAAAGGCGGCATGGCAAAAATGATGCGCGGCATGCAAGGCTTAATGGGCGGCGGGCTCGGCGGATTAGGCGGAATGTTTAGACGTTAACTCAGACGAAAAGAAAAAGCCATCTAAAGGAAGATGGCTTTTTTATTAACAAATAATTTAAGAAACCAAAGTGCGGTCGAGAAAAATAACGTTTTTTATGACCGCACTTTTATTATTCTGTTTTCTTAACTTTCGTTATGTTCTTTCTCTTCTACTTTTGTCACGGCACCGTTAATCGTTAAGCAAATTTCCGTTGAAATCAGATGGGTTAGAATCTCTGCTAACACATGCAATTTTTCGGTATTTGCACTGCCGCTTTCATTGAAATAGCCTTGGTCTTTTAAACTATTCGTAAAGGCGGAGAAAACCGCTTTATCAAAGAATTCAGGTGCATTAATGCCATGTAGGACAGACAAACGTTGTGCCACAGACTGACTTTCTTTTTCCAAATCTGCACGGGAAATCAATGGATTATTTTGCAGTAAATTCACTGTAATGTAATAGCGTTGTAAGATTTCACGTACACCGGCAGACCAAAGTTGCAACATCCGAATATTCGGCTTATTGATTGTCAGCATATTCTCACTGTGCTTAATAATATTTTGGCGTTGCAATTCGTTAATGATTTGCTCTACACGCTGTGCGATCTGATCTTCTTCCGTAAAATGCAAGAATAATTCGCTACGCAAGAACGGGTAAATCTTAAGCACGGCATCTAACACTAAATCCTTTTGAATACCTTCGTAATGCAACACAATACTTGCGACCAAGGATGGCAACACAAATAAGTGTTGAATGTTATTGCGGTAGTAGGTCATTAACACGGCTGAAGAACGTTCCAAACGGACAATTTCACCGAAGTTGTCTTTCTCCACCAAAATACCAACTCGATCCAGGCTTAACACATGATCCAGCATAATTTCCGGTTTTTCAGCCGGAACAACAATATCGTCAGAATATGGCACGTTTTGCAATAATTGTTGATAACTGGAAAGTTGCTCTAACAATTGCTCACGAGAGAGCGCACGTTGGCGGGAAGACAATAATGCCGTGCCGGTTAAGTTCATCGCATTCACTGCCGCCGCTTTATTAATGTTCACCATTACTTGATGAGAAACCGCATCGACAGCTTTGTTAAACCATTGCGGGCGATCTTCCGGTGGTTCTTTCCATTCCGGGAAGTTTTGATTTAAATAAGCATTTAACGTAATAGGCTCACCAAAATTCACATAGCCTTTGCCCAAATTACGCAATTTTTTGATCACACGTAATACCAAGCCGGCATTTTCTTTTTCTTTCGCCGCCCCACGTAATTCTTTGGCGTAAGTGTCCACTTCTAAAACGTGTTCATACCCTACATACACAGGCACAACCGTAATCGGTCGGCTCTGTTGTTGCTGTAATGCCTGTAATGTCATGGACATCATACCGGTTTTCGGCGCGAGTAAACGCCCCGTACGTGAACGCCCACCTTCAATGAAGTATTCCACGGCATATCCACGATGGAACAACTCCGACAAATATTCACGGAAAATCGTGGAATATAAGCGGTTACCTTTGAAGGTACGACGAATGAAAAACGCCCCACCACGGCGGAACATCCCCCCTACCGGCCAGAAATTAAGGTTAATCCCTGCGGCAATATGCGGTGTTACCAAACCTTGGTGATATAGCACGTAAGAAAGCAATAAATAGTCAATGTGGCTACGGTGACAAGGCACATACACGATCTCATGGCCTTCTAACGCCAGTTTACGCACGCGATCCGCGTTTTCCACTTGAATGCCTTGATACAATTTATTCCACAACCAACGCAAGAAACGATCCGCCACACGTAAACTTTCATAGCTCACATTCGCCGCAATTTCATCCAGAATTTTTTCAGCTTCTTTATGCGCTTTCTCTTTACTGATGTTCTTACTTTTCGCTTCGTCTTCGATTGCCGCTAAAATTACCGGCAGTTGCAATAATTTATTGAACATGGCTTGGCGATTTGGCAAGCGAGGACCAGTCGCCGAAATACGTTGTTTAGCAAAGTGCATTTTGGCTACACGAGCTAATTTTTGTGCAATTTTCTGATCAAATCCATGCTCACGAGTCATATAACGTAAAGACACCGCTTGAGAGAAACGCACAAAGGTATCACGTCCAAACCATAACGCCGCAATTGTTTTTTGCAATCCATTTAACAAACGTAAGTTTGGCAAGCCTGCTTGGTCTTCACGCCCCGGAGCTCTTCCCCATAACACCGAAACAGGAATTAACTGCACGTCTAAATCCGGTGAAGTGCGGTGCAATTCCAAATATTTATTGAAAACAGTGATCGTTTCTTTTTTAGCCCCTTTCGATTTAAAAAAGCGGCGACCTTCATCTAAAAAAACAAAGCGAGGTAATAAATTGCCATTAATTTCATTTTGTTCTAAAGGATCCGGCAAGCCCACGCTCAAACAGTTTTTACGGAAAATCACAAAATCGGTTTGTGATGTGTAAGGCAACACATAAACGATAGGTTGGGAAATATTTAGTTCTAGTTCTTCAATAGGATGATGAGGAATCGGATTATTTTTTACTAAAATCGACAATGGCAATTCAAGTAATTTCCGGTAAGCATTCAGAAAACCAGCCATAATAAATGTCCTTTTATAATTAACGTTATTTCACATACTTTGTGCAAAATTGGCGCTAGTTTAGCATAAAAACTTCATAGAATTAGTGACGAACAACACAATTCTAGGATAAGCCTCTGATTCGATTTATATTTTAACAAAAGAAAGGTTGCGCCCCAAGCTTTTCTGTATATAATACCAGTTAATTATGTATAAAATAACAGGGTGATTTTATGAAACCACTTACAGCTCGGCAACAGGAAGTTTATGATTTTCTGAAACACCATCTTGAAACTACCGGCATGCCACCAACACGGGCGGAGATCTCTAAAGAACTGGGATTTCGCTCTCCAAATGCGGCTGAAGAACATTTAAAAGCATTAGCGAAAAAAGGCGTGATTGAAATCGTCTCCGGCACATCCCGTGGTATTCGCTTATTGCTTGAAGATAATGGGCAAGAAGAACCGGGATTACCGTTAATCGGGCGCGTTGCCGCAGGCGAACCGATTTTGGCCGAACAACATATTGAAGGCACCTATCATGTTGATCCGACAATGTTCAAACCACAAGCGGATTTTCTACTCAAAGTTTATGGTCAATCCATGAAAGACATCGGCATTTTGGACGGTGACTTATTAGCCGTCCACAGCACCAAGGACGTACGCAACGGACAAGTTGTCGTTGCCCGCATTGAAGACGAAGTCACGGTAAAACGTTTGGAGCGTAAAGGTTCAACGGTTTATTTACATGCCGAGAACGAGGAATTTGCCCCGATTGTCGTGGATTTGACTCAACCGACGCAATTCGAAATTGAGGGCATCGCTGTCGGCATTATTCGTAATAATGCTTGGATGTAAAAACACCGGAAAAATCGACCGCACTTTTCTTGCAAAAACCAGCTTTCCGTGTATAATTTGCGCCCTCAGTCACATCCGAATTAGTTCCTTGCTTCCACAAGATTGGTGACTGGTCTTACGTTGGAGGCTGATTAACCCGTAAGGAGCAGTAATGCGTCACTACGAAATCGTGTTTATGGTTCATCCGGACCAAAGCGAGCAAGTACCGGGCATGATTGAACGTTACACCGGTTCTGTAAAAGAAGCCGGCGGTCAAATTCATCGCCTAGAAGATTGGGGTCGCCGTCAATTAGCATACCCAATTAACAAATTACATAAAGCACACTATGTGCTTATGAATGTAGAAGCGCCTCAACAAGTAATCGACGAGCTAGAAACGACTTTCCGTTATAACGATGCTGTATTGCGCAGCCTTGTTATTCACACTAAGCACGCCGTAACCGAAGCGTCCCCAATGGTTAAAGCAAAAGATGATCGTAAAGCTTTAACTGAAGTTGAATCCAACGATTTTGAGGATGCTGAAGAGTAATTTGAACATTGAGAACCGTTTATCCATTATTGGTATTGTTACCGGTAATCTTAAACGGCGCAAAAGCCCAAACGGAATCGAACATTGCCAATTTTTATTGGAACATCGTTCAAACCAAGTGGAAGCTAATTTAAGCAGACAAGCTTGGTGCAAAATTCCGGTTCAGGTGAGCGGCAATCAATTAGTAGAAAAAACTCAAGGCATTACGGTCGGCAATAAAGTATTAATTCAAGGTTTTTTAACCACCCATCAGTTAAATAATGGGTCAACGCAATTAGTCTTACATGCCGAGCAAATCGAATTTATAGATTAGGAGACCAGCCAAATGGCACGTTATTTCCGTCGTCGTAAGTTCTGCCGTTTCACAGCGGAAAATGTTGTTGAAATCGATTACAAAGATATCGCTACATTAAAGAACTACATTTCTGAAAGCGGCAAAATTGTACCAAGCCGCATTACCGGTACTCGTGCGAAGTACCAACGCCAATTAGCTCGCGCAATCAAACGCGCTCGTTATTTAGCGTTATTACCTTACTCTGACACGCATCATCACTAAGAAGGGGAAGGTCAAATGCAAGTAATTCTTTTAGATAAAATTGCACACTTAGGTAAAGTGGGCGATCAAGTAAATGTTAAATCTGGTTATGCACGTAACTTCTTAATCCCACAAGGTAAAGCAGTGATGGCAACCGCAGCTAACATTGAACACTTTGAAGCACGTCGTGCAGAATTAGAAGAAAAAGCAGCTCAAGCATTAGCCGCTGCTGTTGACCGCGCAGCACGCTTAGAAGCATTAGGTTCTGTAACCATCGCGTCTAAAGCAGGTGACGAAGGTCGTTTATTCGGTTCTATCGGTACCCGTGACATCGCTGATGCAATCACTGCAAAAGGCGTTGAAGTGGCGAAAAGTGAAGTTCGTTTACCAAACGGTTTAATCCGTACTCTTGGTGAACATGAAGTAACTTTCCAATTCCATGGCGAAGTTTTCTCTCACTTAAACGTAATTATCGTTGCTGAATAATTCAAAACGAAAAGAAAAACCCGGCTATTCTGCCGGGTTTTTTATTTGACACTAAAAAGTGCGGTAATAAAAAATAATATTTCTCCCCCACCTCTCCCAATTTTTATCCTCTTTCTTTCTAAATTACGATCCTGATCGCAAAATAACACCTCTTTTATCCTCCTCATTTCTGCTCCCCGTATAATTTTGCTTTAAAAAGAGCAAAGAAGAACATGAACACCCATTTACCCCTTTTCCTTCGCCTATTACAAATTCCTAAACTAGGCCCAACCTCAATTCAAAAAATACTTGATCAAGTAAATTTATTTGATTTACAAGATTACGATGTTACCGCATTCAAACATATAGGTTGGAATGCCCAACAAATCCAAGCGTGGTTCAATCCTGAAAAACGCTATATTGAACCGGCACTTTTATGGGGAGAAAAAGAAGGAAATCATATTCTTGATTATTATCATCCGGATTATCCTAAGCAATTAAAACAAATTGACAGCGCACCACCAGTGTTATTCGTCAAAGGTGAAACATCCACCTTATCTCACCCACAGATTGCTATCGTTGGCAGTCGCCAATGTTCTAGTTATGGGGAATACTGGGCAAAGTATTTTGCCTCAGAACTAACAACCAATGGTTTCATCATTACCAGTGGGCTCGCCTTGGGCATTGACGGATTTTGCCATCAAGCAGCTGTAGATTTGGGACAGCCGACTATCGCGGTATTAGGGAGTGGATTGGAAGAGGTTTATCCGGCGAAACACCGTAAATTGGCACAACATATCATTGAACAAGGTGGCGCGTTAGTTTCTGAGTTTTTCCCGTTGCAACCGCCTATCGCAGAAAACTTTCCCCGCCGTAATCGCATTATCAGCGGATTATCTCTCGCGACATTAATTATCGAAGCCACGGAACGTAGCGGATCTTTAATCACAGCCCGTTACGCATTGGAACAAAACCGAGAAATTTTTGCTCTACCCGGCAATATCCAAAGTCAATTTAGCCAAGGCTGCCATAAACTTATTAAACAAGGCGCGATGCTAGTAGAAAATGTAGAAGATATTTTAGAAAACCTTGCACCACAAATGGCATGGAAAGAACACCTGAAAAATAGACCGCACTTTTCTTCCCCAACGACCATTTCTCCGCAACAAGAGGAAAAGGTATCGCCTACTTATCCTGAACTTTATCAAGCGATTGGGTATACGCCAATCAGCATTGATTCCCTCTCTAGCACACTCAATTTGTCGGTGGAGCAACTTCTTATTCAGCTTTTAGAATTAGAACTTCAAGAACTGATTTACAGTGAAAACGGGTTATACCGCCGCACTTAATTTATCCCTCAAAAGACATCAAAATCCTCAGAATAAGAAACAATCGATGCTTATTGTTCAGAGAAATCACGCATTAACTTATGCATTTTTTTACAATTTTTAGCAAATGCGCGACAGTACGGACAAATAGCCAAATGCAGATACACCCGACCTTGTGTTAATAAGGACAGGGGTTTTTCTTGGTGCATTGAAATGAATTTGGTGACTTGATTACATTTCATCATTTCTCTCCGGCGTTATCCTTATGATCAAACCAATGGCGGGACAAGCATGCTTGTAATTGTAAGCGGGCGCGGTATAGCAACACGTGCAAATTAGAGGTGGATACATCACATTCTTGGCAAATTTGTTCACTTTGCATATCAAAATATTCTCGCATCATAAAAACACGCGCTTGCTGTGCCGGCAGATGATCCAAGCACGCTTCAAAAATAATCCAGAACTCGTTTTTATATGCCTGTTCTTGAGGTTCTTCCCAAGTTGAAGGTAGGAATCGACTACGATCCCAATGCCCTTCTTGGTCAAAAAACGCATTCGGGTCATCTTCATCGCTCACTTCTGAAACCGTCACCACACGCTGCCGATACTTCAACAAATCAATAATCTGATTTTTCAAAATAGCGAAAAACCACGTTTTTAACGCGGCCACACCTTTAAATGACGCTGCATGCTGATACGCCTTTGTCAGGGCTTCTTGTACCACATCTTCCGCCAAATCCTTGTCGCGCAACTGCAGCAGTGCAAATTTTAACATTTGCTCCCGAATATCTTGTATTTGCTGAGATGAAATCGATTGAAAAGCCAACGGCATCGTTGAAGACATAAGAAAATCCGTTTTATCTGTACTTGCAGGCATTCATCATAATCCTACCTCTTTCACAAAGAAAGCCATACCGCAGAATTCATAGATATGAATGATATGCTTTGTAAAAAAGGCTTGTTTATCACAAGCCTTATCATTTAAAAGTTACATTTTTGGCTTCATTGTTTCAGCTTCTTTCATACCCTGTTCCATGTTATTTTCCATCATTTTTTTATCTGATTTCATCTTTTTCTTCATGTCATGCTTCATTGATTTTCCCTCTTTCATCTTATCCATTTTATTATCCATCATCGGCTTGGCATCTTTCATGCTTTCCATTTTATGCTCCATTTGCTGTTCCATTGGTTGCATGCTTTTCATTTCAGCAGAAACTTGAAAAGCCATTGCTATACCAAGCACACCGGCTAATGTTACGAATGATGTCATTTTTTTCATAAGAAACTCCTTTAATCCTATTAAAATGTGTTGAATTTTTTTCATTAAGAAAAACCGTAAGAAAATAAATCTGTTCTTACTTGTTGATTAGACGATATCACCTGCTGATTTCTTACAAAGATTTTTATGAAAAAAGAGGAGGTAGGAAAATCAGTGCCTATGAGGGTAGAAAAAACAAAAAAGTGCGGTCAAAATCCATCGTGAATTTCCACCGCACTTTTCATCTTCAAATTAACGTTTGCTTTCTGCCTGTTTGATTTCCGGCGTTGTGTATAAGCGGTGTTTATACAAATAGCTGCCTAACAATGCGTGAGCCAAAGCTTCTTTCACCATGCTTTGCGGCACCTCTGCTTCCGTTAAGGTTTCGGTGGCTTTGTCGTAACGGTAGGTTTTGGCACCGACTTTCGGGAATTGAATCACCACATCATTGCCCCGCATCAGTGCCTGCACTTGGTCGTACTGCATAATGGCGCGGTTTGGATCGTTCGGTTGAGTCAGGTCATAGCCGATCATTGGGTAGTCGCCACTAATGCCAGCCAAAGAAAGCAAGGTCGTCGGCATATCAAATTGGCTGACCAAACGGTTATCACGACGCGGCTCGATGCCTTCGCCCAAAATCAATGCCGGAATGTGGAAATGCTTAATTGGCATGAGGCTGGCACCGGCCACACGAGAGTCGTGGTCAGCAATCACTAAGAAAATAGTGTCTTGCCAATAATTGGAGGCTTTCGCAAGTTTGAAGAAATGCCCAATCGCATAATCCGCATATTTTGCCGCGTTGTTGCGCGTGGCTTTCGGTTGTTCGTACAGATCGATTTTGCCGTCCGGGAATTCAAACGGATCGTGGTTGCTGGAGCTGAACACGAGGCTAAAGAACGGTTTACCTTCGTTGTGTAATTGGGTAAAGGTCTCATTGGCTTTGGTGAACAAGTCTTCGTCACTCACGCCCCAAGTCCCGGTGAAGCTTGGGTTTTGATAATCCATTTGGTCGATAATACGCTTAAAGCCGTTTCCGTAGAAAAAGCCCGCCATGTTATCAAAATGCTTTTCCCCACCGTAAATAAAGGACGTATCGTAACCCCGTTGGCTTAATAACTGTGCCAAGGTGAAGAAACCGCGTTGGCTGTTGTTGAGTTTCACCACAGCACGTGCCGGCGTTGGTGTGAAACCGGCGGTAACCGCTTCAATACCACGCACAGAACGGGTGCCGGTGGCATATAAATTATCAAACAACCAGCCTTGCTGTGCCAGCTTGTCAAATTCGGGCGACAATGGCAAACCACCTAGCGTGCCGACAAATTGCGCACCGAAACTTTCTTCCAACACAATCACGATATTTTTCGGTTTGCCTTGGTAAGTGGCTTGGTTGCGAGTCAAGGTTGGAATGTCCTTGGAAATATAAGCCTCTGCCGGGCGACTACCGCTGTTTTTCACAATGGAGAGCATTTCTTCCACCTCCATTTTGCCGTAGGCTTCGGAAGAGGTACCTTCGTCTTTAAATTGTTGCGCCGCATAAATGACGGAATAACCTGAATTCAGCACCAAAGAGTTCACCATGGCATCAGAAGAAAACGCCACCATCGCCGGGTTGATCCCGCGGTGTTGAAAACTGGAACGCGCACCAAGAAAACTCAAGGCAATCACCAACAACGCCACCACAGGCCGCCATGTCCAACGCATTGGCGTGATATTGCGTACCGCCCAACCGGCCAGTTTCCAATACACCGCAGCAGCGATAAGGGTAAAAACGAGGCTAAAAATAACCGCACTTAGATGCCCTTCCATCAACATGGAGAACACTTCTTTCGGGTAAATTAAATATTCGATGAACAAACGATTCGGACGATAATCATAGGTTTCAATAAACGCTGGTGTCGCCAGTTCCATAAACACGATAAACACACTGCCGGCCGTCAACCAGAAACGCAAAATACGCTGCCAAATGCGCCCTAACGCGTTTTGATGATATAGCAACACGGTCAATAAGGCCGGCACGCCGAATAAATAACACAAAGACACCACATCCATGCGTAGCCCTTGCAAAAACAACTCGCCCCAACCATTAACGGCACTGACCCGTTCTTGTTGCCATAAAGACAAGCCGAGGCGAGACAGCGTAAATACGATGAGATTAATCAAAGAAAAGAAAAAAATCGGAAAGAGCAACGAACGCGGTCTGCCTTTCGTAAATAAATATCGTGACATGTCAGTCTCCAAAACATAAAAAATCCGCTCTTTTAGGCTATGAAAGCAAAGAACGGATTTGAGAAAAATTATTCAATCCAATGAACAATCTCATTGAGTGGCTTGCGGGATTTTGGACGAATGTCTTTAGCACGATAGCCGAAAGTCACCGCCACAGACACCGCATATTTTTCCGCATCATACGCACCAGTTTGCGCCAAAATACGGTTGACTTCCGCATAATTAAACCCTTCGATCGGACAACTGTCGATACCGATTAAGGCAGCCCCCGTCATCATATTAGCCAAAGCGATATAGGTTTGTTTGCTCGCCCAATCGAATAAAGTGCGGTCGTTTTCCAACACGTTTATGTCGTTTTTTTGGAATGTTTCGTATTTCGCCACAGCTTGTTGTAGTTGTTCTTCATTTAAGCCGCGACGCAACAAATTCTGGCGAAAATCGTCCGAATCGTAACGGGCTTTTTTATTTGCCAAAATGACGACCACATGGCTGGCATCATCTAACTGTGTTGCCATCCCCCAGCTCACCGGTTTTAACGCTTGGCGTAACTCAGGGTTCTGAATCACTAAAAATTGCCACGGTTCAGAACCGACAGAACTCGGCGACAAACGCCCAAGCTCCAAAATATAGTCAAAATCTTCTTGGCTGATTTTACGAGCAGGATCGTAATAACGCGTTGCGCAGCGAAAATGGAAGGCATCTAATACTTGTTGTTTAGTGATGCTCATAAATGTCTCCTTTACAATAACATAATGAGAAATAAGAATAAGTTGCAATTTGCTTGCTCATTCTCCGCTTATTTTGATATTTGTCCAGTAAAAAACATATGGATTTTTGACCGCACTTTTACACTGTTAAATAAGCTTCAATTTGTGGCGGAATCGTTTTAGGGCAAGGGATAAGTACCTGTTTATGTCGATTAAGCTCCCCTTTTTCCAGCACAATGCCACTTTTGGGCACTTTGAAAAGTTTACTGAGGAATTTGAGTAAATGGGCGTTGGCTTGCCCATCTACAGGTGGTGCGGTAATGCTGATTTTTAATTCATCATCATGCAAACCGACAATCTGATCTTTGGCGGCTTTGGGTTGTAAAAAGATTCTAAGGCGCAAATCATCACCGCTTCGTTCTACTGCCGCCATACTGAGATTCCTAAAATGTCGTTAGCTTAAAACGCGGCCACAGCCCAAAGGCCACCGAAGATGTCGTAGAGTATACGATTGAGTAAATACAAGATAAAAACTACCACCATTGGTGAAAAATCAATCATACCGGTATTAGGTAGAATTTTACGGATGGGACGAAGCACTGGTTCACTTAATTGGTACAACAAATATTGTGTTTGCCCTGCAGCACGATTAAACCAGCTTAAAATGGCCCCCACTAACAACACATAGAAAATAGCCTCACCAATGCTGTGCACCACACTTAATACACCAATCACGGCATATTCAAATAAGGAAGCGCCTGCGATAGTGCCAAAAAAGTTTAATAAAGGAAATTTTATCCATCCCAAGATCAAACATGCCAATAGCGCGGCAATATTCACACCTTTCACTGTTGGCGCGAACTGACTGAGAGGCGCGACAACAGGTTGTGTCGCTTTCACTAAAGCTTGTGATAAAGGATTATAAAAATCCACGCGCGCCAGCTGGAACCAAACACGTAAGATTAAAATAAAGCTATAAACGCTGATCACAGTCGCAATCAAAAATTGAATTGAATTCATGCTGTTTCCTTAAAATTATAACCAGCCTTTGCGTTTGAAATACCAATAGGGTGCAAACGCTGCCAACGCCATTAATCCCAACGCCATCGGATAGCCAAATTTAAACCCAAGTTCCGGCATATCGTTGAAGTTCATGCCGTAGTTAGACGCTACCAACGTTGGCGGGAGGAAAATCACCGACACAACGGAGAAGATTTTAATAATACGGTTCTGCTCAATATTAATGAAACCCATCGCAGCTTGAAGCAAGAAGTTCACTTTTTGGAACAAGGATTCATTATGCGGTTGCAAAGACTCAATGTCTCGTAAAATTTCACGTGCCTGTTCTAACTGATTAGCCGGCAAACGGGTTTTACGCACCAAGAAACTGAGCGCACGTTGCGTATCCATCAAACACAAACGCACTTTGGAACTGGTATCTTCTTGTTCTGTTAAAGTTGCCAAAGCCTCATCAAAAGCTTCCCCTTGGGTTCCGTTTAACACCACGCGGCTTAATTTTTCCAAATCCGCATACACGTTTTCAATCACATCAGCCAGTTGCTCGATTTTTGTCTCAAATAAATCCAACAATAATTCATAGGAGTTACATTCAATTAAACGCTGATTACGAGAACGCATACGATATAAACGGAACGCCGGTAATTCGCGGTCACGCAAAGTAAACAAGCGCCCGTCACGAATAGTGAACGCCACGCTGGCTAAATCTGCATAGTCATTTTCATCTTCACAATAAAAGAAGGAGTGCAAGTGCAAACCGTCTTCGTCTTCAAAAAAACGCGCGGATGCTTCGATGTCTTCCAACTCAAGGAAAGAAGCTAAACTCTGACCTAGATTTTCTTGCAAGGTCTCACGTTCTTCAATGGTTGGTTCAATTAAATCAAGCCAAATCGCAGTATTTAACGGCTCGGCAGATTCATCAATACGAACCAAGCGAGCGTCCTCAAGGGCAAAAGCATTTATCATTTTGTCATACTCCCGTATCGGACTATGCACATGGCAGTGAACGGTGACAAACGAAAGGTATATTACAGGCAATCAGGATCAAAAGTGCGGTCGTTTTTAGACGCGTTTTTTAACGACAAATAAAGAAAGCTGTAATGAAAGAATATGTTGCAAATTTCGTTTGACGAAAAGATGCCGAAAAAGAGAAGGTAAAAGAAACTTACCAACGAAACTATCGCCGATAAGTGAGAAAGGCGATAGTTACAGTGAAAACTCCGTTCGGTATCGACTGTGACTGTCCAAAGTGTGTGTCCTCATGTTACTAAATCGCGCGCAATGTTACGCCTGAAAGCCTGATTCGTCAAGGCGAAGGCAAAAAAATCCCCTTCGCCGAATAACCTTTTAAAGTATAAAAAACACCTCAAAATTGCACCGCACTTTTACGCCACATTCCACCAAATTAACGCCCATTTGCGTTGTCCGTGTTCGATGGCTTCGTTGTTCTGTTGTTTTTGACGATAAAATGCGGATAAACCTTGCTTCTCTTTGTCGTTCAACGGGCCAAGTGAAAATTCCACCGAATTCAACAAATCTTCATAGGTTTCGCCCATAAAGCGGCCGGATTCCGTTTCAATGAAACTGAGGTTGGCTTGAATGCCTTTTTGGTAAAGTCGATTGAGCAGGTAAATATAGGTCGGGAAACCAATATCATCACGCCCAATGGCGGAAAATACGCCTTCATCTAAGAAGTGGCGCTGCGTCACGGAAGTGAGATACACCCGTTTTTTCGCTTTAGCGCAAAGTTTCTCGATCATGTCATCTAAATCATCCACCAAGGTAGAACGCGATGCCAAAATCACATCCACTTGTGGCACATCATCCCAATTCTCCGACCAAGAACGACGAATCAGATTTAAATTTTCCAGCTGCAATTTTTGTTTATATTCCGCCAACACATCCAACATTCCTGGGCTGTAATCTAAGGCGTACACCTGACTGCCTTGCTGTACCAAAGGAATGGCAAAGGTGCCCGGGCCACAACCGATATCGAGAACGCTTTCGTCAGGTTGCACCTGCATGGTTTCCAGTAATTGTTGGTTATAACGGCTGGCTTTCCCCACCAAATTTTCCGCCATTTTGACGGCTTTCTTGTCCCATTTCTCCGGTGGTAAATTGTAATGGTTGCAAGCAATAAGATGCTGTTTGTAGAGGGCGTTAAAATCAATATCGTAGAAAGTCATTGTATTTTCCTAAAGTGCGGTGGATTTTGGCGATAGATTTTACCGCATTGCTATATTCTTTAAAATATAACGCATGCAAGATTTAACGCAAAAAGAAACCGCACTTTGATTGCTCAACAGCGCGGTTTGTTTTACAGATGATATGAATTAGTGATTAATCTCACCCTCAATCGGTTTGATATTTTCATCAAATTCCGGAAGCGGTTTATGTTCACTTGCCACGTAAGAATAAATCACCGGCAATACGAACAGGGTAAACAACGTACCAACCGCTAAGCCTGAAACAATCACAATCCCCATACTGAAACGGGAGACTGCGCCGGCACCGGTCGCATAAAGCAATGGAACCAAGCCGGCAATCATCGCCGCAGTGGTCATCAGAATTGGACGTAAACGCACTTTTGCCGCATGCGTAATCGCATCAATTCGGGAACGTCCGTGGTTCAACTGCTCTTCTTTTGCCACTTCGCACATCAAAATACCGTGCTTGGTGATCAAACCGACCAGCGTAATTAAGCCGACTTGAGAGTAAATATTCAGCGTTGCCCCTGCCGTGCCAATGAAGCCAAAGAAGTTCAAGGCAAGCAATGCCCCACTGATCGCCAACGGTACGGAAATCATGATCACCATTGGGTCACGAATGGACTCAAACTGAATCGCCAACACCAAGAAAATAATAATGACCGCCAACACGAATGTGACCGCTAACGCATTACCTTCTTGTACTAACTGACGGGCTTCACCTTTGAAGTCGTAGTTGTAGCCTTGTGGTAACAATTCTTTTGAACTGTCTTCAAGCCATTGAATCGCATCTCCAATGGAAGAACCCGGCATCGGCACCGCGCTGATCACCGCTGAGTTCAGCTGACTGAAACGCGGCAAAGAGCTTGGTTGCGGTTCTAATGACACGCTGATCAAACTGCTTAACGGAACTGATTCGCCATTCGCAGCCGATACATAATAATTATTCCAGCTTTGCGGGGATAAACGGTTTTCGCGTTTCACCTGTGAAATAATTTTATACGCACGACCGTCAATATCCACACGTTCAACCGTTGCGGCAGATAAGAAGCTGCCTAACGTTGCACTGATTTGTTTCATCGTAATACCGTAAGTACCGGCTTTTTCACGATCAATTTTGATGTGCATTTGTGCCGTGTCGAATTTCAAGTCTAAGCTTGAGTAAACGAACTTGCCGGATTTCTGCATCGCTTCCAAGAATTTGCCCGCAACATTCGCCAAATCTGCATAGCCTTGAGAAGTACTGATCACAAAACCGATTGGTGGTCCTTGTTCCCCGGTTTCAATTTCAGGGAAAGCAAAACCACTGACAGACACTTCCGGAATTGCCTTAGCTTTAGTGTTCAATTCTGCCAAAACCTGCGCTTGACTTCTGGAACGATCTTTCCAGTCTTTTAAGGTCACTACGTTCAAAGATTGGTTGGTGCTTGGCACACCGGAAATACTCATGGCAAATTGCACTTCGTCTGTATCCGTTAACATTTTTTGATACGGCGCCATCGCCGCTTGTACATAATCGACGTTCACGTTAGACGGTGCAGAACCAATCGCCAAGAATGCGCCTTTATCCTCCGTCGGCGTCAATTCACTGGAAAGGGATTTGAACATAATCGGCAAGGTCGCAAAAATAATCGCAGCGAAAAACACCATGCATTTACGATTTGCCATCACTAAATCCAAGACATAAGCGTAAGCGTTGTTCACTTTGGTTAAAGTGCGGTTAACACGCTCTTCCAATTTGCTTGGTGCCGAATGATCTTTAAGTAATTTACTGGTCATCATCGGAGAAAGCGTTAATGCCACGATACCGGAAATAAACACCGCACCGGCAAGGGTTAAGGCGAACTCTTTAAACAATGTTCCGGTAATGCCGCCCATTAACGCCATTGGCGAATATACCGCAATCAACGCAATCGTCATGGAAATGACCGGCACTGCAATTTCACGTGTACCGATAATCGCTGCACGGAATGGCGTTTCACCGAGCTTAATATGGCGGTCAACGTTTTCCAACACCACAATGGCATCATCCACCACCAAACCGATTGCTAAAATCAAGGCTAGCAATGTCATCAGATTGATGGAGAAATCCAACGTTTGCAGCATCATGATCACCCCAATAAGGGAAATCGGAATGGTAATGACCGGAATCAAAATCGCACGGAAGGAACCGATAAACATGGTAATCACCACCAACACGATGAGAGTCGCTTCAATGATGGTTTTAACCACTTCTTCAATGGAGTTGTTAATAGCAACAGTGCGGTCATATAAAATGTCTGTTTGAATCGCATCCGGCAAATTATTTTTAATGCTCTCATACAGCGGCAGGATTTTTTCTGCCACCGTTAACGGGTTCGCCGAAGACGTCGGGTTCACCGCCAACACCACGGAATCAGAACCGTTTGCCACCGCACGGGCGTTATCGCTGGATTTATTCAATTCAATATCTGCAATATCCCGTAAGCGGACGAGTTTATCGCCGTTGGAATACACAATCAGCTTGCTTAACTCATCAACGGATTTGGTGGTGGTATCCACTTTGTTTTTGTACACCACATAAAAACCGTTGTCGTTACCCGCAGCCGTTTGCACGTTGTTTGCCGATAAGGCAGACATCACTTGCGTCGCAGAAAGATTCTGGGCAGCCATTTTTTGCGGATCCAACCAAATGCGCAGGGCATATTCGGACGCACCGAAAATATCGACGCTTGCCACCCCTTCGACGGTAAAGAACTGCGGTTTTACCACACGTTGAATATAGTCCGTCACCTGGCTTGCATCTAACTTATTGGAACGGAAACTAATATACATAATGCCCGAACCACCGGTAGAAGAAGTCACCGTTGGATCTTCAATCCCGCTTGGCAATTCTGAACGCACGGAATTCACCTTCGCCAACACATCGGCAAGCGCCGCATTCGGGTCGGTGTTTAATTTCATTTTCACCGTGATCGAAGAACTGCTCGGTCTACTGGAAGAAGACATATAGTCCACGTTATCCGCCTGCGCGACCGCTTCTTCAATTTTCGAGGTCACAAACGCCTGAATCAAGTTCGCATCTGCGCCGGGATAGGCGGTTGTCACGGTGATCACTGTGGTTGTCATTTTAGGATATTCACGCACCGCCAGTTTCGAAATTGCCTGTAATCCCAAAATAATGATTAACAGACTAATCGAAACCGCAAGCACCGGGCGACGAATAAATATATCGGTAAATTTCATTCGTATTTCCTAATTAAAGATTGGTTTTCGATGCCGGTTGTGTGGTGCCTACGCCTTCTTTATCTGCTACAAGCACTAACGCACCGTTACTTAAATTTTGTTGACCACCGGTAATGATTTTATCGCCGATTTTCACTTCATCGCCTTTTAACTGAGCATAGATACCCTGACGATCTTTCGTAAATACCGTAATTTGTTTGGCGCGATACATTTTGTTCACATCGCCTTGGTTAGCAAATTTCTCTTTTTCCTCATCAGAAAGTGCGGTCAAAATATAAAGCGATTCGCCATACATGTTATAACTCACCGCCACTTGCGGCACCACGATTTGCTCGTATTCTGTTGCCAATGCCACGTTTAAACGGGTGAACATGCCGGATAACAATTTTTCGCCATCTTCCGGCTCAAAGGTCGCTTGTACATCAACCAAACCGGTAGATGAATTAATTGCCGGCTCAATTGCCGTGACGCGTGCTGCAAAGGTTTCTCCTAAACGCGCATCTGCCGTAGCGGTGACTTTTTGACCGATACGCAATTCATCCAATAAATTCTGTGCAATGGAGAAATCCACTTTCATGGAACTGCGATCTTCCACACGCACGATTTCTGTGCCGTTTGATACATACTGACCTACATTGACTTTCACGATACCGGCTTTGCCATCAAACGGAGCAACGATTTGGCGACGCTCGATGGTTGCTTTTAAAGATTCCACGTTAGCCACTTGCGCATCGTAGGCGGCTTTTGCGTTATCCAATTCTTGACGGGAAACACCACCGCTCTTCGCCAAATTCGCGTAGCGTTGGTAAGTTTGACGCAAAGAAATCACTTGCGCTTCCGCCGCTTGCAAGCTAGCACGTTCCACCGAACTGTCTAATTCCACCAACAAATCGCCTTTTTTCACGCTTTGTCCGTTAGTGACTAACACTTTTGAAATCGTACCCGCACTTTGTGCACTGAGCATCGCCCCTTGATTCGGACGAACCAAACCGGTGGTCTCAATTACCGGCGTCCATTGCTGCGCAGAAATGGTCATTGCCGTCACCGGAACAGCCCTTTCACCTTGATTAGCAAGATACTCGGCAATGCCTTTTGATTTCATATAATTCATCACAATCATTGCGATGAAAATAAGGACAAAAATACCCAAAGTCATTTTTAGCAAAAAGGTATGCGAACGCTTTGGTTTGATGGTTTCGGTCATACAAACTCCGTAAATATCTCTTGAGTGATTATTGATTTTTAACAGCCCGCCAAGTCCGTTCAATCACAGACTCCAGCATTTCTGTTGAAACTTCTTTGATAAAATGTTGGCATTTGAAGGCGATATTAATCGCGCTTTCCAACGAGATGGCAAATAAAATATGGGTTGGCAAATCTGCCACGTCACCGGCCTCTTTTGCTTTATTACAAAACTTATGCCACAGGCTATCTTGCTCCCATTCCCGACAAATATCAGTAAATCCCGGTAAAGATTCATATTGGTGCATATTGCTCATGATCGTCGGATCGCTTTGCAAAAACGTCCAAATATTCCACCACATTTTCCGATATTGCTCGGCAAAAGATTGTGTTTCATCGTGATCTTTTTCCATCGCACGTTGAAACGAGAGGAAAATATGACGAGCGAATTGGACCAACAATTCTTCTTTATTTTTAAAATAAATATAAATGGTTCCCGGCGAAATTTTTGCAGCCTTTGCGATTTTATGCATCGACAAATTCGGCAAACCTTCCTCTGCCATCAAATTGTCCGTTGCAGAAAAAATCCGCTCAATTATATCCATTTCAGATTGATTCATAGTCATTCGTAAACATTGAGTTAATCGTTAGGAAGTGCAGTGAAAACTGTTCTCACATCGCACATAGGGTAGGTTGCATACAGTCAATACATCATTACTGAATGAACGTTCGTTCATTTTATTGATTTTTTGTTTTTTGGCAAGTTAAAAATAAAAAAGTGCGGTGATTTTTCACCGCACTTTCTTGTTGTTTCATTCATTACATCGCAATCACAACACAGTTAATTACGCTCTTGGCTTTTTCCTGCATCTTCACTGCGGCGTTGCGATCCCCTGCCGGACCAACCACAACACGGTTCCAATCCGCACTTTCTTTCACTCTTGCCGGCAATCCGAGTAAGCTTAAACGCGCCTGCAAACCTTCTGCCTGTGCTTTATTTTTAAAAGCACCACACTGTAAGCCGTATTTACGCTCCGAACTACTGCTTGTCGCTGTTTGTTGAGCGGCCTCCGTTTTTTTCTGAGGTTCAGCCTTCACTGTTTGCTCGGCTTTTTTCTCTTCTTTTGGTGCAGTCGCTTTCTTCGCTTCTACAACCTGAGGTTGCGGCTTCGATTGTGCTTGAGGCTGTTGCGTTGCCTGTGTAGTAGCCGCTTGAACCGGTTGTTGCGTAGCGGCTTGTGCAGTTTGTTGCGCTTCTACCGCTTTCGTTTTAGCCAATTCAGCTTGTTTTTGCTCTTCTTCCATTGCAGCCAAAATTTTGCGTTGTTCTTCGGTTAAACGCATATTTTTATCCAAGGATTTAGGATTATCGTCAATCGGCACTGTACGAGTTTCCAATGCTTTGATATAACTCCACACTTCCTCCGGGCGATTCGGTAAAACACTTTTCGGCTGTGTTTTTTCGACAGTTTCTTGCGGTTGTACTACATTTTCCGGTGCTTTTTCCTTCAATAAATACAATCCGAACGCAAATGCCGCCACAATCATGATGGCAAGTATGAACAACACCGACTTATTACTTTTGCGCTGTTTCTTCTTTTTCTTTGCGCCGCTACGGGCAGCGTAATCACGTTGAGCCACGATAAAACCTGTTTAATCTAACTAAAATAATAATTAACGATATGACAATAAAAAATTCCGCTAATTCTACTGAAAAATTACTTTATTGACCACAAAAAAGCCAAAACTAGCTTAAATCCAACGGATCCACATCTAAAATCCACCGCACTTTTGTTGCTTGATCGCCTTGGTCACGTCCAAATGCCGTCAAGACCTGATGCAAAGTTGCACGAGAAGGATGTTGCAACAATAATTGCCAACGATATTGCCCCGCTTTTTTACTGAATGGTGCGGGCATTGGACCTAATATTTGTAATTCTGGGGCAATATCTCGTTTCACTTGCTGTAAATACTCTGCAAACTGCGCCAACAAATGCTCTGCGTCTTCAGTATGGCGGCTTTGCGCTGTAAACAAGGCTTGCGAACTGAAAGGTGGTAGCCCCATCGCTTTACGCAACGCGAGGGCATTGTGTGCAAATTGGTTATAACCTTGTTGTAACAGACTTTGTAACAAAGGATGTTCCGGATAATGGGTTTGTAAAAGCACTTCGCCTTGTTGCGCACCACGCCCTGCTCGCCCCGCCACCTGCATATAAAGTTGAGCCAGCCGTTCTTCCGCACGAAAATCCAATGAAAACAACGCACTATCCACGTTGACTAACGCGACCAAAGAGACATTCGGGAAATGATGTCCTTTTGCCAACATTTGCGTCCCGATAAGAATTTGGCTTTTGCCCTGTTGAATATCCGCTAAATAACCTTCCAGTTTGCCTTTGCGCGCCGTCGTGTCACGGTCAATTCGAGCAGTGCCGTAATTTGGGAAAATTGCTTTTAAGGAATCTTCTAGCTGTTCCGTACCTAAGCCCGTAGTGATTAATTGGGTGGAACCACAATTTCCGCATTGGCGCGGAATCGGTTTTTGTGCACTGCAATGATGACAACGCAACACATTGTGTTGTTGGTGATAGGTATAAGGTTTATCACAATGGTGACATTCCGCCATCCAGCCGCATTCATGGCACAGCAACACCGGTGCAAAACCGCGTCGATTCAGAAACAACAACACCTGATTGCCTTTTTCTAAATGCGCCTGCATGCGTTTTATCAGGATTTCCGATAAACCGTTGCGCATTGACTGATGTTTTAAATCAATAATATGTTGCTGAAGTGCGGTGGACTGATTGGCTTTTTCTGATAGACATAAACGCTGATATTTCCCCTGCTGCACGTTATTCAAACTTTCCAAACAAGGCGTTGCCGATCCCATTAAAACGGGAATATTCAGTTGTTTTGCATACACCACCGCCAAATCCCGAGCATGATAACGCCAACCATCTTGTTGCTTAAAAGAGGCATCATGTTCTTCATCGATAATAATCGCGCCTAAATCAGCAAATTGTGTAAACAGCGCAGATCGCGTACCAATAATGACCGCACTTTGCCCGCTACGCGCACGTTGCCACACGTGTAATCGTTGCGTGTCATTTAAATTGGAATGCAACACATCAATCACCACGTTAAAACGGGCTTGGAAACGACTTACCGTTTGTGGCGTTAGCCCGATTTCCGGCACCAAGACTAACACTTGTTTGCCTTGATTTAAAATCTCTTCAATAAATTGCAGATAGATTTCTGTTTTACCGGAACCTGTCACGCCGTCCAACAACCAAGCGATAAACCCTTGGGTAAATTTCAATTGGCTAAACACCAACGCTTGTTGTTTATTGAGTGTTAATCGATCAGCTTTATTGACGATAGGTTTATCAACTAATTGCTGTTGCCAGGTTTGAATTTCCGGTTCTTGAGTGATTTCGGTAATGTATTCTTTAGCTTTCAATGCCGACCAAATGCCGCTACCAAATGGGTTGTTGCCTTTTTCCATCCCATCATTTGCCGCCTGCAATGCTTCAAGCTGTTTTTTCGAGCGTTTTAGCAAACCTTGCGCCAACGCTTGTTCGCCAAGTGCGGTCGGTGTCCAAAAAACTTTTTGTTTTTCCACCGCACTTTCCCCTTGGCGCAGCTTGATCGGCAATGCCTGCGATAACACTTCTCCCAACGGGGCGTGATAATAATTTGCTGCCCAACTTAAGAACTGCCAACTTTCCGGAGAAAACAGTGAAGTATCATCCAGACAGGCTAGCACCGGTTTCAATTGTTCTTCAGGCACGTCCGTCTGCTCCACCACGTCAACTACAACACCAATCCGCTTCTGCGTCCCAAAGGGCACAAGCACCCGCGCCCCAACGACAACTTTCATTGACGCAGGGAGAGTATAGTCAAAATAGCGATGTAACGGCACCGGAAGTACGATTCGGGCAAATGGCATGACTGGAAATTCAGTGAACTAAAATGGGCTCGGAATATAGCATTTTGGGGGATTATTGTCTATTTAGGGGCGGATGGGTTGAATGTTGAATATTTTTATATAGAATTGTGACTTTCCTAAGTCACCATAAGATTTCATGTCAAAGATATTAAGGACTAACTATGAATATCGCATTCTCCACTGATGATCATTACGCACCATATTTATCCGTTAGTATATTAAGTATTTTAAGAAACAACTCAGACTCCAAAATATGCTTTTATATTTTAGATTTTGGCATAAGCGAAACGAATAAAAGCCTAATTAAAGATATCGTTTATACGCACAACCAAGAAGTTAATTTCATATCAATTAATAAAGAGGACTTCTCTACCTTTCCAATGACAATAAGCTATATCTCATTAGCTACTTATGCCAGACTAAATATAGCGGAATACATTCCCAACATAGAAAAGCTCCTTTATATTGATGTAGACACCTTAACGAATGGCTCTTTAAAAGAATTATGGAATACTGACATCAGTAAGCATGCTCTTGCTGCATGTAAAGATTTTTTCATTGAAATTGATCAACCTGAGTACAAAACCAAAATAGGACTAGAAAAGTATAGCTACTTCAATGCAGGAGTGCTTCTGATTAACATGCGTCAATGGAGAGCACTCAATGTATTAAATATGAGTCTAGAGTGGCTAGAGAAATATAAAGAAATCATAGAGTACCAAGATCAAGACATCCTAAATGGCATATTTAAAGATAGGGTTAAGTTTATAAACTCTAGATTTAACTTTACACCATCCGTGTGTGGATATATAAAACATAGAAAAAATAGAGAAATACAATTTCCAGCTATTATTTATCACTACACTGGTCATGATAAATTTTGGACAAACAAATGCTCTCATTTAAAAGCAAATTTAGGCTATGCTACATTGAAAGAAATTAGTAAAAAATATCCAAAAACAGCATCAACTTTTGAAGGTGTTGATGCTAAAACAAAAATAAAGAGATTTATAAAAGAGATAAGATATAAGTTCATCTATAAAATATTCTAAAATACCTATCTTACGAAAGAAGTTGTACTACTTAAAAAATATGACTTCTTTGCCCTCTCTTTCTTTGGCAAGTTCTCTCTCCTTCCATTTTTTCTTATTCAGTGCTCTTAAAATATTTTCTTTTACTCGAAAAAACCGTTTTTCCAACTCTTTCTTTGAAAAGTGTTTTTGCAATGTTTTCTTTGCATAGCGTTCAGTATTCTTCTTTCGCTCTTCCTGGAGCCCGCTCGTCAATGTGCTACTTTCCTGATTCAATTGCAATTCTTGTACACAAATTGCAGGATTAAGTTGATACACCTGATACGACTCAACATTAACCCATTCATTAAACATAATCTCATCTATCGCCTTGACATCGTCCACAGACAGTTCTTCAAATACATTAATAAGATACCTTGCTGCAGCATTAGAAATAATATAGCCTGCCGTGCCAAAATGTTTGGATTTTAAAATATCAATTTCTCTCTGTTGAAAAGGTAAAATTCCTTGTTGTTTTTCAATCTTAACGGGCATCAAAAAGGTTTCTAAACGTAGAACAAAAATCTCTTGAAAATTGAACCGCACTTTTAACCATTCACTTTCTGCAAGAAACTTTTCTGCATCTTCACCAAGCAAAATATCATCCTCAAAAAGCGCGATGTAATCTAAATTCTCATCAACACACTTTTTCCACAACATGAAATGACTCATCAAACAGCCCTTCTCTCCCATTGTTAACTTAGGAGTGGTTGCAACATTAGGAAGATAACGCTGTAAATGATCAGTGAGACGCTCAGAAGGTGTAAATGCATCAAAAAATTCAAATGGGATGTTCTATTGACCGAATTGTTGGATGATATGATTTCGACGTTTATTCGCAGTGGAAATGCTGATAACAAAGTTTTTATTTTTAATAAAATGCATACGGAAATATTGGGTTAGTCGTAGATTGCAAGCTATCTTACTATTTTGATTCAATAAAATGAATCCTAATATATATGTTAGTCTGTTCACAGCTTGAACTACATGGATTTTTTCTGTAAAATTCGCATCCTTACACACAAGCGTGCCATTTATAATGGCGTAATATTAATCTCATGCGGTGTCAGGGATTGCTTTTGCGATTGGCTTGATAGCGGCATGGCTTCAAATTTGAGGTTTTCTATGAAACAAGGTATTCATCCTGAATATAAAGAAATTACTGCGACTTGCTCTTGCGGTAACGTGATCAAAACTCGTTCTACCTTAGGTAAAGACATCAACCTTGATGTGTGCGGTAAATGCCACCCATTCTATACAGGTAAACAACGTGTTGTTGATACCGGTGGTCGTGTTGAACGCTTTAACAGCCGTTTCAAAATTCCAGGTACGAAGTAATCTGAATCTTAGCCCTCGCAATTGCGAGGGTTATTTCTATGTGATTTAAGGAGATATATTTATGGATAACACTTACAATCTTCCCCCAATTTTTGTTATCAGTTTAAAGGATTCTTCCCGCCGAGAATTTATCGAAAAACGCCTCAGAGGACTTGGATTGCAATTTGAATTTTTTGATGCGGTTTATGGAAAAAATCTTTCACAAGATGAGTTACAAAAAATTGATTATAAATTCTATCAGTCCAAATACTTAGCTAAAAAACCTTTAACTCTAGGAGAAATTGGATGTGCTATGAGTCATATAAAGCTATATGAACATATCCGAGAAATAAATATACCGGAAGCTATTATCTTAGAAGATGATGCTATTGTTTCACATCATTTTAAAGAAATAGTACTTGATGCTTTAAAAAAAGTTCCATCTAGAAAGGAAATTATTTTTTTAGATCATGGTAAAGCTAAATCATGGCCACTAAAGAAAATGTTATTTGATCGATATAAACTTGCAAGATACAGAGTTCCGTCAAAAAATTCTCTTAGAGGTATTTTCATGACTGATGCATATCTAATAACTTTAGGCGGTATTAACAAATTATTAAAGTATGCATATCCAATTAGAATGCCTTCAGATTATTTAACTGGAATGTTGCAAATGAATCACATAAATGCTTATGGTATAGAGCCTCCATGTGTTTTCAGAGGGATAGATTCAGAAATTGATAAAATTGAAAATAGACATACCAAATGAAAATTAAATTAATTCTTCAGACTATACGTCTATCAATAGGGAAACTTATCTTAGATAAAAAAATGCCTAAGAAATCTACCGCACTTTCTCCTAGGAAAATTCTTTTCTTACGACAAGATGGGAAGATTGGAGATTACATTGTGAGTTCTTTTGTTTTCAGAGAAATTAAGAAATTTAACCCTGAGATTAAAATTGGCGTAGTTTGTACCACAAAAGACTCATATTTATTCAAGCAAAATCCTCATATTGACCAACTTTATTTTGTGAAGAAGCGCAGCATTCTTGACTATATAAAATGTGGATTATCTCTTGCAAAAGAAAGCTATGATGTTGTCATTGATCCAACATTATCAATAAAAAACCGTGATTTACTTTTATTAAGATTAATCAATGCTAAAAATTATATTGGTTATAAGAAGTCAGATTATAAAATATTTACTCATAGTTTAGAAAGCAATCAACATTTTTCTAAAATATATCAAAAATCCTTGGAATTAGCGGGAATATCTAATATAGATACAACTTACGACATTCCATATAATGCCGATAGCGCAATAGAAATTCAGCAATTTTTAGAAAAAAACAACATTACTAATTACATTACTGTGAACTTTTTCGGGGCATATAGAGCTAAAAAAGTGAATAATGAAAACATTAAACGATATTTAAACTATTTCACAGAGACTAGAAGAAATAAACAATTTGTATTGCTAAGTTATCCAGAAGTCACACCTATATTAAAAGAACTATCTCAAGAATATAAAAATATTTATGTTCATGATACAACTACAATTTTTCATACAATAGAATTAATCCGTCACTCAATTCAAATAATATCAACGGATACATCAACCGTGCATATTGCTGCTGGTTTTAATAAACCAATTATTGCGATTTACAAACAAGACCCTATTGCTTTTAAACATTGGAATCCTAATTGTAAAAATAACACTCATATTCTTTTCTATAAAGAAAATATTAATGAGATAAGCCCAGACAACATTAATAGTGAATGGATAATAAATTAATATCCTTTCTTCTGGCACATCGGGCAATAAAAACTATTCCGTTGCCCGATGACTAAACTTTCAATTTTTGTACCACATTTTGGACAAGGTTTGCCTTTGTTGCCATAAACCAGTAGTTCTTGTGCAAAATAACCTGGTCTGCCATCAGGTTGTAAGAAATCTTTGAGTGTCGTTCCACCTTGTTCAATGGCTTTGGCTAACACGGATTTGATGGTATCTACCAAGCGTTCACATTGCTTACGCGTCAGATTGGCGGCAAGTTTCATAGGATGCAGACCACATAAAAATAAACTTTCATTGGCATAAATGTTGCCAACGCCCACCACTACAGCGTTATCCATTAAAAAGGTCTTAAGTGCGGTCGTTTTTTTGCGTGATTTTTTGAAAAGATAGTCTGCGTTAAATTCCTCTGATAGCGGTTCCGGCCCCAGTTTTAAAAACAAATGAAACTCGTCCAATTTTTCCGTCCACAACCAAGCGCCAAAACGGCGTGGATCGTTATAGCGCAATAATCGACCATTATTCAGCACAATATCCAAGTGATCATGTTTATCTATCGGGCAGTCATGCGGTACGATTCTTACGGTTCCCGACATCCCTAAGTGCCCGATGATATAACCTTTTTCGGTATGAATGATGAGGTATTTGGCACGGCGGCTCAGATCCAGAATTTTCACCTGATGTAATGTCGCTAATTCCGGTGATACTGCCCAGCGGAGTTTCGGCTGACGTACCTCGATTTTTTCAATCACGTAATCTTTCAAATAAGGGCTCACGCCACGCAGTGCGGTTTCGACTTCAGGTAGTTCAGGCATTCTCTTTCTCCGATAGCCACTGGATATAAAAAAACCCGAACAATGTCGGGTTTTTCAATTCATGCAAAATTATTTGATTTTTGCTTCTTTATAAATAACGTGTTTACGCACAACTGGATCAAATTTTTTGATTTCCATTTTTTCAGGCATATTACGTTTGTTTTTGTCAGTTGTGTAGAAATGACCGGTTTCTGCGGTAGAAACTAAACGGATTTTCTCACGAGCACCTTTTGCTGCCATTTGTTAGCTCCTTAGATTTTCTCGCCACGAGCACGGATTTCAGCTAAAACTGCATCAATGCCTTTTTTATCAATAATACGCATACCTTTTGCAGTTAAGCGTAATGTTACGAAACGGTTTTCACTTTCAACCCAGAAACGGTGTGTGTGAAGGTTAGGAAGAAAACGACGACGAGTCGCGTTCATTGCGTGAGAGCGGTTGTTACCCACTGCCGGACGCTTGCCTGTTACTTGACAGACTCTAGACATATTAATCTCCAATAATGAAATTTAAGCTCGAGCTTACGGTTCGGAATACTTCAAAAATAACTTTTGAATGACCTCGTCAGGTCGTATAACCCGACCCGCATACTATATTAAAGGTCGTGCATTATACTCACTTTATATTACATTCTCAAGCCTAAATCCTGAATTTGCTGAGATTAAAACTAAAATTTATCCAAAAGTGCGGTCAGTTTTAAAGAAGATTTTGTTCCGCAAAGGAAAAATAATCGCCTTTACCAATCACAAAATGATCCAGCACTCGAATTTCCACCAACTCCGCCGCCTGTTTGATAGTCTCCGTAATTTGTCTGTCAGAAAAGCTGGGTTCCGCCACGCCGGAAGGGTGATTATGAGCCAAAATAATCGCCGCCGCATTGCAAGCCAAGGCTTCCTTGATGACTTCGCGCGGATAAACCATCGCTTTATTAATTGTGCCGAGAAACAAGCGCTCCTGCTTAATCAAGCGATACTGGTTATCCAAGAAAAGCACTAAAAAAATTTCTCGTTCCGTATTTTCTAACTCTGTTTGTAAGTACATTTTCACTGTCTCTGACGAGCTAAAACAATACCCTTCTTTGAGTTCCGCCAATAAATAACGACGGGTCATTTCCGTGCAAGCTTGCAATTGAATAAACTGCGTAATGCCAATGCCTTTCACAGCACAAAACTGCTTTTGATTGGCGCTAATGAGCCCTCGCAACGAGCCAAAATGTTGTAACACATTTTTCGATAGCTGCATCACCGGACAATCTTTAATGCCCGTACGCAAGAAAATGGCCAAAAGTTCAGCATCTGTCAGTGTGGCGACACCATATTTTAAAAGTTTTTCCCTTGGCATTAAGGGTTCATCCATTTCTTCAACCTCGCAAAAAATAACAGATTCGTTATTCATTCATACAAGGCGTTAAAACCCAAACAGCGGGCTTTAAAAGTGGAATCCTGATCGCAAAATAAGATTTTTGATTAAATCATAATTCAAGTAGAATAAGTGGATTCATCTCCGAGTCAGTCAATTCATGGGATTCAAGCATGATTAATCTAGAAAATAAACGCATTGTTGTGGGCATTACCGGCGGCATTGCCGCGTACAAAACCATCGAATTAATTCGTTTATTACGCAAAGCCAATGCGCAGGTTCGCGTGGTGCTCACGCCTGCCGCCGCAGAATTTGTGACCCCACTCACCTTGCAAGCGATTTCAGGCAATGCCGTGGCGCAATCGTTATTGGATCCGCAAGCAGAACTGGCGATGGGACATATTGAATTGGCGAAATGGGCGGATGTCGTATTAATCGCGCCAGCCAGTGCCGATTTTATTGCGCGCTTAACTGTCGGTATGGCGAACGACTTACTTTCCACGATTTGCCTTGCCACCAGTGCACCGATTTTTCTTGCGCCGGCGATGAATCAGCAAATGTATCGCCAAGCAATAACACAGCAAAATCTGACCGCACTTTTAAGCCGTGGCATACAACTTATCGGCCCGAACAGTGGCGAACAGGCATGTGGCGATGTGGGTGCCGGGCGAATGTCCGAACCTTCTGAAATTTTCACCGCACTTTGTCATCATTTTACCGTGCAGCAAGATTTACTCGGCATCCATGTTGCCATTACAGCAGGCCCAACGCGCGAAGCCATCGATCCGGTGCGTTACATTTCCAATCACAGCTCCGGCAAAATGGGCTTTGCTATTGCAGAGGCTTTTGCCAAACGTGGTGCACAGGTGACACTAATTGCCGGCCCGGTGAATCTCACTGCCTCACCCAATATTCATCGTATTAATGTCACTTCCGCACAAGAAATGTGGCAAACCGCCTTAGAAAGCGCGGTCAAAAATCACATTTTTATTGGTTGTGCCGCAGTGGCGGATTACCGTATTGCGGATATCGCTGATCAAAAAATCAAAAAATCGGCTGAAGAAATGACGTTAAAGCTCGTTAAAAATCCTGACATCATCGCTGATGTAGCGCATCTTACGGAAAAGCGCCCGTTCACTGTGGGATTTGCGGCTGAAACGCAGAATGTTGCCGATTACGCGAAAGATAAATTGACGCGCAAAAATTTGGATATGATTTGTGCCAATGACGTTTCCGGCGGGCAAGTGTTTGGACAAGATCACAATGCGCTACACCTCTTTTGGAAGCATGGCGAAAAAGCCTTGCCGCAGGCGGATAAAAATACATTGGCAGAAGCATTAGTCAGTGAAATTATGGCGCGTTACCGTCAATAAAAAAACACAGCAAAAACCAACCGCACTTTATCAAAAACATAAAAGATTTCGTTAAAGGAAAAGATCACAATGAAAAAAATTGACGTTAAAATTTTAGATAGCCGTCTTGGCAACGAATTTCCCCTGCCAACGTATGCTACCGAAGGCTCCGCTGGATTGGATTTACGTGCACTCCTAGACAATGGCATTGAAATCCAACCGGGTGAAACCAAATTAATTCCAACGGGGCTTTCTATTTATATTGCCGATCCCAATTTAGCGGCAGTGATTTTACCGCGTTCCGGCTTAGGGCATAAACACGGTATTGTGTTGGGCAATTTAGTCGGTTTAATCGATTCTGACTATCAAGGTCCACTCATGGTTTCCGTGTGGAATCGTGGCAATGAGCCGTTCAAAATTGAAGTAGGCGATCGCATCGCGCAATTAGTCTTTGTGCCCGTTGTACAAGCGGAATTTAATATCGTCAACGAATTCAATGCCACAGAACGTGGCGAAGGCGGTTTCGGCCATTCAGGTAAACACTAATGGAACAAACCAATAAACGCAGTATTAAAGAACGCCGCCAACAAGTGTTGACGGTGCTCACGCATATGTTGCATTCCGAACGCGGCATGGAGCGTATGACAACGGCGCGTTTAGCCGCAGAAGTGGGCGTATCAGAAGCGGCGTTATACCGTTATTACCCGAGCAAAACCAAGATTTTTGAGGCCTTAATTGAGAATATCGAAAGCACATTGCTGAATCGCATTTCACAATCTATCAAAAATGAAACTAACACCATGCAACGGGTAAAAGACATCCTGCAGATGATCTTGGATTTTGCCCGTAAAAACCCCGGTTTAACCCGTGTTTTAACGGGCCATGCGTTGATGTTTGAAGATGCCAAACTACAAGCCCGCGTTGCGACCTTTTTTGACAGGCTAGAATTGCAGTTCGTGAATATTCTGCAAATGCGAAAATTGCGCGAAGGACGCGGATTTAACGTGGACGAACGCATTATCGCCGCACACCTCGTCACCCTCTGTGAAGGGCAGTTTATGCGCTATGTGCGTTCCAACTTCCGACACACACCAAATCAAGGGTTTAGCCAGCAATGGCAGCTCATTGAAAGCTTATTTGCATAATTTATTTATTTAGGTAATATGTCGTGATTATTCCTTGGCAAGAACTGGCGGAAGACACGTTAATCAATATTGTGGAAAGCGTCATTTTACGTGAAGGAACCGATTATGGTTCACATGAACAGACTTTCGAACAAAAAAAGAAAGCGCTACTGAACAAAATCCGCCAAGGAAGTGCGGTGATCGTTTGGTCTGAGTTACATGAATCTATCGATATAAAAAATAAAACGGAATTTTTTAAATAAACTTTTTAGTTTTTTATTGTTAGCTGGAGGTTTTCAACGTGCAGGAACAAAACGCACAAGTTACAACGCCATCAACGGATCCAACCCTTGATTGGTTTTTATCTCATTGTCATATTCATAAATATCCATCTAAAAGCACATTAATCAATGCCGGTGAAAAGGCTGAAACCTTATACTATTTAATTCAAGGTTCCGTTTCCGTTTTAGTGAAAGATGAAGATGGCAAAGAAATGATCCTGACTTATCTAAGCCAAGGCGATTTCTTCGGGGAAGCCGGTTTATTTGAAGAAGATCAGCGTCGTTCCGCCTGGATAAAAGCCAAAGCGGCTTGTGAAGTTGCTGAAATTTCCTACCGTAAATTCCGTCAATTAATTCAAGTTAACCCTGAAATTCTGATGCTCCTTACCGCACAGTTGGCACGTCGTTTACAAAACACCTCACGCCAAGTCAGTAACTTGGCTTTCTTAGATGTTACTGGCCGCATTGCTCAAACCTTGTTAAATTTAGCCAAAATGCCAGAAGCCATGACACATCCTGACGGGATGCAAATTAAAATTACGCGCCAGGAAATCGGTCAAATGGTAGGTTGCTCTCGCGAAACCGTTGGACGCATTTTAAAAATGCTAGAAGATCAGCATCTCATTTCAGCCCATGGTAAAACTATCGTCGTTTACGGTACCCGTTAAAAACACGATAAAATAAGACCGCACTTTAGTTAAAGTACTAAAGTTTGCATCTAACATACTGAATAAAGAATACAAAAAAGGTCTGAAAACTCAGACCTTTTTTATTTAATAAGTGTTAATTAACGCATTGTTACAAACTCTTCCGAGCCTGTTGGGTGAATAGCCACTGTGTTGTCAAAATCCGCTTTTGTTGCGCCCATTTTAACAGCAACAGCAAAACCTTGGATCATTTCGTCCACGCCAAAACCGATACCATGTAAGCCCACAATTTTTTCCTCTTTACCAACGCATACCAATTTCATGCGACAAGGTTGACGATGTTGGGTGACAGCCGTGTACATAGAAGTAAAGGAAGATTTATACACTTTCACATTTTCCGCACCATATTGTTCAATGGCTTGTGGTTCAGTTAATCCGACAGTACCAATTGGTGGATGACTGAACACCACGGACGGCACTAAATTGTAGTCTAAATGTTCGTTCGGTTTATTATTAAACAGGCGTTCAGATAAACGACGTCCGGCTGCAACTGCCACCGGCGTGAGTTCAATGCCGCCTTCAACAATATCGCCTACCGCATAAATGCCCGGCACATTGGTGTTTTGGTATTTATCCACCTTGATGAAACCACGCGCATTCGCTTCTACGCCGGCGGCGTGTAAATTAATTTTATCAGTTGTCGGTTCACGTCCAATCGCCCAAATCAGGCAATCTACGGTTTGATCACGACCGTCCTCGAGGTGAAGCGTCACCGAACCGTCTGCATTTTTCACCACCTCTTTTGGAATGGCATGGGTGTGTAGTGTAATGCCGTCTTGTTGCATGGATTCCACTAAGGTTTCCACCATCATTGGATCAAAATTACGCAACGGTGCGTGTTTACGCACAAATAAATGGGTTTCCACACCAAGGCTGTTCAAGACGCCTGCCAACTCCACGGCAATATAACCTGCGCCGACAACAGCTGTGCGTTTAGGCAACTCGGTTAACGCAAAAACGCCATTAGAATCAATACCGTATTCCGCGCCTTTTATTGCAGGAATACTTGGACGTCCGCCGGTAGCAATCAAGATATGATCTGCTGTCACTTGTTCGGTGGAACCATCGGCGAAAGTCACTTCAAGGGTATTTTTATTGACAAATTTGGCAAAGCCGCGAATCACATCCACGTTATTTTTTGCCAACACGTTATCGTATGAGGTATGAATGCGGGAAATATAGGCTTGACGGCTTTCCACCAACTTAGCGAAATCAAATTTTTTGACGTCCACATCAAAACCGTAATCCGGTGCATAATGATGGATGGCTTCCGCAATTTGTGCGCCGTAGAACATCACTTTTTTCGGCACGCAGCCCACGTTAACACAGGTTCCGCCTAAATGTTTTGCTTCAATAATGGCACATTTTTTGCCATAACTTGCTGCACGGTTAATGGAAGCAATTCCACCGCTGCCACCACCGATGGCAATGTAATCATAACGTCTGGTCATACTCTTTTCCTTATTAATAAATTGGGCGCTATTCTGCCCAAAGGATGTTCACAAATCAAACAAATAGGATAAATCGGTCTAATCGGTATTATCTTATGCTGGCGTCATCTTATTCAGGTGTAATCCAGTTTACCGACCAACTTCCGGTGCCTTGCGGCACAAGTGCGGTGGTTAAATACGGCAAAATGGATTTCATCTGCTGTTCTAACATCCAAGGTGGATTCACCACAATCATACCGCTGGCTGTCATGCCACGTTGATCAGAATCCGGACGCACCGCCAATTCAATTTGCAAAATTTTACGAATCCCCGTGGCTTCTAAGCCTTTTACAATACGTTTGGTTTGCTGACGTAACACCACCGGATACCAAATCGCATACACACCGGTCGCAAAACGTTTGTAACCTTCTTCAATGGCTTTCACCACCAAATCATAGTCTTCTTTCAGTTCATAAGGGGGATCAATTAGCACTAAGCCACGACGCTCTTTCGGTGGCAATGTGGCTTTGACTTGCTGAAAACCATCGCCGATTTTCACCGTCACATTTTCAAATTCTTTGAAATTATTGCGTAACAAAGGAAACTCGCTTGGGTGCAATTCCATCATCAGCGCACGATCCTGTGGGCGCAATAAATTCGCTGCCAACAAAGGGGAACCGGCGTAATAGCGCAATTCTTTCCCGCCATAATTCAGCTTTCTAATCAGCTTCACATAACGGTCAACCTCTTCCGGTAGATCGTCGTGCTGCCATAAACGCCCAATGCCTTCCACATATTCAGCTGTTTTCTCCGCTTCAGGGCTAAACAGACGATACCGTCCTGCACCGGAATGCGTATCTAAATAATAAAAACCTTTATCTTTCTGTTGCAGGCTTTCAATAATCAGCATTAACACGATATGTTTCAACACATCAGCATGATTACCTGCATGAAAACTATGACGATAACTGAGCATAATTCCTACTTATAAAACGTTAAATAAAATGACCGCACTTTTACCCAAAAAGGAAGCCCGACAGCTGCCGGGCTTCAAAAACAAGTCGCGGTCTAGAATAATTCTTCCCGTTGACCACCCGATGCGCCACCGCCTTCCTGCAGATCGCTAGGCACATAATAACCACGTTCTTCCACATAAGCTCGGGTCGGCTCAGTGCCTTTAATGAAGTATTCGACACGTCCACCACCAGATAATAAACCGGAACGCGGATCAATGTTTTTCTCGACAATATTTGCCGGGGTCGGCAACGTACGTTCAGGGACCTCTTTCAAAATAGCCTTCATATAGCTAATCCATGCCGGCATCGCACTTTTCGCACCGGCCTCTCCGCGACCTAAATCGAATTTATTGTCATCAAAACCAATATACACAGCCGTCGTTAAGTTCGCGCCAAACCCGGCATACCACGCCACTTTGGAGTTATTGGTCGTCCCGGTTTTGCCGCCAATATCCTTACGCTTGATCTCATTTGCCATGCGCCAACTGGTGCCTTTCCAATCTAGCCCTTGTTCACCATAAATCGCCGTATTTAATGCACTACGAATCAAGAACGCCAATTCACCACTAATGACACGTGGCGCATACTCAACTTGCGAGCTGTTGGTTTTTGCTTGCGCCATGAAATTTAAATTTTCTTCTTTCACAGCATCAACGCGTGGCTGTAACTCCGGAATATCCGGCACAGTTTCACCTTGATCCACTTCTTCGCCGTTCGTGGAATCATCGCTGCGTTTCAAGCCGTCAGCCATGGTCAAATCGGTATTCTTGAAACCATCTAATTTTTCCGTTTCGCCGTAAATGACAGGAATACTGTCACAAGTTGGACAGGCGACTTTAGGGTTTGCCACAAAAATTTCTTTACCGGTATTATCTAAGATTTTATTGATGATATATGGATCAACTAAATAACCACCGTTATCAAACACTGCATAACCACGCGCCATTTCAAGCGGCGTGAAGGAAGCCGCACCTAATGCAAGCGCTTCACTGGCAAAATACTGATCTCGTTTAAAGCCAAAACGTTGCAAGAAATCCGCAACAAACTCGACACCGGCCATTTGCATGGAGCGAATGGCAATCATGTTTTTAGATTGGCCTAGTCCCACACGTAAACGTAAAGGACCATCATAACGATCCGGTGAGTTTTTCGGGCGCCATTCCTTTTGACCCGGCTTTTTCAACACAAGCGGTGTATCTTGTAACACGCTAGATAAGGTCAACCCTTTTTCCAATGCTGCCGCATAAATGAACGGTTTAATGGAAGAACCGACTTGTACTAATGATTGTGTTGCACGGTTAAATTTACTTTGTTCAAAACTAAAGCCGCCCACAATCGCTTCAATGGCGCCATTGTCACTATTTAAAGAAACCAACGCCGAATTGGCACGTGGAATTTGTCCCAAGACCCATTCGCCTTTGTCGTTTTTACGCAGCCAAATTTGCTCACCTGTTTTCACCGGAGCAGACTGTCCCGTCCAACGCATCGCACTGCTTGGCAACGTTATTTTCTCACCGGATGCCAATAAAAGCTCTGCACCGGATTTAGATACATTCATGACGGCAGCCGGAATAAACGGCTCAGAATTGGGTAACTTTTTCAGAAAACCGATAATAGTGTCATTATCCCAAGAGGCTTCGCCTTTTTTCCACAAGGGTTCACCACCACGATAGCCATGACGCATATCGTAAGCGATTAAATTATCACGTACCGCTTTTTGCGCCGTTTCCTGATCTTTGGAAAGCACCGTGGTATAGACTTTATAGCCTTTGGTATAGGCGTCTTCTTCACCGAAACGTTTTACCATTTCCTGACGCACCATTTCTGTGACATAATCAGCTCGAAAATCCAATTGCGCACCGTGATAGCTGGCGACAATTGGCTCTTTCAACGCAGCATCATATTCTTCTTGAGAAATATATTTTTGATCCAACATACGCCCCAACACTACATTACGACGCTCTAACGCACGTTTCGGGGAGAAAAGCGGATTCATCGTAGAAGGGGCTTTCGGCAAACCTGCAATCACCGCCATTTCGGACAAAGTCAGTTGATTTAATTCTTTACCAAAATAGGTTTTTGCCGCGGCCGCCACACCATAAGAGCGGTATCCCAAATAAATTTTATTTAAATAAAGCTCAAGAATTTCGTTTTTATCTAGGGCATTTTCGATCTCAATCGCTAAAATCGCCTCTTTGGCTTTACGAATCAAACTTTTTTCCGGCGTTAAGAAGAAGTTACGCGCCAACTGTTGCGTGATGGTACTCGCCCCTTGGGAAGCACCACCTTTACTGATCGCCACCATCACGGCACGGCCGATCCCGATCGGGTCTAGCCCATGGTGATCATAAAAACGGCTATCTTCCGTTGCCAATACCGCATCAATTAACGTTTGCGGCACCTCATTTAATTTCACCGGAATACGACGCTGCTCGCCCACTTCACCGATCAACTTACCGTCAGAAGTATAAATTTGCATTGGCTGTTGCAGCTCAACGGTTTTCAGCGTTTCCACATCCGGTAAATCGGATTTTAGCTGCACATAGACAATGCCCACGGCGATACAGCCCAAAATGAACAGGGTTAATAAGGAACTTAATATTAATTTTGCGATCCGCATCGAAAAATTCTCACTTAGTTAAAGGCAATAAAAGGAATTAAAAATATAGTGGCTAAGTATAAAGACTACGCAACAAAAACGACAGTAAATATTGCAAACAAGGATACTTCATGTTTATCAGACATCAATCAGCCATTCAAGTTGGCCTTTGCTACCGCCCACAACATATTGATGTTCTTTGGTTCGATTCACAAAACCAAGCCCAGTTCTTACAATGTAGCGAACTAGATTTACTTACACTCTCTTCAACATTAAATCAGAAATTAAATCAATCACCGAGAAGAGCAAACTATAAATTCATTACTGCCATTATGCCGCAGCATATCTGGCAAAAAAGCCTTATTCTGCCGCAAAACCTGAATACCCAAGAATGTGAACAACAGTGTCATTTTACCCTTACCCATGAATTACCAATCCCGCTTGAGGAAGTGTGGTATGACTATACGGCGATGCCGCTAAAACAAGGATTTCGTTTAGATATTTTCGCCATTAGACAACAAATTGCGAAAAACTATTTAAATCAATTTATTCCCTTGCAAATTGATGTGTTAGATAGCGTTGCCAAAGCTGTTTTACGTGCCAGCGAATATATTTTAGAGCAACCATTACCGATCGACGCCTTAGTGTTGTACCAGGACGAAAGCGGCGCATTAGCGATTCACCACAAACGACAACAGACCCAAACACTGTTTCAAACGGACGGAAATTTGACCGCACTTTTTGAGCAATATTGCCAGCGTTATGATGAAAAACCGGAAAAAGTGTTCTATTACAGCACTGAATCTACACAACACATTGCATCAGACTGGGAGGAAATAAACACCTCCCTGCCTTTTATCGCGCTAGGTAATGCCCTATGGCAACAAGAAACGTTACAAAAATCCACCGCACTTTTTGGTGTTAAAGCGCCATCTTTAGAGAAAATGACATGAAAAAAGACATGAATTTGTTGCCTTGGCGCATTAAACAGCTTCGACAGAAAAATCGGCGTTTGTTGGTTACCCTATTTATCGGGGCAACGTTATGTACGATCAGCACATTATCGCTCACCCATTTTGCGGAAGGCTATACCGACAATGCGGACAAAGCACAGTTGCAATACACTACTCACCAACAAGAATTACAGGCGACACAGCAACAGATTCAACAATTTCGCCACAGTCATGCACAATTGGAAACCCTTCAAGAAATTCCAAAAGAAACACTTTTTTCTTTGTTAAATCAATTAGCTGAGTTTCCACTTACACAAGGTGAATTAACGGAATTACACCTCAATACTGAACATCTTATGCTCAAGGGATATGCTGAAAACCAAGAAGAGTTTTCTCGCCTCAATGGATATCTCTCCGCACAACCATTATTTCGCGAAGTTAATCTGGTGGAATTTAAACCACAAGCGCAAGAACTGCGTTTCCAATTTGATATAAAGATAAAAACAGCACCATGAATTTCAGACAAAAACTTACTGAGACATTGGCCCATTGGCATCGTTTACATCCCTGGAAACAATACTCCACGTTACTTTTCCTCGGCGGATTTATCCTCTCTTTCCCCTTGCAACATTATTGGCAACAACGTGCTTACATGACACATATGGAGCAACAATTACAAACGCAACGGGAAAGTTTGGCACATCAACAAAAACTTTTAGCAGCACTAAAAGAGAAAGCGGCAACGCAATTACTCACACCTGCGCTAGCGGCCAAACTGCCGCCGATAAATCAAGAAATCCAACAACTTGCTCAACATTTGCAAATCGTACAAAGCCAGTGGGATTTTCATCAAAAGCCCTTACTCAGGCTACAACTTCAAGGCCATTTCAAAGATTTACATTCATTTTTAACCGCACTTTTAAACGCGAACACAGAATTGGAACTCGTTGAATGGCAAATTCTGCAAAGCGATGAAGCGAATGAAACCTCATCCATTCAAACAGCACTTTTATTTCAATTAAATAGCAAAGGAAACTAAGGAAAAACGAATGCGAGAACCACTTTTATACTTAATATTGGGCATTTTGTTCAGCTTACCCGCAGCCGCGAATGATCCATTTGATAAAACACAACGCCATCGAACCAAACCAGAACATGTCCAAAGGCAAGGTCAGGCGCTTGAACATTCATGCCAAACGGGGATTTTCCCAAACACGCCTTTTGCTCAAATTCAGATTGTCGGCATCATTCAACAACAAAAAGATTGGCAACTTATTTTACAAGCAGACCAGCAGGTTCATTTGGCGAACGTCGATGATGTCATCGCCACAGAAGCAATCAAAATAAACCATATCACCAAACAGCAAATTACGTTTCTACGCAGAGAAAACAATCAACATTGTGAACAGACGCTCCCGTTTAATGTTCAGTTTTAAATCATTGTAAGGAAATATCATGCAATCGCTTTTTCTCAAGATCTTAAAGTGCGGTCTGTTTTTCGGATGTTTTTTCACATTCACCGTGCATGCCGAACAACATCAAACCTTTTCCATTCAACTCAAACAGGCGCCTTTGGTGCCGACCTTACAACAACTCGCGCTGGCAGAAAATGTTAACTTACTGATCGACGATGAATTGCAAGGCACACTGACATTAAAGTTAGATAACGTGAATTTAGATCAGCTCTTTCGTTCCGTTGCCAAAATTAAACAATTGGATTTATGGCAGGAAGAGGGCATTTATTATTTAAGCAAGCAGGATACCGCTGCCAAATTTGCCGGCAATATGACAGAACCTCAAGCCATTGCGGCACTGCCTTCGGAGGAAGAAACCTCGCTCGCGACAGCCACCATTAAACTGCACTTTGCCAAAGCTTCTGAAGTAATGAAATCGCTTACCGGCGGTAATGGGTCGATGTTATCACCGAACGGTAGCATTACCTTTGATGACCGCAGCAATCTCTTACTGATTCAAGACGAACCGAAATCTATCGCCAACTTGAAGAAATTGATTAAAGAATTGGATAAGCCCATTGAACAAATCGCCATCGAAGCACGTATTGTCACCATCAACGCCGAAAGTTTGAAAGATTTGGGCGTGCGTTGGGGGATTTTTAACCCGACAGAAAATGCCCACAAAATCGCTGGCAGTCTCGCCGCTAACGGCTTTGACAATATTGCGAATCAATTAAACGTCAACTTGCCCACCGCCACGACACCGGCCGGGTCTCTCGCGTTACAAGTGGCTAAAATCAACGGACGACTTTTAGACTTAGAATTGACCGCACTTGAACGGGAAAACAATGTGGAAATTATCGCTAGCCCACGTTTGCTTACCACCAACAAGAAAAGTGCCAGCATTAAGCAAGGGACGGAATTGCCTTATATCATGGTGAATGAAAAAAGTGGTACGCAAAGCGTAGAGTTTCGCGAAGCCGTATTAGGGTTGGAAGTCACACCACATATTTCCTTAGATAAGCAAATTCTGTTGGATTTAATTGTAAGCCAAAACGCACCGGGCAGCCGCGTGGCATACGGTTTAGGCGAGGTTGTTTCGATTGATAAACAAGAAATAAATACGCAAGTTTTCGCCAAGGACGGCGAAACCATCGTGCTTGGTGGCGTCTTTCATGACACCATTACTAAAAGCTTAGACAAAGTGCCATTACTGGGAGACATTCCCGGCATTAAGCATTTATTCAGCAAAGAAAGTGATCGCCACCAAAAGCGGGAATTGGTGATCTTCGTCACGCCACATATTTTGCGCCAGGGTGAGACATTGGAAAACTTGAAGAGCAACCAGTCAACAGCGAAAAAGAACAAGAATCCTGGGAAATCTAAGACGGCACAAAACACACCTAAAAAGACGATAACGCGGTAGTTTATTTTGTCTTTAACGCAGGATAAACGAAATAAATCGCCTGTTTATGTTGAAAAGAATGGCGATTTATTGAGATAATCTCGTGCAATTTTGGGGTGATCTTTTCAATTTTATTCAAAACTTTCACACGACCACATGAATCATGACTTGCGGTCGTTTCTTATTTTCTAAAAGATCACATTCTTTACGACGACATAAATTTAAGATTATAGCAATGGCAGAAAAACGTAATATTTTCTTAGTGGGCCCTATGGGTGCAGGTAAAAGCACCATCGGTCGCCAACTCGCACAATTACTCAACATGGATTTCGTCGATACCGATGCGGAAATTGAAGAACGCGCCGGTGCCGATATCGGTTGGATTTTTGATGTTGAGGGCGAAGAAGGGTTCCGTAAAAGAGAAGAACGTCTCATTAATGAATTAACGCAACGTCAAGGTATCGTGTTATCGACCGGTGGCGGCGCTGTGTTATCAAAAGACAACCGCAATCACCTTTCCGCACGCGGTATTGTGATTTACCTCGAAACCACCGTGGATAAACAATATCAACGCACACAGCGAGACAAAAAACGTCCGTTATTGCAAGATGTGACCGATCCGCGCCAAGTGTTGGAAGACTTAGCTAAAGTTCGCAATCCACTTTATGAAGAAGTGGCGGATATCACCCTGCCGACTGACGAACAAAGTGCCAAAGTCATGGCGACACAAATTATCGACCTGATTGATAACTACAACGGTTAATACAAACGGTTAAACACCTCAAAGGCAAAGTAAATGTTGTGTGTAAATGTTGAATTGAAAGAAAGAAGCTACCCGATTCATATCGGTGCCGGATTACTCACGAATACCGATTGCTATCCGCTGAAATCCGGCAATAAGGTCATGATCGTGACCAATCCAACTGTTGCACAACATTATCTTTCCACCGTGACGGACACCTTAGAAAAAATCGGTTGTCTTGTTGAGCACGTGTTATTGCCGGACGGCGAACAATACAAAACTCTGGATTCTTTGAACCTGATTTTCACCGCACTTTTAAAAGCCAACCACGGACGCGATACCACGATCGTGGCATTAGGCGGCGGTGTCATCGGTGACGTGGCAGGCTATGCCGCAGCAAGTTATCAACGTGGCGTGCGTTTTATCCAAATCCCGACGACATTATTAGCCCAAGTGGATTCTTCCGTGGGCGGCAAAACTGCGGTAAACCACGAATTAGGCAAAAACATGATCGGCGCGTTTTATCAACCGAGTGCCGTCATTGTCGATACACTCACCTTAAATACCTTGCCAAAACGTGAAGTCAACGCAGGCTTAGCCGAAGTCATCAAATATGGGGCGATTTTAGACTTCCCCTTTTTCCAATGGCTAGAACAACACATCGATGACTTAGTCGCCCTTGACCAAAATGCATTACAACAATGTATCGCCCGTTGTTGTCAATTAAAAGCGGATATTGTGGCGCGCGATGAAACGGAAAAAGGCGATCGTGCGCTATTAAATCTTGGCCACACCTTCGGACACGCCATCGAAACCCATTTAGGTTACGGCAACTGGTTACACGGCGAAGCGGTGGCCGCCGGTTGCATGATTGCTGCTGCGTTATCAGAAAAATTAGGCGATTTAACCCCGCATGATGTCGTACGTTTAGAAAAACTTTTAGCGCGCGCCAATTTACCAACCGTTTCCCCGGATGGCATGACCGCACAAGATTACTTGCCGCTAATGATGCGTGATAAAAAAGTGCTCAATGGCAAATTGCGTTTGGTACTCCTCAAAGCGCTTGGACAGGCTTATGTGGCGACGGACATCCCACAAGAACAGGTGATTGAAGCCATCAATCGTTGTACGCAAGTTGACTAACCCCCATGCCTAAACCCGCTAACCCCACAACAAAAACCAAAAGCCGCCCTTTTCTCAAATGGGCGGGCGGTAAATATCGCCTCACAGACGAAATCAACCGCTTATTGCCCAAATGTAAACAATGTTTGATCGAACCGTTTGTTGGCGCCGGTGCGGTATTTCTCAACAGCCATTTCGAACGCTACATTCTAGCAGACATCAATCCTGATTTAATCCACCTATTCAACATCGTCAAACAGGACGTTGAAGGCTACATCCAAGCGTGCAAACCGGTTTTCTTTCACCCCGATGCTAATACGGAAAGTTACTATTACACCAAGCGTAAAGAATTTAATCAAAGTACCGATGCATTCCAACGCGCCGTGTTATTTCTGTATTTAAATCGTTTTGGCTTTAACGGCTTGTGTCGCTACAACGCCAAAAATGAATTTAATGTGCCTTTCGGGGCTTACAAAACCCATTATTTCCCGGAAGAAGAACTCCGTTTTTTTGCCGCTAAAGCACAAAGTGCGGTCTTTATTTGCGCCGATTTTCAACAAACCTTCGAAATGGCGGATGAAGACTGCGTCATTTACTGCGACCCACCCTATGCTCCCATTTCACAAAACAGCAATTTCACCAATTATTCCGGCAATGAATTTTCCATCGCCCACCAGCGTGATCTTGCCAATCTAGCCAAAGACACTATAAAACAACGTAACATCCAAGTAGTGATTTCCAACCACGACACGCCATTCACCCGAGAAATCTACCAAGGCGCGAAAATCCGCCGTTTAAAAGTACAACGCTCCATCAGCCAAGCGTCACACAAGCGAATTAAAGTACGGGAGCTGATCGCAATATTTAAAGCAGAAAAACACGCTGAAAAATGATCGCACTTTTGCGCAAGAAGATATCCTCATTCTCTACGACAAAAAAAAGAAAGGGTCTGACATCACATCAGACCCTTTATCATTTTTGTGCTTTATTCGTTAGAACGGAATATCATCATCAAAGTTATCCATCGGTGCTTCGGCTGCCGGTTTGCTTGCAGGGGTTGCACGTGGTGCGCTCTGCGCTTGACTTGGATAAGTTGGTTGAGCGGCTGGCGCATAACCACCGGATTGACGATCTGAGCGACTGTCTAACATTTGTAAAACATCGCCTTGAATTTCTGTGGTGTAGCGATCTTGGCCGTTTTGATCTTGCCATTTACGGGTTTTTAAACGTCCTTCAACATAGACTTTAGAGCCTTTGCGTAAGTATTCGCCTGCCACTTCTGCTTGACGGCGATAGAACACAATGCGGTGCCATTCGGTCACTTCACGACGTTCGCCGGTATTTTTATCATTCCAGCTTTCACTGGTGGCAACGGTAATGTTGGCAACCGCTTCGCCGTTCGGCATGGTGCGAATTTCAGGATCGTTACCTAAGTTACCAACAATAATGACTTTATTTACTCCAGCCATAATATCCTCTTCTTTATTCAATTTTGCTGTAAAAAATTTTGCTCTATTCTGCCTGAAAATTTGGAATAAATCCACGCCTTCAACAAAATTAACTGGATATTTGCACAGTTATTTAGGAATATGCGATAATTGTCGCAAATTTACACTTCTTTCATTTATAAAATCTATTATGGATACCATCGATATTCGTGGTGCAAGAACCCACAATCTGAAAAATATTAACTTAACTATTCCACGCGACAAACTCATTGTTATTACCGGTTTATCCGGCTCAGGTAAATCTTCTTTAGCCTTTGATACGCTGTATGCCGAAGGACAACGCCGTTATGTGGAATCCTTGTCCGCCTATGCGCGTCAATTTTTGTCATTAATGGAAAAACCCGATGTAGATCATATTGAAGGGCTTTCACCGGCCATTTCTATTGAGCAAAAATCCACCTCGCACAACCCCCGTTCAACGGTGGGTACCATTACCGAAATTCACGATTACCTGCGCTTGTTATTTGCTCGCGTGGGCGAGCCGCGCTGTCCTCATCACAATGTACCGCTCACGGCGCAAACGATCAGCCAAATGGTGGATAAAGTGCTTTCTCTGCCTGAAGAAAGCAAGATGATGTTATTGGCGCCGGTGGTGAAAGAACGCAAAGGTGAACACGTTAAATTGTTGCAACAAATTGCTGCGCAAGGCTATATTCGCGCCCGTATTGATGGTGAGATTTGTGATTTATCTGATCCACCAAAACTGGAATTACAGAAAAAACATACCATCGAAGTAGTGGTGGATCGCTTTAAAGTGCGGTCGGATTTAGCCACAAGATTGGCGGAATCCTTTGAAACCACGCTTGAGCTTTCCGGCGGCACGGCGGTCGTCGCGTATATGGACGATCCGAAGGCGGAAGAACTGGTGTTCTCTGCCAACTTTGCCTGTCCGCACTGTGGCTATTCCGTACCGGAACTGGAACCTCGTCTATTTTCCTTTAATAACCCCGCTGGTGCGTGCCCGACTTGTGACGGTTTGGGCGTACAACAATATTTCGATGAAAAACGCGTGGTGCAAAATCCAAGCATTTCCCTTGCCAATGGCGCCATTAAAGGCTGGGATCGTCGCAATTTCTATTATTACCAAATGCTCACGTCCCTAGCGAAACACTACCATTTCGATATTGAAACGCCTTTTGAGGAACTGCCGAAAAAAATCCAACAGATTATTTTGCACGGTTCCGGCAAGGAAGAAATTGAATTCCAATACATGAACGATCGCGGCGATGTGGTGTTGCGCCACCATGTCTTTGAAGGCATTTTGAACAACATGGCACGCCGTTATAAAGAAACGGAATCAATGTCAGTACGGGAAGAACTTGCCAAACACATCAGCAATCGTCCTTGTGCCGATTGTGGCGGTTCGCGTCTGCGTCCCGAGGCACGTAACGTTTATATTGAGCAAACCAATCTGCCTGATGTATCGGAGAAAAGCATCGGAGAAGCCTTGAGCTTTTTTGGAGAGCTACAACTGAGCGGACAAAAAGCGCAAATCGCCGAGAAGATCCTGAAAGAAATCAAAGAGCGGTTACAATTTTTGGTGAATGTAGGCTTGAATTATCTTTCCCTTTCCCGCTCCGCCGAAACCCTTTCAGGCGGTGAAGCACAACGCATTCGTCTTGCCAGCCAAATTGGTGCAGGCTTGGTCGGTGTGATGTACGTATTGGATGAACCGTCTATCGGGTTACATCAACGGGATAACGAACGCTTGCTCAATACCTTGATTCACTTACGAAATCTCGGTAACACTGTGATTGTGGTAGAACACGACGAAGATGCCATTTTAAGCGCCGACCACATTATCGACATCGGCCCGGGGGCAGGTGTGCATGGTGGCAACGTCATTGCCGAAGGTACGGCGCAACAAATCATGCAAAATCCAAACTCGCTTACAGGTAAATTCTTATCCGGCGCGGAAAAAATCGAAATACCGAAAAAACGCACCGCACTTGATAAGAAAAAAACGCTCAAGTTGTTTGGCGCATCAGGTAACAATTTGAAAAACGTTAACCTAGAGATTCCGGTCGGCTTATTTACCTGTATCACCGGCGTATCCGGTTCTGGTAAATCCACGTTGATTAACGATACCTTGTTCCCGATTGCCCAAAACGCGTTAAACCGTGCGGAAAATGCGGAAGCAGCGCCGTATAAATCTATCGAAGGTTTGGAATTTTTCGACAAAGTCATCGATATTGACCAAAGCCCAATTGGTCGTACACCGCGTTCTAACCCGGCAACCTACACCGGCGTATTTACCCCGATTCGTGAGTTGTTCGCCGGTGTGCCGGAAGCCCGAGCACGCGGCTACAATCCGGGACGTTTCAGTTTTAACGTTCGTGGCGGACGTTGCGAAGCCTGTCAGGGCGACGGCGTAATCAAAGTGGAAATGCACTTCCTGCCGGATGTGTACGTGCCTTGCGACCAATGTAAGGGTAAACGCTACAACCGAGAAACCTTGGAAATTCGCTACAAAGGCAAAACCATTCATCAAGTGTTGGATATGACCGTGGAAGAAGCGCGCGAATTTTTCGATGCGGTTCCGATGATTGCGCGCAAACTGCAAACCCTCATAGACGTGGGCTTGTCTTACATTCGCTTAGGCCAATCCTCCACCACACTCTCCGGTGGTGAAGCGCAACGGGTGAAATTGGCAACAGAACTCTCTAAACGGGATACGGGCAAAACGCTGTATATTCTGGACGAACCAACTACCGGGCTACATTTTGCCGACATCAAACAGCTGCTTTCTGTGTTGCACCGCTTACGCGATCAAGGCAATACCATCGTGGTCATTGAGCACAATTTAGACGTGATTAAAACCGCGGACTGGATTGTGGATCTCGGCCCGGAAGGCGGTAGCGGCGGCGGACAAATTATCGCCACCGGTACGCCGGAGCAGGTCGCTAACGTAGAAGGTTCGCATACTGCGCGCTTCCTGAAAGGGATTTTGGCGAAAGGTTAAAAAACACGCTCGTATTGCACCGCACTTGAATAATCAAAGTGCGGTCTCTTTTCACCGTGTTTATCACGAAAAAAGGATTGTCATTCACTGACAATCCTTTTTTATATTGACTGTAAATGTACTTACAATGTGATTACAAAATCATCTTCACTAACTTATCCGCTTTAATACGGGCAAATTTTTTCAATAATTTTTGTACCGGTGCCGGATATTGCCTCATTTCTTCTAACTCAGTGTAATGTTGAAGCACCGTCGTATGTTGGCGAATACAATCTAATTCCTGAACCACTTGAGGCAAAAGTTGTTGTTTCGGATCATGGATAAACAAGCCATTTTCCGCATCCAATCGCCATGCGCGCGGATTCAGATTATTGCCGGTCAACAAAATATAATTATCATCAATCCAAACGCCCTTTAGATGATAGGTGTTCGTACCATCTTTCCAGGTCCGTATGGTCAGCTGACCTTGTGCCATTTCACGTTCAAACTTTTTGCTGAAGCGGCGTAAATTGTTTTCATACAAATAAGGCAACGCCCCCACCATTTTGAAGGGCTGTTCCGGTGGAATGTAGAAATCATTCGCCACTTTATCGCCCACAATAATTTCAATTTTTTTGCCTTTACGTAGCAAATGGCGGATTTTTTGTTGCAATGTCCGCGGGAAATTAAAATACGGCGTACAAATAGTCAGCTTTTCATCAACCAGCTGGAATAAATCTTCGATCGTGCAATTCAATACATTTCCCGTGCTGCCTAAACCAAACAACGGCGTTACCGTCAATTCATTGCCAAAATCAACCGCACTTGACAGCTTATATTGCCCATTAAGGGCAAGATTTTTTCTAAAATGGCGGATATTTTGTCGAATTTCTTTGGTTTTCGGACGATTAACGCTATCCAACGGCAACACCACATCGCTATTCAACAAAAAGTCGCGAATAAAAGCCACCATGCTGTCGGCTAATTGCGGATGGGTGATTTTTTGATAACGGTCGTAACGGTATTTTTCATTTTGTTGTAAATACACGTTATTGATACTGGCGCCACTGTAAAGCACGGTATCGTCAAAAACAAAGCCTTTGATATGCAACACGCCAAACACTTCGCGCGTATTGATCGGTACGCCGAAAAATAGATTCGGATCATCAGCAAGTTGATATTTTTGACGTTGTTCGCAATACCAATCAGCATTCGTTGCACTCTTTTCCGCGCCTAATAAATTGCGTTGCGCACGATGCCAATCAATTAAAATTTTCACTTCAAGTTCAGGCTTATCTTGTTTCGCACGGTAAATTTCATCGAGAATTTCTTGCCCGGCTTCGTCATTTTGCCAGTAAAGTGCGGTCACAAAAATACGCGTTTTCGCCTGTCTGATCAGTTGAATAATTTCATTTTTGAATGCCATTGGGCTGTAAATAAATTCAACTTGTTCCGCCTGTAAAGCTAAACATGGCAGGCTTTCAAGACGCTTTTGAGCCCGTTTTGTCTTATCTCTAAACATAAAATTTGTTCTCTGTTGTACTCAATGAGTCGGAACTTAATTGGGGCGATAGTTTACAATATTTATCGCCCCCCTTGGTAGAAAAAAGGCTGGTTTTCGTTATAATGCTCACAAATTTATTGCCAACAGCGCAAATTTATTCCATTCATCCACCCTATCGGCAACACAACTATGAACCAAAATTCAAACAAACCGACTTTCAAATCAAACAACCGTACTTTTTCCGAACGCAGTGTCGGTGACGACCGTCAAAAACGCGATAAAAATCGACCGCACTTTGCCTCCTCAAAAACCGATTCGCGCCAAGAATTTCGCAGAGAGAGAGATAACGACAGAAATACTAAGCCGAAATTTAAACGCGCTGAAAGCCAAGAAAAAACCTTACACATTGCCGAAAGCACCATGAAAAAAGCCGGTGGTGCGGAAGGCAACGTGAAAGTCACCGTCAAAAGCAGTCGTTTCGATGATAAGCCGAGAGAGAAAAAGACCGGCCCATTGTCACCACGCGCACCGGAAAAAATCAAAAAGAATCGCGCAGAAGAAATGAAAGTATATGGGGAAAATGCGTGTTTAGCCTTATTCCAACAACGCCCAGGGAGTATTGTGCGCTTGTGGGCAACCGTACAAATGGCGCATAAAATTGGGGATATTTGCAGTTATTTAGCCACCAATAAAAAGGTGTATCACATTGTGGACAACGACGAGATGATCAAAGTCAGCGGCACAGAACACCACGGTGGCATTTGTATGTTAGTGAAAAAAGCCCATCCGTTTACCTTGCAAGGCTATCTTGATGTGCCACATCAAGAAGATTGCTTGGTGTTGTTAGATAATGTGAACAACGCACAAAACATTGGCGGTATTTTACGCACTTGCGCCTTTTTCGGGGTGAAAAATATTGTGGTAGAAAACGCTGAAAGCCTTAATTCTGCGGTGACCTTACGCGTTGCAGAAGGCGGTGCGGAATATGTGCGCGTATTGGAAACCAATGACTCCCGCAATGCACTTGCCCAATTACGCCAAGCCGGTTATCAGATCATTCACGTGAGCAGCGATGAAAACGCGACAGCATTGGATAAAGTGCGGTTAAAAAATAAAATGGTTTTTGTGCTGAGCGAAGGCTCGACAGAGGCTTTATCCGAGAAAAACGATGAGCAGGTTCGTTTGGCGTTTGCCAGCCCAGTGAAAAATGGGTTAAACGTGTCGGTCAATGCCGGCATTTTACTGGCAAAATGGTATTTTAGATAAAACGAGAAAAGTTAGGGCGCATAAAAACGCCCTCTTTTTTCACCGCACTTTCAAACGCGTTACAGTTTGTCCCCGTGGTGAATTAACACAAAGCGTTCCCACAGCTGTTCTTCACTTTCCACGTGATCCGGGTCAGTGATAATACATTTGCTGATAGGACACACTTTTTGGCAGGTGGGCGTGTCGTAGTGACCGACACATTCGGTGCAGAGTTCGGGATCGATGACATAGATCTCATCGCCGATTGAAATTGCTTCATTCGGGCATTCCGGCAAGCACATATCGCAATTCGTGCATTTGTCAGTGATGAGTAGAGCCATAGCGTCCTCGGGGAAAATGAAAGGGTCGGATTATAATCAATACATTAACAAAGTGAAAGGAATTTTATGAACGAGAAACGTATGTTGCTACTGTCTTTTTTTGTGGTGGCATTTTTAATGTTTTTACTTGCCGGTTGGTATTATTTTTCCCAACAGAAACAAGCGGCGGAGGTGGTTGTTGATCGTAATTACGATTACGTCATGAAAAACGATCCTATCGGGCAAAATAAACAGGCACAAACCGATTATTACACCCTCGTGTTATCTTGGTCGCCGGCATTTTGTGAACGGCAGCGTCAACAATACGGTGATAATTTGCCGACCTCTTTGCAATATCAATGCGGCTTAACCCAACAATTCGGTTGGATTGTGCATGGATTATGGTCACAAAACAAACAAGCCCGAAGAGTCTCCGATCACCCGCGCTTTTGTCAGGGCGATTTACCACAATTACCGCAAGATCTGATTGAGCGCTATTTGCCTGAAGTGCCGAGCGCCGGCTTATTACAAGGCGAGTGGGAAAAACACGGCGCGTGCATGTTTAACAATGCGCAAGATTATTTTGAAAAGATCAAAAATTTATACCGCACTTTGAAGCTACCGAACTATGAATTAAGCCGTACCGAACTGTTTAAATGGATGCGAAAAAACAACCCGCAATTAAAAGATGTTTACCTTGGCGCTGCGCGTAATGAACTCTTTATTTGTTACGATTTAGACTGGCAAATTATAGATTGTCCAAGCAGCCGAACCGGTTATTAATCCAATAATTCGACATGGATCAATGAAATGTGTAATCCTGAATGTGAGCCCTTGAATTCAGGTTACAAGCTACTCAGTTACGGGTATAATGCCAACAGTTTTTATTTTTAATTTTAACCAGTAAAAAGAGGTAAATTATGTCAGTAATTAAAATGACCGATTTAGATTTGAATGGTAAACGCGTATTTATCCGTGCCGACCTAAACGTACCGGTAAAAGACGGTAAAGTTACATCAGATGCGCGTATCCGTGCCACCATCCCAACCTTAAAATTAGCCTTAGAAAAAGGCGCAAAAGTAATGGTCACCTCTCACTTAGGCCGTCCGACCGAAGGTGAATTCAAACCTGAAGATTCCCTCCAACCTGTTGTTGATTATTTAAACGAACATCTTGATGTCCCGGTACGCTTAGTACGCGATTACCTTGACGGTGTTGAAGTGAACGCCGGTGAAATCGTGGTATTAGAAAACGTGCGCGTCAACAAAGGCGAAAAGAAAAACGATCCTGAATTAGGTAAAAAATACGCCGCACTTTGTGATGTGTTCATCATGGATGCCTTTGGTACAGCACACCGTGCACAAGCATCTACTTACGGCGTTGCAGAATTTGCACCGGTTGCCTGTGCAGGTCCATTACTTGCAGCAGAATTAGATGCGTTAGGTAAGGCGTTAAAAGAACCTGCACGTCCAATGGTAGCTATCGTAGGCGGTTCTAAAGTATCTACCAAATTAGAAGTGTTAAACTCACTTTCCAAAATTGCCGACCAAATTATTGTAGGTGGCGGTATCGCCAACACCTTCATTGCCGCAGCCGGCCATAACGTGGGCAAATCCTTATACGAAGCCGATTTAATCCCGGTTGCTAAAGAATTAGCGGCAAGCACAGACATTCCAGTACCGGTTGATGTTCGCGTGGGTACCGAATTCTCCGAAACTGCACCGGCAACAGAAAAATCTGTGACCGAAGTGAAAGATGACGAATCTATTTTCGATATCGGCGATAAATCTGCTGCACAACTTGCCGAAATTATCAAAAATGCGAAAACCGTTTTATGGAACGGCCCGGTGGGTGTATTTGAGTTCCCGAACTTCCGCAAAGGAACAGAAATCATTTCTCATGCCATTGCCAACAGTGATGCGTTCTCCATTGCGGGTGGTGGTGATACGCTTGCTGCTATCGACCTATTCGGTATCGCAGATAAAATTTCCTACATCTCTACCGGTGGCGGTGCTTTCCTAGAATTCGTTGAAGGTAAAGTGTTACCGGCAGTAGAAATCCTCGAAAAACGTGCGAAAAACTAACCGCACTTTTTCTGCGTAAGATCGTCATAGCGCGCGTCTGCTGACGCGTGCTATCAATCAAAAACGTAAAACAACTTCTTCAAATGGTGGGGCAACCCACCCAACACAAAAGGAAAAAACGAAAATGGCTAAATTATTAGATATCGTCAAACCGGGCGTGCTTACCGGTGAAGATGTTCAAAAAGTATTCGCATACGCAAAAGAACACGGCTTCGCACTTCCTGCCGTAAACTGCGTCGGCTCCGACTCCGTGAATGCCGTATTAGAAACGGCTGCCCGCGTGAAAGCGCCGGTAATTATTCAATTTTCTAACGGCGGTGCGGCATTCTACGCAGGCAAAGGCATTAAACCAACCAGCGGTGCGCGCCCTGACGTATTAGGTGCCATTGCAGGTGCAAAACACGTTCATACTTTAGCCAAAGAATACGGCGTACCGGTGATTTTACACACCGACCACGCAGCGAAAAAATTACTTCCATGGATCGATGGTTTACTTGAAGCCGGTGAAAAACACTTTGCTGAAACCGGTCGTCCATTATTCTCTTCCCACATGCTTGACCTTTCCGAAGAGCCAATGGAAGAAAACATGGCAATCTGCCGTGAATACCTTGCTCGTATGGACAAAATGGGTATGACCCTTGAAATCGAAATCGGTATCACCGGTGGCGAAGAAGATGGTGTGGACAACTCCGGCGCAGATGAATCTCGTCTTTACACCCAACCGTCTGATGTGCTTTATGTTTACGACCAATTAAATCCGGTCAGCCCGAACTTTACCGTTGCAGCCGCATTCGGTAACGTACACGGCGTGTACAAACCGGGTAACGTAAAATTAAAACCATCTATCTTAGGTGCAAGCCAAGAATTCGTTGCGAAAGAACGTAACCTTCCGGCGAAACCAATCAATTTCGTGTTCCACGGTGGTTCCGGTTCTTCCCGTGAAGAAATTCGTGAGGCGATTAGCTACGGCGCAATTAAAATGAATATTGACACTGACACCCAATGGGCGTCTTGGAATGGTATTCTCAATTTCTACAAAGCGAACGAAGCATATTTGCAAGGTCAATTAGGTAATCCGGAAGGCCCTGATGCACCGAATAAAAAATACTACGATCCACGCGTTTGGTTACGCAAAATGGAAGAGTCTATGTCTAAACGCTTAGAACAATCTTTCGAAGACTTAAACTGCGTTGACGTTTTATAATTTAAAAACACGCTGAAAATCGACCGCACTTTAGATGCACTTTTTGAGATGTACTTTAAAGTGCGGTTATTTTTTCCTCTTTTTATTTTGCCCCCTTTTGTCTCAACACCTCATTTACCATGCAGAACATAGAGAACGCCCCATTACACCTCTTCGCCGAACAATTTCCCCTACAATACCTTGAGGGGCAACGTGGCTGTCGATTGGCTTATCGACATTGTGTTCACCAACCGGTTGCCGATAAGTTGGTCATTTTAGTCAATGGACGGGTAGAAAATATCCTGAAATGGACAGAAATTGCGCAGGATTTCTATGCGCAGGGATATGATGTGTTGCTGTTTGATCATCGCGGTCAAGGCTATTCACAACGACTATTACCAGACAGTGAAAAAGGGCATTTAGATGAATTTCGGTTTTATGCGCAAGACATGGCAAAAATCATCGAAAATGTGACCGCACTTTACCCCTACGAGCAACAAGATTTGCTCGCCCATTCTTTAGGCGCGTTGATTTCGACCTACTATTTAGCCAATTTTGATCATCGGATTAAACGCGCGGTGTTTTCTGCGCCCTTTTTTGGCATGCCGTTAAGCCACCCTATTCGGGATGAAATCGCGCTGAATTTCATGATGTTATTTGGGCAAGAAAAGCGTTATGTGTTTGGTAAAGGGCCTTATAAACCGGTGGATGTGCAGGAAAATTTGTTAAGCCATGACAGCACGCGTATGCAAAGAATGAATGAAATTAATTTGGCAAACCCGGAGATTCGTTTGGGCGGACCGACTTTCCGTTGGGCCTATTTATGTTTGATCGCCATTAAGCATTTGCCGAAAATTCTGCCACGCATTGAAACACCTGTGTTGGTGTTAGAAGCGGAACAAGAACAAATCGTGAATAATAAAACGTTGGAAAAACTCACCGCACTTCTCATGCACGGCAGTCTGAAAAAAATCGCCGGGGCAAAACATGAAATTCTGTTTGAAACCGACGATATTCGCACGCCGGTGTTACAGCAAATTCAGGCATTTTTTACTTCAACACATAACGCATAAGCCACACGCCAAAGAGGGTGAAAAGCAAACTACCAAAGACATGGGCCGCAATTAATCCAATGCCGATAGAAAATTTGCCGTTCAACAAATTTTCCACCACTTCGATCGAAAAGGCGGAAAAGGTGGTTAAGCTGCCAAGAAAGCCGGTGACAAAAAAGAGTTTCCATTCAGAAGGAAGAGAGGGGAAAGACCAAAAAACGGCAAACAACACGCCAATAATAAAACAACCTAAATAATTGGCGATCAACGTGCCGAAAGAAAAAGCCGTAAACCACGGATTAAGCAACAAGCCTAAGCCCCAACGCAAGCAAGCACCCAACACAGCACCGCCGCTAATCCAGAGTAAAGAAGATAATACCGGCATCAATAAATCCCAAAAATCGCGCGAAGGTAAGAGGCGACGGCTTCATGTCCATGGCGACCGATCACTTCTAGTTGTGGACACGCCTGCACTAAGCGCGGATCAGCATTCCCCATAATGCATCCTTTGCCGACTTCTGCCAGCATTTCGACGTCATTCATGCCATCACCAAAGGCAATACAATCTTGCAAATCATATTCCCGTTGCTCAATTACCTGTGCAAGTGCGGTGGCTTTTGACACATTTTTGTTCATCACTTCCAAGCAAATCGGCGTGGAATAAGTCATACTGATTCTCTCGCCAAAGTCCCGACGAATACGTTGTTCCAATTCCACTAAATCTGCCGGCGCTTTTCCAATAAAAAACACTTTCTCGGTATCTCTGCCGTGATGCTGCTTAAAATCCACCACATCGTACACAAAACCGGAATCTTTGTGATACTTGTAAAGCTCAGGAATGTCTTTGTTGATAAACCAGCCATCAGCCTGATAGCTGTTCACACAGACTCGTTGATCGTCAAAGGGCAAATTCATCACTTGATATGCAATCTCTTCCGGCAAGGAATTATTCAGTAACAACTCCCCTTGCAAGTTATGGGCTTGCGCGCCATTTGAAGTAATCAGCACCGCATCCTTCACCTTGGTTTTCTTCAAAATACTGGACACATCGAAATAATTACGCCCTGTTGCCAGCACAATATCAACCTGGCTGTCATATAAACGTTCCAAGGTGTGTGCGGTAAAATCGCCGACCACATGATGCCCGTTAAGTAACGTTCCGTCCATATCCGAAACGATAGCGCGGTAAGGAAGTTTTTGCATAATTTTTCACCTCAAATGACATAATGGCTAATGGTAGCAAATTTTGTATAAAAATATTTGAGGTTTTCTTGAATTTTTTTAGGAAATGTAATAAAAGATTAAACCTTTCACACGAAAAAAATCACTCCCTAACAATTGAAAACGGCGAAGAATATGAACGGTGCAAATTTAATCATCGAGTGCTTAAAAGCACATCATGTGGATACCATTTTCGGTTATCCCGGCGGTGCCATCATGCCAACCTATGATGCAATTTATGATTCCGGCTTAGACCATTTACTTTGCCGTAACGAACAAGGTGCCGCCATGGCGGCTATTGGCTATGCGCGTGCATCAGGCAAAGTTGGCGTATGTATTGCCACTTCCGGCCCCGGCGCAACCAATTTGGTCACCGGTTTAGGCGATGCCTTAATGGATTCCATTCCTATCGTTGCCATTACAGGCCAAGTTGCCTCTCCACTTATCGGTACCGATGCCTTTCAGGAAGCGGATGTACTAGGCTTATCCCTCGCCTGCACCAAACACAGCTTTATCGTGCAAAACATCGACGAATTACCGGAAATTATCGCCAAAGCCTTTGAAATCGCCAAAAGTGGCAGACCAGGCCCGGTCTTGATCGATGTACCAAAAGACGTCCAAGTTGCGCCAACTACGGCGAAACCTATCGTGAATTTACCGCCCAAAACGACCGCACTTTGCGACAAGCAACTAACCCAGGCGCTTGAGTTATTAAAACACGCCAAACGCCCGATGGCGTATATCGGCGGTGGCGTAGGCATGGCAGGCGCCGTTCCGGCATTGCGTTATTTTTTACACACGACCCAAATGCCAAGTATTGTGACGCTAAAAGGCTTAGGCGCAGTCTCGCCTGACGATCCTTATTATCTCGGCATGATCGGTATGCACGGCACCAAAGCCGCTAACTACGCCACCCAAGAAGCCGATTTATTGCTTGTGTTCGGTGCGCGTTTTGATGACCGCGTGACCGGCAAACTCGACACCTTCGCGCCACACGCTAAAGTGATTCATGTGGACATCGACGGCGCTGAATTAGGCAAATTACGCCGACCAGATGTAGCATTACGCAGCCATCTAATCGCCACGCTAGAAAGTCTCAGTGTGCCGCTTGATATCGCCCCTTGGCAACAAACCGTCGCACAATATAAACAACAATTTGCGTTCAGCTATGGCGAACATAGCGGTGAACAGCTCATCAACCCGTTATGGTTGCTCAACAGCATTTCACGCAAAAAAACACCGGAAACTATCGTCGTCACCGATGTGGGACAACATCAAATGTGGTCTGCATTACACGTGCAACATCACGCCCCGGAAAACTTCATTACCTCCGCTGGTTTCGGCACCATGGGTTTCGGTTTGCCTGCCGCCATCGGTGCGAAAAAAGCCCGCCCGGAAGATGAAGTGATTTTAGTCAGCGGTGATGGTTCCATCATGATGAATATTCAAGAGCTCGGCTCCATTGGTCGCGGTAAAGCCCCAATTAAAATTGTGTTATTGGATAACCAACGCCTCGGCATGGTGCGCCAATGGCAATCTCTCTTCTTCAATGCGCGTCACAGCAGCACCATCCTAGACGACAATCCGGATTTCGTGGTACTTGCCTCGGCGTTCGGCATTAAAGGGGAACGTATTGATTCCGCTCACCAAGTGGACGCTGCGCTAGAACGCTTATTCAACAGCCAAGAAGCTTATTTATTGCATATTTGCATTCATTCCGACGAAAACGTGTGGCCGCTAGTGCCGCCGGGCGCGTGCAACGCAGATATGTTGGAAAGTATGGAGTAATCACATGGAACACCAAATCGATCTCACCGCCCAACACCGCCCCGAAGTGCTGGAACGCATTCTCCGCGTCATCCGCCACCGCGGTTTTACCGTGACTCAAATGGATATGCAGCTGATTGACGACAAAGTGCGGTTAAAATTCACCGTAAAATCCGACCGTACTTTGGATTTGTTGGTCACTCAGCTGGAGAAAATTTATGATGTGGTAGAGATTAAATAAAACGAGCCTACTATAGGTAATTTTTTCATTTTATCTTCTGCCGCCAATACTTCCGTGTCGGTATTACGTTAGTAACAGCATGAAGTATGAGTAAAGCAAATAAAAAAACAGCACAAACAAACCTTAACCGCAAATTTTAACCGTCTCAGCCCCTTCATAAGGAGATTAAAATGAAAAAACTTATATTAATAATGCTATTTTCAGTGTTTGGCCTGTCGGCTTGTACTTCACATTCATCATCGACATCAAGGGAGCCAATCGAGATGTTTATGTTTAGTCAAGACGGCCGACTTTTTGTCTTTACCGATAAGGAAAATTTTGAACTCCGCGGCGCTGCAATCTCTGATTTATCAAAATTTCTGAATAGCTCTTACACCAAAGCAATTGAAAAGGTGGAACCGGTCTTCCTGATTGATCAAGAAGATAAAAAGGTTTCTGCAACGTTACGATTGTATGTGCGGGTGGATAACTTAACGGAAAAACAACGCAGTGAATTATTAAAGAAATTTATGTTCCAGCAAACGAATGAAGTACTCAAAAATAAATTGCAACAACGCTATGGCATTTCGTCTCAGTTTGATATTTATGATGTGATTTATGATGCGGAAGGTGTCAGTCGACAATATGAAAATCGAAATGAGCTGTTGGCGAAATATAAACTTGCAAAACCGATTATGGCCACAGTGAACCGTTATTATGGCAGCAAGATTGACTCCTCCTCGTATTCGGACGACTCTGAAGCGATTAACCCGCTTGTCATTTTAGCCGTGCCATTATGGTTGCCGGTTGCGTTGATAGATTGTTTGAATGAGCGAAGTGGATTCATTGATTTTTGCCCATTCCGTTAAATAGCAATAAAGTGCGGTTAAAATTCACCGTAAAATCTGACCGCACTTTGGATTTGTTGGTCAGTCAGTTGGAAAAATTACCAGATGTGGTAACTATTAATTAAGAGGAAAATATTATGTCTAAATTTTTAAAATTATTTTTAGCCGTATCAGGATTAGTATTCGCAACTTCATCACAAGCTAGTTACACCTTAACTTATTTGCAAAACTATACTGGCTATATGACAACACTATCGGTTCATAATACAAAAGAGCAGTGTGAAAAAGCGAAAGAAAATTTTGAAAAAGAATTTGAAGGACAATACGATAAAAAGCAAATGGTTTACAAATGTGTTGATATAGCTAATGGCTCAATTTAGTCTAAGAGTGAGTAAAAAAGCACATAAAATCTGACCAGGCTAAGTAATTTTATCTATAAACTTAATTTTATTGAATAATTTCTCCGTATTACCTTCTGCCAAATCTCCCTAACCCCTCTTTGCTAGAGAGGGGAATAAGTTGAAAATTTGAATATCATCTCGCGAATTTAATATTGAAATATCAATAAAACGAGACATAAATGAGCCAGATAAATTAAACAGCTAAAGAAAATCCCCCTCTTTAGCAAAGAGGGGTAGGGGAGATTTACTCGCTTTGCTCGCACTTCGTGCCGTTGCTAACGCAACGTTCAAACGCAAGCGTTTGTGGCAGTCTCAACTAACGAAGAAATTCATATAAACCTTAACGAAAACTTACTCGGAGAACTTATTTATGCCAAAACTACGTTCAGCGACCAGCACACAAGGTCGAAATATGGCGGGTGCACGTGCCTTATGGCGTGCCACAGGAATGAAAGAAAATGATTTCGGCAAACCGATTATTGCGGTGGTGAACTCCTTCACCCAATTCGTCCCGGGGCATGTGCATTTAAAAGACATGGGACAACTGGTCGCGGCGGAAATTGAAAAAGCCGGCGGCGTAGCGAAAGAATTCAACACCATTGCGGTGGATGACGGTATTGCCATGGGACACGGAGGAATGCTGTATTCCTTACCAAGCCGTGATTTGATCGCCGACAGCGTGGAATATATGGTGAACGCCCACTGCGCCGATGCCATGGTATGTATTTCCAACTGTGACAAAATCACTCCGGGAATGTTAATGGCGGCAATGCGCTTGAACATCCCGACCATCTTCGTATCAGGCGGCCCTATGGAAGCCGGCAAAACCAAGTTATCGGATCAACTGATTCGTTTAGACTTAGTTGATGCAATGATTGAAGCGGCGGATCCTAATGTCAGTGATGAGCGTATTGATGCTATCGAACGTAGCGCCTGCCCGACTTGCGGTTCCTGCTCAGGGATGTTTACTGCCAACTCCATGAACTGTTTAACGGAAGCCTTAGGGTTATCTTTACCGGGCAACGGTTCTATGCTTGCCACCCACGCCGACCGTAAAGACTTGTTCTTAAAAGCCGGTCGCCAAATTGTCGAATTGTGCAAACGTTATTATGAGCAAGACGACGAAAGCGTATTGCCTCGTTCCATTGGCACCTTTGACGCTTTTGAAAACGCCATGAGCTTAGATATCGCCATGGGCGGTTCCAGTAACACCGTTTTACACTTACTCGCAGCAGCGCAAGAAGCAGGGGTAGATTTCAAAATGGCAGACATCGACCGCTTATCTCGCGTCGTGCCTTGCTTAAGTAAAATTGCGCCGAACACCAACAAATACCACATGGAAGACGTACACCGCGCAGGCGGGATTATGGGCTTATTGGGCGAATTAGATCGTGCGGGGTTAATTCACAAAAACACTCACACCGTGTTGGGCTTAACCATGGGCGAGCAGCTCAATCAATACGACATTATCCGTAACCAAGACGAAGCATTACACAAATTCTTCCGCGCCGGCCCGGCAGGCATACGTACCACCCAAGCCTTCTCACAAGATTGCCGTTGGGATAGCGTAGATGATGACCGTGTAAGCGGCTGTATCCGCAACAAAGAAAATGCGATTTCTCAAGAAGGCGGTTTAGCCGTCTTGTTCGGAAACATTGCCGAAGACGGTTGTATCGTCAAAACCGCGGGCGTGGATGAATCTATCTGGAAATTCACCGGCAAAGCCATCGTGTTTGAAAGCCAAGAAGACGCTGTTGCCGGAATTTTAGGCGGCAAAGTCAAAGAAGGCCATGTCGTCGTGATTCGCTATGAAGGCCCGAAAGGCGGCCCGGGCATGCAAGAAATGCTCTACCCGACCAGCTATTTAAAATCCATGGGCTTAGGCAAAAAATGTGCCTTGTTAACAGACGGACGTTTCTCCGGCGGCACATCCGGCTTATCTATCGGTCATGCTTCGCCTGAAGCGGCTTCCGGTGGTGCAATCGGCTTAGTACAGGATGACGACATTATCGAAATCGACATTCCAAATCGCGCGATTAACCTCAACATCAGCGATGAAGAATTAGCTAAACGCCGCGCCGAGCAAGATCAAAAAGGCTGGCAACCGGTTCACCGCGAACGTGAAGTGTCTTTCGCCTTAAAAGTGTTTGGCCATTTCGCCACATCCGCAGATAAAGGCGCGGTACGTGATAAAACCTTATTAAAATAAAAATTGTAGGGACAGGCTTTATGCCTGTCCTTATCAATATCGAACAGGGACAGGTATAAAACCTGTCCCTACAATAAAATTCAATAAAGTGCGGTCATTTTTCTGCGTGTTTTTTAAATGGTTAGAAAAATAACCGCGCTTATAAAATGGGATTTATCCCACCCTTAACATAAATGAATAACCTGGTGGACCAAATCCCACCTTACGATACTATGAAAAACCTACTTACAAACCCACAACCGAGCCAAAGTGATTATATTAACGCTATCGTCAAACTGGGCTCCCGTGTTTATGAAGCGGCGACCGTCACGCCGTTACAAAAAATGGGCAAATTATCCGACCGTTTACATAACCATATTTGGATTAAGCGCGAAGACCGCCAACCGGTTAACAGCTTCAAACTGCGTGGCGCCTATGCCATGATTTCTACCCTGTCTGATGAACAAAAACAGGCAGGTGTAATCGCAGCGTCGGCAGGTAACCATGCGCAAGGCGTGGCATTATCGGCGAAACAACTTGGCTTAAAAGCCCTTATCGTGATGCCACAAAATACCCCAAGTATTAAAGTGGATGCGGTGCGTGGTTTTGGTGGCGAGGTGTTATTGCACGGTGCTAATTTCGATGAAGCCAAGGCCAAAGCCATTGCGCTTTCCAAAGAAAAAAACATGACGTTTATTCCGCCTTTCGACCATCCGTTAGTCATTGCCGGCCAAGGCACATTAGCGATGGAGATGTTGCAACAAGTGGCGGATTTGGATTATGTCTTCGTGCAAGTGGGCGGTGGCGGTTTGGCTGCCGGTGTGGCAATTTTACTCAAACAATTCATGCCGGAAATTAAAGTCATCGGCGTGGAATCCAAAGATTCTGCCTGCCTAACTGCCGCATTAGAAGAAGGCGAACCGACGGATTTAGCACACGTTGGCTTATTCGCCGATGGCGTCGCGGTAAAACGTATCGGTGATGAAACTTTCCGCCTATGTCAACAATACCTTGACGACATGGTGCTGGTAGACAGCGATGAAGTCTGTGCCGCGATGAAAGATCTGTTTGAAAACGTCCGCGCCGTATCCGAACCCTCAGGAGCCTTAGGCTTAGCCGGTCTGAAAAAATACGTCAAACAGCACAACATTCAAGGCAAAAACATGGCAGCCATTTTGTCCGGTGCCAACTTGAATTTCCATACCCTTCGCTATGTGTCCGAACGTTGCGAAATCGGTGAAAATCGCGAAGCCTTACTTGCGGTCACCATGCCGGAACAGCCAGGCAGCTTCTTAAAATTCGTCCATGTGTTGGGCAGTCGTGCGGTTACAGAATTCAGTTACCGTTATGCCGATGATAAACGCGCCTGCATCTTTGTGGGGGTTCGTACGGCAGATGAACAAGAAAAAGCCGATATCATCGCTGATCTCACGCAAAACGGTTTTGATGTAGAAGACATGTCTGATGACGACATCGCCAAAACCCACGTGCGTTATTTAATGGGCGGTCGTGTTGCGAATCACGGAGAACGTCTTTACACCTTTGAATTTCCAGAACAAAAAGGCGCCTTGTTGAAATTCCTTGAAACGCTGCAAAACCGTTGGAATATCTCACTCTTCCACTATCGAGCCCATGGTGCCGACTATGGCAATATCCTCGCAGGATTTCAGTTGGAACAAAGCGATGTCGCCGAGCTTGAAAGTGCATTAGAAAAACTGGACTACGTCTATCAAGATGTCACAGACAGCAAATCGTATCGTTATTTCTTGCGTTAAAACCCTTTAAAAAAAGACCGCACTTTGCTCTTAAATCATCAAGTGCGGTCTTTTTTATTGAGGATTTTCTTATAACGTCTCTTTGTAATAGCAATTAAAAATTCATCAAAATTAGGATAAAATCTAGCCTTTATATTTAGCCCAATATTTCTAACCTATGTCAGACGCTCAAAAACATATTTTAGTGGTTTCTTACTCTCAAACAGGACAGCTTGATGCGCTGACCAGTCATTTTCTTCATCCATTAAAACAACAAGAAAACACCGTGATCGAAGAATATAAAATTCGTCCGCTTCAACCTTATACCTTTCCTTGGAAATTTATTCCGTTTTTTAATCAATTTCCGGAATCGGTACATCTAAAGCCGGCACCAATAGAAACACCCGAATTACAACAAAAACACTATGATTTAGTCATCATTGCTTATACGGTTTGGTTCTTGTCACCCTCACAGCCCATCACTGCCTTTTTGCAATCAGAGCAAGCCAAGATTTTGAAGAATACACCGGTGATCACACTGATCGGCTGTCGCAATATGTGGCTGATGGCACAAGAAAAAATAAAGAAAATGCTGACCGCACTTGATGCGCCTCTTATCGGAAACATTGTAAAAACCGACCAATCCAATTCGTGGGCCAGTTTTATCACCACACCGGCGTGGATGTTAAGCGGAAAGAAACGTTATTTTTCATGGCTTCCCAGTGCAGGCATTAGCGATGATGAACTTCTTGATATGCAACGCTTTGGCACCAAATTGGCAGAAACCCTGAATGAAGACCAACCGCTCAATAACGCGCTCTTTCGTCACATGGGTGCGGTCAAAATTGACGAAAAACTGATGATGAGTGAGAAAGTCGGTCATCGTAGTTTCTATTTGTGGGGCAAATTGCTGTTAAAGTGCGGTCAAATTTCACCGCGTTTTCGCCGTGTTGTGCTCTATTTTTATATTCTCTTTTTAATTATACTGATCCTCACGGTCGTGCCGCTCTCTGCGGTCATCAAACGCTTACTTAAACCATTATTAAAAGAAAAATTAGCGCGTCAAAAACGCTATTTTGCCGAACCATCAGGGGAATAATCTTGACTGCACTAGCCGATGTTTACATTAACCGAGTCGCTGCTTTTTTACCCAATGCGCCTGTGGATAACGATCACATGGAACACGTATTGGGCATGGTAGGCGATACGCCGTCCCGTGTACGCAAAATGATTTTGCGTTCCAATGCCATCAAAACCCGTCATTACGCAATTGATCCAACGACACGAGAAACCACACACACCGGCACAGAATTAGCGGTTGAAGCAATCAGCGGGTTAATTGCTCAAGGAATGGATGTTAATGACGTCAGCTGTCTTGCTTGCGGCACGTCCTATCCTGATCAAGTCATGCCCGGTCAAGGCGTGATGGTGCATGGTTTAATCCCAAATGCACCGGCTTATGAAGTGCTCACGACAGCAGGAGTTTGCGTGGCGGGTATGGCAGCGATGAAACATGCTTATAACGCCATTCGTACAGGCGAGCATCAAGGCGCCATTGCCGTGGCCTCCGAAACGGCTTCCGCCATTATGCGGGGTGAACATTTCCAAGCAGAAATCGACCAAAAACAATTGGAAGACGCCAAACCTGAAATCGGTTTTGAAAAAGATTTCTTACGTTGGATGTTGTCTGATGGCGCGGGAGCGGTGCAATTAAGCCATCAACCAAACGCGCAAGGCGTGAGCCTGAAAATTCACTGGATTGATCTGATTTCCTATGCCAACGAAATGCCGGTGTGCATGTATGCCGGCGCAGAAATTCAAGACACGCGATTTATCAGTTGGAAAAACGTCACTAAGGACGAGCGCGACGCACGTAGTCTTATGTCGGTCAAACAAGATGTCAAATTGCTCAACGAAAATATTGTGCGTTGTACGGTGGAAAATGCCCTGTTGCGTTTAATCGAAAAATATCGTTTGAAAGCCGAAGATATTGATTATTTCCTGCCGCATTATTCTTCCGGTTTTTTCCGTGACAAATTGTTAGATGGGCTGAAAAATATCAATTTCGTTATTCCACAAGAGAAGTGGTTTACCAATTTGGAAACAAAAGGGAATACCGGCTCAGCCTCCATCTACATCATTCTTCAAGAATTTTTAGAGAAATATCCGCTAAAAAACGGACAAAAAGTGTTGTGTTATATTCCGGAAAGTGGACGTTTTTCCTCCTGTTTTATGTTGCTTGAGGTCGTCAATGGAAATTAACGATATCCCGCAAGACAACAGCAAAATCTTTCGCGGGCAACGCAAAGTGGTCTATGCTACCAAAGACGGCAATTACCAAACCGCTACCACTAACGGCTGGGAAACGGAAGAATTCGCGACAGAACAAGCGGTGGAAGAACTCAACCAACTGACTGCCGAAGCGTTAGACGCCGTAAAACGCGGTGAAAAATCACCACTCTTTTATTATATGTACCGCTACCGCTTCGACCTCCCCAGCCTCGCTCAAGCCACCGGCTTCTGGCAATGGCAAATCAAACGACATTTTAAACCAAGCGTGTTTGCTAAATTGTCGGATAAGGTGTTAAGCAGATATGTGGAGGTATTTGGGGTGGCAATTTTAGAATTACAATAGGTCTAAATCCAATAAAGAGAATTACGGTTGCTGAGCTTGTCGAAGCATAAGTAATTCTCCTCAAGATAAAAAATGAAAGGTTGGATGTATATTTTAAGATGCTCAGATGGCAGTTACTATACCGGTAGCACTAGAGACTTAGAAGGTAGGCTTTATGAACACCAAAATGGATTGGGTGCAGTGTTTACAAAGAAAAGATTGCCGATAAAACTCGTTTATTGCGAAGAGTTTGAACGAATTGATGACGCTTTTTATCGTGAAAAACAAGTTCAAGGTTGGAGCAGAGCAAAAAAAGATGCGCTAATCCAAGGGCAATATGATCTTCTCCCTAAATTGGCGAAAACCAGAAATTAACCGCTAAAATCACTCATGCTTCGACAAGCTCAGCAACCGTAATTTTAGCTCTTGTATATGAATAATAATGAACAACTTTCACCACCAACACACCGCTCACTGTGAAAGCGGTGTCATGTCTACCATGTTAAAAGCACAAGGTGTGGATTTTAACGAAGCCATAGTTTTTGGTTTGGCCTCGGAGTTGACCTTTGTTTATATTCCGTTGGTAAAAATTAACGGATTGCCGCTGATTTCTTATCGAATGCCGCCGCGTTCCATTATCAAAAGGCTATCAAAGCACTTGAAAGTGCGGTTGAAAATGCAAAAGTTTCGTTCGCCACAGGCTGGGCAGCAAGCGTTAGATCAAGCACTTGATGAAGAAAAATTGGTCGGTTTACAAACCTCTGTTTTCTGGTTGCCTTATTTCCCGCCTGAAATGCGTTTTCATTTTAATGCGCACAATTTAATTGTGTACGGTAAAGAACAAAATGACTATTTGATTAGCGATCCCGTGTTTGAAAGCGTACAACGTTGTACTGCAGAAGATTTGCAACGGGCACGTTTTGCGAAGGGCGTATTAGCGCCGAAAGGGTTGATGTATTATTTTGAAAATCAACCTGACTTAACACAAATTGACTTACCAAACCTCATCCGTAAAGCCATTCGCAAAAATGCCAAACAAATGTTGGCTCCACTCTTTTTCGTCGGCGTAAAAGGCATTCGTACCGTTGCCAAACAAATTGAAAAACTGGTAAATCATCCTTCGGAAAAATATAAACGCTTATATTTAGGCCATATCGTGCGTATGCAGGAAGAAATCGGCACTGGTGGGGCAGGCTTCCGTTATTTATACGCCTATTTCCTTGAACAAGCCGCTGATATCTGCCAAGAGCCAAAATACAAACAAACCTCCGAACACATGACGGAAATCGGCGACATGTGGCGCCAATTCGCGCGCTTGTGTGTGAAGCAATGCAAAAAACCAACAACGGAAGGCTATAAAGCGGTGGCGGACTATTTGCGGGAGATTGCGGATAAAGAACAATACATTTGGCAAACCTTACGTAATTTATGATTCAAATAAACCATCTTAGCCATCACTACCCCAACGCGGAAAAGAACGCATTAAGTGCGGTCAGTTTTCGCATTGAATCTGCTTCTACCGTAGGCCTACTTGGCCCTAATGGTGCGGGGAAAACGACATTAATGTCTCTTCTTGCTGGGCTACAATCCGTACAACAAGGAGAGATTTATTTTGATGGCGTGCCTTTGGCGAAATTGAGCAAGAAACAACGCCATCAGATTTCCTTGGTGCCACAGGATTTTGCTTTTTATCCGCTGCTGACCGTTTGGGAAAATCTGACATTTTTTGCATCATTGTATGATGTTCAGGATAAAAACTATTTGTTGGAATTACTCGCTAAAGTAGATTTAACATCTCATAAAAATAAGCTGGCGAAGCATTTATCCGGAGGGTTAAAACGCCGTTTAAATTTTGCTATTGGCTTAATTAATCGCCCAAAAGTGATTTTTCTCGATGAAATCACCGTGGGGATTGACCCGCAATCTCGTCAGTTTATTTTAGATAGTGTAGCGGCGTTGAAACAGCAAGGTGTGACGGTGATTTATACCTCTCATTATTTGCAAGAAATTGAGCAATTATGTGACAAATTAGTGCTGTTAAATGAAGGCAATCTCATTTATCAAGGCGCGGTGCAAGGCATTTTAGAAGAAGGGCAAAGTCTGGAACGTTTTTATTTAGATTTTTTAAATAAGGCGGGAAAAATATGTTAATTGCATCGATTATCAAAGAAATGCGTCTATTAAGCCGTGATATGCATGGCGTTGCCGTATTATTTATTATGCCGATTTTGTTTATGTTGATTATGTCGGCCGCCTTGAGTAACAATAATGCGTTAAGCAATCGCTCGGAAATTGTGCTATTAAGTGAAAAAAATCAACTTAATGATGATTTCTTAGCCAAACTCAAACAAGAAAACCTCGCCGTTAAACAAGCGCCACTGTCAGAATTAACACAATATCAAGCCGAGCTACAAGCGGGTAAGTTTGATTTATTGATTTTAAATCCGAATGAAAAACAGACCGCACTTTCAGAAGAACAAGCCTTGCAGCTTTGGTTAAATCCCAGCGTAGATCGCAGTTGGCTACTGGGTGTGAAAGGTGTGTTGCAAAAGCATTATTCGCAACTGCGTTTAAACGATTATTTGGCAGACAATCACATTACGTTAGAAAATAATAAACGCAAGCCAATCAAAGAGATTCAAAATAAAGTCAATAAAGAACTGGACAGCAAATTCGCGCAAATTAAGGATTACCTTGCGAAAGATTTGTGGCAGGAAATTTATGTAAATCGACAAGGAAAAGAGGTTTCTAAACCTAATTCTGTGCAACACAGTGTTCCTGCATGGCTGATTTTTGGTATGTTCTTTATTATGATTCCGCTTTCCAATGTGATGGCGATGGAACGCCAAACCAACACGCTGACTCGCTTGCGTATGGCACGAGCTTCTGCATTGAGTTTGATTATTGCCAAGCTAATTCCTTATTTTTTGATCAACCAATTACAATTTGTCGGTATGGTAGCGCTAGGTTATTTTGTGTTGCCTGCGCTAGATATGCCTGCGTTTACGCTTTCCGGAAGTTGGTTGCCTTATTTTGTCTTATCTGCTGCAGTAAGCCTTGCCGCACTAGGTTATGGTTTATTAATCAGTGTGCTGGCAAGGACGACCGAACACGCCGTCGTGTTGGGTGGGGGCGGCATTATTATCATGGCGGCCATTGGCGGTATTATGGTGCCGGTGTATGTCATGCCTGAAATCATGCAAACTATTTCACAATTTTCACCCATGGGATGGGCATTAAGCGGTTTTCAAAATTTACTGTTAAACCAATATCACCTCAGCCAAATTCAACAACCGCTCTATTTATTAAGTGGCTTTGGTGCGATAACGTTACTTTTTGCCACGTTAACTTATCAACGACAATTAACCAAACAAGCGAGATTCTAATGGCTTATCTTTTCACGCTGGAATCCCCGGCATTAGAACAAGAACTCAAAAAACTGATTATCCAAGAAACAGAAAAAGACGAATTTGACCCAATGGAAATCAGCGATGATGAATGGCTCTTCGGTGAACAAAGCCGCATTCAGTTGGATTCTTTAGATGCCTTGCAGGTCGTTGTGGCATTACAAGCACATTTTGGTGTGCGATTACAGGGAGATCGCATGGTGCGCAAACACATGATGACCATACACGATCTTGCTGCCTTTATTCGCGAACAACACCAAAAAGCCTAATGAACGTTTATCTCACCGCGGCTTCTGCCAAATTTGCCAATCATCTCGGGCAACGAACCTCTCATATGTTGGGGCAACCGCTTCATTTTCCTTATTTCAACGCGTTTGATGAGGAATTGCTCTCTCTTGAACAACTCTATGCCTATTTTGATGTAGAAATCGACCGCACTTTACAACTGGCAGGCTGGGATAAAAGTGAATTGAAAAACATCCCCATTTTGCTCGGCTCAACAGCCTATGTGATCAGTGATTGCGAGGCCCGTTTAGCTAATCATCTTCCTTTGCCGGAACAACACAGCCTGGCAGTCATTGCCGATGATTTACGCCGACGTTATCAAACGGAGGTCTTTAGCTTCGCAACCTCTTGCACCTCCTCTGCGCAAGCGATGGGATATGCTTACAAAATGCTCCAAAACGGTCTGTATGAAAAAGCCTTGGTCATCGGGTTTGAAACATTTAATCGCCTGACATTTGAGCATTTTCAAGCAATGAATTTGTTATCGCAGGACGCACAATATTTGCCGTTAATCCAGCCAACAGGCATTGTGCTAGGCGAAGGCATCGGTTGTGTCGCCTTATCTGTTCAACCGAATCCGCAATGCTCTTGTGAACTATTAGGCGTGGTCACGCTAACCGACAATGAAAACCTAACGAACAGTAGCGAGTCCGCATTACGTCACCTGATTCACGCCAGCTTAAACAAAGCCAATTTATCTCCTACACACATTGATGGGGTGAAAGTACACGGCGTTGGTGGAAATAGCGATGAAATGGAGCTCCTTGTTTTACAAGACCTCTTCCCGAATGCGCAACAGCTTTCACTGAAAGCACGAATGGGGCATACGCTCGGCGCCAGCGGTGCATTAGAAAGCGCATTTTTGTTCGAGCAATTTACAAACAATGAGCAAAAGTGCGGTTATTTTTTAAATTATTTCTTAGGCTTTGGCGGCAGCAATATTGCTTGGGTACTTAAGGTGGGGCAATGACGTATTATATTCAGCAAATCCATCATTTCAGTGGTAATCACAAAGATGACAAGTCCTTGCGTCAAGAATTGAAAACCTACGGCGTAGATGCTCGTCGTTTAAGCCGGTTTACGCAACTTGCCTTACTTGGCGCCCTTCCTCTCAAGGCTTATTTAGCAGAAAAAAGTGGGATTTACTTAGGCTCTCCATTTAATTCACCAAGTAAATTCGACAAAATGTTCCACCAACTGACGGCACAAAATCTACCAAGTCCGCTGGATTTTATGGCGAACATTAACAATGCGGCGACCTTCCAACTGGCGCAAACCTTACAAATTAACGGAAATTCGCTCTTCTTAGCGGTCAATCAACACACTATTTGGCAACCGCTACAACTGGCATTATTGGATTTAGAACAGGACACAATACCATCTGCTCTCGTCGGTTGGGTACTAGAAACGGATGACGAGCAACAAGAAGGCGCCTGTTTTTGGGTGATATCGAAAGACGCTAAAAGTGCGGTCAAAAAATTAACTGTTTTACCTAGCGCTGATAACATGAAAGAGAAGGATTTTTTATCTCTAGTGCAAACGGCACTTTACTAGGTCGGGTGCAGAACCCGACCTTACACATTAACCCTGCCAGCGTTTAAAAATTAACGATGTATTCACACCGCCAAAAGCAAAGTTATTGTTCATGACATAATCCGTGTCAATATAACGGCCGTCACCTTGAATATAATCTAGCTTGCCGCAACGCTCATCAATATGATCTAGATTAATGGTTGGCGCAAACCAGCCATCACGCATCATTTCAATGGAAAACCAAGACTCTAATGCACCGCAAGCCCCAAGTGTGTGGCCTAAATAACTTTTTTGCGAGCTTAATGGAATGTGACCGAATACGGCTTCTGTCGCGAGCGTTTCTGCAATATCACCTTGTTCTGTTGCCGTACCATGCCCATTCACATAACCAATATTTTCCGGAGATAAACGGGCATCTTTTAACGCCAATTCCATGCAACGTTGCATTGTGTCTTTTTGCGGGCGGGTCACATGCGCACCATCGCTATTTGCCCCATAGCCTACGACTTCTGCAATAATATTAGCGTTACGGGCAAGCGCGTGTTCCAGCTCCTCGAGGACAAAAATCCCGGCACCCTCACCAATGACCAAACCATCACGATCTTTATCATAAGGACGTGGTGTTTTGTCCGGATTGGCATTATTGCGGCTAGCCGCATATAAAGAATCAAACACATAGACTTCCGATGGGCAAAACTCCTCCGCACCACCAGCCAACATCATGGGAATTAAACCGTATTTTATGGATTCATAAGCGTAGCCGATACCTTGGCTACCGGAAGAACACGCACTAGAAGTAGGAATAATGCGTCCGGTCAACCCGAAGAAAATACCGATATTGGCGGCGGCGGTATGCGGCATCATGCGCACATAAGTATTCGCATTAAAACCATCGGATTTACCGGTCATAAGCAACTCTGCCGCGTCACGCACATCATTGGTAGAGCCTGTCGAAGAACCACAAGAAACGCCCATTCTGCCGTCCTTTAAATAAGCCAGAATTTCGCCGTTTTCATCCAATAATCCCGCATTTGCTAACGCATTTTCAGCGGCTTCCACAGCAAGTTGAGAGACGCGTCCTAAACTGCGCAGTTGTTTGCGATTCCAATGCTTCGGTGGCTCATACCCTAAAATTTCGGCCCCCAGATTAGCGCCCAACTCAGGATAACGTTCTGCCCATTCTATTTTTGCCTGCACTGCATTTTGTTTGCGTTGAAAAGCCGCTTTGACAGACGACCATTCTTTACCAAAGGCAGTAACGGCGCCGATTCCCGTAATCACAACTCGTTTCATTTATTTATCTCTTTGACATCTTCATGGTTTCTAGATGCGTTAGCATAAACCGCCATTCACGGCGATCACTTGGCGGGTGATGTAAGCCGCTTTTTCATCCATGAGAAAATCTACCGCATGCGCCACTTCTTCCGGCTCGCCCATTCGCCCTGTTGGAATCACTTTTAGAATTTCATCAATAGGCACATTTTCATCCAGAATATCCGTATCAATTAACCCCGGTGCCACGCAGTTTACGGTAATTTTACGTTTTGCTAATTCCACTGCAAGCGCCTTCGCCGCACCGATAATCCCAGCTTTGGAAGCACTATAATTGACCTGACCACGATTGCCGATTAAGCCCGACACCGATGTAATACAAACAATACGCCCTGCTTTGCGGCGACGGATCATCGGCATCATAATCGGATGTAATACATTGTAAAAACCATCCAAATTCGTACGCAATACTTGATCCCAGTCCTCTTCGGTTAAGGCTGGAAATGCGTTATCACGGGTGAGTCCTGCATTCAGTACCACGCCGTAATAAGCGCCGTTCTCTTCCACATCGGCAAGTAGCTTTTCTGCAACCTCCGCACGATGACTGACATCAAACTGCAATACGCGAGCACGTTGCCCCAATTCACGAACAGCCTGTGCAACCTCTTCCGCCTCTTCCACTCGACTACGGCAATGTACCACAATATCAAAGCCTGACTGCGCCAACTGTAAGGCAATCGCCTTGCCAATACCTCGGCTAGAACCTGTGATTAAAACTGTTTCACTCATATAAATTCCTTAGATTAGATAAAAAGTGCGGTGGTTTTTAGCGATGAATTTACGCTTGCGGTCTGAAGACATTTAATGCGCCTTCCACGATAATCTGCTGACTGTTAGCATCGATTAATTGGCAATCGAACACGCCAAAACCAGAGACATCTTCAATGGAAAGCTTAATTTGAATACGTAATTTACTGCCCATAGCAATATAAGGCTGATGAATACTTAATTTACGCGAACCCAGCCAGTACCCTAATCCGATGGGTTTTCCGAGTTGCGCACATTTACAGCCATCCCAGGCGGCAACGCCTTGCGCCATAATTTCCGCCCCTAAAAAACTAGGCAGTCTCTCCCCCTGGAGAAAAAGGTTATCCGGTCGAACCTCCATCTCGGCAATCAAAAAATCCGTACCAAAATCAAGAATTTTGTCCAGCATAATCATTTTGCCACTGTGCGGCACCAAAGGTGCAATGTCTGTTATCGGACAGGTTAAATCAGCCATGTCGTTCCCCTAAAATCAATACGGTATTATTTCCACCAAAAGCAAAAGAACTGCTCGCCCCAATACGTTGTGACTTAGTCCACTGACTTTGTTCATGGGTGATATTTATTGCCGGCAACGCAACATCGGTCTGATGATCCCACAATTGTGCAGGCAACTTACCTGTCGGATTCAATGTACGATCGATAATGCCCCATACAATCGCAGCCTCTACAGCCCCAGCTGCGCCAAGAGTATGCCCTGTGTAGGGTTTGGTCGTGGTACATGGCGTATTATCGCCAAACACCTGATGAACCGCTAAGGTTTCCATTTGGTCGTTATGTACTGTGCCCGTGCCGTGTAAATTAATCCAACCTATTTCATCCGCTGCTAATTGGGCTGAGTTCAGTGCAGCACGAAACGCAGCAATCGCGCCCTCACCTTCAGGATGCGGAGACGACATATGATAAGCATCACTGCTTGCGCCGTAACCTAACAACGCAATGTTGCTTTCTTCTAATTTTTCTCGTGTCATCATAAAAACAGCTGCGCCTTCACCAAGATTGATGCCATCACGATTAACCGAAAGCGGGTTAGAACGTTTATCGGACAATACAGATAAAGAGGAAAAACCACTGATCGTGAGAGGCGAAAGTTCATCTACCCCACCGCAAATCACCGCATCACACAAGCCGGCATTTAATAAACGCGCAGCACTGATTAAGGCTTTTGCGCCGGAAGTACAGGCAGTAGAAATACCGTAAGTTAGCCCTTCTAAACCATATTGATAGGCGACAAAATCAGCCGGTGCAGAAAAATATTGTTGCTGTTGTTTAAAGGATTTACCTGACCAGTCATGATGTTGTGCCGCATATTTAAACACCGGAATATTTTCATCAACGCCGGTTGTCGATGTGCCAATTACCACGGCAATACGATGTTTTCCAAAACGTTGAATGGCCGATACGATCTGATCTTCTATTTGCGCCAAACAATGCCAGAGTAATTGATTGTTACGGCTCACATGGATTTCCGGTAAATTCTGTGGGAAAGGACGTAAAGGAACATTCACTTCGCCAAAGACGCGTGGTTTTCCGTCTAGCCCATAAATATGAAAAGCACGCTCGGAAAGTTTTAGTGGCGAATCCTCGGCATTCAGTAAATGTTGAACATGTCTCTCGATACCTTCACCTAAACTGCTTAGGATTGCCGGTTTGCTTAAATAAAGTGCGGTCATTTTTCTCTTAATTTAGTTCCTCGATTCGCCAATGGCTATGATCCGACAAATCGATTTCAATCATGGATGGCAATTGTCTGATTTGCCATACTTTTTTCTGTTTAACAAAATAATCTGCGCCGTTTGAAATAGGCTGAACAGCGCTAAAATCAAATAAAGGTTGCTGCGGGTTTAACGCCGTAGAAAGGGCGGAAAAGAGCTGACGAGCCTGTTGATTCGGCATAACAAAACCGTCATTTTGCCACCCTTGTTTAGTTAAAATTACTCTCGCTAACGGTGCACCAAGCGGATCCGTTTGCACCCAACGCCATTGTTGCGCATCCATTTGTAAGGTTAACAAACTGGCTTGCTGTAATTGATTTTCAGCCGTCACTTGTTCGACTTTAAAGATTCGAATGCCTTGATGCGCCGGCAACTGTTTTACCGTTGGTAATGTGCTACACGCCGTTAGCATGGCAAAAAAGAGAATTAAACAATATTTCATACTTCCTTACCGCAACATTTTAAACGTAATGATAACACTGAATAACACCCCAAAACTGACGCTTAAACCAAAAGAGGCAACAGCAGGTGTCGAGCTTAAGCCCAGTAAAACAAAGGAAATGAGCGTTGTGGTTGCCGCCAATAATACCGCAATGTACTTACCGTATAAAGGTTCATTTGCCGTTTGCATATAGGCGGTATAATCAATCCCGATGGCAGACACCAATAACAAGCCAAACATCGTAAATAAACTGATTGGCCAGCCTACCCAGCCGAAAATGGCTATCGTCAACACAATGGCACACAATGGTGGCAATAACATGGTCACCGTCTTTCTCACACCAAAGAAACGCCATAACAATAAACCGGCAAACAAAAATGACATTGCTTTAAGCCAGGCTGCCTGATCACGGGTGGCTTGAAATGCCTGATTCAAATGCGCTCGTTTATCCGTCCAAAAGATATCTTGTTGATTGGCCAAATTTTCAAATGGAAAGACCGATTGACCGACAATCTGCACGATACCTGCAACTTTCCCAGGCACCAAATGACCTAAATATAATGTTTGCCACGCCTGCCCGATTTGTTGCTGCAAGGCAGAAGATAAAGATATAGGCGTTTCTGTACCTAATGCCACCAAAGCGGTTTGGATGGTTTCCGGCGGAATCCCAATATCTTGCAACACAGCATAATCTTGCGGTTGGACCGCCGCAGTGAATTGCTGAATAAATTGTTGCTGTTGGTTTGTGGACATAAGCCATTGAGATAAGGCTCGGTACGGAATATTTTGCGCCTCTAGTTGCTGAGTCAAGACAGTCTCTTTTTCCAGTAATTCATCATCATTCTCTGCAAGCACCAAGAAATAACGATTCCCTAAGTCAATGCCCGTTAACTCACTGATTTGCTTTGCTTCCATCAGCATGCCCTGCGGCATAGCAACCCATTCGCGAATATCATCGCGCCAACTTGATTGAAACAACCCTGCCGCAACAAAAAGCAAAGCGATACTTTTCGCCAAAATGCCGAATTTATAGTGTAAAAACAGCGTAAAAATCGACCGCACTTTAGGTCGGGAAAGCAAAGGTTTTGCCTGATAATGACGAAATAGTGGTGGCAAAAAGAGCAAGGTCGCTAACATCGCAGCAATCAGCGCTACGGCAGAAAAAAGTGCAGTTTGTTTTAATACCGGAAGTACCGTAAAACCTAACAAGCCATACCCGAGCAAAGTCACCAATAGGCTAATCAAAAAGGTAAAACGCAATTTCCGCATGGTCTGCGCGGCGTTCCAAGTAATATGAGAAAGTGAAGATGAAAGCCAATGAAGCGGGAAATCAATGAGCACACCAATTAAGCTGGTACCGATAACAAGGGTTAAAATGTGAATTTGTCCAAATGCGTACACCGTTGCCGTCACGCCACTTAACATACCGGCTAAGATCGGCAAAAACAACCAAAGCACACGAAAGGTTCGAAACGTAAATAGCAACAACAATAAGGTCAGGCTAATGCCCAAGATACTCATGAAAGTGCTTTCTTGTTCTGCTTTCACTTTGGCATGCGCTGCAAATAACGCCGCACCGGCAGCACGCATTTGTCCTTTATTTTCTTCAATGTGAAGACGATTTTGCGCCAAAAGTGCGGCCAAATTAACAGATGGATTAATCAAACTACTCTGTCGCAATACGCCTCGTAACAACACCCATGTTTGATCGTTTTCCGTCACATAAAGCATGCCATTTGCCGCATTCCATTGAATACGACTTTGTGTTTGCGCCTGTGGCAAAACAAAACGCCCCAACCCTAGCCAATCTTGCTCTAAAGACAATAAATTGCTTTGCGTAAAAGGGTTGATCAATTGTTCGGCATATTGTTGGAAATATACTTGAGGCTCCGTTAATAACTGCTGACGAATTTCTTTCGGTAAGGTGGCTAAACGTAGGTGTTTGATTTCATTGCGTAACACATCAATATCCGCTTGCATTCTCTCATTCACCTGAGCAAACAAACCACTTTCCCGCCATTGTTGTGCTACAGACGCATTTAATGTAAAAGCGGTTTGCGCATCCGAATGGCCGACCAGCAAAATCACTTGTTGATTGAGTTGTTCTTCTTGATGTTGATCCACCTTCACCTGCCAAGACGACCAGCCTTGTTCTTGCGGCAATAAAGCGCGTAAATCTGTTTGTAACCAATGACCTTGCTTCACAGCATAGCCAAACAGCAACAAGGTGATCAGTAAAAATGAAGCATAAAGGAAGGCAAGTGCGGTGGATTTTTTCATCGTTTTTTTATTCCAATGCCGCCTGAGCGAACGCCGTTAACGGTTGGTTTTGTTGGACATTATCAAAATGAATTTGGATTTTATCCCCTTGTTTTTCATCTAACACAATGGTTTTCACCACGCTATCACCTTGAATTTCAATGTGATTAAAAATCTGTTTCATCAGCAACGAACTTGGCGTTAACGTTAAAGACCAATTTTTCGCTTCACCAACCAGTGTTGCATCAAATTGTGTTTTTAACCCGGAAATATCTCCCGATAACAAACCGAGGAACAAACTGATTTGTTCCGCTTGTCCCATTTTTCCATTTGCCACCCATTGCTTTCTATCCCATTGCATAATGCCGTCTTTTTTTACCCGAAGCTGATTAGTAAAGGGTTTTTCCATTTGCCATAAAAGCCCTTTCCGCGCCAATAAGATGAATTTACCTTGTGTAGTAATCGGCTTATTTAAAGATTTCAGAAAACGCTGTTGAGTAAAATCACCTTGCACGTTTTGCGGGGTTTGCAACAAAGTAATGAGTTCATTTTCAGAAAACGCCCAGCTCAACGGACTCAACCACAATAAACAAATAGCCAATAAAATACGCATTATGCCGTCTCCCGTTGGAAAGTCGGATGATTTTCCACCGCACTTCGCCAACAAGGCGGTGTCTGCAATTGCATCTCTCCGCTTTTAATTTCTACGGCCACTTGCGTTGTGCTACCCGCAGTGAGTTTCTCGTTCGTTGCAATATCACGAATAATATAATCAATGCGAATGCAGGTTTCATATTCCACCAACGAAAGCTCCACACGAATTTTTTGGCGAAACAACGCCGGTTTCACATATTTCAAATTCAACTGGACGATAGGCCAACCGTAGCCTTTTTCTTTCATCACATCGTAGGTGTAATGAATTTCGTCTAAAAAGGCACAACGCGCCATTTCCAAATATTTCACATAATGTCCATGCCACATAATATTCATGGAATCCACATCAAAAAACTGGATTTCATATTCAGAGGCATGGTGACAATAAACATGTTTTTTCTTTCTTAACATTTTAATCATCTTCCCAAAAATCGTAAAAATTGAACCAATACAAGGGGTTTTCGGCACATTCTTTCGCTAATAAATCCGCATAGCGTTGCATTGCCTGTTCAATATTTTCAGCTCGTTGCTTTCCGTGCCCCTCGATAGGGCCGGAAAAATGACGCAATTTTAAATGATAGTCGCCCCATTTTTTTAAGCAAAAGACCGTATTAATGGGGGCTTTCAGTAAACTTGCCATCAGCCATACACCTTGTGGAAAGGAGGCTTGAGCACCTAAGAAATCCACTTTTTGCGTTTTATCGCCACGTACCGGCACGCGATCGGCTGCAATCGCAATCCACTCGCCACGTTCAAGCCGTTCATGTAGCTCCAACATTTTTGCCGCATCCAAATCTTCTACTTGAATTAATGGTAAGGAGGTGGCTCCCGCCTTTTCGAGAGATTCATTAAAGGCTTGAGCATGACGGTTATGTACCAAAATGTTTAGCTTAAAATTGCTATGATTTTTGTTATCGACCAACGCACGACAAATCTCGATATTGCCAAAATGGGAACAAACCAGAATTTGTCCACGACCTTCTGAACGAATCGCTTGATAGACGTTATCCGTGTCATCGTCAATTAAATCGGCATAACGAATTTTTTTCTGCCAGACGGCAAAACGATCGGTGATCGCCTCACCAAAGGCTAAAAAATGACAAAACACGGGATAACGGGGCAAATTAACCTGCGGGAAGGTTTGTTGTAGTCGTTGTTGATAGCGACGAATATTACGTCGAGCCTTTTGAGACGTCAGGAAAAAATAGCTCACTACAAAAAAAGTGACCAGTTTAATCACCCACAACGGGCAGTATTGCACAATAAGACGAGTTAAATTTAAGGAGAGCTTACTCCCGCGCTCATTTTGCGCTGCCCAATGTTGAGAGCTCATACTTTACGCCCCGTCAATACTCGTGCCAACATACCGAAAAATAAACGGCTGTGCATTTTACTGATGCCCCAGTTATCTGCAAAGCCACGGAAATGAGATATGCCGTCCTGTTGATAACGTACCGGCGTATCGACCCAAATTAAGGGGATTTGATGCCAATGGGCTTTCACCATAATATCGATATCGAAATCCATACGATTTCCTAACGACTCCGCTTGCATTAAATCCGAAATCGGCGCTAAAGGATAAAGACGAAAACCACACATACCATCTTTAATATCAAAAGAAAGCGTATGAATAGCATTCCAAAAATCCGTAATTTTACGTCCGTATAAACGCGCTTTCGGTGCATCCTCGCCATAAATCGGTTTACCGCAAATAAGTGCGGTCGGATTTTTTTGCATTTCGAGCAACATTTTTGCCATATCTGGAAGATGGTGCTGCCCATCGGCATCCACTTGAATGCCATGCGTAAACCCCATTTCAGCCGCTTTTATGAAGCCGATTTTCATTGCTGCACCTTTGCCTCCGTTAGTCGGGCAGTAATGAACAAAGACGTTAGGTGTATGTTGCAATGTTTTTAAGACGGCCACGTGAGTCTCAGCAGATCCATCATCGACAATTAACACCGGAAGATGTTGTTTCAGCACCTGCTGAACAACATGTTCTATCGTGTTGGAATGATTATAGTGAGGAATAATGACAATGACCTTGTTCATAGACCATCCTCTTTTTCTGCTAAAAAGGCTTGTTCAAAGTCAGGCTTACTAATTTTAGATTGGCTATTACGAGGCAGTGTTTCCACAAAGCGCCAAAAACGAGGCAACTCTGCATGTTCTTGAGTTTTCATTAGAAAGTGACGTAGCTGACTTACCAAGGCACGTCGTCCAAGTTGCCGATAGGCTTGCATACCATCGGGGTTTAACGCAACCCAAGCCGCCGGTCGAAAATGCATTGGATGTTGCGCAACATAACAATCCGCCACCCAAGGGTGATGCAATAAATCCTGCTCGATGTTTACCAATGAAATACGCTTGTCACCAAACTTCACAATGCGATCGATACGCCCTAATAAATGAAATTTATCCTCAAATAATTCCGCACCATCTGCCGTTTGCTCCCGTTGATTTAGCCAAGCAGAATCAACCCATAAGGCACCTTCGCTATTCAGTCCGACCTTAGTCATTGCGGTCGGCTGCCACAAACCGTCATCAGCACGAAAAGCAATTGCGCCGGTTTCCGTGCTTCCGTAGCACTCAATCACATCAACCTTCAATTGTTGCCGAATAGCATGGCCGGTATCTGCCGGTAACACACCGCCGGAAGAAATCATTCCTAGCAAAGGACATTGGTGTAACTTCGCATCCTCTAGGTTTAAGCGGGTTAACAGCATTGGGCTGCTAATCCAAATACTTGCCGGTGCAGCAAAACTTTCTTCAATCAAACCTTCAGGATAAGGCTGTTGTTGACGTGCAATCGTCCACCCCATAATAAGCGGCAACATAATACGGTATGAAAGGCCATAATGATGTTGCACAGAAACGCTGGAGGCTAAATGAATATGATTCCCCTGTGGGAAAGGAAGGGATTGATGGATGGCTTCCGCCTCTAACCACATTTGCCGGGCTGTTTTAACTAATATTTTCGCCTGCCCGCTACTGCCTGAGGTTTTTAACCAAATCTCTGTCGAATCATTACAATCAAAGTGCGGTGGGTTTTCAGGGTGTTTTTGTGCAATACCATAATAATGAAAAATAGCGTCATCAAACAGAAAATCTGCATTTTCTTTAATCCATTGTTGATTTTCTGAAAGTAAATTCGGAGGAAGTAAAATACGCGTCCCCGAATGGAAACACGCTAGCATAGCGCATGCGAACAATGCCGCATCATCAAACCAAAAAGCCACTGATTTAATTTGTTCTTGCTTTAATTGTGCTGAAATTTGCCATGCTCTTGTCAAAAAATCTTGCCATTGCCAGTCAGGATGGCAGGCAATTAATGCCACAGGATCCCGTAGATTATTCATAATGTTTTTTTACTTTTTGTCTGACCAACCATTCACCGGCCATCACAATCGCCATAATGCAATAGGAAATCACACCGGTGTAGAGTGCCCAAAAATCATAATATTCCAATCCAATGGCTGTCGCAGTAATCAAGATATTTACAATAAAAACCCCGCACCATAGTTGGGTGACTTTTCGGGTATAACGAACACCATGCTCATTTAAATCCGGTGTTTGAAGACGCGCTAAACGCTCCACGACAGTTTGCCCACGCAATAGGCTCCCACCAAATAACGAAAGCATTAACACGTTAATAACGATAGGGTACCAAAACATGGTGTCAATGGAGCGGGTCAGCGCCACCACGGCTAAAATAAACGCCATACACCAGGCAAAATAACGTTGTCCCTGCTGTTGAACAGCCCCTTTACACGCCCAAAGCAACGCCATAATCCAAGGTAAATGAAACAGCATTTGCTGATTATCGGCGAATAACCAGAGTATCGGATAAGCGATACCGGTTAACGTCAGTAAAAGGTTGATAATAATCTTAATCATATTCACAAGAGGCAACACAATTTATGAGGCAAACAAGTGATAACATGGTTAACGATACGATAACACTGCGACGCCGCTACAGCACATATCATTTTCTACTTTCAGTTGGAAAGTGACTTTATCCCGTTTCTCGGCGACGTTTAATTCAAGAGAAAAACGGTCATTCGGACGTAAGAATTTTTGGAATTTCAATTTATCCAAACGGCTAAATTCAACATCCTGCGCCACCAACGCTTTAATCTTGTCGCTAATCCATTGCAATTCAATTGCGCCCGGCACTAAAGGGAAATTTGCAAAATGATCTTTAAGATACAATAAATCCAATGGCACTTTGCCGGTTGCCTGGTAATGACGCTCAGTTTGCTGTTCGGTTAACCAAATCGGTTCACGCTGCGGCTCAATACAAGTGCGGTTAAATTCCAGTTTGTTTATTTTAGATTGGCTATTGCGCGGCAATTTATCCGTAAAACGCCAAAAACGCGGAATAGCCGTCTTATCCTGTGTTTCAGCCAAATAGGCTTTAAGCTGGTCAATCAAATGACGTCGACCATTCTCTCTTAAAATTTCAATTCCTTGTGCATTTAAGCCGACCCAAGCAGCCAATCGAGGTTGTTCAGGATGTTGTGCAATATAGCAATCCTCAACCCAAGCATGTTGGTTTAACTTGGCTTCAATACCGGCTAATGAAGTACGTTTATCACCGATTTTCACGATACGATCACTGCGCCCTAATAAACGGAATCCACCATCAAGAAACTCCACCACATCTGCCGTTTGCTCACGTGTCGAAAGCCAACATCCCTCGATCCATAGCACACCATTTTCATTACAGCCTAAACGACTATTCGGCAAGGTTTGCCACAAATAAATGTCATCACGAATCGCAATCGGGCCGGTTTCCGTGCTACCATAAATTTCAATGACAGGCTGCTGCAATAAATGGCGCATTTGTTCTGAAGTTTCTTCCGGTAATGCACCACCGGAAGAAATCACACCAACGATATTTTTCGGCATTGTCGTATTAAACCAGTCAATACGGGTTAGCATGGCAGGACTACTGACGATCACTGTCTGTTCGGTATTCCGTGCTTCAGCAAGCATACATTCCGGATAAAATTGTTGCTTACGCCCAATTTGCCAGCCATTGACCAAGGACATCATGATGTGTACGGTTAAACCATAAATATGTTGAATACTGACCGTACTAATAGCCGTCACATTATTCTCTGCTTTAAACGGCAAGGCTTCCGCCAAGACTTCCGCACCAAGCCACATTTGCTCTGCGGTTTTAATGATTGTTTTTGCCTCACCGGTACTGCCGGAGGTTTTCAGCCAGATTTCCGTTTGGTTGTCATAATCAAAGAGCGGTCGATTTTCAGCGTGTTTTTGACAAGACTGTTGTGCACCAAAATCATCAAAACACACCGCCAAGGAAGAGTGAATCTCCACATCGGTTAGCCACAAATCTGCATGGGCACTGACCCACGCTACACTTTCCTGCGTAACATTCGGCGGGAAAAGCACCCGCACTTTGGCATGCCAAGCGGCTAAAAGTGTACACGCCAATTTGGCACCGTCTTCCAACCACACTGCAACAGCTTGAATCTGACGGCGTTGAAATTCTGCGGACATTTGATACGCTTTTTGTTCGAAATCTGAATAGCACCATACAGGGTCGAGTGCAATGAGATCAGTTGGGGCATATTTACGCATTATTGAACGCTCTGACTAATTTTTAGTACGGCTTTGACCACATCATCTACGGTACGGACATTACGAAAATCTTCCGCTTGCAATTTGTGGCCTGTTTTACGTTTAATGTGATCGATCAAATCAATCGCATCAATGCTATCAATTTCTAAATCTTCATACAGATTGGTTTCCGGCTTAATTCTTTCCGGTTCGATTTCAAATAAAGACTCAAGCGCCTCAGTCAATAAATCTCGAATTTCTTGTTCGGTCATATTACGCCTCACCTTTTTGACTACGAATAAAACTTGCCAAGGTCGCTACACTTTCAAAGTGATTACGTACTTGGGTTTGTTCACTATCCAGTTGCAAATGAAATGTTTTTTGCACTGCCAAGCCCAGTTCAAGCGCATCAACAGAGTCCAACCCTAAACCATCATCACCAAAAAGTGCGGTGTCATTTTCAATATCTTCAACACTAATATCTTCTAATGCCAAACTATCAATAATTAATTGTTTAATTTGCTGTTCCAGTTCCATTTTTGTTGTCCTTTGTGTGTAAATTAAAATAATCTTCTAAATATTTAGTCAATCGACGAGAAGCCATTGGTAAAGATTGGGTTTGTAGCCAGTCTTGAGGGTCGATATCCTCCCCAACAATAAGCTCATATTGAATGCGTGTTTTCGGAATTTGATACCACGGTTGACCTTTTTTCAAATTTAATGGAAGCATTCGAATCACGACTGGTGTAATCACTTTAGCACTACGTAAACCGATAGATACCGCACCTCGGTTAAGGTTAACCACCCCATCCCAACCGGTTCGCGTTCCTTCTGCAAAAAGCAATAAGGCTTGTTCTTTGAGTACCTCATCGCTTTGTTCAAGTAATTCGACAGACTCCGTATTAGGTAAAAAACCACAGGCTAATATCTGATTTCGCATGGTAGGGTTATTTAATAAATCTTTTTTAACAATACAGTTGAGCGTAGGCACTTTACTTAAAATTAATACCACATCCAGTAAAGAAGGATGATTAGGCAGTATTAATTGTCCAGGACGACCAAGCTTTTCAAACCCCTTATAACTAACTTGCAACAAACCAGCAAAAGATAAATAGCGAATAAAGTAATTCCAAATCCGACCAACAAAACGGCGTGTTTTTAGCTGGCTTTGTAGTGCATGGCTTTTACTAGTAAGCATATAAGGGTATAAAACTAATTGAAGCATGCCCCCTGCGATCCCCCAAAAGAAAAAACCCATTGCCGTCCCAACAAATCGCCGAAACCAGTCTAGTTTTTCTGCCATGTCCAAACGCCTCCCGTACTATTTGGCGTTTGCCATTGTGTGCAGTTTAAATGCTGATTTTTAACCCATTCTAAGGCCGAATCCAAAACAGGTTCCATTTCAAAAGCGCTATTAGAAAGACTTAATTGGTATTGTTCCCCGGCTTCCACCACCAATGCCAACGCATAGCTAAAAGGCTGACGCATAACCGGATGAGCGTTGTATTCCAGGGCAAGAGGTGATTCTGCGACAACCACAAGAACCTGCTTTTCACCTTCCCGTAACAGGAGATAGGCTTCCAATAATGCAATTTCTAAATTGTCTTTGTTAGCAACCAGCGCTGTGGTTTCGGCTTTCACTTGACGCAATTCAGACCATTGTCCGATTAATGCATTGTGTACTGACAAACTGAAAGAGGTTGGGGAAACATCTCCTTCCGTTAATAAGGCATGCCATAAACTAAAATTGCGATTAATTTCACTATTTGCTGACGCATAAACCACCGGTAAATTGGTTTTCTCCTCAACCAGATTCCAAGCTGCCTCAAAAATTAAACGGGCGGAATCGCTTAAACGGCGACGTTTTAATGGCGCTAAAAACTCAAGTTTAGGAACAAAATCAGGAAAACTTTCATTATTTTGTTGCCAATGCGCATATCCTAGCGCCCAATCATGGTCGGATAATGTCTTATTACAAACAATGTTCCACGCTGAAATATTGCAAGAAAACTGACAAATGGTCTTAGTCATTATGGCTTATTGAAAGAGTTGGTTAATCATTAAATCCGTTTGACCTTGTAAACCAACCTGATCAACACGTTCTTTCTCATCACCGCGACGTTTATACGATAATGATCCCAAAGATTGTTTTGTTCCCATCGTTTTTAATTCAAATTTTGCGCGGGCAATAATATTACTGTTGCCTCGCACGTTGAAAAATAAGATATGAGCACAGGTTGATTTATTTTTCACTAACTCCGCAGAAATATTTTTATTTTTTAAGCTACGAGTTAACGCATCAATAAAATGATCCGGTGCGGCTTTAACGCTCCCTTTTAAGCAAACATGTTTAATATTCTGACCTGCGCTAACAGGTTTCAAATCAGTAACACCAGAGGAACAAGCTGTCAAAGAAAAAACAGCAAAACCGACACATAACAAGAATTTTTTCATAAAATAACCCACTTAATAAAATTTAAAATATCAAAATTAAAATTCTACCAATTCTACCTACCCTCCCTAACTAAAGCAATCGCAAGACAATAAGAAAGGCGATATCGTCAAATAATCGAGAATATTCATTCATAAAATAAAAAAGGCATAGTTTGACTATGCCTTTGTCTTTATAAAACACGGTAAAAAATGACCGCACTTTTAACAATGCAACGACAACAATGCCGATAAATCCGACATTTCTACCGTTGGTAACAGACGAGCATCGCTGAATTGGTGAATATGCTTTTGGGTTAAGTTTAACCAAACTGCTTGGCAGCCGGCTTGGATGGCACCTTGCACGTCTGTTTGTAAATTGTCGCCCACATGCAACAGTTGGTGTGGCAAAATATTGAAATGACGCGTGGTCTGCCGAAATAAATCCTCATGAGGTTTAGCTCTGCCATGCTCACCGCCGCGTAATGTTAAATCAAAGTGGTGAAAGCCAATACGTGCTGGTTCTACATTGCCGTTAGTTATCGCCACAAGTTTATAGTGTTGCTTGAGTTGTTTTAGAATCTCGAAACTTTGTGGCGGCACGTCGATTTGATGGCGCCAGTGTAAAAAATACGACATGGCTTTTTCAGAAATAGCGGAAATGTCCACCGCACTTTTTTGTCGTTTTGCTAATAGCACCTGTAAACTTTGCGTTCGCCATGCGGTAACATTTTCTTGTAGGAGAGGATTTTCACGCCCAATCGTTTCTTTCCAAAACACCCATTCCGCCTGCGTCACGTCTTGAACACCGTCATATTGGCGTAAAAATGCCAAAAATTCACTTTCCGCTTTAATCATCACCTGTGAGTTATCGTATAAGGTGTCATCCAAATCAAAACTGATCACCTGAAAAGGCTGTAAAGTGCGGTAAAATTTCATGACGTTTCTCTTATTTTTTCCGTTTGGCTCGCGGATGCGCCGCATCATACACGTCTGCTAAATGTTGAAAATTTAAGTGTGTATAAATTTGCGTTGTTGATAAATGACTATGTCCGAGCAATTCTTGCACCGCACGTAAATCCGAACTGGCTTCCAACATATGAGTAGCAAAAGAGTGGCGAAGTTTGTGCGGATTCAAATGGCTATTCAACCCTTGTCGAATTCCCCAGCGTTCCAAGCGCATTTGAATCGTGCGCGTGGACATGCGATTCCCCAACTGACTGACAAATAACGCATCGTCTTTTGGGTTAAATAACAACCGCACTTTGAGCCATTGTTGAATGGCGTGGGAAGCATAACGTCCCAGTGGCACAATGCGCTCTTTGTTCCCTTTACCAATCACCCTTACTTCACGCACGCGAAGATTAATGCTGTTTAAGTTCAATCCTTGCAATTCCGACAAACGCAAACCGGAGCTGTAAAACAATTCAATCATGGCGCGATCGCGGATATCAATGGGCTCTTTGCTGTCGTTGGCAAGTAATAGCTGAATTTGATCCCTATCGATGTTTTTGGGTAAATGTTTGGGTTGCTTAGGCGCGGAAACGCCCACGGCCGGATTCACCTTGAGCTGCCCTTGATACACCAAATAACTCAAAAAGCGGCGCAACGCAGAAAGGCGTAACGCCAAGCTTTTTTCTTTTAAGCCATCTTGTTTACTGCTTTGTGCCAACACATAGCGCACGATACTTGGCGTGACTTGTTGCCATTGTTGAATTCCGGCGTCCTGCAAAATGGCGATAACACGCACCAACTGATGTTGATAGTTGGTCAGCGTATGAGGGCTCACTTGACGTTCAATGCACAAGTAAGTCAGGTATTTTTGCAGTTCGTTTTGCATTGCAGATGATCGAAAATTAGAGATAAATCACGCCGTCATAGACGTGGGTGGCGCTACCGGTCATATACAGCGGATGCCCTTCGCCTTGCCATTCAATCAGCAAACTGCCGCCGGGCAAATCCACCTGCACTTCATTGTCCAATACGCCTTGCATAATGCCCACAGCAACCGCCGCACAAGCACCGCTGCCACAGGCTTGGGTTTCGCCCGCGCCTCGCTCATGTACGCGTAATTTAATATGTTTGCGGTTCACCACTTGCATAAAACCGGCATTCACCCGTTCCGGAAAACGCTCATGGTTTTCAAGTAATGGTCCGAGCTGCGCCACGTTGGCGGTGTGAATATCGTCCACCTGTACCACACAATGGGGATTACCCATGGATACTGCGCCACAGAGTACCGTTTGAATTTCCGTGCGCAAAATATAATTTTTCTCGAATTTATTGGCGGTAAACGGAATTTTATTCGGCTCCCAAATGGGTTCGCCCATGTTCACACGCACATTGTCGTCTTCTTTGACGGTTAACACCATTTTGCCGTTTTGTGTACTGACGGCGATATCTTTTTTGTTGGTTAAACCTTTAAGCGTGACAAAACGGGCAAAGCAACGGGCACCATTACCACATTGCGCCACTTCACTGCCGTCCGCATTAAAAATACGATAATGAAAATCCAATTCAGGATCATAAGGCGGTTCCACCACCAACAGCTGATCAAAACCAATGCCACGATGACGATCGGCTAAACGTTTAATGGTGTCGGCGGGAAAATAAACGTTCTGCGTAACCGCATCCACCACCATAAAATCATTGCCGAGCCCGTGCATTTTAGAAAATTGCATGTGTATCCTTAAAATCGTTTAAATCATGCCAAGCATTATAATCAGCCCTATCCTTTGAGTAAATCTATTGCTTCTACGCTAAAAAAATGCGAGGAACACAAGGCTAAAAAACGCCGTAAAAAGAAACCGCACTTTGCCAAGCAAAAGTGCGGTCGTTTTAGAAGGTGTTTTTAATCTGTGTGCCCACTCAAGAAGCCACCGCTTTGGTGCTGCCATAATTTGGCGTAGAGACCGTTTTGTGCGAGCAATTCGACATGGGTACCTTGTTCCACGATTTGTCCGTGATCCAACACAATCAGACGATCCATCGCGGCAATCGTGGATAAACGGTGCGCGATGGCGATAACCGTTTTATTTTCCATCATTTTATCCAAACTTTCTTGGATCGCCGCTTCCACTTCGGAATCCAGCGCACTGGTGGCTTCGTCCAATAACAAAATCGGCGCATCTTTTAACATCACGCGGGCGATGGCGATACGCTGGCGTTGTCCGCCGGAGAGTTTCACACCACGTTCGCCAACATGGGCATCATACCCTTTGCGTCCCTGCGCATCGCTTAAAAATGGAATAAAATCCGCCGCTTCGGCACGTTCAGCCGCATCAAACATTTCCTGCTCGGTGGCACTCGGTCTGCCGTACACGATGTTATCACGCACGGAACGGTGCAATAACGACGTATCTTGCGTCACCAATCCGATTTGACTGCGCAGGCTTTCCTGTTGCACGTCCATGATATTTTGCCCGTCAATGGTGATAGTGCCTTGCTGCGCTTCATAAAAGCGTAACAGCAAATTCACAATCGTGGATTTGCCCGCGCCGGAGCGCCCAATCAACCCCACTTTTTCACCCGGTTTAATGGTTAAATTAAAATGGCTCAACAAAGGTTTTGCCGGATCATAGGCAAAACTTAGGTCGTTAAATTTAATCTCGCCGCGCGTGACATTTAACGGTGGGCAATTTGGTTTATCCAAAATGGTTTGCGGTTTAGTCAGCGTATTCATGCCGTCATTTACCGTGCCGATATTTTCAAACAAACGTGCCGATTCCCACATAATCCAACGGGACAAGCCGTGAACACGCAACGCCATTGCGGTGGACGTGGCAATAGCACCGACACCGACCAGCCCTTGTTGCCATAGCAGAACACCAATGATTGCCGTACTTAAAATCAGCACGATATTATTGATGTAGGTTAAGCTGTCCAACGATGTCGCTAAACGCATTTGGGCGTGCACCGTCACCATAAATTCTTCCATGGAGCGTTTGGCGTAACCTGCTTCACGAGCACCATGAGAAAACAATTTTACGGTGGCAATATTGGAATAGGCATCGGTGATTCGCCCCGTCATTAATGAACGGGCATCAGCCTGACGTTGCGCCGTTTTGGAAAGACGGGGAATTAACAAACGCAAAATGGTGATAAACAGCACAATCCAAACAAAGAAAGGCACGAGGAACCAACTATCTAATGATGCCAATACTAAGCCTGAGGTTACAAAATACACCACCACATAAACCAACATATCAGCGATCGTCAGCACCGTATCACGCACCGCTAAAGCCGTCTGCATGACTTTGGCAGACACCCTGCCGGCAAATTCGTCTTGGTAAAAACTTAAACTTTGCCCCAACATCAGACGATGGAAATTCCAACGCAGGCGCATCGGAAACACGCCTTGTAAGGTTTGCAGACGCACGGAGGAAGCTAAAAACAACCAAACGATGCTGAAGACTAACAAGCCGCCCATTCCCATGAGTAAATGACCTTTTTCCTGCCATAAGGTTGTCGGTGTATAAGCTCCCAACCAATCCACCAACAAGCCCATAAATTGGAACAACATGGCCTCCATCACGCCGTTGCCAATCGTCAGTACCGCTAACAGTAAAATCCAGCCTTTCATACCGTCGATACTTGACCAAATAAAGCGGAATAATCCTTTATCCGGTGTTTTCGGCGATTGGTCGGGATAGGGGTTCAAGCGATTCTCAAACCAACTAAAAATTTTATTTAACATATCTTCTTTCCTTAAAAACAAAGGGCAACCTTATTCGAGGTTGCCCACAAATTGCGGCATATTATAGCCTAAATTGTCTTCAACCCATACTAAAGTGAGACACGTTTACGGTATTGGCTTGGACTCATACCGTAAGCACTTTTAAAAGCTTTACTAAAATGCGCTTCCGATTGATAGCCCACGTCCAACGCCACCGCCAATACACTTTTCTGGCTTTGGTTTAATAATAACGCGGCTTGTTGAAGACGAAGCTGAGTTAAAAATTTACCCGGTGTCATGCCGATTTTTTGCTGAAACACCCGCATAAAATTCGCCCGCGACATTGCCGCCAGCTCTGCCAAAGAATCCATATTCCATGCTTGTTGCGGTGCACTTAATAACTGTGTCAGCACATGACTCAAGCGTTTATCTTGCAACCCCGCCAACACCCCTTGATTTAACTGAGTTGATTGCAATCCGTGGCGCAAAATATAAATAAACAGCACCGTGACCAGTGAATCAATCAACGATTTCGCCCCACTTTGCGTTTTGTCCGCCTCCTGTTGTAGCACCTGAATCAGTGCCAACAACGGCGTATCATGCAAAGACAAATGCAAATATGTAGGCAACGCCTCTATTAACAACGACGGGCGACTGTAATACAACATGCCGCAAAACATTTTCAAATTCGGGGAATTCCGCCCAATATGATAAACCTTAAATAAATCCGTCTGGTTTTCTTGTGGTGTTGCCAGCATTGGCGCTGTTTTCATTGCCGCCTGTTGCGTTTGACTGGCGATCAAGTGCGGTCGATTTTGCGGAAGAAAAAAGACATCGCCCGCTTGTAAGTGAATCTGTTGATTTTCCAAACTCAACCAGCAACTTCCTTGCTCAATCAAATGAAAAATGCCGACATATTGATTTTCAGCAACGTCCTGCTGCACCTGCCAATCACCCTGAAATAAACAACGGACGTTCACTTCTCCGCTGACCTGTGCTAACTGAATAAGTTTATCTAAACAATCCATAATGAGATTTTAAGTATAAAAGTTAAGACGAATTGGCAAGTATGATACAAGAATTTGCCTATAATTTGTTCCGAAATTAAGAACACATTTTAAACATATTTAAGGAGAACAAGATGTTTGCAGATTGGAAAAATGATGTTGCCCATGTAAAAAAATCATTCGGCGAATTAGGTAAAAAACACCCGAAAATGTTACAAGCCTACGGCGCACTAAGCGCAGCGGCGGCAGAAGGCGACGTATTAGATGCCAAAACCCGTGAATTAATTGCGCTTGCGGTTGCGGTCACCACCCGTTGTGAAAGCTGTATCGGCGTACACGCAGCCGAAGCGGTAAAAGCCGGCGCAACGGAAGAAGAAGTGGCAGCAGCCTTAGCGATGTCAATCGCGCTCAATGCCGGCGCAGCTTACACCTATTCTTTGCGTGCATTAGAAGCCTATAATACGCAGAAAGACTAACTTCATTTATTAGGAACTTTATATCATCGGCACCTTTTATAGGTGCCGATTTTTTTATAAAAAACAGGATGAAAAACCACCGCACTTTTACGGCAAGAGAAGGACTTCCATTTGTTTAACCACCTCTTCCACTTCAATTTCCGCCATTAAATTTTGCCCTTTTAACTTGGTTGCCCAGGGTAATTGCGCTGAAGGTTTGCCGTATTCTTTTTGTGCATTTTGTTCATACACGGAAACCACATTATCTAAATTGTTGTAAGGTCCGGTGCGGAGCGGATTATGGTAGGCATACAGTCCGATAACGGGCGTCCCTTGTGTTGTAGCAATATGCGCCGGACCGGAATCCGGTGAAATCACTAAATCTACTTCACGAATTAATGCGGTAAGTTGAGTTAAAGACAACTTACCAGCTACATCTACAGACTCAAAATTGCATACGTTTTTTATTTCCTCAATCATCGCCAATTCACGTGGCGCGGGTGAGCTGCATAAAATCACATTGATATCATGTTGATGTGCCCAATTTGCCACTGCAGCATAACGTTCCACCAGCCAGTCTTTTTCTTTTTTGCTGGAACAAGGTGAAATCAGCAGATTTTTGCGATGTGGATCAAGATATTCTCGCACGGCTGTTAAATCCGCCTCCGTCACCGGTAAATCCCACTGAGGTTGAGACGAGGGGACACCAAGATAGTCGGCAAATGCCATAAATCCGTCTAATACATGCGGCTTAGCAGGATCATAAATTCGTTGATGCGTAAACAACCACTGCCCTTCTCGTGCCCGTTGCTTACCGAAACCAATACGGTATTTCGCATGGATTCCGAGAGATAAAATGGAGGCTCGAAAGGCTGTTTGCATATTCAAAAGTGCATCAAATCGACGATGTTTCAATTGCCGCCATAAATCCCACACGCCACGCCAACCGCTCTTTTTATCGTACACAATAAATTCAATGCCCGATACATGACGAAATAACTGAGCTTCAGTTTTACCAATAATCCACGTAATTTGGGTGTTCGGCCAATGACGTTGAATATGTTGTACTGCCGCTAACGCATGACAAACGTCACCGATAGCGGATAAACGTAGAATGCAGAGAGATTGAGGTGCTTGGGAGAAAAGTGCCATGGGGATTTGTTATCTCAGTTAAACTTGGGAATCGGCTTATTTTAAAGTAGAATGCGCCTATCCGCTATCTCATTTTCATCACTTAAAATGCTTGAATTTCAACTCAAAAACGACTTTTTTCTCTTTAATTTTGATCAACCGCTAGCAAACCAAGATCTGTTTTTTAATCCAACATTTTGGCAACAACACAATCGCATTATCGGCTCCGCCAAAGGGCGTGGTACTACGTGGTTTCTCGAAACTGCAGATTTATTTGGCGTAAATACGGCATTACGACATTATTATCGTGGTGGCTTGTGGGGAAAAATCAACAAAGATCGTTATCGCTTCAACGATTTGAACCATACTCGCGGCATGGCGGAATTCAACCTACTCAATCAATTACATCAAGCTGGTTTACCGGTGCCGAAACCGATTGGGGCTCGGGTGCATAAGGGGAATTTAGGCATTTGTTATCAAGCCGATTTATTAAGTGAAAAAGTAGAAAACGCCCAAGATCTGACCGCACTTTTACAACATCACGCCCTTGAACCAAAACAATGGCAACAAATCGGCGGACTTATTCGCCGCTTACACGATTTGCAAATCTGCCACACGGACCTGAACGCCCACAATATTCTGTTTCAACAAAACGAAAGCGACAACCAATTCTGGCTCATCGACTTCGATAAGTGCGGTGAAAAATCCGGAAGTTTTTGGAAAGACGCAAACTTACAACGATTACATCGTTCTTTTACTAAAGAAGTGGAACGAATGCATATTCAGTTTAATGAGCAGAATTGGCGGGATTTACTCGAGGGATATTCAAGCTAAGGAGAAAAGGCTAGTGCCGGCAAAACGCATGCACTAGTGACATAGTAAGTTACAGATGCCTATGCACCTAACTCTCGTTTATGCTGCAACGCCTTTAACACGGCCGGCGGAACAAGTTGGCTCATGTCGCCGTTATGAAGATAAATCTCACGAATCATCGTAGAAGACACATAAGACCATTGCTCGACCGGTGGGAAAAATAGGCTCTCAACACCATGCGTCAACAAACGGTTAAGATGGGCTAACTGAACTTCATATTCAAAATCTGTCGTACTGCGCACACCGCGAATAATCGCTTTGACATGATATTCAGCAATGGTGTCCGCCAATAAATTATTAAACCCAATCACTTCCACATTTGGCAAATGCGCTGTTGATTGACGTACCAACTCTACCCGCTCCGCCAAATTGAATAACGGTTTCTTACTTGGGCTTTCGGCTACGGCCACCAAAACGTGAGAAAAAAGCACCGCACTTCGCTCAATAATATTTAAATGCCCATTGGTTAAGGGGTCAAAAGTACCGGGATAAATTACCGTTGTCATTTAGTTTGCCTCATTCAAATAAGGTTTTAACAAATCCATCACTCGTTGCAACGCACCGCGATTTTCATTTAATACTGCATAACCCGCATTACCATAACGTTGGCTAAGCGTCGGTGATTCTAAAAACTGTGCGACAGCTTCTGCCACGGCTTGAGGATTTTCTTCTGTCATTAACACGCCTTGACGTTGTTCCAACTTAGTAAAGATTTCAGGAAAATTAAAGGTATGTTTACCACTAATTACTGGCAATTTAAACGCTAACGGCTCCAACGGATTATGTCCACCATGAGCCACCAAACTACCGCCTACCAAGGCGACATTTGCTAGGCCATATAGCAACATCAGCTCTCCCATACTATCACCGAGCAATACTTGGGTTTCTGCCTGTGGAATCAAATAACCGCTACGACGTATATAATTAAAACCTTGTTGTTCAATAAGCTGTGCAACGGAATTAAAACGCTCAGGATGACGAGGGACTAAAATCAGTAATAAATCGGGAAAACGCTGCAGTAAAGTGCGGTGGCTTTTTAAGATGATTTCATCCTCGCCTTCATGGGTACTCGCCGCAATCCAAATAGGGCGAGAAGTACTCCATTGGGTTTTTAATGCCGAAATGTTAGCCAATAAATCGGCTGTTAAATTTAAATCGTATTTAATGTTACCGGTCAATTTTAGGCGTTCCGGTGCGATCCCTAATTGGGCGTAACGCGATAAACTCACCTCATCTTGCGGAGCAATTAAAGTAATATTCTCTAAAAGCGGTTTTAATGCCTTTTTAAACCAACCATAACGCTTGGTAGAACGTGCTGATAAGCGAGCATTCACAATAACAAATGGAATTTGTTTTTTCGCCAGTTGATGAATCAGGTTAAACCAAAGTTCCGTTTCAATCACCACGACTAAACTTGGCTGCACAAAACCAATAAAGCGTGCAACGGCATCAGGTAAATCATAAGGCAAATAAACGTGAGTAACACTTTCTCCAAAAACCGCTTTAACGCGATCAGAACCGGTAGGTGTCATGGTGGTGACGGTAATCGGCAAATGCGGATAATCCTGTTGAATACGCTTAATCAGGGGCACGGCAGCGATGACTTCCCCTACAGAAGCAGCATGAATAAGCACGCCGTTAGGTTTGGGTGAGGACAGCTTACAATACAAACCATAACGTTCCCCCAAACGTTTACGGGAACGAGATGCTTTCATACTACCAGCCAGCAGTGACAACCACAAAAATGGCTGGGCAAGATACATTACACAGGTATAAAAAAAACGTAACATAGAAAATACGCTGGCTTATGTTAGAATTGCGAAAATTAATAATGATAAACAAACGCTTAGTATAAGCGTTTGCAACAGATTCACAAAGGATAAAAACATGCCTACTATCAGTGTTGCAATGATTGTCAAAAATGAGGCACATCACCTCGCATCTTGTTTAGATACAGTGAAAGATTGGGTAGACGAAATCATCATTTTAGACTCCGGCAGTACAGACGATACGCAACGCATCGCCGAACAATACGGTGCAAAATTTTACCAGAATATTGATTGGCCTGGCTTTGGTAAACAACGCCAATTGGCTCAACAACATGTCACCAGTGATTATGTACTATGGTTAGACGCAGACGAACGAGTCACACCAGAATTACGACAATCCATTCAAAATGCAATAGCACAAGATGCACCAAATACAGCATACAAAATCCCGCGTTTAAGCGAAGTGTTCGGTAGCCAAATTCGCTACTCCGGCTGGTATCCCGATTATGTCATTCGTCTGTACCGCACAGATTTCGCCCACTATGGCGATCAATTAGTGCATGAAAAAGTCGAATTGCCTACTAATGCGAAGATTCAAAAATTAAATGGCGATTTGCTTCATTACACTTATCAAGATATTCATCATTACTTAGTCAAATCTGCCGGCTATGCCAAAGCATGGGCAGAGCAACGAGAAAAAGCGGGTAAAAAAGCCACCTTATGGCAAGGCATAACCCATGCTATTGGTTGTTTTGTAAAAATGTATTTTATTCGATTAGGTTTCTTGGATGGCAAGGCAGGATTATTACTAGCAATTCTTTCCGCACACTCTACTTTTGTAAAATACGCAGATTTATGGGTTAGAAAGAGAACTAAATAAGAGTGATATATTACGATATTTTAAGTCTATAACTCTTTAAAAATAAAAAAGGTCGAATGTTACCATTCGACCTTTTTAGTTAATAAATTAAAATCTTATTCCGCTACAGCTTCTTCAGTAGAAACTTCCGGACGATCAACTAACTCAATGTAAGCCATTGGTGCATTATCGCCTGCACGGAAACCACATTTAAGAATGCGGGTGTAACCACCTGCACGCTGAGCAAAACGTGGACCTAATTCATTAAATAATTTTGCAACAGTTTCAATATTGCGTGTACGAGCAAAAGCTAAGCGGCGATTTGCCACAGAATCTACTTTTGCTAAAGTAATTAACGGCTCAACTACTCGACGTAATTCTTTTGCTTTAGGCAAAGTTGTTTTAATGATCTCATGACCAATTAAAGAACTTGCCATATTACGGAACATCGCTTGACGATGACTGCTATTACGGTTTAGTTGACGACCACTCTTACGATGGCGCATAACCTTATCCTTCTCAGAAAAATCTTTAACCTACGACCAAACTAGTCTTCAGCAATACTTGCTGGTGGCCAATTTTCAAGGCGCATACCTAGTGATAAGCCTCTTGAAGCGAGTACATCCTTAATTTCAGTAAGTGATTTTTTACCCAAATTAGGAGTTTTTAACAACTCAACTTCTGTACGTTGAACTAAATCACCGATATAGTGAATTGTTTCTGCTTTCAAACAGTTAGCAGAACGAACTGTCAACTCTAAGTCATCAACAGGACGAAGCAGAATTGGATCGAATTCTGGCTTCTCTTCCTTAACTTCAGGCTGACGAACATCACGCAAATCAACGAATGCATCAAGCTGTTCTGCTAAAATTGTTGCTGCACGACGAATCGCATCCTCAGGATCAATAGTACCATTTGTTTCTAGCTCAATAACCAATTTATCTAAATCAGTTCGTTGTTCAACACGTGCTGCCTCAACATTATAAGCAATACGGTCAATTGGGCTATAACAAGCATCTACTAATAAACGTCCAATTGGACGGTCCTCATCTTGATTCTGAGTACGAGCAGATGCTGGGACATATCCTCTACCACGCTGGACACGAATGCGCATATTAATTGACGCATTCTCATCTGTTAAATGGCAAATGACATGTTCAGGATTTACAATTTCAACATCACCATCATGGGTGATGTCTGCAGCAACAACAGGGCCAATTCCAGACTTACTAAGTGTCAAAAGAACATCATCTTTATTTTGTACCTTTACAGCTAAACCTTTTAAGTTTAACAGCACTTCGATAATATCTTCTTGTACACCTTCTTTACTACTATATTCATGCAGTACACCATCAATCTCTACTTCAGTAACAGCACAACCTGGCATTGAAGATAAAAGAATTCGACGTAATGCATTTCCTAGAGTATGACCGAAACCACGCTCTAAAGGCTCTAAGATCACCTTAGCCTGAGTTGAGCTAATTTGCTCAATGTCAACTAAACGTGGTTTTAAAAATTCTGTAACAGAACCCTGCATTTTATCCTCTCTTTGCTTCTAAGCTCTATTATTTAGAATAAAGCTCAACGATCAGATGTTCATTAATGTCTGCTGATAAATCAGAACGCTCAGGAACACGTTTGAATACACCTTCCATTTTAGCAGCATCAACTTCTAACCAAGTTGGTTTTTCTTTCTGTTCTGCTAATTCTAATGATGCTTTAATACGTGCTTGTTTTTTAGATTTTTCACGAACAGCGATCACATCATCAACTGAAACTTGGAAAGATGGGATGTTTACCACACGACCATTAACAACAATAGCTTTATGACTCACTAACTGGCGAGCTTCAGCACGAGTTGCTGCAAATCCCATACGATAAACTACATTATCCAATCGACCCTCAAGTAATACTAATAGATTTTCACCTGTATTACCCTTTAATCGATTTGCTTCTTTGTAGTAATTACGGAATTGACGTTCTAAAATACCGTACATACGGCGAACTTTTTGTTTCTCACGTAACTGACTACCATAGTCAGATAAACGTGGCTTACGTGCACCATGTTGACCTGGCGCAGTATCAATTTTACATTTTGAATCAATCGCACGAACGCCTGATTTAAGAAATAAATCAGTACCTTCACGGCGGCTTAGCTTGAGTTTAGGACCCAAATATCTTGCCATTTTCTTTCTCCAACTATCCTATAACGTCATTAAACACGACGTTTTTTCGGTGGACGACAACCGTTATGAGGAATCGGAGTCACATCAGTAATATTCGTAATACGGAAACCTGCCGCATTTAATGCACGAATAGTTGACTCACGACCAGGACCAGGTCCTTTTACCATAACTTCCAAGTTTTTCAAGCCGAATTCTTTTACAACTTCAGCACAACGTTCAGCAGCAACCTGTGCAGCAAACGGGGTGGATTTACGAGAACCACGGAAACCTGAACCACCTGCGGTAGCCCAAGCGAGGGCATTACCTTGACGATCAGTTATAGTAACGATTGTGTTATTGAAAGATGCGTGAATGTGTGCAACGCCATCTACAACTTGTTTTTTTACACGTTTACGTGCACGAACTGGTGTTTTTGCCATCTTAATTTACCCCGACTATTTTTTGATCGGCTTACGAGGACCCTTGCGGGTACGCGCATTAGTTTTAGTACGTTGACCACGTACCGGTAAACTACGACGATGACGTAAACCACGATAACAACCTAAATCTAATAGGCGTTTAATGTTAAGTGTTACTTCACGACGTAAATCCCCTTCGACGGTAAATTTACCAACTTCGTCACGCAGTTTGTCAATCTGCTCTTCAGACAATTCGCTGATCTTAACATCTTCAGCAATACCTGCAGCAGCACAAATGCTTTTTGAGCGGGTTTTGCCAATACCGTAAATTGCAGTTAAAGCGATTACAGCGTGTTTATGATCAGGAATGTTAATGCCTGCAATACGGGCCACTATGCACTCCTATTGTTAATTAGTTGACACTCTGATCTTGAAAAGCCCGTTTTCAGGATACTCAAACAGAGCGTCAAGGAAATAAATGAGTTGGGTAGTATATATACCCAACCTGTTCTTTGCAAGAAAAATATCAACTAACCTTGACGTTGCTTATGCTTAGGATCGCTACAAAGTACACGAACAACACCTTCGCGTTTAACAATCTTACAGTTACGACATAATTTCTTAACGGAAGCACGAACTTTCATTGCTTATCCTTTTTAATAATTGGACTATTGTCCAAAACCTTTGAGGTTTGCTTTTTTCAACGCAGATTCATATTTTGTAGACATCAAATGACTCTGAATCTGAACGATGAAATCCATAATGACCACCACAACAATTAGCAAGGAGGTACCACCAAAATAAAACTGCACATTCCAAGCTGATGTCATGATATAAGGAACTAAACAAACAAATGTGACATATAGACCACCAATAAGAGTTAATCTAGTCATAATTTTATCGATATACCGAGATGTTTGTTCCCCAGGTCTAATTCCAGGTATAAATGCACCTGATTTTTTCAAGTTATCTGCTGTATCTCTAGGATTATATTGCATTGCAGTATAGAAAAAGCTAAAGAAGATAATTGCAGTAGCATAAACAATCAAGTATAAAGGTTGCCCAGGATGCAATAACATTGATAAATCAGTTAGCCATTCTAAACTTGACCCTTGCCCAACCCATTGAGTTAATGTTGCTGGGAAAAGAATTATACTTGATGCAAAAATTGCTGGGATAACACCTGCCATATTCACTTTTAATGGAAGATGAGTCGTATGTCCCCCCAAGATTTGTCTACCTTGTTGGCGTTTAGCATACTCAATTTTAATTCTTCTTTGCCCTCGTTCTACGAAAACAACAAAATAAGTAACTACGAAGACAATTACAGCAATTAATATAAGAACAAGAAAATGCATCTGACCAAGACGAGCTTGCTCAATTGTTTGACCTACAGCCGCAGGCAATCCTGCCACAATACCAGCAAAGATAATTAAAGAAATGCCATTCCCAATACCACGCTCTGTAATTTGCTCGCCTAGCCACATTAAAAACATGGTTCCTGTAACTAAACTAATCACGGCAGTAAAATAGAACCCAAACCCTAGATTCGGAACTAGGCCTGGTAGCATGTTAGGTAAACCCGTTGAAATACCAACCGCCTGCAAGGTAGCAAGAACAACCGTAGAATAACGGGTATACTTACTAATTTTACGACGACCAGATTCACCTTCCTTTCTTAACTCAGCAAGTGCTGGATGAACCGATGCTAACAACTGAATAATAATTGATGCCGAGATATAAGGCATAATGCCCAAAGCAAAAATAGAAGCTCGGCTCAATGCACCACCAGAGAACATATTAAACATATCAATGATGGTGCCTTTTTGCTGTTCAATTAATTGAGCTAACACAGCTGCATCTATACCAGGAACCGGAATGAACGAACCAATACGGAAAACAATAAGCGCTCCAAGAACAAATAATAATCTGCTTCTCAGTTCACTTTTACCGTCTTGAACACTTCTCGTTTGATAGCCTGGTTGCTTAGCCATTAATTATTCCTCAATTGAACCGCCAACAGCCTCAATAGCTGCTTTAGCGCCTTTAGTAACACGTAATCCACGAACAACTAACTTAACTTTAACTTCACCAGCTAAAATTACCTTAGCAAACTGAATATCCTTAGTTAAAATATTAGCTGCTTTTAGTGTCTCTAAAGTTACAATGCCATTTTCAATTTTGTTTAGGTCATCTAAACGAACTTCTGCTGTTACTGAAGACTTCATTGAAGTAAAACCAAATTTAGGCAAACGACGATATAAAGGCATTTGACCACCTTCAAACCCACGACGAACACCGCCACCGGTACGAGATTTTTGACCTTTATGACCACGTCCACCGGTTTTACCTAAACCAGAACCGATACCACGACCAAGACGTTTAGCACTATGCTTAGCACCTTCAGCCGGAGATAGAGTATTTAAACGCATCTATTACTCCTCCACTTTAACCATATATGAAATCTGGTTAATCATTCCACGTACTGCCGGAGTATCAATTAACTCAACAGTATGATGCATATGGCGAAGACCAAGACCACGTAGTGTAGCTTTATGCTTCGGTAAACGAGCAATAGAACTACGAACTTGCGTTACTTTAATAGTTTTAGCCATTATTAATTACCCCAAAATTTCATCAACTGATTTACCACGTTTAGCAGCAACCATTTCTGGTGATTTCATATTTGCTAAAGCATCAATAGTTGCACGAACAACATTGATTGGGTTAGTTGAACCATAAGCCTTTGACAATACGTTACGTACGCCAGCAACTTCTAACACAGCACGCATTGCACCACCGGCAATGATACCGGTACCCTCACTAGCAGGTTGCATAAATACTCTAGAACCTGTATGAACACCCTTAACAGGGTGCTGCAATGTTCCTTCAGTTAAAGTTACATTGATCATATTACGACGCGCCTTCTCCATTGCCTTTTGAATAGCTGCAGGAACTTCACGCGCTTTGCCATATCCAAAACCGACACGACCATTACCATCACCCACTACGGTCAACGCAGTGAAGCTCATGATACGACCACCTTTCACAGTTTTAGATACGCGGTTTACCGCAATTAGCTTCTCTTGCAGTTCACCAGCTTGTTTTTCGATGTTTGACATCTCAAATTACCTCAATTAGAACTGTAGACCAGCTTCACGAGCAGCATCCGCTAAAGATTGGACACGGCCATGATATTTAAAACCAGAACGATCAAAAGCCACGTCTTTAACGCCTTTTGCTAATGCTCTTTCCGCAACAACTTTACCGACAACAGCGGCTGCTTCTTTATTTCCGGTATATTTCACTTGCTCACTAATTACTTTCTCAACAGTAGAAGCAGCAGCAAGCACTTCCGAACCGTTTGGTGCGATCACCTGAGCGTAGATATGACGTGGAGTACGATGAATAACTAAACGAGTTACTCCCTGCTCTCTCATCATATGACGCGCACGAGCCGCACGACGGATACGAGCTGATTTCTTATCCATAGTGTTACCTTAATTATTTCTTCTTAGCTTCTTTAATACGTACCACTTCATCAGCGTAACGTACCCCTTTACCTTTATACGGTTCAGGGCGACGATAAGCACGAATATCTGCAGCAACTTGACCAATCAACTGTTTATCTGAGCCTTTCAAAACAATTTCAGTTTGAGAAGGACACTCAGCAGTAATTCCTGCAGGTAAAACATGCTCAACAGGGTGAGAAAATCCAAGACTTAAAGCAACAGCATTTCCCTTAATTTGAGCTCTATAACCTACACCTACTAATTGTAGTTTTCTTGTAAATCCTTCAGTCACACCGATAACCATGGAATTAACTAATGCTCTAGCAGTACCTGACTGAGCATTACCACCTTCAATACCTTCGCGAGGTGAAAATGTTAATTCATTATTTTCATGCTTAACTTCTACTGAATGATGAATAGAGCGAGACAACTCACCATTTTTACCTTTAATTGTTAGTAACTGTCCGTTAAGTTTTACCTCAACACCGGCAGGAATACTAACAGGTGCTTTTGCAACACGAGACATTTTCCTACCTCTCCATTAAGCTACATAACAAATGATCTCACCGCCTAAACCCGCTTGACGAGCTGCACGGTCAGTCATTACACCTTTAGATGTAGATACTACAGCAATACCTAAACCACCCATTACTTTCGGTAATTCATCTTTACGTTTGTAAATACGAAGACCTGGGCGACTTACACGCTGAATACTCTCTACAACCGGTTTATTTTGGAAATATTTTAATGTAATTTCCAATTCAGGTTTTACACCTTCAACTACTTTAACGCTTTCGATATAACCTTCGCTAGCTAATACATTGGCAATTGCAACTTTTAGCTTGGATGAAGGCATACTGATCGCAACTTTATTCGCAGCTTGACCGTTACGAATACGGGTCAACATATCTGCGATAGGATCTTGCATACTCATTGTGCTTTTACTCCGATTCCAAATTAAAGTGGCATATTACCAGCTAGCTTTCTTAAGGCCTGGGATTTCACCGCGCATAGCAGCTTCACGAACCTTAATACGGCTTAAACCAAACTTACGAAGAACGCCGTGAGGACGTCCAGTTTGACGACAACGGTTACGTTGACGACTAGGGCTAGAATCACGTGGTAAAGTTTGTAACTTCATCACGGCATTCCAACGATCTTCGTCAGAGGCATTAACGTCAGAAATAATTTTTTTCAATTCTACGCGTTGCGCATAAAATTTTTCAGCCAATTTGACGCGCTTTACATCGCGTGCTTTCATTGATTGTTTAGCCATTTGCAACCTGCCTTACTTACGGAATGGGAAATTAAAGGCAGCCAATAGTGCTCGACCTTCTTCATCATTCTTAGCTGTTGTGGTAATAGTAATATCTAAACCACGTACACGATCTACTTTATCGTAGTCGATTTCAGGGAAGATGATTTGCTCACGCACACCCATACTGTAATTTCCACGACCATCGAATGATTTCGCGCTTAAACCGCGGAAGTCACGAATACGTGGAACAGCAATTGTAATTAAACGTTCTAAGAACTCCCACATACGTTCACCACGTAGTGTTACTTTACAACCGATTGGATATCCCTGACGGATTTTAAAGCCTGCAACAGACTTGCGAGCTTTAGTAACCAAAGGTTTTTGACCGCTAATTGCTGCTAAATCTGCTACTGCATTATCTAGCAATTTTTTATCGGTCAATGCTTCACCCACACCCATATTTAGGGTTATCTTTTCGATTCGTGGGACTTGCATGACAGATGAGTAGTTGAATTTAGTTTTCAATTCATTTACTACTTGATCTCTGTAGTAATCATGCAGTTTCGCCATCGCATTACTCCAGTTTGTTAAATAATTTCATTGTTAGATTTGAAGAAACGTACTTTTTTGCCGTCTTCGAATCTAAAACCTACTCGGTCAGCTTTATTTGTTGTTGGGTTGAAAATTGCAACGTTTGATACATCAATTGCAGCTTCTTTCTTCACTAAACCACCTTCTTTACCTAATGCAGGTACCGGTTTTTCATGCTTAGTGATGATATTTACGCCTTCAACAATCACTTTACCGTTAGATAACACTTTTGTTACCTTGCCGCGCTTACCTTTGCTTTTGCCGGTAAGCACAATTACTTCATCATTTTGACGGATTTTTGCAGCCATTACATTCTCCTTACAGTACTTCTGGAGCTAAAGAAATGATCTTCATGAATTTCTCAGAACGAAGTTCACGAGTCACCGGTCCAAAAATACGAGTACCGATTGGTTGCTCGGTGTTATTATTTAAAATTACACAAGCATTACCATCGAAACGAATAACTGACCCATCTGGGCGACGAACACCCTTCTTGGTGCGCACAACAACTGCTTTTAACACATCACCTTTTTTTACTTTACCACGTGGAATTGCTTCTTTTACGGTAATTTTGATGATGTCGCCAATAGCAGCATAACGACGGTGCGATCCACCTAGAACCTTGATACACATTACGCTACGAGCCCCTGAGTTATCAGCAACATCCAGCATAGTCTGTTCTTGGATCATATTAGTGCTCCGTTAAATTAAAAAACCACCCTTGCGGGACGAACCTTCCGAAAATACACATTAAATAAATGTATATGACGGAGAGGTGGCGCAGTTTAGCAAAATTAGATATAAAAAGCAACGGGATTTTATTTCTAAAAATTTACTTATAGGAAAAAATTCCAGTTAGTAAAATTTCATCCCCCTCTTACTTATGTGAGAAAACAGAAGTGCGGTCAGAATTTCAAGCGTTTAAAAAATGAAAAGCCAATAGCTTTACACTATTGGCTTTTATTTTATTACTTTCTGTCGTTAATTAAGCAATCACTGCTTTCTCAACTACACGAACTAAAGTCCATGATTTAGTTTTAGAAATCGGACGACATTCACGAACTTCTACTAAATCACCTAACTTAGCTTCGTTATTTTCATCGTGCACATGTAGTTTAGTTGTGCGACGGATAAACTTACCATAAAGTGGGTGTTTAACCTTGCGTTCAATAGCAACAACGAAAGACTTCTCCATCTTGTCACTTACTACACGACCTTGCACGCTACGAATTTTATCAGTCATTACTCACCCGCCTTTTCGGTTAGAACAGTTTTAATTTGTGCAATACTACGACGCACTTGTTTTAACTGATGGGTTTGTTGAAGCTGACCGGTGGCTGCTTGCATACGCAACTTGAATTGCTCACCTAACAAGTTAACCAATTCAGCATTCAGCTCTTCAACACTTTTTGTACGTAGTTCTTGAGCTTTCATTACATCACCGTCTTAGTTACGAAAGTGGTCTTAATTGGCAATTTAGCAGCTGCTAATGCAAATGCTTCTCTTGCGATCTCTTCAGACACACCATCCATTTCATAGAGAACTTTACCCGGCTGGATTAAGGCTACCCAGTACTCAACGTTACCTTTACCTTTACCCATACGGACTTCTAATGGTTTTTCAGTAATTGGTTTATCCGGAAATACACGAATCCAGATTTTACCTTGACGTTTTACTGCACGTGTCATAGCACGACGAGCGGCTTCAATTTGACGCGCAGTTAAACGACCACGACCAACTGCTTTTAAACCGAAAGTACCGAAGCTAACTTCTGTACCGCCCGCGATACCGCGGTTACGGCCTTTGTGAACTTTACGGAATTTTGTACGTTTTGGTTGCAACATTTAGCGATTCTCCTTACTTACGACCTTTACCGCGCGGAGCCTTTTTAGGCTTGTCGGCAGGTTGTTGTTCCGGTTGCGCTAGCGCAGCCATTCCACCAAGAATCTCACCTTTGAAGATCCATACTTTAACGCCGATTACGCCGTATGTAGTATGAGCTTCTGCAGTGTTATAGTCGATGTCCGCACGCAATGTATGTAGAGGCACGCGACCTTCACGATACCATTCAGAACGAGCAATTTCAGCACCGCCCAAACGACCGCTAACTTCAACTTTGATACCTTTAGCGCCTAAACGCATTGCATTTTGTACCGCTTTCTTCATAGCACGACGGAACATAACACGACGTTCTAATTGTGAAGCGATGCTGTCTGCAACTAATTTTGCATCTAATTCAGGTTTTTTCACTTCAGCAATGTTGATTTGAGCAGGAACGCCGGCAATTTTTGCCACTGCATTACGCAATTTTTCAACATCTTCGCCTTTTTTACCAATGACGATACCAGGGCGAGCTGTGTGAATAGTAACACGAATACTTTTCGCAGGACGTTCAATAGTGATACGTGAAACGGAAGCATTCGCTAATTCTTTGTTTAAGAATTGACGTACTTTGAAATCGCCTTCAAGATTGTCAGCGAAGTCTTGTGTATTCGCAAACCAAGTAGAGCTCCAAGGTTTTACAATACCTAGGCGAATACCATGTGGATGTACTTTTTGACCCATTGTTATTCCTCTACGATTAACGATCTGACACAACCACAATAATGTGGCTTGTACGTTTTAAAATACGATCTGCACGACCTTTAGCACGTGGCATAACACGTTTCATGCTTGGACCTTCATCTACGAAAATCTTCGCAACTTTAAGATCATCGATATCTGCACCGTCATTGTGCTCAGCATTAGCAATCGCTGACTCAAGAACTTTCTTCACTAAAGCAGATGCTTTTTTATTCGTGTAAGTAAGAATTTCTAGAGCTTGAGCAACTTTCTTGCCACGGATTAAATCCGCAACTAAGCGAGCTTTTTGCGCTGAAGTGCGAGCGTAACGATGTTTTGCAATAGTTTCCATCTTTTACCCCTTACTTCTTAGCTTTCTTGTCCGCAGCGTGACCGCGGTAAGTGCGAGTCGGTGCAAATTCGCCTAATTTATGACCGATCATTTCATCAGAAACATAAACAGGAACATGCTGACGACCATTATGGACTGCGATGGTCAATCCAATCATTGATGGAATGATCATTGAACGACGGGACCAAGTTTTAATTGGTTTTTTATCCCCGCTTTCCACCGCCTTCTCTACCTTCTTCAACAAGTGTAGGTCAAGGAAAGGACCTTTCTTGAGAGAACGTGGCATGGCTTATCCTCTTATTTAATTAAAATTATTTACCACGACGACGTACGATATATTTATCAGTACGTTTGTTATGGCGAGTTTTCTTACCTTTAGTTTGAACGCCCCAAGGTGTTACTGGGTGTTTACCAAAGTTACGACCTTCACCACCACCGTGTGGGTGATCTACTGGGTTCATTGCTGTACCACGAACTGTAGGGCGTACGCCTCTCCAACGGTTAGCACCGGCTTTACCCAATACGCGAAGCATATGCTCTGAATTGCCCACTTCACCAATGGTGGCAGAACATTCAGCTAATACTTTACGCATCTCACCAGAACGGAGACGTAAAGTCACATAGTTACCTTCACGGGCAATGATCTGTACATAAGCACCGGCTGAACGAGCAATTTGACCGCCCTTGCCTGGTTTTAATTCAACGTTATGTACAGTAGAACCAACCGGGATATTACGCATTGGTAATGAGTTACCAACTTTAATTGGCGCATGTGCACCCGCTTGGATTTGATCACCTGCAGCCAAACCTTTTGGTGCTAAGATATAACGACGTTCACCGTCTTTATAAAGCACTAAAGCAATATTTGCAGAACGATTCGGATCGTATTCTAAACGTTCAACAACACCAGGAATGTCTAATTTATTACGTTTAAAATCAATTAAACGATAGTGTTGTTTGTGACCGCCACCGATGTGACGAGTAGTAATACGACCGTAGTTGTTACGACCACCAGTTTTAGATTTAGTATCTAAAAGCGCAGCAAAAGGTTTACCTTTATGCAACTCAGGATTAACAACTTTAACAACATGACGACGACCAGCGGAGGTCGGCTTACATTTAACGATAGCCATTATCTTCTACTCCTCCGTAATTACTCTGCTGCGCCTTCAACGAAGTCCAAAGATTGTCCTTCTTGAAGTGTAACATAAGCTTTTTTCCAGTCACTGCGACGTCCCATCTTAGCACCACGGCGTTTAGTTTTACCTTTCACCACAACGGTACGAACAGAATCCACCTTCACTTCAAAAAGTTGCTCTACTGCATTAGCAATTTCTACTTTATTCGCATCTAAAGCGACTTTGAAAACGATTGTGTTTGACTTCTCAGCGTTATTTGTTGCTTTCTCAGAGACATGTGGTGCTTTAAGCACTTTTAGCAAACGTTCTTGACTCATGCTAACATCTCCTCAATTTGCTTCACAGCATCCACAGTTACAACTACTTTATCGAAAGCAATTAAACTTACCGGATCGATACCTTGAGCATCACGAACATCTACTTTGTATAAGTTACGTGCTGCCAAGAACAGATTTTCATCTAAACTTGCTGTGATAATTAACACATCTTCAAGTGCTAATTCTTTTAATTTTTGTACTAATACTTTGGTTTTTGGTGCATCAATTTCAAATTTATCAACAACAACTAAACGATCTTGACGAACAAGCTCGGAAAGAATGCTTTTGATTGCACCACGGTACATTTTCTTGTTCACTTTTTGACTGTGATCTTGTGGTTTCGCTGCGAAAGTCACGCCACCAGAACGCCAAATTGGTGATTTGATATCACCGGAACGAGCACGACCTGTACCTTTTTGACGCCAAGGTTTTTTACCTGAACCAGACACTTCAGCACGAGTTTTTTGTGCACGAGAGCCTTGACGAGCACCTGCTGCATAAGCAACAACAACTTGGTGAATCAACGCTTCGTTAAACTCACGGCCGAAGGTAGTTTCAGAAACAGTGAGTGCATTAGCACCAACAACTTGTAATTCCATCTCTATCTCCTAGACCTATGCTTTAACTGCCGGCTTAACGATAACATCGCTACCAGTAGCACCAGGAACGGCACCTTTTACTAATAACAATTTACGCTCAGCATCTACACGAACAACTTCAAGGGATTGAACGGTTACACGCTCAGCACCTAAGTGTCCTGCCATTTTTTTACCTTTAAACACACGACCCGGAGTTTGGTTTTGACCAATAGAACCGAGAACACGATGTGATAAAGAGTTACCATGGGTAGCATCTTGAGTACGGAAGTTCCAACGTTTAACACCACCTTGGAAACCTTTACCTTTAGAAGTACCGGTAACATCAACTTTTTTAACATCTGCGAAGATGTCAACGTTAATTTCTTGACCTAAAGTGAATTCTTCACCTTCAGTACGAAATTCCCATAAACCGCGACCAGCTTCAACGCCAGCTTTCACGAAATGACCCGCTTCAGGCTTCGTTACACGACTTGCTTTTTTAGAACCAGTGGTAACTTGAACTGCAGTATAGCCATCGTTTTCAAGAGTTTTAACTTGAGTTACGCGGTTGGCTTCGATTTCGATAACGGTAACCGGTACAGACACACCATCTTCATTGAAGATACGGGTCATACCGACTTTACGACCGACTAAACCAATCATTGTAATAACCTCTTAATTAACCTAGGCTGATCTGCACGTCAACGCCGGCAGCCAAGTCTAAACGCATTAAAGCATCAACAGTTTTTTCTGTTGGCTCAACAATATCAACTAAACGTTTGTGAGTACGGATTTCATATTGGTCACGCGCATCTTTATTTACGTGTGGAGAAATCAATACTGTGAAACGCTCTTTACGAGTTGGTAAAGGAATCGGACCACGCACTTGCGCACCGGTACGTTTAGCTGTTTCAACGATCTCCGCTGTGGATTGATCGATCAAACGATGATCAAACGCTTTAAGGCGGATACGGATTCTTTGGTTCTGCATGAGACCAGAGCTCCAATAAATTTAGCTAATAAAAAAACTAACACCATCACAATTCTTACATCAAAACAACAAGAAAAGGAGGTGCAAGCTACCTGTTATATAGTCCCCAAATCGGAGACATTGTTAGTATTACATATCGTAATACCCGTTTAATAAATGATTACATTAAACGGCTTCTATAATTAAAGCCCGTCAATTCTACTAAAACCTCGTCTTCACTGCAAGCCTTTTCTTACTTTTTACATTGATAAAGTGCGGTGAATTTTAAAAACGTTTTCTAAAACGACCGCACTTTATTGATGAAAAAGCGAATTACAAAGGCAATTCGGTAGTGTATTTAATGGTTTTTAGCGACACTTCCGACTTTAACGTTTTAATGCCGATCTCTTTGGTCAAATATTTGGTTTTTATGGCGTGAAATTCATCCAAATCGGATACCAGCATTTTTAAAATAAAATCGTAACTTCCCGCCATCAAATGACATTCCGTGATTTGCGGAATCAATTTCACTTCAAAAATGAACCGCTCTTTGAGGGCAGGATCTTCTTCAAAAAATGTCCCCTGCACATAAACAAGTAAATTGCGGTTTAATTTTTTAGGATTCAATAACGCCGTATAACCATCGATAACACCGCTTTCTTCTAAATGGTTTACCCGCCGCAAACAAGCGGAATTTGACAGCCCGATTTCTTTGGCGAGCTCATTATTTTGCAAGCGTCCATTACGTTGTAAAGCTTTTAAAATGCGTGTATCAATGTTATCGAATAATTTCTTAAACATGAAAAATCCGTTTCTTAGGAAAGAAAATGCGTTCGCATTATAACAAGGCCACCTATAAAAAACTGTGATATAGGTGGCCTTTATTAAAATTGATGTTAAACGCTATATAAGGAGACTTGAACAACCAGTAGGATTGCCCCGATGACCAGTAAGCAGCCAATCATCGGCATCACAAATTTCACCCATTTATTAAATGGAATGTGCAACATTTGTAATGTCACCAACACCAAACCGGTCGGTGCCAAGAACAACATGGCGTATTGACCCCAGTTATAGGCAGAAACCACGATGTCACGCGGAATACCCACTGCGTCCGCAAGTGGTGCCATAATTGGCATGGAAAGCACTGCCAAACCGGAAGAAGATGGTACGATAAGGCCTAAGAAGATGAAGACTACTAATTGACCAAGAATAAAGACGCTACCCGGCATACCACTTACAAGGTTAGACATGTAATCCAAAATGGTGTCGGAAATCATACCTTGTTCAAGCACTAAGTTTACACCACGCGCTAAACCGATAATCAAAGATACACCAACCAATTCGGATGCCCCTTCGGTAAAGGATTCCACGATGTCTTTTTCTTTTAAGCCACTGATAAACATGATGATAATCGTGATGGACAAGAAAGAAGCAGCCATTTGTGGGAACCACCAACCGCCTGCCATTACCCCCCAAATCATGATTGGGAAAGCAATACAGAAGAGGATTAAGATCAGTTTTCTTCTTAAGGTAAATTCAAGCACGGTATTTGGATCAAAGTTTTTCATATAACGATGATAAAACTCTTCTCTATCTTCATAAGTATAGGAAAAACTCGGATCCGCTTTTACTTTCTTACCATACCAATATAAGTAAGAAATCACGCAAGTTGCCCCTAACAAGAGACCAATGGCACGGAATCCAATCCCTTCGGTAAATTGAATACCGGCCGCATTAGACGCAATAACTACTGAGAATGGATTAATTGTGGAAAACGCTGTCCCCATGGAGGAAGCCAAGAAGATTGCACCAACACAGATGATTGCATCATACCCCAGCGCTAAAAATACCGGCACCAAGATAGGGTAAAACGCAACGGCTTCTTCTTCGATACCGCAAGTTGTACCGCCTAACACCATCAACACGGAAACACTAAATACAATCATAAATTCATTGCCTTTCGTGCGCCGTGCCAATGCCATGAGCCCTGCGTTAAATGACCCTGTTCTGTTAATCACCCCGATCATACCGCCCAGCACGAAGATGAACACCATCACATCCACCGCTTCGATGGTTCCTTCCACCATGCTGATAGGGATATCTTTGATACCTTTGTAATGTTGTTCAATACGTTGATAAGTGCCCGGAATGGCAATCGGTTTTTTGATCACCCCTTCGGTGAAATTGGAGAGTTTAATTTTGATATTAAGATTATTTAAGGTTTCTTCCGTAGCAGGATAGGTTTTATCTTGCTCACCATAAGCTTTTACTACAAAGACTTTTTCGGTCATATTATAGGTCAACTTAGAATAGGAACCGGAAGGAATAACCCATGTTAATCCCACCGCAAGGATTAAAATGAAGAATAAAATCGTGAACGCTGATGGGAAATTAAAGACCTTTTTTTTATTAGACGCTTCCATAGCAGACTCCTCGTCAATATCGAAGTTAGCAGATCGGCATAATCATTCATCAACCATGCCGACCGCACATTCTACTTTGAACTGCTAAAATACTCAAAGTGAGTTTATTATTATGAATAATAAGAAATTTCTTTCACTTTATTCGTGATACGTGTGCCGGCTTTACCCTTCACGATATCAACGATATCAGAAAGTGATCCAATCACGGCATCTTTACCCGTACTACGTGCGAAATTTACTGCAGCCTGTACTTTTGGTCCCATAGAACCGGCGGCAAAGCCCATTTTTTCAATTTCATCCGGTGGTGCTGATGCGATAGCTTTTTGTGTTGGTTTGCCCCAATCTACAAAGGTTGCTGACACATCAGTCGCGATAATGAATAAATCTGCTTCCAGATTATCGGCAAGTAGTGCAGAACATAAGTCTTTATCGATAACCGCTTCTACGCCGCGCAAATTATGTTGCTCATCGTAGTAAGTAGGGATACCGCCACCACCGGCGCAAATCACGATACTGCCTTTTTCCAACAACCATTTCACCGGGTTGATTTCAAAAATGCGTTTTGGTAACGGACTTGGCACCACGCGACGATATTTATCACCATCTTGTGCAATGGTCCAGTTTTTCTCTTTTGCCAAGCGTTCGGCTTCTTCTTTGGAATACACCGGACCGATTGGTTTAGTTGGGTTCTTAAATGCCGGGTCATTAATATCCACTTCTACTTGTGATAGCAATGTGGCGAACGGCACTTCAAACGGCACTAAGTTACCTAATTCTTGTTCAATCATGTAACCAATCATACCCACAGATTCTGCACCTAATACATCTAACGGATAAGGAGGCACTTCTTTATAGGCTGCACTTTGTAATGCTAACAAACCTACTTGTGGACCATTACCATGTGCGATGACCAATTCGTTATTTGGATAAATCTTCGCAATTTGTTCACAAGCGATACGCACGTTTAATCGCTGGTTCTCAGCGGTGAGCGGCTCGCCGCGACGCAATAAGGCATTTCCACCCAATGCAATAACAATTCTCATATACCACCTCTTAAATTAAGCTGGAATAAAGTACGGCTTTAATGGTGTGCATGCGGTTTTCCGCTTGCTCAAAGGCCACATTCATTGGCGACTCAAAGACATCTTCGGTCACTTCAATACCATTTGCTAATTCAGGGTATTTTTCTGCAATTTGGCGGCCCACTTTGGTTTCGCTGTTGTGGAATGCCGGCAAGCAGTGCATGAATTTCACACGCGGATTGCCGGTGCGTTTCATCAATTCAGGAGTGACTTGATACGGTAATAATAATTTAATGCGTTCCCCCCAGGTTTCTAATGGCTCACCCATGGAAACCCATACGTCGGTGTGCACGAAATCAACGCCTTTGATAGCTTTATCAATATCATCGGTTACCGTAATGCGTGCGCCACTTTGTTTTGCAAATTTTTCGCACATGTCAACTAACTCTGCATCCGGTAATAAGGCTTTCGGCCCGCAAATGCGTACATCCATACCTAATTTAGCACCAATTAATAACAAGGAGTTACCCATGTTGTTGCGCGCATCACCGATATACACATATTTGATTTCACTTAATGGTTTATCGCAGTTTTCAATCATGGTTAACACGTCCGCCAACATTTGTGTTGGGTGGAACTCGTCAGTTAAACCATTGAATACCGGCACACCGGCATATTCTGCTAATTCATCCACAATTTCTTGTTTGAAACCACGATATTCAATAGCATCGTACATTCTGCCTAATACGCGGGCAGTGTCTTTCATACTTTCTTTGTGGCCAATTTGAGACGAGTTTGGATCGATGTAAGTGACTTGGGCGCCTTGGTCATAAGCAGCGACTTCAAAAGCGCAACGGGTACGGGTAGAGGTTTTTTCAAAAATTAGCGCAATGTTTTTGCCTTTTAATTTTTGCTGTTCGGTACCGGCATATTTTGCTCTTTTTAAGTCTCGGGATAAATCTAATAAATATTTGATTTCACGTTCTGAGTGATTAACAAGACTTAATAAGTGTCTGTTTTTAAGATTGAAAGCCATAATAATCTCCTTGATTTTTGTTTATTGACTTAATCCGAATAGCCAAGCTATTCACAAACTATTTATTCGACATACAACCTACTCCTTGCGAACGTCTTTATTCTAAAAGAAAGGCAAGTAAATATCGTTTCGAATTTCCGCTCGTAATGTAAAGATTTTGAACAAATTTCTAACAAAGGGCTTTTTATTGGTATAAAATTCGAACAAAAAATTTTCTATGTGAAAAAATTTTAATCTCATCACCCAACATTAATCTCATCATGAACACTGTGCTTCTTTTTTTACGTCATAACGCCATTAAAGTGCGGTATGTTTTACACAAGAAATTACGTCAAACCTATCGAATCTCCCATAAAAGCGTTGAATTTACCTGTTTACTGATCGGCGCCAGCTTGGTTTCGTTATTTTCTCTTGGGTTTGCCAAACTTGCGGATTTGGGCTTGGAATGGAACGCCCATTGGACACAACAATATCCCCTTGCTGTCTGGTTTATTTTGCCCGGCGGTTTGGCGCTCTTAACCTGGTTCATCGCCAAATACACGCCTTATGTCGGTGGCAGCGGCATCCCGCAAGTCATTGCCTCCCTTAGTCTGCCTCATCAAGCCAATAAAAACCGTTTAGTCGCTTTTGGGCAAACTCTGTGGAAAATTCCACTGACATTTCTAGCGATGCTTATCGGCGCCTCTGTTGGACGGGAAGGGCCGTCCGTACAAGTCGGTGCAGCCGTGATGTTATGGTGGGGCAACTTGTGCCGAAAATATGGCGTGGCATTTACCGGATTGAGTGCGAATGAACTGATGGCAACCGGGGCGGCCGGTGGTCTCGCCGCCGCATTTAATGCGCCTTTAGCCGGTGTTATTTTTGCCATCGAAGAATTGGGTCGTGGTGTGCTATTGCGTTGGGAACGACGCGTATTGTTAGGCGTACTCGCGGCTGGTTTTATTTTAGTGGCTATTGAAGGCAACAACCCCTATTTCCCCACATATCGTGGCGTAACCGATATGCCTTATTTATGTTTATGGGTTTTAGTTTGTGGTGCTGTGAGTGGTATCAGTGGGGGAATTTTCGGCCGTTTGTTAATCAAAGGCGCAGCCGGCACCTTCCCTTTCTGTCGCCATTGGATACGCAAGCACCCTATTTTCACCGCCATTATTTTAGGCTTAATATTGACCGCACTTGGCGTTTACACCAACGGCCAAACTTACGGCACAGGTTACCAAGTCGTCACCCGAGCGCTCGATGGACAAGCTGTGCAAAACGACATTGGCATCATGAAACTGTTCGCCACAGTAGGCACATATTGGACGGGTATTGCCGGTGGTATTTTCACCCCTTCACTCACCATCGGTGCTGGGCTTGGCGTGCAAGTTGCCGCCTTTACTGACGGTTCAGTCGACCAGCGTTTGTTGGTATTATTGTGTATGGCGGCATTTTTAGCTGGCGCGACACAATCACCGGTCACCTCCAGCGTTATCGTGATGGAAATGACCGGCTGCCAACCTGTATTAATTTGGCTATTGATTTGCTGCCTGATTTCCTCCATTATTTCACGCCAATTTAATCCGAAGCCGTTTTATCACATGGCGGCAGGGCGTTTCCGCCAGCGGATAAAAGAAGAAACGCAAAAAGACATGAAGGAAAACCCATAAAAATGTCCCAAAATCAACCGCACTTTTACCGTGGCCGCTTCGCCGTTGCCCCGATGCTGGATTGGACAACGCGCCATTGCCGTTATTTCCACCGCCAATTTTCCCGTCACGCCTTGCTTTATACGGAAATGGTGACCACCCAAGCCATCATTCATGCCAAATACGATCATCTTGATTTTGATGCGGCAGAAAACCCGGTGGCGTTGCAACTGGGCGGCAGCGATCCAAAACAACTTCAACATTGCGCTCAATTAGCGCAACAGCGCGGCTACCAAGAAATCAATCTGAATGTGGGTTGCCCATCCGATCGTGTACAAAACGGTATGTTCGGTGCGTGTTTAATGGCAAACGCGGAACTGGTTGCAGAGTGCATGCAACAAATGCAAAGTGCGGTGCACATTCCTGTCACCGTAAAAACCCGCATTGGCATTGATGATTTTGACAGCTATGATTTTCTCTGTGATTTTGTCCAAAAAGTGCACCAAGCCGGCTGTCAAGAATTTATCGTGCATGCCCGTAAAGCGTGGTTATCCGGTTTAAGCCCGAAACAAAATCGTGAAATTCCGCCGCTAAATTACGAACGTGTGTATCAACTAAAACAGGATTTCCCCCATTTGCTCATCAGCATCAACGGTGGCATTAAAACCCTTGAAGAAATGCAACAGCACTTGAAGTATGTGGATGGTGTCATGGTAGGTCGCGAAGCTTATCAAAATCCCGCTTTGCTCGGTCATATCGATCACGCATTGTTTGACGCCAATGCCCCGATCATCACCCCACGCCAAGCGGTGGAAAACATGTTTCCATACATCGAACAGCAACTCAGCCAAGGCGTCTATCTCAATCATATCGTGCGCCACATGCTTGGCGCTTTCCAAAACTGCAAAGGCGCACGCCAATGGCGTCGTTATTTAAGCGAAAATGCCTACAAAGCCGGCGCCGGCATTGATGTGTTAGAAACCGCATTAGGGTTTGTGGAAGCGTAAAAGTGCGGTCAGTTTTAAATGCAAAAAAAGCACGCATGAGAAAATGCGTGCCATCAATAAATCAGTTATAAAACAAAAGTGCGGTAGATTTAAAAAACGTTTTTCAAACTCACCGCACTTTTTCATCTTATTATAGAATATGTTGATATTCTTCTAACATTTCTTTCGGCCAAACGCTGGATTGCACTTCGCCGATATGTTTTTTACGCAATAATAACATCGCCAAGCGAGATTGCCCGATACCGCCGCCGATACTTAACGGCAATTTACCTTGCAATAATTCTTGGTGCCAATCCATGTTGAGACGGTCTTCATCGCCGGTTAAGCTCACTTGTAAACGTAACGCTGCTTCATCTACACGAATCCCCATAGAAGATAACTCAAAGGCTTTGCCGAGTTGGTCGTTCCAAACCAAGATATCACCGTTCAAGCCTTTGTAGCCGTTTTCTGACTCTGTTGTCCAGTCATCGTAATCCGGTGCACGTCCATCATGTGGCTTGCCGTCAGACAATTTGCCGCCGATACCGACTAAGAAAACTGCGCCATATTCTTTACAGATCGCATTTTCACGCTCTTTGCCGCTCATGTTTGGATAGCGTTTCACGAGGTCTTCGCTGTGTACGAAAGTAATGTGTTTTGGTAGTACGGATGGAATATCAAAACGGGCTTCCACTGCCAATTCGGTTAAGCGAATCGCACGATAAATCGAATTCACGGTTTCTTTTAAATAGGCGAAATTGCGACGACCTTCTGGAATCACTTTCTCCCAGTCCCATTGGTCCACATAAACGGAGTGGGTCGCATCTAACGAATCTTCGTCCGGACGCAACGCTTTCATGTGTACAAACAAGCCTTCGCCTTCTCTAAAATGAAAACGGGCTAATGTATGACGTTTCCATTTTGCCAAAGAGTGAACTACTTCAAACACGGCATTTGGGATTTGTTTTACATGCACTTGAACCGCTTTTTCAATACCGGAAAGGTTATCTTGCATGCCATTACCAACCTGACTTAAGATTGGGCCTTGAACTTCGATGATACCTAATTGCTCGATGAGGTTTTGAGTAAATGTATTTTTTACAAAACTAATCTCTTGTTGTTGCAAAATAAATGTCTTTTTCATTGTTTTTACCCTATATTATTTAATGTTCCTATATGAATGGCGGAGATTCTCTCTATTCTTTAGGTTTAATGCAACATGATTTAGCCAAAATTAAAAAAATTTCATTATTATTTAGATGGAATATAAAAAATAAATAATTTATTTAGATTTTTTATAGAGAAGGAGCGAGTTATGCACAATATCGACAATTTAGATCAACAAATATTGCGTGTATTAACCAAAGATGCCCGAACCCCTTATGCAGAAATGGCGAAAAATTTTGGTGTTAGCCCCGGCACCATTCATGTTCGAGTGGAAAAAATGCGCCAGTCAGGCATTATTGAAGGGACAAAAGTGAAAATCAATGAACGCAAACTAGGTTATGATGTTTGCGGTTTCATTGGCATTATTTTGAAATCGGCAAAAGATTATGACAAAGTGATCAAAAAGCTAGAGGCCATTGATGAAGTAGTAGAAGCCTATTACACCACCGGCAATTATTCCATTTTCATTAAAGTCATGACACACACCATTGCCGAACTCCATTTAGTCTTGTCGGCAAAAATTCAATTAATCGACGAAATTCAATCCACAGAAACCTTAATTTCCATGCAGAATCCGATTTTGCGTGATATTAAACCGTAAAAAACAAAGAACAAGAAAGGAGGATGTTATGTCAGAAGTCTTTCACCTTGGCTTAACAAAAGCCATGTTAGATGGGGCTAAATTAGCCATCGTTCCAGGTGCGCCGGAGCGTGTGGAACGCATTGCACGCTTATTGGATCGCCCCAAATTCCTCGCCTCCACCCGCGAATTTACCTCTTGGCTCGGCTATATTGAGGAACACGCCGTGGTCGTATGTTCCACCGGTATTGGCGGCCCATCGGTTTCCATCGCAGTAGAAGAATTAGCCCAACTCGGTGTGCGTACTTTCTTACGTATCGGTACAACCGGTGCCATCCAACCGCACATTAACGTCGGTGATTTATTAGTCACAACCGGTGCCGTACGTCTCGATGGTGCAAGCCGCCATTTCGCCCCATTAGAATATCCGGCGGTAGCAAACTTTGAATGTACCGAGGCCCTTTACAAAGTCGCCAAAGAAGAAGTCGGCGATGCCGTCCATGTGGGTATCACCGCCTCTTCAGATACTTTCTACCCAGGACAAGAACGTTATGACACCTACACCGGCAAAATTTGCCGTCATTTCCAAGGTTCATTAAAACAATGGCAAGAACTGAACGTCATGAACTACGAAATGGAATCGGCTACCTTGTTCACCATGTGCTCTGCCCTTGGTTTACGTGCCGGCATGATCGCAGGCGCTATCGTCAACCGCACCCAACAAGAAATCCCGAATGAGGCGACTATTCAATCCACGGAAGAAACTGCCATTCATGTGGTAGTGAAAGCGGCAGGCTTGTTAGTGTAATTGACGTAAGCACAGGGCTTATCGCATAAAAAAGAGCGGTCGAAATTCATTGTATTTTTCGACCGCTCTTTCTTATTGTCTTAACCAAATCAATGGCAATAAAAAAGCCTCTGTTCAGAGGCTTTTTTTAGCATGTTATTTTGCGTATAACGGTGCAGGACCTGTTCTTCCCATAGATTTCGTGCCTTCGGCTTTTACCAATGAGCCGGAAGAGGAAATCTCTACACGACGGTTAGGCGCTAAACAATCTTTTAGTGCTTGCCCACTGCCATCACAAGCTTTCACTTGATTTGCTTTACCGTGCCCGATAGCTACAATATGCGCATTCAAACCTAATTCGATTAAACGTGCTTTCACGCGGTCTGCACGACGTTGTGATAAGGCTAAATTATAGCGGTCTGAACCTAAACGATCCGTATAACCATCAATTTTCACGTCTTTCGCATGCGCTGATTTTAACTGTTGAGCAATGTTATCAATCATTTCAACACCTCTTGCGGTTAATGTGTCCTTATCAAAATCAAATAAGAAATCACCGGCTAAGCTGAAGGAGAAATTGCTGTTACAACCGTTTGGATACCAATAGAAATTTTGTGCGTTCATGTCTGAATCAAACAAAACTTTATATTGGCATACTTTATGTTCGCCGTTTTCACGATAATGGAAAACGTAATCCCATTCACGTACGGCAAATAAACCTTCTGCAAAATGCGGACGGCCGATCAAATTATAAAGCTGATCCTTATTCATCCCTTTTTCAATCATACGCACATTATCCCAATTCGGCCAAGAACCGAATTGGCTGCCATCGTGATTAAATTTGGAATCTTCAATTTTAGGCCATACCAACTCCGTGTTATCCGCCGGTGCGCCTTCTTTAGATACTTGACTTAAATTACCGCAAGCAACCAACATTGTCGCTGCGATAGTCGATAATAACATTTTTGCTAAGGTCATCTCTTCACCTCGTAAAATTCATAAAATATGTTGTCTGTTTCAACTTTGGCTTATTTAGCTTAGTTCTTTTAGGTTGCCAAGGCGTAATCACATGATTAAACCTGATTGCACGCAAAAGTGCGGTCATTTTTTCGCGCGAAATTCACCTTGGCATGTCGGCAAAATAGGAAAGCGACTGCTTCCCTATTTTATTATGCCAACACGACTACCATTGATAGCCTGCACCTAAAGAAGCACCAAGGTTGCCACGCGTGTCGCTGTTACCGGTGATTTTCACCACCACTTTTCCGTTATCGGAAATGCGGGACATACCTAAGGCAACCGCACCTTCACCACGATAAGTACCGGCAGAAACAGCCACCATGCTCTTACCTGGTAAGTAGGCTTGTGGTAAACCTGCGGCCGCATTAGCACCTGCAATACCGGCACGTAAATGTTTATCCGCACGATTGAGTTTGCCTTCAACCGCACGCAATTGTGAAACATTCACCGCATCCGTACTGTTCACACCAGGCGCAACATTTTTAATCGTTGTATTATTCGCGTTGATACCACCGCTCTTCGTCATACTTGGACCGTTGTTAATGGTTACGCCATCAGTAGTGATTGTGGTATCGCCTACAGTCACTTTATTTGTTGTAACACTATTAACATTAATGTCGTTCGCTAACCCTACTGTGATGGTATTTCCCTTGATTTGGGTCATGATGTTTTTACCGCCATCAAATTTACCCCAATCTTTGTTCGTTTCTGCACCTTTAACATTCACTTGGCTATTCAATTTAGCATTATGAACATTACCACTATTGTCACCGAACTTGAGACCATCATTTAGGGTCGCCACCTCTTCTGTAACAGGTTTGCCATCTTTATCTTTGGTTTCATAAACGATACGCGTTTTGGTTTCGCCATCTTTACCATCTACACCCGGTTTACCCTGTGCTGATTTCATGGTTAAACCATCTTTACCGTCTTTACCGTTCAGACCAATGGAGCCGTCTTTACCATTGATAACAACCGCTGAACCGTCTTTACCGTTCACGCCAATCTTGCCATCAACACCATCTTTACCCGGTTGACCATTTACCCCCGGTACAGCTTTTTCACCAAGCTCAATTTCTGGGTTTAAACCTACTTCTAACGCTTTTTTACCTGTCGCTTGACCTTGTGCATCTAACACATCAACAACTTTAGTATTGATGTTCTTATCTCCGGTAATTTGAGCAGTAGTACCTAAGTCTTGTTTAAACTCATTACCCGCTTTGTCTTTCAGGCCAAAACCACCGCCAGACTCACCACTGAAGACGTTATACAAGTCGCCAACATTAACCGCATTATTCGGATTGCCGTTATCTTTATCGGCGGCATTCTTCAACTTATCAGCAAAAGTAGCACCTGCTTTATCGGTGATACTACTTTTCACACCAGTAACTTGGTTACCGTCAGTTGTGTTACCACCAACATTCAACTCGCCTTTATCCGTCACATTCAATGTCACAGATTTCGTCGTATCTGTTGGGTTTTCTAAAGCCACACTATTGAGGTTCTTCAGATTTTTACTCATTTGAACCGTCAATTTATCGTTACCATCCGCAACAACATTAAGGTTGCCTGTCGCGCTCTTGAAGTCTTTCAACTCATCAGCAGTAGAATCACCCACAATGTTCACTTTTGAGTTCAGCTTGTGTTTGTTCACTTTATCTGTGTTGTTACCCGCAAAGACTAAACCATCGTTCAGTGTCGCCACTTCTTCTGTAACAGGTTTGCCATCAGCACCTTTCACCGGCTTGCCATCTTTATCTTTAAGCTCATAAACAATACGCGTTTTACCGTTTGTACCATTCGCTCCATCAACACCGTCTTTGCCGTTAGCTGATTTCATGGTTAAACCATTTTCACCGTCTTTCCCGTTCAGACCAATGGAGCCGTCTTTACCGTTGATAACTACCGCTGAACCGTCTTTACCGTTCACGGTAAGTTTGCCGTCAACGCCATCGTTGCCTTTCTTACCAAGTTCAACTTCTGGGTTTAAACCCACTTCAAGCGCTTTTTTACCTGTCGGCTGACCTTGAGCATCTAACACATCAACAACTTTAGTATTGATGTTCTTATCTCCGGTAATTTGAGCTGTAGTACCTAAGCTTTGTTTGAACTCATTACCCGCTTTATCTTTCAGACCAAAACCACCGATATCGCTTGGTCCAATAAGCTTATTAACGGTCTCTTTTAAGTCGCCGACATTGACGCCATTGTTTAATACGTCACCAGTTGCCTCAGTTAACGTAACCTTATTACCTTGAGAATCTTTTAGACCACTATCCATATTGACGACTTGGTTACCACCATTGTTTAAACCAGTTTTAGTTAAACTTACTGTTTTACTTTGTTCAGAACCATTCTTAATAGTGATGCCACTATTCTCAACTTTTGTATCACCCGTTGTAACACTATTGACATCAAGGTCTTTGGCTAATCCCACAGTAATGGTATTTCCATCGATGTTGGTCATGATGTTTTTACCCGCATCAAATTTAGTCCAATCCGCGTTCGCTGCTGCGCCTTTAACATTCACTTGGGTGTTAAGTTTCGCATCGTGCACCGTACCCGCATTAGCACCGAATTTGAGACCGTCATTTAAGGTCGCTACTTCTTCTTTGTCGCCATTTGGTTTTTCGTAAACAATGCGTGTTTTACTTACACCATCTTTACCATCATTACCTTCAAGACCCGCTGCACCTTTCACAACTTTGAGAGAAGCTTGACCATCTTTGCCGTCTGCTCCATTTTTACCGTTAACACCATCAACACCGTTAAATACAATGGCATCTTTTGTGATGGTCGTTCCGTCTTTACCGTCCTTACCTTTCACAACAAGACTTCCGTCTTCACCGCCTTTTGGATTAACTACAACTTTACCGGCTAAGCCTAGTGTTAACGTTTTATCTGTGGCGTTCGCGGTAGTGGTAATACCATCACTGCCTTTCACTTGAATAGTTTTACCTAAGTCTTGTGTAACAGCAGTATTACCATCATCAGCTAAACCAAAACCACCGCCATTTGCGCTGCTGGTAATACTGTCTTTGGTAAGTTTTAAGTCGCTTACATTGACCGCACTATTCGGATTGGTTGTATTAGCTGTTTCCAATTTCGCCGCAAAGTTAGCGCCCGCTTTATTTTTAATGCTACTTGCTACATTCGCTAAGGCAATTGGTGCTGTGGTTGCAGTGCTTCCACCTGCCGCATTATGCATTGACGCAATCACATCAGCTGAGTCAACTTTAGTTGCATCACCGCCATTCGGGTTGGTGTTAAATGTACCATTCGCTAATTTATAAACCTTAGTACCATCTGCTTTGGTATAAACCACCGGCATCGCAACAGACACATCATAGGTCTTCGTTAAACCATTTTCACTTTCTTGCACCAATACACTGTGGTCATCTGATTTCACCACTGTGCGTGCTGCTTTCAATTGGCTTACATTCACTGCATCAGTATCTGCATCACCAGGTGCAACGTTGGTAATTTTTTGATTACCCGCGTTAATTCCCGCCGTTGTCATGCTCGGACCATTGGTAATGCTGACACCTTTACCGTTGATGGTTGTAGTGTTCGTACCATCCGTAAACTCAGCACTGGTCAACCCTTTCAACTCTTTGGCTAATCCCACAGTAATGGTATTTCCATCGATGTTGGTCATGATGTTTTTACCCGCATCAAATTTAGTCCAATCCGCGTTCGCTGCTGCGCCTTTAACATTCACTTGGGTGTTAAGTTTCGCATCGTGCACCGTACCCGCATTAGCACCGAATTTGAGACCGTCATTTAAGGTCGCTACTTCTTCTTTGTCGCCATTTGGTTTTTCGTAAACAATGCGTGTTTTACTTACACCATCTTTACCATCATTACCTTCAAGACCCGCTGCACCTTTCACAACTTTGAGAGAAGCTTGACCATCTTTGCCGTCTGCTCCATTTTTACCGTTAACACCATCAACACCGTTAAATACAATGGCATCTTTTGTGATGGTCGTTCCGTCTTTACCGTCCTTACCTTTCACAACAAGACTTCCGTCTTCACCGCCTTTTGGATTAACTACAACTTTACCGGCTAAGCCTAGTGTTAACGTTTTATCTGTGGCGTTCGCGGTAGTGGTAATACCATCACTGCCTTTCACTTGAATAGTTTTACCTAAGTCTTGTGTAACAGCAGTATTACCATCATCAGCTAAACCAAAACCACCGCCATTTGCGCTGCTGGTAATACTGTCTTTGGTAAGTTTTAAGTCGCTTACATTGACCGCACTATTCGGATTGGTTGTATTAGCTGTTTCCAATTTCGCCGCAAAGTTAGCGCCCGCTTTATTTTTAATGCTACTTGCTACATTCGCTAAGGCAATTGGTGCTGTGGTTGCAGTGCTTCCACCTGCCGCATTATGCATTGACGCAATCACATCAGCTGAGTCAACTTTAGTTGCATCACCGCCATTCGGGTTGGTGTTAAATGTACCATTCGCTAATTTATAAACCTTAGTACCATCTGCTTTGGTATAAACCACCGGCATCGCAACAGACACATCATAGGTCTTCGTTAAACCATTTTCACTTTCTTGCACCAATACACTGTGGTCATCTGATTTCACCACTGTGCGTGCTGCTTTCAATTGGCTTACATTCACTGCATCAGTATCTGCATCACCAGGTGCAACGTTGGTAATTTTTTGATTACCCGCGTTAATTCCCGCCGTTGTCATGCTCGGACCATTGGTAATGCTGACACCTTTACCGTTGATGGTTGTAGTGTTCGTACCATCCGTAAACTCAGCACTGGTCAAGCCTTTCAGCTCTTTAGCTAATTTGATGTCAACTTGGTTAGTGCCTTTGACAAGGGTACCGATATTGTTGTCAGAAAGTTTGGTTTTATCTGCGCCACCGTTAAGCTTAATGGCTTGTCCGGCTGCGCGTTTAGCCATATTGGTAATGCTTGCATCGTCAACTGCTAAACCATCGATATTATTTGCATTTAAGCCTGCTGTATTATCTGCAGCAAAACCAAGCGGACGGGTGTGTGCATACAATTGGCTACCATTGATGGCATCAGTACTTGTCTTCGCTACTAAACCGGCAGCAACACCTTGGAGACGACGCTCTTCAGAAGGTTTATTAGCATTAGCATCACCACCATTACCGATAGTAACAACACCCACAGCATTAAGGCCGCTATATTTACTCGCTAACAACTTATCATAATCAGATCCTTGAGTAGTTGGGTATTTCTCTTTTGCTGATTTTGTAGCATCTTCAATAAATGCAGAGTTTGTACCTAAGTAAACAGAGTTTTGCAATGTTGCATTAACGTTGTTACCTAAGATGAAATAACCTTTACCAATTTTGGTTTTAGTTGCAGCCGGATCTGACGGGTCATCAGTCGTAGTCAATTCATTTGACTCGCTCACTTTATTTCCGGTACCAATTACGTAAGTATCGGTGATCTTTTTCGCAGTAGAACTATCACCAATGATATTTCCGGCACCCATAACAAAAATATTTTTACTCGCCTCTAACGGTTTGGTTCCGGTATCAATTTTATTGGCATGACCGGTCACATAGACATTTTTTAATGTTGGTGCGACAGCCGCCCCCCCTTGTGGGTTTTGATTATTTTGGGTGATAGTATTGTTATTCCCCATCACGCGGATATTCTCTATGCCTTGAACAACGTTATTATTACCAAATACGCCGGATTCATTGGAGGTTACATTACTATTGGTGTTACCGATAGAATAGGTACCTGTGCCGCTAACGCGTGTTGCATTCGTAGCATAGGTACCGGCTAAATCACGGCCGGTCGTATTGAGGGTTAAATCCCCCGCATAACCGATACTACCGGAATTCGCCGCTGTTACGCGTTGATTTGACCCCATGGCAATGGAGTTTGTACCACTGGCAGATGCAGCAGAACCGATCGCTGTCGCCGATACGCCGCCGGCATACGCTTGGCTACCAAAGGCATTGGCTTTTGCTTCTGTCGCTGTCGCGCGTTCACCGATAGCATTGGCTTTTTCCGCGGAAGAGGCAGCATAATAACCTAATGCCACAGCACGATCCGGACTGACGACATTTTGTTGTTTTGTGGTGGTTTTCGCTAATGTACCGATGGCAATCGCGTTATTCCCCTCGGACGCGGCGCCGGCACCAATTGCCATATTGTATTTAAATGGCTGCGTCGGGCTACTTTTCGTCACCGTTTGTTTAGCCGCTTGTGGATCATTGTCGTCTAATGCATTAGAACCATCATAAAGTGCACCAATTGCAATTGAGCCAAAGGCTTCGGCGGATGTGCTATTACCTAAAGCAACGCCACGCTCCCCGGCTGTTCTTACATCCATACCGATAGCTAAAGATTTCGCCCCTACTGCACCGTTATTGTTAAAATTACCTAACGTTGTTGTGCCACCTTGGTTAACACTAAAATAGTGGGTGGTTTTTTTGTCAATTTCTCGATTGAGTTGTGACACATTTACTGCATCATCGTCTAATACACCGTCAGCGACGCTACCAATAATGGTTTTCTTACCATTTTTACTCAATGTCACGCTGTTTTCTGTTGCTGTTCTCGGTATCACATCATAGTTAATCCCGGTGGCTGCCGCGATATGAAGGTTATTAATTTGCGTGCTGACTTTGTTGTAAACATCATCTGAAACCTTCTTCAATTGCGCTACGGTTGCTGCATCTTGATCGTCGGCACCATCAGCTACATTGACAACTCGACGTAAAAGATCCGATTTACCCACAGACACAACGGTGCTTGATGCAGTGGAAGTCAGGTAACCTTGTTTTAAGTCGGTGTTGGCGATAGAAGAACGACCTAATGCAACATTATCCGCGCCATTCACAACGGAATCCTTACCAATTGCCATACTGCCGGCACCATTCGCTTGAGCACTGTTACCGATGGCAACCGAACCATCTGCAGTTGCTTTGGTTTTTACGCCTAATGACATGGCTCTCGTACCGGCTTGGCTGTTAAAACCAATTGCGACACTTTCGATAATATCCGTCGGTGTCGTATATTGGTTGGCATTCGTACCAATTGAAATATTGTTACCGACACTACTGTTGGTTCCACCAATATATTGGCCGGCATTCTGACCAAGAGCAATGTTGCCTTTACCTTTCACATTTGAACCGGCAGCCTGACCAATCCCAATATTCAGTTGACCATCCACATTTTCACCGGATCTCACACCAATATTGATTTGTTCATTTTTGTCGCCCACGGTGTCGGTGGCTTGTCCTTTACCGGCGTCTTGACCAATGGAGATGGTTCGCCATGGGGCAGCATAAGCCCGATCACCAATGGCAACAGCCCCTTCAGTGGTTGTTTGCGCTGCATTACCCAACGCAACACTGTTCACACCGGCGGCATTAGCATTGGAGCCCGCGGCTAAACCGGATTTACCGGCTTGAGCTGAATGACCGATTGCGGTTGCATCTAAACCGGTAGCATTTGCCTGATCACCTATCGCAATAGCGGAATCAGCCCCCGCATTACTACCTCTAACACCAACGCGTGCGCCTTTACCGAGGGCGATAGCAGAACTTGCTGCGATAGTTTCAGCACCACTACCAATGGCGACACTATCTTGACTAAATGCACCCGCTTTATCCTTGTTTGTGGTTAATGCATTTTTACCAATTGCAATATTATGTTGTCCGCGGCTTATGGCGTGATCACCGATAGCAACCGCACTGGCACCGTCATTGGGTACAAATGTACTAGCACCGTCATAAGTTACGTCGCCATTATTATTGGAACCTGCTCGCGCATGGAAACCCAACGCAACTGCAGATTTAGCACCTGCTGTCACCGTGGAATCGTTACCGACTGCAACACCATTATCAGCATTGGAATATGATTTTTTACCTACGGCAATAGCAGCCGCTTTTGAGGCGCTCGCTTCATGACCAATCGCCACAGTATCAACTTCGGTTGCTTGGGCTACAGGACCAATTGCGACGGCATCTGTGCCGGTTGCTGAGGCATCTACGCCGGTTGAATTTGCACGGAAATATTTAATACCGGTGTAGGTATATGCCGGGAAGGTGCCTTGCATTTGCGCAACAGTAAATGCGGTGCCTAACACCTGATTAACCAAGCCGGTTAAATTGGTATTAAATTGATTAAATGTCGCCGTATTGAGTTTTGTATTAGTTAAATTAGTTATCTGCCCATTTACAGTGCTTTGGAACGTGGTGAAATCCGTTTTATTCAGTTTATTGTTTTCTAAATTAGTGACTCTTGGATTAATTCCATCTCGGAAGGTCGAGAAGGTTGAGGTATCCAGCTTGTTGTTCACTTTTGTTTGCCAAGTCGTAAAATCGCCGCTCTTAAATGCGTTAAAGGCTGAGGTATCCAGTTTATTGTTTTCTAAATTAGTGACTCTTGGATTAATTGCATGCTGGAATGTCGTGAAGGTTGAAGTATCCAGTTTACCGGCGACGGCATTGTTCACCGTATCCGTGGTTGCAATGGTTTTTCCATTGACGGTTGCCGTGCCGTTAACAGCTAATGAGGTGTTCACGGTGACATTATCATAAGTGGCATCGGCGGCAAAAACAGAAGATGCGCCAAAACAGAATGAAAGAGCGACAGAAAGTGCGGTTAATTTTGTACGTACTTTTACTGTGTTGCTTGATGCCGCGACTGAATTGCGTCCGGATACCCCTTTGGAGCGCGCTAATTCAGATACAACAACTAATGCGTTGGCCACCTTACTCCAGATAACCTTATATATATTATTCATGGAAATCTCCTACCTGATTGAAATTTGATTCAAATCTATACAAACACCTAACTGATATAAACAACGTTTTTGTTTTATATCAAAAATATAGATCTGTGACGTATAAAAAAATGTCGAGTAACCCTAAGACCACTCAACATAGAAATTTATTTACTCAGTCTACTAGACAACTATCACTCTAAGACCGATCCACTAAAATACTCATAGAATTCCTAAAAAGAATCCCCCCCTATAAATAACATCATCAATAGTGCTAAGCCATTTGAACCACTAAACGACACAAATATCACTACCAATAATGCTCATCACAAGTGCTAAAACTGAAATTGTTACTGTCATATTGATTGAATAAGTAACATATAAAAAAATAAACTTATGATATAAGGGAGAAAGATTCTAAAACTAAATTGATTTATCGTCAATTAATACTGCTTCTAATGCAATTTTAATCATTTCATTAAACGTTAACTGACGTTCTTCCGCACTGGTGAGCTCGTGGGTACGAATGTGGTCAGATACGGTACAGATGGTTAATGCGCGTGCACCATATTCTGCGGCAACACCGTAAATACCGGCGGCTTCCATTTCCACACCAAGAATGCCGTATTTTTCCATGACATCAAACATGCTGACATCCGGCGTGTAGAATAAATCGGCAGAGAATAAGTTTCCAACGCGAGCTTTCACACCTAAGTTTTTCGCTGCTTGCACTGCGGCTTGCGTCAAACCAAAATCTGCGATGGCGGCAAAATCGTTATCTTTAAAACGGATACGGTTTACTTTGGAGTCGGTACATGCACCCACACCGATCACCACTTCACGCAATTTCACATCCATGCGGACTGCACCACAAGAACCTACACGAATCATTTTTTTCACACCATATTCAGTGATCAGTTCTTTCGCATAAATGGAACAGGAAGGGATCCCCATACCATGTGCCATCACGGAAATGCGACGACCTTTATAGGTACCGGTGAAACCTAACATATTACGTACGTTAGTCACTTCCTGTGCGTTTTCCAAAAAAGTTTCCGCAATATACTTCGCACGTAGCGGATCACCCGGCATTAATACAGCATCAGCAAATGCACCGGCAGGTGCGTTAATGTGTGGAGTCATAGTTTTTCCCTCTTGTTGACATGATGAAGCAAACGTTTCCGTTGCCTATAAACGACAACACCACGAACGTGGTCGTGGTGTCATCATAAAAAACATGGCGAAATCATACCGCACTTTATAGCACGGCACCACTTAAACCAATAAATAAACCTGCAATTGTTGCGCTCATTAAGTTAGATAATGAACCCGCAACTACGGCTTTTAAGCCTAAACGAGCCACATCGCTACGACGATTTGGCGCCATTCCGCCTAAGCCACCAATTAAGATCGCGATGGAACTGAAGTTAGCGAAACCACAAAGTGCGAAGGTAATAATCGCTTTGGTTTTATCACTTAATACAATTGCGGAATCCGGTTGTAAATATTTAGCAAATTCTAAGTAACCCACAAATTCATTCACGGCTAATTTTAAACCAATCATTTGACCGGCAATGGCAGACTCTTCCCAAGAAATCCCGATTAAGTATGCCAATGGTTTGAAAATCCAACCTAAAATCACTTGTAAGGTTAAATCCGGTTCACCAATAATGCCGCCGAAGCTACTTAAAATCCAGTTGATCAAAGCAATCACAGAAACAAACGCGATTAACATCGCACCCACATTCATCGCTAAGTGCATACCGTCACGCGCACCGTTTGCCAATGCTTCAATTGCGTTAGATGGTTTTTCAACGTCTGCACTTTCTTTTAATGAGTCGTCCGTTTTTTCTGTTTGTGGGAACATGATTTTAGCAAACAATAAACCACCCGGCGCCGCCATAAAAGACGCTGCGATTAAGTAAGTTAACGGCACACCCATACCAGCATAACCTGCCATCACAGAACCTGCGATAGAGGCAACGCCACCAACCATAACCGCAAACAATTCAGATTGCGTCATACGGCTGATAAATGGTTTTACAATTAATGGCGCTTCCGTTTGGCCAACGAAAATATTGGCAGCCGCAGACATAGATTCTGCTTTTGATGTACCTAATAATTTTTGTAATCCACCACCGATTAACTTGATCACCCATTGCATAACACCGATGTAATAAAGCAAAGAAATCAAGGCGGAGAAGAAAATGATGACCGGCAACACTTTAATCGCAAAGATAAAACCGAAACTTTGGCTTGGATCAGTCAATCCACCGAATAAGAAACTAATCCCTTCGTTACCGAAGCTAATGATTTTACCGATAAAATCAGAAGCTGCTTGTAACGCACTGCGTCCCGCCGGTACATAAAGTACGAAAGCACCGATAGCGATTTGAATAGCCAACGCACCAAAAACGGTACGCAGATTAATCGCTTTACGGTTGTTAGAGAACAAGACTGCAATCCCTAACAGGACGAAAATACCGACAATACTAATTAAAATGTCCATAAATACCTCAAAAGTCATTGAATAAAATTCTTCGTATTTTACTTGGTTTCCATAAAAAAGGAGAGTTAATTTTATTGATTAATATCATAATTAGTGCAACCCGATGTCACTAGAAGCAAAATCCGCCTTAAAAAGGAATAAAGTGCGGTCAAAATTCAACGTAATTTATTTAGACAGCATGAATAAACCTTGGGATAATGCGCGCAACTTATTAACAAATGATGGATTAAAGATAAATGAAGAAAGCACAGGTTCTGCCGCATACCCCTTGGGCAGCAAAATCCCTTTGGGCATTTGAGCCTAAATCCTTTTGCGTGTTGCTTTTATCTTTAAGTGTCATGGGATTTGGCGAAGCATTATTGCTTCTTTCTGATTTAGGCTCCGCACCTTGGACCATATTATCGCAAGGCGTTGCACTACAAGGGCAATTTAGTGTGGGTTGGGCATCATGGATAATCAGTTTAATGGTGATGTTGGCATGGTTTCCATTAAAACTGAGGCCGGGGCTTGCCACCGTCATGAATATTTTTGTGATCGCCCTCTTTCTCGGCTTAACCGTTTATTTGCTAGAAAAACCTACCGCACTTTATCTGCGTTTCATTTACGCTGTCGTTGGTATCTTATTGTTCGGCATCGGCAATGCCTTTTACCTGACCTGCCACCAAGGTCCCGGACCGCGTGACGGCTTAATGGTCGGCTTATGCTATCATTTTCACTGGAAAATCGGCATTGTGCGAACATCCATTGAAGTCTTCGTCTGCCTCCTCGGCTATCTGCTCGGTGGCGTGCTAGGCATCGGCACACTCATGTTCGCACTGGGAATTGGCTGGGTGGTGCAATACACCTTATTTCTTATCCGTCGTCGCGTGCCACACCCGAGTAATAAACCGCACGATCTCGTCTAATTTCTCTCCTATATGAATTTTGCCTAAATCCGTTTGACTCGCTTTGTCGTTCGGCGGACAAAATGCCAAATGTTTATCAACCTCATTAATCGGCTGCCAACGCAATGGTGTGGCAGAACGACGGCTTGGATAAAAACCGATGGTCGGCACATTTAACGCAGCACTTAAATGCAATGGCCCGGTGGAGCCGGCAATAAACAAATCAGCACATGCCAAAGATTGTGCAAAATCCACCATGCCGTTATTTTTGTCATAAACGACTACCCGCGAATCCTGCACCAAATTTGCCAGTTCGTGGGCTTTTTCACTTTCATTCGGCCCTGCCGTTAAAATCACATACGCATCAAACCGCGCTAATAAGCCGCGAATAAGCTCCGCATATTGCGCCAAGGATAAATTATTAGCAGATCCACCCGAACCGCTGTGCACAAAAATCCATTTTTTCTCAGCATCAATGTTTAACTGATGGCACAAAGATTCACGCTGAAAATCCACCGCACTTTTAGGGAAAGTGAGATATGGCGGGCATGGCTCGACAATAGCAATGCCTTGGTCACGTAAAAACGTACGGGCCAAATCCAAGTTATATTCAAATTCAGGCTTAGCCGATTGGGAACGGCGTTGCGTTAAACGATGATTATAGAAAAATTGCACCCATTTTGTTGCCGGCGCTAAACGGTAAGGAATGCGACATTTCCACGCTAATTTGGCGTTATGTGTATTGGAAAAGAAACTGATCATGGCATCAAATTGGCGCGCTTTAATTTCGTTCACCACGCGCTGAAACGCGTTTTTATCATCTTTCGGCGCATCAATAATAACGTCATCTAAATAAGGGCATGCCCGAGCAATATCGGCAGTGTAAGCAGGCACAAGTGCGGTCAGTTTTAGCGATGGTTCAGAAGCTTTTAACATGGCAAAGGATGGCCATGCCAACATAAAATCGCCCAATTTATCGTTACGAATCACCAATACGTTTTTCATTATTTCCACCCTATGCAAATTCTTTTCCAAAATGAGGGGCTATTCTAGCCTGACCGACCGCCATTAAAAAGCGACAAATAAAAAATCAGCGCCTTAATCCCTTAAGACGCTGATGTTAAACTAAATAAACAAGTCAATATTGAATTTTATTTATTCAATTTTGCCTTATAGGTCGGATTCATCAAGTTTTCTACGGAAAGGATGTCATCCAATTGTTCCTTGGTTAACAAGCCTTTTTCCAAGACCACTTCACGCACACCTTTACCGGTTTGCGCACAGATTTTACCCACTAAGTCGCCGTTGTGGTGACCGATAAATGGGTTCAAGTAAGTGACAATACCGATAGAGTTGTAAACATAGTTTTCGCAAGTTTCTTTGTTGACAGTAATGCCATCAACACATTTATCGCGTAAGTTCACACAAGCGTTGCCTAAAATCTCAATGGATTCAAACATAGCTTGTACAATCACCGGCTCCATCACGTTTAATTGTAATTGACCTGCTTCAGCCGCGAAGGTCACCGTGGTGTCGTTACCAATCACTTTGAAGCACACTTGGTTCACTACTTCAGGCACAACCGGGTTCACTTTTGCCGGCATAATGGAAGAACCGGCTTGTAATTCAGGCAAGTTAATTTCTTTAATACCTGCACGAGGGCCGGAAGAAAGCAAACGTAAGTCGTTACAGATTTTTGACAATTTCACGGCAGTGCGTTTTAACGCGCCATGCACGGAAACATAATCACCACAGTCAGAAGTAGCTTCAATTAAGTTCTCTGAACCGGTGCAATGTAATCCGGTGACGTTAGATAAATGTTTCACAACGGAAGGCACATAACCTTGCGGTGTATTTAAACCGGTACCGATTGCCGTCGCGCCCATGTTTACTTCAAGCAAGTGTGCTGCAGCGGCTTTTAAATGTTTCACTTCTTCCGCCATTAACACTGCAAACGCTTTGAATTCTTGCCCCACAGTCATTGGCACCGCATCTTGTAATTGGGTACGTCCCATTTTCAAGACTTTCTCAAATTCTTTCGCTTTATTTTCAAAACCTTGTTGTAAATAAGCGACTTTTTCGAGAAGTCTGATTACGCTGTTGTACACGGCAATGTGGAAACCGGTAGGGTACGCATCGTTGGTGGATTGGCTGGCGTTCACATGATCCATTGGGTCGAGGTATTTATATTCACCTTTTTTGTGACCTAAAATTTCTAACGCCAAGTTGGCAATCACTTCATTGGTGTTCATATTGACGGAAGTGCCTGCACCGCCTTGGTAAATATCGGATGGGAATTGATCCAAGCATTTTCCGTTTACTAAGACTTCATCACAAGCTTTAACAATGGCTTCAGCGATGTTTTGCGGAATCGCGCCCAATTCACCGTTTGCCAATGCCGCTGCTTTTTTCACCATCACCATGCCGCGAACAAATTCCGGCACATCAGAAATCGTTACTTTCGAAATGTTAAAATTTTCCACCGCTCTTAGGGTGTGAATACCCCAGTAAGCATCTGCAGGAACTTCACGTTCACCTAACAAATCCACTTCCTTTCTATATTGTGTCATTTGAGTTCTCCTTTATGCTTAACACGTTTGGTTGAATTGTCTAAATTATAGAAAATTCGATTAAAATTAAATTGATCCAAGTCACAGATTTTTATACGCATTTAAGAGTTATTTTTATTTTTCAGATTAGTTTTTCTAACCTGAAAGATGTAGCCATGAATAAAAGTTGCACCGCAAAATAAAGCGGGTAATATGCACATCCAACGTATTTTTAAGGAGCAAACATGCCGTTTATCACCTTTCTTTTCGCTGTTTTTCTATTTATTTATGTGGAACTAAGCCTACTGGTTTGGCTAGGAAGCCAGTTGGGTATCCTCATGCTCATTTTGTTGTTGATTGGTTCTTCCTTACTGGGCATTGCCATCATCCGCGCACGTGGTTGGTACAGCCTCACGCGAGTGAGACAGCAGCTTACACAAGGCGAATTGCCTACTGACACGATTTTCAGCTCACTACGCTGGCTTGTTGCCGGTGTACTTTTTGTCATTCCCGGCTTTGTTACCGATATTTTCGCCTGCGTACTGTTAAGCCCTCTCGGTCGTTACATAATCAACGCTTTCATTGGCAGTCGATTTGTATTCTTTCGACAAAACATCTTTAAAACCGACCGCACTTTTTATTCCTCTCAAAACAATCCGCCTAGAGATGGCGAGATTTTTGAGGCGGAATTTGAAAAAGAAGCCGATGAAAATAAACGGTTAAAATAATTTTGCTTTTCCCTTGAAAGCGTAAAAATGATTCCCATATAAAAGAAACTTTTTAATAAACCTAGAAATAGAGGAAATTTCAGATGAATATTCGTCCATTACACGACAAAGTGATTTTAAAACGTGAAGAAGTGGAAACCAAATCTGCCGGCGGTATCGTATTGACCGGTTCTGCAGCCACCAAATCTACCCGCGCGAAAGTATTAGCGGTCGGCCCAGGCCGTTTATTAGAAAACGGTAGCATTCACCCAATGCACGTAAAAGTGGGCGACATCGTGATTTTCAGCGATAGCTATGGTGTGAAAACAGAAAAAATTGATGGTGAGGAAGTGCTCATCCTCTCCGAAGGCGATATTTTAGCGATCGTTGAATAAGCAAAAACACGCTGAAAAACGACCGCACTTTAAATGAAATAGATCATGGTGGGAGCAATCTCACGCAACAAAATAAAAGGAAATTAAACATGGCAGCAAAAGACGTAAAATTCGGTAACGACGCACGCGTAAAAATGTTAAAAGGTGTGAACATCTTAGCGGATGCAGTAAAAGTCACCCTTGGTCCAAAAGGCCGTAACGTAGTGTTAGACAAATCGTTCGGTGCACCAACCATCACCAAAGACGGTGTGTCTGTGGCACGTGAAATCGAATTAGAAGATAAATTTGAAAACATGGGCGCACAAATGGTGAAAGAAGTTGCTTCTAAAGCCAATGATGCCGCCGGTGACGGTACCACCACGGCAACTGTTCTAGCGCAAGCCATCGTGAACGAAGGCTTAAAAGCCGTAGCGGCAGGCATGAATCCAATGGATTTAAAACGCGGTATCGACAAAGCGGTTGCTGCCGTCGTTGCCGAACTTAAATCCCTTTCTAAACCTTGCGAAACCTCTAAAGAAATCGAACAGGTGGGTACCATTTCCGCAAACTCCGACAGCATTGTGGGTCAATTAATCGCACAAGCCATGGAAAAAGTGGGTAAAGAAGGCGTGATTACCGTAGAAGACGGCACCGGCTTAGAAGACGAATTGGATGTGGTTGAAGGGATGCAATTTGATCGCGGTTACCTTTCCCCATACTTCATCAACAAACCGGAAACCGCGACCGTAGAATTAGATAACCCATTCATTTTATTAGTCGATAAAAAAATCTCGAATATTCGCGAATTATTACCGGTATTAGAAGGTGTGGCGAAAGCAGGTAAACCGTTATTAATCATTGCTGAAGACGTAGAAGGCGAAGCGTTAGCAACATTGGTCGTGAACACCATGCGTGGCATCGTGAAAGTGGCTGCGGTGAAAGCACCGGGCTTTGGTGATCGTCGTAAAGCGATGTTACAAGACATTGCGATTTTAACTGCCGGTACGGTGATTTCTGAAGAAATCGGTATGGAGTTAGAAAAAGCCACTCTTGAAGATCTTGGTCAAGCAAAACGCGTTGTAATCAATAAAGACAACACCACTATCATCGACGGTATCGGCGATGAAGCGCAAATCCAAGGTCGTGTGGCGCAAATTCGTCAACAAATCGAAGAATCCACTTCTGACTACGACAAAGAAAAATTGCAAGAACGCGTAGCGAAACTCGCCGGTGGTGTTGCGGTAATTAAAGTCGGTGCCGCAACGGAAGTAGAAATGAAAGAGAAAAAAGCCCGCGTAGAAGATGCGTTACACGCAACTCGTGCCGCAGTAGAAGAAGGCGTGGTTGCCGGCGGTGGTGTGGCGTTAATTCGCGCAGCCAGCAAAGTTGCTGATTTACGTGGCGACAATGAAGAACAAAACGTCGGTATTAAACTTGCCCTTCGTGCCATGGAAGCCCCGTTACGTCAAATCGTCACAAACGCCGGTGAAGAAGCCTCTGTAGTCGCAAGTGCGGTGAAAAACGGCGAAGGAAACTTTGGTTATAACGCAGGTACTGAGCAATACGGCGATATGATTGCGATGGGTATTTTAGATCCGACTAAAGTAACTCGTTCTGCATTACAATTTGCAGCCTCTGTCGCTGGTTTAATGATCAGTACCGAGTGTATGGTGACCGAATTACCAAAAGATGACAAAGCTGACCTCGGTGCTGCCGGTATGGGTGGCATGGGAGGCATGGGCGGAATGATGTAATTCTTCCCTTGTCGAAAAAACAAAAGCCCTTGAGTTAACTCAAGGGCTTTTTTTATCTCTGTAAAAACGCTATTTTTTATGACCGCACTTTTACACTAAATTTTCATGCTTTTCATAAGCAGAAAGCGTATTGTACATGAGCATTGCCACCGTCATTGGGCCAACACCACCCGGCACCGGTGTAATATAAGCAGCACGGTCCGCAGCGACCTCAAACTCAACATCGCCAACCAACTTGCCATCAATACGGTTAATTCCGACGTCAACGACAACAGCGCCTTCTTTGATCCATTCACCTTTAATAAATTTAGGTTTACCCACAGCAACGACTAAAATATCCGCTTGACGAATATGCCCCACTAAATCCTCGGTAAAACGGTGAGTTATTGTGACGGTACAGCCGGCAAGTAACAATTCTAATGCCATTGGACGACCAACAATATTGGACGCACCAACAATGACAGCGTGTTTTCCATAAAAAGAAATACCTGTAGTTTCCAATAATTTCATCACACCATAAGGCGTACAAGCACGTAATGTTGGAATACGTTGACACAAGCGCCCAACATTATAAGGATGAAAACCATCCACATCTTTTTCCGGTGAAATTTTTTCAATTACTTTGGTGCTATCAATGTGTTTTGGCAACGGTAACTGCACCAAAATACCATCAACCTCAGGATCTTGATTCAATTGTTCAATAAGAGCTAACAATTCTGATTCAGAAGTGGTTTCCGGTAAATCGTAAGATTTGGAAAAAATACCGATTTCAGCACAACTTTTACGCTTACTTCCCACATAAACCTGAGAAGCCGGATCCGCTCCAACTAGAATTACTGCCAGACCAGGAGCACGTTTACCCAGCTCAATATACTGTGCAATTTTTTGTGTAATATTCAATTTAATTTGCTGGGATAACTGAGTACCTGAAATAATTTGAGCTGCCATTGAATTCTCCGCATGAGATAAATATTTACGCACGCTATTTTGTCAGAAAAATCCGCTTTATGTAAACTGAATTGAAATAAATTTAGACTATTGACAGTAAAACCATAAAAATTGATTGACTGAAAATGAAAGAAAACTATAATGCTACACATCTTTCGGCGAGTAGCGCAGCTTGGTAGCGCAACTGGTTTGGGACCAGTGGGTCGTAGGTTCAAATCCTATCTCGCCGACCACCTTTCTCTATTCTTTCATCATCCCATTTTAAATGCGCCCTTAGCTCAGCTGGATAGAGCAACGCCCTTCTAAGGCGTGGGTCAAAGGTTCGAATCCTTTAGGGCGTGCCATTTAATAAGCCAGACTAAATATTTTTTACTTCCAATCCAAGGAAAATAGAATGAAAAAATTAGCATTTGTATTGCTAACATCCTTAGCAACTTCGAGTTTCGCCCATAATCTTCAACTCAATACAACTCTCCCTTATGTTTCCGTTCAAACTGATGGAGAAGTAATCATAAACAATGGAAGCATCAACTATAAAAACTGGGAATCGCCAGCACTTGCAGGAAAAGTACGGGTTCTTCAGCACATGGCAGGAAGAAGTAGTGTTAAAGAAAAAAATGATGGCTTAATGGAAATGATCAAAGCTCAACGCTTTGATGCTAGCAAATATCAAACAACAACGATTATTAATGCAGAAGACGCTATCTTCGGCACAGGTCCTTTCGTCAAAAGTAGTGCTGAAAAAGGCAAAAAAAATAATCCACACAGCCAAGTGATTTTGGATCAAACAGGTCAAGTTAAAAAAGACTGGGGATTACAGCCTAAAGAAAGCCTAATTGTAGTATTAGACAAATCTGGAAAAGTGAAATTTGCACATGAAGGGAAGCTATCTGAGCAACAAATGAATCAAGTCATCGAACTAATTAAAAACTTAGTTCAGTAGAAAGTAGTAAAAATAAAAATTGAGAAGATAAGAAAATAAATGGCAGGGGCGGAGAGGCTCGAACTCCCAACACCCGGTTTTGGAGACCGGTGCTCTACCAATTGAACTACGCCCCTATTGTTATTTAACTTTGAAAAATTTATAAAATTGGCGGAATGGACGGGACTCGAACCCGCGACCCCCTGCGTGACAGGCAGGTATTCTAACCAGCTGAACTACCACTCCGAGATAGGGATTAGCAGTGACCTACTCTCACATGGGGATGCCCCACACTACCATTGGCGTAACAGCATTTCACTTCTGAGTTCGGTATGGATTCAGGTGGCTCTACTGCACTATGACTGCTAAAAATACTTATTAATTTAGTTCACTACTAACATTAAGCTAATGAACTAAAGTAATAAGTTTGGCGGTGACCTACTCTCACATGGGGATGCCCCACACTACCATCGGCATTACGGCGTTTCACTTCTGAGTTCGGTATGGAGTCAGGTGGGCCCACCGCACTATCGCCGCCAATATTCTTTATGATTTCTATCTTATCTTATTCGCGTCTTCTTAATCTAAAAACAAGCCTTCTCTCAACTCTCTTCTACGTCCACTCTCTTAACTGCTACTCTACTTCGCTCCATGCTCCAGGTCTCCCCAAAAACACTTGAGCGTTGTATGGCTAAGCCTCTCGGGCAATTAGTATGCGTTAGCTCAATGTATCACTACACTTACACACCGCACCTATCTACGTCTTAGTCTTAAACAACCCTTACTGTCTTAAAGACAGGGAGAACTCATCTCTTGGCAAGTTTCGTGCTTAGATGCTTTCAGCACTTATCTCTTCCGCATGTAGCTACCCAGCAATGCCTCTGGCGAGACAACTGGAACACCAGTGATGCGTCCACTCCGGTCCTCTCGTACTAGGAGCAGCCCCAATCAATTCTCCAACGCCCACGGCAGATAGGGACCGAACTGTCTCACGACGTTCTAAACCCAGCTCGCGTACCACTTTAAATGGCGAACAGCCATACCCTTGGGACCTACTTCAGCCCCAGGATGTGATGAGCCGACATCGAGGTGCCAAACACCGCCGTCGATATGAACTCTTGGGCGGTATCAGCCTGTTATCCCCGGAGTACCTTTTATCCGTTGAGCGATGGCCCTTCCATACAGAACCACCGGATCACTATGACCTACTTTCGTACCTGCTCGACTTGTCTGTCTCGCAGTTAAGCTTGCTTATACCATTGCACTAACCTCACGATGTCCGACCGTGATTAGCAAACCTTCGTGCTCCTCCGTTACTCTTTGGGAGGAGACCGCCCCAGTCAAACTACCCACCAGACACTGTCCGAGACCACGTTTCGTCATCTTCGTTAGAACATCAAACGTTAAAGGGTGGTATTTCAAGGACGACTCCATAATCACTGGCGTGACTACTTCAAAGTCTCCCACCTATCCTACACATCAAAATTCAATGTTCAGTGTCAAGCTATAGTAAAGGTTCACGGGGTCTTTCCGTCTAGCCGCGGGTACACCGCATCTTCACGGCGATTTCAATTTCACTGAGTCTCGGGTGGAGACAGCCTGGCCATCATTATGCCATTCGTGCAGGTCGGAACTTACCCGACAAGGAATTTCGCTACCTTAGGACCGTTATAGTTACGGCCGCCGTTTACTGGGGCTTCGATCAGGAGCTTCTCTTTCGATTACACCATCAATTAACCTTCCAGCACCGGGCAGGCATCACACCCTATACGTCCACTTTCGTGTTTGCAGAGTGCTGTGTTTTTAATAAACAGTTGCAGCCAGCTGGTATCTTCGACCGGTTCAACCTTCAGGGGTAAACCCTTACAATCTACGCCGGCGCACCTTCTCCCGAAGTTACGGTGCTATTTTGCCTAGTTCCTTCACCCGAGTTCTCTCAAGCGCCTGAGTATTCTCTACCTGACCACCTGTGTCGGTTTTCAGTACGGTTTAGATAAACCTGAAGCTTAGTGGCTTTTCCTGGAAGTGTGGTATCAGTTACTTCAGCTCCGTAGAGCCTCGTCATCATCTCTCAGTGTTAAGGAAGTCCGGATTTGCCTAAACTCCCCACCTACGAACTTAAACGACCATATCCAACAGGTCGCTAACCTAACCTACTCCGTCCCCACATCGCAGTTTATCCAAGTACGGGAATATTAACCCGTTTCCCATCGACTACGCTTTTCAGCCTCGCCTTAGGGGCCGACTCACCCTGCCCCGATTAACGTTGGACAGGAACCCTTGGTCTTCCGGCGAACGGGTTTTTCACCCGTTTTATCGTTACTTATGTCAGCATTCGCACTTGTGATACGTCCAGCCCACCTCTCGATGAACCTTCATCCGCTTACACAACGCTCCCCTACCCAACAGACTTACGTCTGATGCCGCAGCTTCGGTGCTATATTTGAGCCCCGTTACATCTTCCGCGCAGGCCGACTCGACTAGTGAGCTATTACGCTTTCTTTAAATGATGGCTGCTTCTAAGCCAACATCCTAGCTGTCTAAGCCTTCCCACTTCGTTTCCCACTTAATATAGACTTTGGGACCTTAGCTGGCGGTCTGGGTTGTTTCCCTCTCCACGACGGACGTTAGCACCCGCCGTGTGTCTCCTGAGTATCACTCTTCGGTATTCGTAGTTTGCATCGGGTTGGTAAGCCGGGATGGCCCCCTAGCCGAAACAGTGCTCTACCCCCGAAGGTGTCCGCTCAAGGCTCTACCTAAATAGATTTCGGGGAGAACCAGCTATCTCCCGGTTTGATTGGCCTTTCACCCCCAGCCACAAGTCATCCGCTAATTTTTCAACATTAGTCGGTTCGGTCCTCCAGTTAGTGTTACCCAACCTTCAACCTGCCCATGGCTAGATCACCGGGTTTCGGGTCTATACCTTGCAACTATTCGCCCAGTTAAGACTCGGTTTCCCTTCGGCTCCCCTATTCGGTTAACCTCGCTACAAAATATAAGTCGCTGACCCATTATACAAAAGGTACGCAGTCACCCTCACGGGCTCCCACTGCTTGTACGTACAAGGTTTCAGGTTCTATTTCACTCCCCTCACCGGGGTTCTTTTCGCCTTTCCTTCACAGTACTGGTTCACTATCGGTCAATCAGGAGTATTTAGCCTTGGAGGATGGTCCCCCCATCTTCAAACAGGATATCACGTGTCCCGCCCTACTTATCGTTAGCTCAGTACCACAAAAGTATTTTCGAGTACGGGATTATCACCCTCTACGATTTGGCTTCCCAGCCAATTCCTCTAATACTTCCGCTATCACTAACAGGCTCCTTCGCTTTCGCTCGCCGCTACTCACAAAATCTCGGTTGATTTCTTTTCCTCGGGGTACTTAGATGTTTCAGTTCTCCCGGTTCGCCTCATTATCCTATGGATTCAGATAATGATAGTGGGTTCTTCACCCACTGGGTTTCCCCATTCGGACATCTTGGATTAAACGCCTCTTATCGACTCATCCAAGCTTTTCGCAGATTAGCACGTCCTTCTTCGCCTCTGATTGCCAAGGCATCCACCTTGTACGCTTTGTCACTTAACCATACAACCTCAAGTATTCTTATAATGAATTCAATTTCATAAACTTAAAAGTTAATTTAAATCTAAAATCCACTTAAAATCACAAGATTGAATCGAAAAACACTTAATGTCGCTAAGCAGTAACAGTTAATTTATTAAGAGTCATTGCCTTTTATCAATCACTCTCACTCAGACTTTCTTGAAAGTCTCGTTTTCAGCTTGTTTCCAGATTTTTAAAGAACAGATAAGACAATGTAAGCTAATTCACTTACCATCATCATAGTTAAATTCATTTTAACTAATGCAACACAATATTTAATACCATTAAATAAAATGAAAATATACTTCAATAAACTTAACTATGACGATATTGGTGGAGATAAGCGGGATCGAACCGCTGACCTCCTGCGTGCAAGGCAGGCGCTCTCCCAGCTGAGCTATATCCCCAATCACATCCCTTGGCTTTCACTCATACATAGCGGTTTGATATATTCAAGATTAGTTAATGTTACAAAACCAATCTACCAAACTCACCAGTCTAAGTGGTGGGTCTGAGTGGACTTGAACCACCGACCTCACCCTTATCAGGGGTGCGCTCTAACCACCTGAGCTACAGACCCAATAGGATTTTGTCTTCGATATTTTGTTCTTTCCTTGTCTACAACCATCAAACAAACTGTGTGAACACTTAAAGTCGATTCTATCTTTGGTAAGGAGGTGATCCAACCGCAGGTTCCCCTACGGTTACCTTGTTACGACTTCACCCCAGTCATGAATCATACCGTGGTAAACGCCCTCCCGAAGGTTAAGCTATCTACTTCTGGTACAACCCACTCCCATGGTGTGACGGGCGGTGTGTACAAGGCCCGGGAACGTATTCACCGCGACATTCTGATTCGCGATTACTAGCGATTCCGACTTCATGGAGTCGAGTTGCAGACTCCAATCCGGACTTAGACGTACTTTGTGAGATTCACTCCACCTCGCGGCTTCGTCGCCCTCTGTATACGCCATTGTAGCACGTGTGTAGCCCTACTCGTAAGGGCCATGATGACTTGACGTCATCCCCACCTTCCTCCGGTTTATCACCGGCAGTCTCCTTTGAGTTCCCGACCGAATCGCTGGCAACAAAGGATAAGGGTTGCGCTCGTTGCGGGACTTAACCCAACATTTCACAACACGAGCTGACGACAGCCATGCAGCACCTGTCTCATGGTTCCCGAAGGCACTCCCGTATCTCTACAGGATTCCATGGATGTCAAGAGTAGGTAAGGTTCTTCGCGTTGCATCGAATTAAACCACATGCTCCACCGCTTGTGCGGGCCCCCGTCAATTCATTTGAGTTTTAACCTTGCGGCCGTACTCCCCAGGCGGTCGATTTATCACGTTAGCTTCGGGCACCAAGCTCAAGGCCCAATCCCCAAATCGACAGCGTTTACAGCGTGGACTACCAGGGTATCTAATCCTGTTTGCTCCCCACGCTTTCGCACATGAGCGTCAGTACATTCCCAAGGGGCTGCCTTCGCCTTCGGTATTCCTCCACATCTCTACGCATTTCACCGCTACACGTGGAATTCTACCCCTCCCTAAAGTACTCTAGCTACCCAGTCTGAAATGCAATTCCCAGGTTAAGCCCGGGGATTTCACACCTCACTTAAATAGCCGCCTGCGTGCCCTTTACGCCCAGTTATTCCGATTAACGCTCGCACCCTCCGTATTACCGCGGCTGCTGGCACGGAGTTAGCCGGTGCTTCTTCTGTGATTAACGTCAATCGTGATGCCTATTAAACATCACGCCTTCCTCGTCACCGAAAGAACTTTACAACCCGAAGGCCTTCTTCATTCACGCGGCATGGCTGCGTCAGGGTTGCCCCCATTGCGCAATATTCCCCACTGCTGCCTCCCGTAGGAGTCCGGGCCGTGTCTCAGTCCCGGTGTGGCTGGTCATCCTCTCAGACCAGCTAGAGATCGTCGGCTTGGTAGGCCTTTACCCCACCAACTACCTAATCCCACTTGGGCTCATCCTATGGCATGCGGCCTTGCGGTCCCGCACTTTCATCTCTCGACACTACGCGGTATTAGCGACAGTTTCCCGTCGTTATCCCCCTCCATAAGCTAGATTCCCAAGCATTACTCACCCGTCCGCCACTCGTCAGCAAGAAAGCAAGCTTTCTCCTGTTACCGTTCGACTTGCATGTGTTAAGCCTGCCGCCAGCGTTCAATCTGAGCCATGATCAAACTCTTCAGTTCAAAAAGTTTAATCGCTCAATACTGCTGACTTAATTAATCATCTATATAAATAAACGAATCTTCGTAGCACTATTCAGTTCAATTTTAAAATCTTTAATGATAAAAACGAATCTTCAAGTGCCCACACAGTTTGCCTGATTGATTGTTAAAGAACAAAAAACGACGCGCGGTTTTATGCTTTACAACGGCGCGTCGTTGTGGGGGCGTATTATAGGCATTTATCATGGCCTTGCAACCCCTTTTTTTCAATTTTTTGCAAAATATTTTTTAATTGATTATTTTTTAGATCTTTTGTCTAGAAATCAACCTTGGCAGATCCGCTATGGAATCTAATACATAGTCTGCCGCACTTTCTCCTTCAGGAGTAATCTCCTTGCCGGTTCGTACTAAGATAGTTGTGTTAATCTTTGCCCCTTTCCCCGCAAGTAGATCATCAACTTTGTCACCGATCATAATCGATCTTGACGGATCAATTTTCAGTTCTTCAATCGCCTGCAATAACATCCCCGGCTTCGGCTTACGGCAATCACAATCCTGTTTAAACTCTTCAAGTTTTGCCTCCGGATGATGAGGGCAGTAATAGATGCCATCCAAATCAACACCACGATCAGCCAACGACCAATCCATCCACTCCGTCAACTGCAAAAACTGTTCCTCGGTAAAAAGACCTCGTGCAATGCCAGATTGGTTTGTCACCAGAACCAACAAATAGCCCATTTCTTTGATTTTTTTTAGCGCCTCAATACTTCCCTCAATAAAATGAAACTGATCAATGTCATGCACATAACCGTAGTCAATATTCAACGTACCGTCTCGATCTAAAAAAACCGCTTTTTTCATTTTTATTTATCCTATCTATATATGTATAGTTGCCGATTATCTTCTTTATTTTTATCTCGTGCAAACCTTCTGCCATTTTGTTCTATAGGGGAACAAATAATTATAAGAATGTCGCGGATAAATATTGACATAGCATTCTAGACGTCTAGAATACAAAAACTCTTTTCGATAAAAATTAAACAGCAAAAGGGCTTATATGATTAAGCTAGAGAATGTCAGCAAAATTTTTGACGTTTCAGGTAAAAAACTGACCGCACTTGATAACGTTTCTTTGGATATTCCGAAAGGGCATATCTGTGGCGTTATCGGCGCATCCGGTGCAGGTAAAAGCACCCTGATTCGTTGCGTCAACCTATTGGAAAAACCAACAGTGGGTTCCGTGATTATTGACGGCAAAGATCTTACTCAACTTAGCGATGCGGAACTTGTATTAGAACGCCGTAATATCGGCATGATTTTCCAACATTTCAATTTATTGAGCTCCCGCACCGTCTTTGGTAATGTCGCGCTGCCTTTAGAATTAGAAGGCACACCGAAAGAAAAAATCGAAGCAAAAGTCAACGAATTGCTCTCCTTAGTTGGCTTAAGCGATAAAAAAAATGTGTATCCGTCTAATTTATCCGGTGGTCAAAAACAACGCGTCGCCATTGCACGTGCACTAGCAAGCAATCCTAAAGTGTTATTGTGCGACGAGGCCACCAGTGCACTGGATCCGGCAACCACCCATTCCATCTTAAAATTATTAAAAGAAATCAACCGCACTTTAGGTATCACAATTCTCTTAATTACCCACGAAATGGATGTCGTGAAGCGGATTTGTGATTTGGTGGCCATTATTGACCATGGCAAACTGATAGAACAGGGCTCGGTAAGCGACATCTTCTCCAATCCGAAAACTGAACTGGCACAACAATTTATCCGTTCTACTTTTAGTGTCAATTTACCAGATGAATACTTAGATAACCTTCTGCAAACACCGAAGCACGCCAAGTCTTACCCGATTATCAAATTCGAGTTTACCGGACGCTCCGTGGACGCCCCATTGTTGTCCCAAGCCTCCAAAAAATTCGGCGTGGAATTAAGCATTTTAACCTCTCAAATTGAATATGCCGGCGGCGTGAAATTCGGTTTCACCGTGGCAGAAGTGGAAGGCGACGAAGATGCTATTACACAAACAAAAATCTATTTAATGGAAAATAACGTACGCGTTGAGGTATTAGGCTATGTGGAATGATTTTTTAACGCAACTTACACCTCAAATGTGGCAAGCAGTGTGGGTTTCTACCTATGAAACCGTGTATATCAGCTTTGCATCCACCCTATTAGCCGTGCTCATCGGTTTACCTTTTGGTGTGGTGACGTTCCTCACCGGGAAAGGCGAAATTTTACAAAACGCACGGTTAAATCTCATTTTGAACATTGTGATTAACATTGGACGCTCCATTCCATTCATTATTTTGTTAATCATTTTGTTACCGTTTACCCGTTTCATCTTGAACACGACACTGGGTACAACAGCGGCAATTATCCCATTAAGTATTTGCGCCATGCCGTTTGTGGCACGTTTGACTGCCAATGCTTTAGTGGAAGTGCCAAAAGGCTTAACGGAAGCCGCAAAAGCGATGGGCGCGACAAACTGGCAAATCATCCGCAAATTCTATTTGCCGGAAGCACTACCAACCTTAATTAACGGTATCACACTGACCTTAGTTACCTTAGTGGGCTATTCCGCCATGGCGGGCATTGTCGGCGGCGGTGGTTTAGGTAGCCTCGCCATTAACTACGGCGAATATCGCAACATGCTGTACGTTAAATGGGTCGCCACAATTATTATTGTCGTATTCGTCATGATTTCACAAAAACTTGGCGATGATTTAGCAAAACGCGTCGATCATCGTTAATTCACTTAGCATTAACATTAAAAGAGGATCTTTTATGAACTTAAAAAAATTACTCGGCGTAGCAACACTTGCCTCCGTATTTGCATTAACAGCGTGTAACGAAGAGAAAAAACCGGAAGCGATAGCAGAAGCACCGGCAAAAATTAAAGTCGGCGTGATGGCAGGCCCTGAGCACGAAGTGGCTGAAATTGCCGCGAAAGTTGCGAAAGAAAAATATAACTTAGACGTAGAATACGTTCTATTCAACGACTATGCTTTACCAAATACGGCCGTTTCTAAAGGCGATTTAGATGCTAACGCCATGCAGCACAAACCGTATTTAGACAAAGACTCTCAAGCGAAAGGTTTAAACAACCTCGTTATCGTGGGTAACACCTTTGTTTATCCGTTAGCGGGTTACTCCAAAAAAATCAAAAGCGTAAATGAGTTACAAGATGGCGCGGTGGTTGCCGTACCAAACGATCCAAGTAACTTGGCACGTGCGTTAATCTTGTTAGAAAAACAAGGCTTAATTAAATTAAAAGATGCCACAAATCTATTCTCTACTTCCATGGACATTGTTGAAAATCCAAAACATTTACAAGTGAAAGAAGTGGATACTTCTGTTGCGGCACGCGCTTTAGACGATGTGGATTTAGCGGTTGTGAATAACAACTACGCCGGCCAAGTGGGCTTAAATGCACAAGATCACGGCGTGTTCGTAGAAGATAAAGATTCTCCATATGTGAACATTATCGTGGCACGTACTGACAACAAAGACAGCAAAGCAGTACAAGATTTCGTGAAAGCGTACCAAACTCCGGAAGTGGAACAAGAAGCGAAAAAACACTTTAAAGACGGCGTAGTAAAAGGTTGGTAATTTGAAGCTCCTATAAAAACACCGTAAAATGAGACCGCACTTTTAAGCCATAAAAAGCAAAGTGCGGTCTTTTTTTTTACACGTTTTTTACGGAGGAAATCAAGATGAAAGTCACCAGTTCAGCCATTGAAAACGGGCATTACGCCGACAAATACGGTAAGAGAGGCTCGCAGTTTAGCCCAAATGGCATGCCCACCTACTCCATTCCTTTTGAAATTACCGATGCGCCTGCCGGCGCAAAATCCTTTGCTGTTGTACTAGAAGACAAAGACGCCATCAGTGCTGCCGGCTTTGTTTGGACGCACTGGCTTATTGCTGACTTGGAACGCACTTCCGTGCAAGAAAACGAAAGCCAAACAGCGACAGATTTCGTACAAGGTGCAAACAGTTGGGCAAGCGTATTAGGCAAGTTTGACATCAAAGAAGCCTCTGCTTACGGTGGCATGGCACCACCGAACTCAAACCATCGCTATGAACTTTATGTCTACGCGTTAGATACCAAACTCAATTTGCCGCAAGGTTTCCGTTTCAACGAACTCCATTACGCCATGCAAGGGCATATTTTAGATCAAGCCTATTTAGTAGGTTGGTATAACGTTTAATGCATCGGTTTAAGAAAAATCCTCGTCACATTGACGAGGATTTTTTATGAGCGCTTTTAGACACCCTTTTTTGCGCCTATAATAAGCCGTTTATTTTTATACCATCAGGAACATCATGTTAGATATTGTTTTATACGAACCGGAAATTCCACAAAACACCGGCAATATTATTCGTTTATGCGCCAACACCGGCTTTCGCTTACATTTAATCGAGCCTCTGGGATTTACTTGGGACGACAAAAAATTACGCCGCTCCGGCTTGGATTACCACGAATTTGCCGACATCAAAAAGCACAAAACTTTCGAGGCATTTTTGCAAAGTGAACAACCGAAGCGTTTGTTTGCCTTAACGACAAAAGGCACGCCTGCGCATAGTGAAGTGAAATTTGAATTGGGCGACTATTTAATGTTCGGCCCGGAAACCCGCGGCATTCCAATGGACATTTTAAATAGCATGCCGGCGGAACAAAAAATCCGTATTCCCATGACTGCCAACAGCCGCAGTATGAACCTCTCCAACTCGGTGGCCGTCACCGTGTATGAAGCTTGGCGCCAGCTGGGGTATCAAGGTGCCGTCAATTTAAACCGATGACAAAAAGCCCATCATCTGATGGGCTTCTTTTTAAGTGCGGTTGTTTTTTCTCGCATTTTTACGACAAATGCTTAGCGTACGTTTAATGCAGCTGCCATATTTTCCTGTAATTGTTCCAACATAGCATAGCGTTTACGGTACATAGAACGCTTATTACTTGGAATATCGTCCATATTTTTCGTTTCAAAATGCAGCGGTAATTCCCAATAGTCTTTTAACGTGCCGGCAGATTCCGCGAAAATCGCATCATAATCCACCACATAACGTTTGCTTTGCACAATGCGGGATTTGTTTTGATACTTATGCGGAATGCCCCATAAGGCAGAATAACCTAACACATTGGTCAGGGCTTTCATGGCTTCCACCATCAAATAAGCTGGACGTAAACCATGGCATTTCTTGGTCAGCAATTTCACCATTTCTTTTGAACCTTCAAAATTCGGCCCTTGAATTACCGCAATTAAAAGCGCCTGTTGCACTTTGCCAAAGGTCAATAAATAAACCAATTCTTGACTTGGTGAATGAACCAGCTCTAACGTCCAAAACCCTTCCATCGGCTGATAATCGGTGATGGTGAGCCGCATTTCAAAATCAGGAATGACCTCACCAAAAGAAATGGCTTGTTGCCACAACGGCGGCAAACCAAGTGCGGTCAATTTTTCCGGTAAAAACGTCAGGTTGTCGCACATGGCGTCAAAACGTTGTTGCGTATTAAAGCGTTTATCCAAAAAACGATGCACTAACGGATAGCTAAAATTTGCCCGTTGATTAAGCAAGTCAACGAGCCACGGTTTTTGGTTCACGACGCTTTCGAATTTTTTCACTGCCTGCCAGTGCAGCCAAGAACGCAAGCGATAACGGAAACGCTTCATACGGTAAGATTTCTGATTTCTATCCGGATATAACGCATGAGGATCCGGCCATTGATAAACATGTTGCTGTGTCATAATAAATTTATTTAGGTTCAAATAAGGAAAAATCGGGGCACATTTTCGCATAATCCCATCTTTTTTGCATTTTTTTATCGTTTTTTTACGGCCGATAAAGTATCCTAGCCGGCAATTTATCACCTTGGATACAAAGCACACCATGTCAGAAATTAAACTGAATTATCACAAAACCCATTTTTTAACCAGCTCGCCGAACCTCAAAAGTCTACCGGAAGATAGCGGCGTTGAAATCGCCTTTGCCGGCCGCTCTAATGCAGGCAAATCAACGGCATTGAATGCCTTAACGAATCAGAAAAACCTTGCCCGTACGTCAAAAACCCCTGGGCGTACCCAACTCATCAATTTGTTTGAAGTGGAACCGCAATGCAAGTTAGTGGATTTGCCGGGCTATGGCTATGCCGCCGTGCCGGAACAAATGAAATTCCAGTGGCAACAAGCCCTTGGCGAATATTTACAAAAGCGTGAGTGCCTTGCCGGAATTGTGATTTTGATGGATATTCGCCATCCCCTCAAAGATTTGGACCAGCAAATGATTGAATGGGCAGTGGCTTCCGAATTACCGGTGTTATTGCTGCTCACGAAAGCAGATAAACTAAGCCAAAGCGAACGCAGTAAGCAAGTCAAAATGGTGCGTGAAGCGATTTTACCGTTCCAAGGTGACATTCAAGTGGAGGCTTTTTCTGCCTTGAAACGCACCGGAATTGATCGCTTGGCCGCCAAATTAGACGCCTGGTTTGCCCCGGTTTTCGCCTAAAAAAAGCCACTTCTGCGATCCTGATCGCAAAAAAGTGCGGTGTGAATTTCTTTCATTTCGCACTTTTTTTATGTTTGTCGCTCTGCCTTTTTCTTTTGCATGACGGAGCCCAACATGTCTTTAGCCATCGTTTACAGCCGCGCCTCCATGGGCGTTCAAGCACCACTGGTCACCATTGAAGTACATTTAAGCAACGGCAAACCGGGCTTTACCCTTGTTGGCTTGCCGGAAAAAACGGTAAAAGAAGCTCAAGATCGCGTACGCAGTGCGTTGCTCAATGCCGAATTTCGCTACCCGGCTAAACGCATTACCGTCAATCTTGCCCCGGCAGATTTACCCAAAGAAGGCGGACGTTTTGATTTGCCTATTGCCATCGGCATGCTGGCTGCCTCCGGTTATATTGATGCAGAAAAGTTAAAACAATTTGAATTTATCGGCGAACTTGCCCTGACCGGTCAACTGCGCGCGGTGCATGGTGTCATCCCTGCGATTTTGGCGGCGAAGCAAGCCAAGCGAAAATGCATTATTGCACAAGGCAATGCCAATGAGGCATCGTTGGTTTCCGAGCAAGAAACCTATTACGCCAATTCCTTATTAGATGTCGTGCAATTTCTCAATCAACAGGGCGAATTACCTCTTGCAGGCGACATCAAAACCCAAAGTACGGTGGATTTTTTCCCTGAAAATCCTAAAGATCTGACGGATATCATCGGCCAACAACATGCCAAGCGTGCCTTAATGATTGCCGCGGCAGGGCAGCATAATTTGTTATTTTTAGGCCCACCCGGCACAGGAAAGACCATGCTTGCCAGTCGCTTAACCGGATTACTGCCGGAAATGAGCGACCAAGAAGCCATTGAAACCGCCTCTGTGGCCAGTTTGGTGCAAAATGAACTAAATTTTCACAACTGGAAACAACGCCCCTTCCGTGCGCCTCACCACAGTGCCTCCACGCCAGCATTGGTGGGTGGCGGTTCTATTCCAAAACCTGGGGAAATTTCCCTCGCACACAATGGCGTGTTGTTTTTGGATGAATTGCCTGAATTCGAACGCAAGGTGTTGGATGCGCTCCGCCAGCCTTTAGAAAGTGGTGAAATCATCATTTCTCGCGCCAATGCCAAGATTCAATTTCCGGCAAGATTTCAGCTGATTGCCGCCATGAATCCCAGCCCCACAGGGCATTATCAAGGCACCCATAACCGTACGTCACCACAACAAATCATGCGCTATTTAAATCGCCTATCAGGCCCCTTTTTAGATCGTTTCGATTTATCCATTGAGGTGCCGTTATTGCCGCAAGGGAGTCTACAACATAGCGGTGACCGTGGCGAATCCAGTGCAATGATGAGAGAAAAAGTCTTAAAAACACGCGCTATTCAACTACAACGTGCCGGCAAAATTAACGCCCATTTAACCAGCAAAGAAATTGAACGAGATTGCAAACTGGAAGAGAAAGACGCGTTATTTTTAGAAAATGCGCTGACCAAGCTAGGGCTGTCTGTGCGGGCATACCACCGCATACTGAAAGTTTCCCGCACCATTGCGGATTTAGAAGGGGAAAAGCAAATTCATCAGCGACACTTAGCAGAAGCGTTAGGCTATCGGGCGATGGACAGGCTATTACAGAAACTTTCTAAAGCATCCGCATAATAGAACGACAATACTAAGGCACGCCACGCAACAATGGCACTGCGGTATAAGGTGGAATGGAGGTAGGCGCAGGCATTTCACTAAAGAGAAGCATAAAAGGTTTCGGCGGTGCTACTTTTTCGTTTCGCCACAAGCTGCCCATAGAAACCAGCTGCACGTCTGCCGGTAAATTGGCAATGCCTGCTTGCAATACGGCAATAGTATTTTTTCGCGGATGCCCGATGGCAATGGCAATGCCGTGTTTCTGCGCATATTGCACGGCGGCTTGAAATTGTCGTTGCACATCTGCAAACGCATCGCTGTCATCTAAAAAGATATGCCGTTCTAACGTGCGTACACCTTGTTCTTTTGCCATTTTACCCGCCACACTGCGGCCAATGGTGCGACTATCCAGGAAAGACAAATGACGCTCACGAAGTGCGGTCATTAATTTGGTCATTAACGGCCCATCTGCCGTAGCGGCGCTGCCCATGTGATTGTTCATCCCAATGGCGTTAGAAACGATATTGTGAGCCGTTTGAACGCGGTGATTCACCTCCCCTTGCGACATGCCCAAATGCAACCCGCCGTCTTCAATTTTCATTTTAGACTGCGTTTCCATGGGCATATGAATGAGAATATCACGCCCTTGTTGGAACGCTTGTTGGTTACGTTGTTTGGCGTAAGGTGCAGCCGGAATAATCGCCACTGACACGGCTTTTGGCATTGCCAAAATCTGAGCATCTTCTTTCGCGTGATAACCTAAATCGTCAATCACTATGGCCAATTTAGCAGAATAGGCAAAGGACGCCGACAAAAGTGCGGTCGCCAACAACAACGTTTTTCTAATCGCACAATTCATCGCAACCAACCTAACGGATTCACTGCCACGCCTTTGCGACGAATCTCAAAATACAACCCGTTTTTCGATTGACCGCCGCTATTGCCCACTTCACCGATTTTTTGACCGGCTTTCACGAGCTGTCCTTCTTTCACCACAACCGATTGGTTGTAGCCATACAAACTTAAATCGCTATCACCATGTTTCACGATCACCATTAAGCCGTAACCTTGCAGCCAGTTAGCGAGAATCACTCGCCCGTCAGCAATGGCTTTCACCGGTGTACCGGCGCCCACCGCAATCACGATACCTTTCCAGCGTAACTCGCCCATTTGAGTTGAACCAAAACTGTTCACGACTTTGCCCGCCACCGGAAAACCATATTGTTTTTTCGGCGTGCCTAACCCGGCAGTGCTGTTCAACAGTTGGCGCTCCTGCGCTGTCGGTTGATAAGGCTTGTGATGTTTGGTTTCTTCCGCCTGTTTTTTCTGCGCCAAGGCTTCTCGTTCACGTTGTTCTTGCTGACGCGCCACTTGTTCCGCACGCTGGATTTCTTGGCGCAACGCATTTTCGTTGGCTTTCAGCGCTTCTAATTTATTTTCATCTCGCGTTAAGTTTTGGTTCAGTTGGTTCAGCGTAGATTGGCGTTCCTTCTGCACTTTTTGCAATTCTTGCTGCTGTTTTTTCTGTCCGGCAAGTTGCGCTTGTTGCGTTTTATGTTGTTCTGCAATGGAGGCTTTTTGTTTTGCCAGCTGCTCCTGCGTATTCTTCAGTTCCTCAATTAACTCCATCCGTACTTGATTCAAATGCTCATAATACGCTTTCATGCGTTCTGCATTTTGCCCTTTATCGGACAGCATCCGCTCCGCCACTGATGGGTTCGTGCCGGAACGATATGCAGAATCTAACTGTTTCGCCAGTTTTGCTTTTTGTTCTTTTTCTTGTTTTTGTAATTGTTTGATTTGTTTATCGGTATCGCTGATATTTTTGCGAATTTCTTTTAAATCCGATTCCGTTTGACGTAATTGCCCGATCACCGAATTAATCTGATTTTCTTGAGTTTTTAATGTGCTCTGTAGTTTCTGCTGTTCCCGCTTTTGCTGCTCAATTTTCTGTTTTTGTTGTTGAATTTGCTGATGAATTTTTGATAAATCCTCGTTAGGTGCTGCAAAAGAAAGGGGCGTACAGAACAAAAGTGCGGTGAAAATCAGACCCATTTTTTGCCTGCTTAACATGTTTTTAGCCCGAAGTAGTGACTTATTCATTTGATACTGCATAACCATAATTATTCCTTTCTTGTAACGCCGCACAAATATACCACTAATTTGTACCAGACCTGATTTCTCCCGTTTAAAAATCCAAATTATTTTTACGATAATTTTTCATCATCGCGATCCGGCTCGCAAAAATACGCTCATGAAATTGAGTTGCTATCCAAGATTCCCTATTTTCCTGACATTTTTTACATGGGGAATCATACAATGCGCATTATTTATCAATTACTCTTTTTTTTTATTGGCTTTATCTGCGCCCAAGCAAGCTATGCCGATCATCATTTCAGCGTCAATCTAGACAATCTAGATGCTCAACAGCAACAACACCAACAACAAGCCGAAAAAGAACGTGAAATACAGCGCCGTGCCGACAAGCCCATTCATCTTGCTAAACCAACGACAGAAAAATGGACGTTACCACAGGTGGAACAGCCCTGCTTTCCCATTACGCAAATTGAAATAAACGATTATATCAACGCCACATCTTCCCATAAGGCACATCATCCGAGTCAATTTCAATGGGCTTATCAACAAGCCAAAGACAGCCTAGCACTAACCTTGCCTCATTGTTTCGGCACACAAGGGCTCAACAGCCTCATGAGACAAATGCAAAACAACATCATTGAAAAAGGCTATATCACTACACGTGTCGTCATCACCGAACAAGACCTCAACGATGGAAAATTGGTACTCACCGTGATTCCCGGAAGACTACGCCATGTTTTACTCGAAGACCAAAGTGCGGTCAAAAAATTAACACCACTCACTGCCTGGACGGCACTCGTGCCACAACAAGGTGACATTTTAAATCTGCGCGACATAGAACAATCCTTAGAAAATCTTAAACGCCTTCCGACGGCAGACGCCAAGCTGGAACTTCTTCCCGTCCAAGAAAATGATGCGCTCCCCGGTGAAAGTGATTTATGGGTGCAATACGCACAACGTTTTCCGTTTCGACTAGCGCTAGGCTTGGATGATGCCGGTTCAACGGCAACCGGTCGATTACAGGGTTCAGCTACTCTTTCTCTAGATAATCTGTTCACGGCGAACGACTTATTTTACGCCGGATTTACGCACACCATGAAACGCCCAAGTTGGTTAGGTTCAGATGAAAAGGGCCCTAGACGCAGTCAAAACGTGCACTTTTCTTATTCTGTTCCATTTCGTTATTGGCAATTAAGCGCCTCCCATAACGTGAATCAATATCACCAACAAGTTGCCGCAGCCTATGGGGCGAAAGTGCGCTATTCCGGCCGCAGTGAAACGAGCAAAATCAGTCTTTCCCGTGTGCTATTTCGTCACATGCAACACAAAACCCAGCTCGCATTTTCCCTTTGGGGAAGACAATCTTCCAACGCCATCAATAAGGCAGAAATCGACATTCAGCGTAAGCGAACCGCCGGCTGGGAAGTGGTATTAACCCATCGTTTTAATTGGAACCATTCCACCTTGGCATTTAACGCAAACTTTAAGCGCGGAACCGGCGCCTATCATGCTAAACGTCATCCGGAAGAACGCTTTAATGAAGGGTCATCACGCATGAAAATCCTCACCACAGAAATAGAACTCACCCATCCTTTCCAATGGGCAACACAATCTTTCCATTTCAACTCGCTCTGGCGTGCGCAATGGAATCGAACCCCGTTGGTCATGCAAGATCGGTTCAGTATTGGTGGACGTTATACGGTACGTGGAACCGACGGCGAATTAACTCTCTCCGGTGAACGCGGTTGGGTATGGCGTAATGAATTGGCATGGCATATCGCCCAAAGCGGTCAACAACTTTATCTCACCTTGGATAAAGGCGTTGTGCGAGGTAGAGCAACCGATGAATTACTGGGACGTTCAATGGTTGGTTCCGGTATCGGCCTGCGTGGCGGCTGGAAGGCGTTCAGTTACGACGTTTTCGCCGGCAAAGCACTCCATGTACCCCAAGGATTTCAACATAAAAGCAAGGTATTGGGCTTCAATTTAAACCTCGCGTTTTAGTCTGTGCGATCACGGAAACATGACAACCCAATGCATTGCTCCCCATAAAATTAATCGAATAAACCACAAGGATATATTATGAACAAACATCGCTATCGCGTCCTTTTTAGCAAAACCTTACAACGTTTTATCGTCACCTCCGAATTAGCGAAAACGACAACCTCTGGAAACACAGAAAGAGGCGATCTCAAGTGCGGTCAATATTCGGCGTATTTTTCATTTTATCCTTCACTGCAATCCCTGACGTTCGCCGTCTTTTGTGCTCTTGGATTCGTTTCTCTTATCTCACCATCAGCGTACGCCGAGACATTGATGATTCAAGCCGATTCGACGGCAGCAGTAAGTCAACGCCCGGTTGTTTTACAAACCGCCAATGGGTTACCTCAAGTCAACATTCAAACACCGAATGATCAAGGGTTATCCCATAACCGTTACAGCCATTTTGACGTCGATACACAAGGGGCCATCTTAAATAACAGTCGGAAAAATACCCAGACCCAACAAGGCGGTTGGATTCAAGGTAACCCTTACTTAGCCGGCGGTGAAGCCAAGGTAATCCTAAATGAAGTCAACTCCAATCATCCTAGCCAACTAAAAGGGTATGTTGAGGTCGCCGGGAAAAAAGCGGATGTCATTATTGCCAACCCAAACGGCATTCATTGTCAAGGCTGTGGCATCATGAATGCGGAACGAGCAACCTTTACCACCGGAAAGCCGGAAATTCATCATGGTTCGCTAGACAGTTTCAAGGTTGAGAAAGGCAAAGTCACCGTAGAGGGAAAAGGTCTCGACAACAGCCAAACAGACTACACGGACATCATTAGCCGCAGTGCGGAAATCAATGCCGGTATTTGGAGCAAACGGGAAGTCAATGTCACCACAGGTAAAAATCAGGTCACGAAAAACAACGATAGCGTGCAAATCATTCATACTACCGAGAAAGAAAAACAGTCAGAAAATCCACCGCACTTTGCATTGGATGTGACCCATCTCGGCGGGATGTATGCAGAAAAAATTCACTTAATCGGCACTGAGCAAGGACTTGGCGTCAACCATGCCGGGCACATTGGCGCATCTGCCGGCGAAGTCGTCATTGATGCCAAAGGTCATGTTGTGAACCAAGGATTTATCGGTGCACAAGGGAATATCCAGCTTCAATCAAGTGAAAACATTGAAAATCGCGGCACTATTCACACAAAAGAAAAGCAACATCTGAAGTCAAAAAACCTAGATAACCGCCAAGGCACCTTAGCTGGTAAACAAATTCAAATCGATGCGGCTCATGTCGATAATCGTAAGGTCTCCGAGGAAGGTTCACTCATTGTCGCGGCAGATAATATTCTTGTTCAGGCTAATACCTTGGATAATCGAGGCACAAAGAACACGACAAATCCGACCCAAGGGATACAAGCGGCTCAAGTTACCCTAACCGCACAACAGATTAACAACCAGTCTGGCGGTATTTATGCAACCCAACGCGGAACATTGAATGTCACAAGTACATTAGATAATCGACAAGGCGATATTCTCTCTGCCGGCCAATTAGACATTAACGGCGATAAATCCCGCGCGAACATGAATAACGCGGAAGGGAGAATACATGCAGGAAAACACGTAACGTTAACCGCTAAAACATTACAAAATGAAGGAAACATCAGTACTACAGGCAATGCAGACATTGCCTTAACAGACGGTATTGAGCTCAAGAACGCCTTTCAGGTCAACGGTGATTTACGTTTCACCACCGAGGGGAAATTCACTAATAAAAGCAAATTAAACATTGGCCATCGCGTCAATATTCACGCCGCCGAAATAGAAAACTCCCAAGCAGCAGAGATTTCCTCAAAAACAACGCAAATTTCCACCGCACTTTTCACTAACCGAGGACTCATCGATGGCGAAACGACACGAATTGAAGGGAAAAGCCTAAATAATGTAGGTACCGGACGTATTTATGGCAATCAACTTTCTTTTGCTGCGACTCATTTAACGAATGCCAAGGAAGGGGATTCATCAGCCACTATCGCTGCACGAAAACGCCTTGATTTTGGCATCAATACGCTGAAAAACCTTGATCAAAGTTTCATTTTTAGCCTGGGTGATTTACATATCGGAGGAAAATTATCGGAAAATGGTGAAGCGATCGGGCGAGCCAAAGAGATCATTAACGGCAGTGGCATTATTGAAGCGATGGGCGATGGAAAAATTAATACCACTACATTACTCAATACGGATTTACACCTCAAATTAGGCATCAACGAATCTCGCGAATATTTTCATCAAGTTGCAAAAACAACTGACAGTCAGCGTTTTACAGTAGATAAAGACGGTATTTTTGCTTGGAATAAAAAACGCTCAGAAGCGTGGTTTCAATTTTATGATGGTCGCCCAACGCAATATCAAAATGACTGGATTGGCTGGCGCTATAACAGAACAACCAAAACATCCAAAATTGATGTTCAAACACCGGGGAAAATACTGATTGGCGGTCATCTTACTTTAACCGGTGATCATCTCAAAAACCAATACAGCAAACTGCTGGTCGGCAAAAGCCTGATTCTCGGTGAAAAACCGATCACACAAAATCTCTCCCATCAAACCCTTTCAGAGGGCGGTGCTACCTTAATTAATGAAGATGTGATAGGCAACATTGATCGTCTTGATAAAGGCTCAGTTTTTAAATGGGTCCACTATCGTAGTCGTGGACTAAAGAAATCCCATGGGCATAAAGACACAGACCATAAGCATTATGAAGTCGCCCATCCGACAGAACACTTTAACTTTAATGTGGTTAAAAACCACATTGGCGATCCCGAAGCGGTCAGAAAAGAAAGTGACAATACCTCCGTTGCGGCACACACGCCGGCAAACGCAATAAGCCCTGTTGAAAACAGGCTACGTTTACCAAATCAAAGTTTGTATAAAATTAATCCTCATGCCGATAGCCACTATATTGTTGAAACCGATCCGCGTTTCGCCGATAAACGACAATGGCTAAGTAGCGATTATATGTTCCATGCACTGCGTGCTGATCCACAAAATATGATTAAACGCCTAGGGGATGGATTCTATGAGCAACGTCTCATTAACGAACAAATCAATCAACTCACAGGGCGCCGCTTTTTAGAGGGATATACGTCTGATTATGAACAATATAAAGCCTTAATGGATAACGGCCTGTATTATGCTAAGAAGTGGAATTTAACCCCGGGTGTGGCGCTCACGGCAGCGCAAATGAAGGAACTAACAAGTGATTTAGTTTGGTTCGAAAAACGCGAAACACAATTACCTAACGGTGAGAAAATCAATGTTCTCGCGCCGAAAGTTTATCTTTCTCGCAGAAACAGCAAAATTAATGGAGAAGGAAGCCTGATTTCTGCTAATCAGGTCATCATTCGCGGTATGAACCAGGTTGACAATTCAGGCACGATTTTAGGCAATAGCTCTCTCTCCATAACTGCCCAAAATATCAAAAACAACGAAGGACGATTACAGGCAAATCACCTTTCTCTTAGTGCAGAGAATGAATTCTTAAATCTAGGGGGAACCTTTGAAGCAAAAGATAACCTGACTGCTCACGCGAAAAATCTTCGTATTGAAAGCAAGTTATCCGAAACAAAAGATACCGGTGACTTTTATAAAAAAGACATTAGCAAAGCGGCTGAACTTAATCTCACCGACAAGAACGGCAAACTTCAAGTTTATGCCGATGAAAATATTGTGGTAAAAGGAATCCGTGCCAACATTGCCGGTGATGCTGCATTTTATGCAAAAGGGGATTTGGAGCTGGGTACGGTGAGTCGTATTAATAAAGAACATTACCGTATGAATGCGGATAACTATTATTTATTGGATCAAGAAAATCAAATCGGTAATCAAATTCAAGTCAAAGGCAACGCACAGTATATTGCCGGTCAAAACATCACCGTCACAGGAAATCAACTACATTCTGACGGTGAAACGACCATTGCAGCACAAGGCAATATCGATATTCACGAAGGACGGGTAAAAGAACACTTAAATAGTGCAATCAAAACAACCGATCGCGGTTTGTTTAGCAAAAAAACGATCACCGCCAAACACCGTCATGATTATGACCTTGCTGAAGCTTCCATGATCGATGCTGATAAAATTCACCTTCAATCCAATAATGGCAATATTAAAGTACAAGGAAGCAACCTTGTGGCAGAAAATGGATTCACCGCACAAGGAAAAAATATTGATATTAGAGAAGCAGAGAACCGCATATATTCGGAAGATGTTTACAGTAAGAAAAAATCAGGCATGCTTGGCGGTGGCATTGGTGTCACCTTTGGTAGCCAAAAACAAACGTTAGAAACCGACCAAACCAAACTTTACGCTTCAGGCAGCCAAGTCGGCAGCCTCAATCACGACACCCGATTCATTGCTGAAAACCGTTACACTCAAACCGCGAGTGCGGTCAGTAGCGCCAAAGGTGATGTAGATATTCTCGCCCAACAAGCCGCCATAAAAGCAGCGGATGACAAATACGAAAGCAATATGAAACAAACCTTCGAACAAAAAGGGTTAACGATTGCGATCACCTCCCCTATTTTATCGGCATTACAAGCCGTACAAAGCACCATCAAAAGCGCGCAACAAACAGGCAACAGTAAGAATAATCGAATTAATGCGATGTCTGCGGTTAATACCGGATTTGACGCTTATCGTGCAGGACAAGCTGTCGGTCAAGCACAAAATGCCTTAGGGAATATCATAAACGGTAGCGAAGGAATGGATTCTATGGTGGGAATTCAAGTGACTTACGGACAACAAAAAAGCGAATCGAAAACGCATACCGAAGGCAAAACCGCGGCCAAATCTCAAGTGAATGCCGGTGGCAAAGTGAATATTGTTGCCACAGGGGCAGGCAAAGCATCCAACATCACCATTAACGGTTCGGATGTGTCCGGTAAACAAGGGACCTTCTTGGGGGCTGACAATGACATCAATATCACGGCTGCCGAACAAACCCACCTGGAGCGCAGCACCAATAAATCAAGCGGCTTTAACGTGGGGGTGGCTGTGAAATTTGGTAATGGCGTTGCGGCCGGGATTACCGTGGGAGGAAACCGAGGTAAAGGCTATGGTAACAGTGATGAAACCACTTATGTGGCAAGCCACGTGGGTGACAGCAACAGCCAAACCACAATACAAAGCGGTGGTGATACAAACCTTATTGGAAGCCAAGTAAAAGGTAAACGCGTTGAAGTCAATGCCGAAAACTTGAATATCAAAAGTTTGCAAGATAAATCCAGCTATGATGGCAAACAAACGAATGTAAGTGGTAGTGTGACGGTAGGCTATGGTTTTGCCGCAGGCGGTAGTTTCAGTAAATCGAAAATCAATGCTGATCATGCGAGTGTGAATGAACAGGCGGGCATCTATGCAGGTGATGATGGCTATGATGTGAATGTGGAGAAACATTCTGATTTAAAAGGTGCTCTCGTTACCTCAACTCAGACAGCAGAAAACGAAGGGAAAAATCGTTTTAGTACAGGAACAATTACACATTCAGATATCGAAAATTACTCTAACCACAATGCGAAAGGATTTGGTATTGGAGGAAGTGTTACCATGGGTGGTGGAAATGCACCAAAAGAAATCGGTGGTGTCGAATTGCAAAAAATCGGCAAAAATAACGCTGATGGAAGCGGAAAAGTGGAAACCGGAGGAATCGCCGGCATTGGCTCTCAAGGGAACTGGGGCGTAGCAAAAGGGCTTATTAGCGGGCTTTTCGGACAAGTAAGTGACAAAGGTAATGAACATGGCGTTACAACAAGTTCAATTAACACCAAAAATCTCATAATTAGAGACAAGGAAGCGCAAGAGCAATTAACTGGAAAATCTATTAATGAAACGATTGAAGCCTTAAATCAGGAAAATCGTCATCAAAAATTAGCTAAAGCGGATATTGAATCGATCAAGTCCGACTTAGAACGTAATTTAAGCGTGGCGACAAAATTTGTGGAAAATGTTAATAGTGTGGGTGATGAAATCTATTATCAAATGGAAAAAAATGAAGATTCCGTATTTTCCATTCAAAAGAAAACAGAAAATTGTAATCATATAAACTGTTTAGATTTTGAAACCGATAATTCACAAGCATTAAAACGTATTATTTATAGCAATGACCTCCTTACAGATGAACAAGCACAATTACTCAGTAAAGTTGCAACAGCGGGGATGTTAAATTTAAAGAGAGAAGATAAAGTATCGAGTGCGATTTTATATGATAAAGACTTATCGTCGATTGATGAAACGGCTGTTATTTTAAATCGAGGGAGTACTAACTATCTCAATGAGTTTATCTTCACAGGATTTGAGCGTTTTAGGGCGTGGGCAAATTTGCCAAGTGTATTTGGTGCCTCGAATGCCACAAGAGATCATGCTCAAATTACTAAAAAACTAAATGAATATAATGCACATAGAATCGCCCAAGGAAAAGAGGCGATAAGTGCGAATAATGTGGCACATAGTCTAGGCGTTTCAGGGAATAAAAATATGCTGAATTGGTCGGAATATGTAGGAAATCGGTATGACAATACAAAAGTGAATTTCTTGCATTTAGGAGGCTCCTATCCATCAGAGGGAGTAGATAAACAAGCGAAACGATTGTTTGGAAGCGTCAATACCGAATATCACGGAGTGAAAGGAGATGTGGTCTACTCTGGATTAGGTGGGCTATTTATTGGGAATAATCCGAATGCTAAACAGGTGGAGGGTTTGTCATTTGGTCAAGCGCATTCAGAGGCTAATCAGAATATAAATAACTTGAAGTATATTTATAAAATAGATGATGAGAAAAAAATAGTAGAATGGGAGAAAACAAAAGATGTTTTAAATAAGATATATCCTAGCAGCAGACTTAGAGAATTTAATAAAGTAAATGAGGTGAATAAATGAAAATTTTTATTTATGTATTAGTGACTCTATCTCTAGGAGGTTGTTTGTTTCTAGATTTAATGCCTTCATACTCATCTTATTGGGATGAGAGTATCTGGGTTCACAAAGATACAAAAAAACCTTTAACTAAAGATACTCATATGGCTTGCTTTAATCAGTCTATTCAAGGACTTGAAATTAAAGATGTTTCAGGATTTCCTGAAGTTGTCGGAGTAAAAGACAGAGAAGAGTCAAATAAAAGATATGCCATGTGTTTAAGAGATAAAGGATTTGTTTTTAATGCTAGTTATGCATATTGTTATAAATTCAAAGATGTTTGTGATGCTTATAATAAATATAGGAAATGAAAAATTTCTAACTGTGGCTAAGTGTAGAAAAATTTACCAAGTGTGTTTGATACCTAGCTCTGGATATTAACAACTCAACAGTATGTATAGAAAACAAGAAATATAGAAACTAATATAAAAGTAAATACCTACCCCACCAAAAGTGCGGTCAAAATCTCCCTCGTTTTTAACCGCACTTTCGTAAATTCCCGTTGACTTCCCCTCACCCACCTCTCCACAATATGCGCTTGTTTATTTCGTTTTAATACAAGGAAAGAAAATGACGTTTAGCCCTCCCAAAAAAATAGCGCGAATCTCCTTACGCGTGCTTATATCTAACTAAAAATAAACAAACTGAAGTTATTCATGAAAATAGTAAAAATCTGAATTGTGAAATTGATGTTTTAGGCACGCGTTAGGAAACGCGCGCCATCGTAGGGTTAGTAATGATGTTTCTTCTGTTCATAATTGCCATGGCTTAGGGCAACAACAATGCGTTATTGATGGATATAGAACTAAAGGAGATCTCAAAATGGGTAATGAAAGAACTATTTTTGAATTAAATAAAGCTAAGGAGAAATAAAATGAAAATAAGATTTTTATCCTTAATACCCTCAATCTTATTGCTTACAAGCTGTAGTGGATGGTTTCAACCTCTACCGCCATACTATAATTGGCGCCTACATAATGCAGATGCATTATTTCCTGATTCAGATCCTAATGTTTTAACAAAATACCTTGATAGAAGGAAAAAAGATATGAAGGATTGCGGTATGGATTTTGTTACCGGTGAAAGTGATGATCCAGAGGTGAATCTTTGTTTAGAGAAAAAAGGCTGGTATTTAAAAGGCGGACCTGTTTGTGAAAATACACTAATGTGGGATAGTCCAATATGTATCCAATGGCGAAAAAAACACAGCAAGCCTGATGCTAAGCCTTGGCAGTAATTAACAAAGGTGTTTAAAAGTGCGGTCAATATTCAGTGAATTTTAAAATCTCTTGAATATTGACCGCACTTTTCTAAAGGCAAGATCTGCCGCTAGATAGCGGGTCTCCTGACGCGTGCTTGAATCTAACTAAAATAGACAAACTGAATAAAGTTGTTAATGAAAATAGTAAAAATCTGAATTAAACGAAATTGATGTTATGGGCACGCGTTAGGAAACGCGCGCCATCGTGGGGGGGGAAATAAAAATGAAAAAGTTTTTGATGATATCTCTATTATTACTTCATGGTTGCTATTGGCATAATGGGTGTCTGTATACAGCGCAAATGGTTAATTGCTATATGGATAAAGTGCCATTTTCTTCTATCGCTTATTATCAAAAAATAGATAGTATCGGACATACTGATATAAATCAGCGCTGGAGAGATGCTGAATTGTGTGGAGCTAAATATGGAGATAGTAATTTATGGAGTGTTATTAAACCTCAAAATTTCCGAAATGAATTTCGTATTTGTATGGAAAGTAAAGGATATCATATATTTGACAGCTCAGAATGTGGTGTAAAAGAACCTAAAAGCTTGAACAAGGGGATATGTAATGAATAGCCTACTAAGTAACAATTGCTATTGTAATTCCGGTATCCGCACCATTTGCTTTGTCCGAGTAATGTCATCAGATATGTTTGAAATTTTGATGAAAATAGTAGGTAAATAAAATGAGATACTCCTTATTTTTTCTTTGTTTTATATTAAACGGATGTTGGTATTCAAATGGATGTTTTTATACTCCACAAATGGTTAATTGTGTTGATAAGGGGAAAGAATATCCATTAATTGCAGGGTATCAAAAAAAAGAACTACTAGGACATACAAACTCAAAACAACGATGGAAAGATCTTGTTTCTTGTGGAGGAAAGTATGGTGATATAAATCTACACTACTATCCGCAAAACTATCAAATAAATGGTAAAAGATACAAAAATCTTGATGAATGTATGAATACTAAGGGGTATATATATCTTTCTCCCGCTGAATGTGGCTATCAAGATCCTAAGTGGGATAATGGAAAGTGTAACTTATAACGCATTGAATTTATTATTTAAACAGAGTGCGGTCAAAACTTTGGAAGTTTTTAAATTTTAAAAACAATCTGAAAAATGACCGCGCTTTTTTTAGAGAAAGAAAATTAATTCGTCAGCAAGGTAGCGTGCGTTAATCTTTGGTTCATACACCTTGCGTTAGCTATGGGGATGGAAATAATGAGAATTTTAGTTATATTCTTTATGTATATTTTTATTCAATCTTGCCTTTCATATTCTTCAGATGAGGCTTGGCATAATCTTAATAAAATGTACAAAGAGGCTAATGAAAAGAAAATATGTATGAAATATAAAGGAAATGTACATGTCATGTATTATTGTAAAAATGAAAACAAAGAACAATAGCAAAGTAGAAAGTAAAAAATACCCCAGATAGCGCGCGTCTCCTGATACGTGCTTGAATCTAACTAAAATAGACAAACTGAATAAAGTTGTTAATGAAAATAGATGAAAAACTGAATAAAACGAAATTGATGCTTTGGGCACACGTTGGGAAACGCACGCCATCGTGGGAAATATTGGGCCTTCATTTAACACAATAAAATTAAATGATAAAGGGAATAAAAAATGAGAAATTTAATATTGTTATTATTTTTTGTTATCTCTGGGTGCTACATAGATAATGGAGCTCCCCATTCAAATTATTATTGGAAAAAAGATGGAAAAAAACTTAGTTATGAAGACATAATGTATTGCTCCAAAAAAGTGAATGAGAAATCTAGCAAAGTTTATGTTAATCCAAGTTGCTATTATGATTTAGGATACAGGTTTACGGCACCAATATATTGGTGTTTATCATTAGATTCTTCAATAAACAAAGAAGTATGTGAACAATATAAAAAATATAGAAACTAATATAAAAGTAAATACCTCATCCACCAAAAGTGCGGTCAAAAACACGAGAGATTTTGACCGCACTTTCGTAAATTCCCGTTGACTTCCCATCGTCCTCCTCTCCACAATATGCGCTTATTTGTTTCGTTTTAACACAAGGAAAGAAAATGGCGTTTAGCTCATTATTTACTTTATTGGATGATATTGCATCGTTATTGGACGATGTGTCTGTGATGACCAAAGTGGCTGCCAAGAAAACGGTCGGTGTGGTGGGGGATGATTTAGCGTTGAATGCCAATCAAGTGACCGGTGCCACTGCGGAACGGGAATTACCGATTGTGTGGGCGGTGGCAAAGGGTTCCTTGGTAAATAAGGTGATTTTAATTCCTATCGCACTGTTATTAGCCGCCTTTTTGCCGGCGCTCATCGTGCCTTTATTGATGCTCGGTGGTGCCTATTTGTGCTTTGAAGGCGTGGAAAAAATTCTGCATAAATTTTTTGCTCATGAACACCATCACGAAAAAAGTGCTTTCGATGAAAAAGCCAAAATTCGTGGTGCCGTGCGTACAGATTTCATTCTTTCTGCCGAAATCATTATTATCGCCTTAGGCGAACTCGCTGAATCACCAATTTCCGTGCAAATCATCGCCCTTTCACTCATTGGAATTGGCATCACCGTTTTCGTTTACGGCATTGTGGCGCTTATCGTCAAAGCCGATGATTTCGGTTTATTTTTAATGCGAAAAGGTGGTATCACAAGCCATGTCGGCAAAGGCGTTTTATTTTTAATGCCCAAATTTATGCGCTCATTAAGCTTCATTGGCACGCTGGCGATGTTCTTGGTCGGTGGCGGGATTTTCGTGCATAACGTTGAAGCCATTCACCACTTTTTAGAAAATCTTCACCTCGCTGAAGGCGTTTTAGGGCAAATCGCCACACTGGTTACCGGTTTGGCTGTAGGTGCAATTTGTTGTTTAGTGATATTGCCATTAATAAAATTGTTTGAGAAAAAAGCGGCATAAATCCACCGCACTTTCCAAAAGAAAACGGTATTCTTATTTAAGAATACCGTTTTTTATTTCTCGTTAGTCGGGCTGGTTAGCAATCCTGCTTACCATACGCTTCTTGACGTAAAATCGCGCGAACTGCCGCATCGAATTCCGCCAACACGTGATCGGCATTTTTCGGATCTGTACCACGCGCATCAAGATAGAATTTAATTTTCGGTTCAGTACCGGACGGACGCGCAATAAGGCGGCTGCCGTTTTCCAAGACGAAGACCAAAATGTCGCTTTGACGGTCGGTTTTGGTGTGGTCGATAAATTGTGCCACATTGAAACCACCGATTTGGCTTGGCGGGTTGTTGCGAAGTGCGGTCATTAATTTGCCGATTTCAGACAAATCGCTCACACGAATAGAAATTTGTCCACTTACATAAGCACCAAATCCTTTGGTGAATTCCTCTGCATAATCTGCCAAGGTTTTGCCTTGTTTCTTCAAGCTACGCACTAAATCCAAGAACACGATAGCGGCTGAAATACCGTCTTTATCGCGTACTTTATCCGGATCCACCAAGTAGCCCAATGCTTCTTCAAAACCAAATAACAAGCCTTGAACTTTACCGATGTATTTGAAGCCGGTAAGGGTTTCTTGGGATTCAAAACCATAACGTTTCGCAATCTCTGCCAGGGCAGGCGAGGACACAAGGGAACAAGCCAATACGCCTTTTTTACCTTGCGCTTGATATTGTTTCGCCAAATACCAACCTAAGAAGCACCCCACCACGTTGCCGTGCAATGGTTTCCAGTTACCTTGTGCATCAGGCACCGCCACCGCTAAACGGTCAGCATCCGGGTCATTGGCAATGATAAATTCAGCATTATTTGCTTTTGCCACTTGAATCGCTAAATCTAACGCGCCTTTTTCTTCCGGGTTTGGGAAGTTCACGGTTGGGAAAGTACCATCCGGCCAGACTTGTTCAGCAACGATGTGCGGTTGTGGTAAGCCCGCTTTTGTCAACGTTTTGCTCAACACTTCATAGCCCACGCCGTGCATGGCGGTATAAACGTAGTTAATGTCGGTTTGCGGTTCTTTCGCAAGCGAAGCGGTTTTTGCAATGTAAGCATCCACCACAGTGTCATCTAACACGATGTAATCTTGGCTGCGTGGTAAATCTTTCACACTGCCTGCCGCGACTTTATCAATTAACGCCGCAATGTCTTTGTCTGCCGGAGAAACGATTTGTCCGCCACCGTTGGCTTTGCCTAAATAAACTTTATAGCCGTTATCTTCTGGTGGGTTGTGGCTCGCTGTCACCATCACGCCTGCGGTGGTATCGAAATATTGAATAGCGTAAGCCAACACCGGGGTTGGTAATTTACGTGGTAATAAATACGCTTTAATGCCCGCGCCCGCCATGATTTCAGCCGTGTCGCGCGCAAATACATCGGAGTTTTTACGGCCGTCATAGCCAATCACGATAGAAGGCTGATTATCATACCCTTTTAAATACTCAGCCAACCCGCCGGCAGCTTGCGCCACCAACACGCGATTCATCCCCATAGAACCGGCTTGCAGGCGACCGCGTAAACCGGCGGTACCGAATTGTAAACGTCCGTCAAAACGGGCAGCAAGTTCAGCTTCGGCTTTTGCATCGCCACCTTTTGCCGCGCTTAAAAGTGCGGTTAATTCTGCGTGCGTTTCAGCGTCCGGATCTTGGTTTAACCAATTTTGTGCCATCTCGAAAAGTGCTGACATAGTGACTCCTTGTAACATGAATGATTGAAAAACTCCCTCTAGCCTATCTAAAAAGCGCTGTGATGGGAACGTTTATTTCCGATTAATTCCCTGTATTTTGATCTATTTCACAGATTCACCGAAGGCAATCGGTTGCCTCTTTTTATGAAAAGAGACACACGAAAAAAACCTCGCGGGAGATGCCCTTTTGACGCCAAAGTGCGGTGGAAAATAAACGAGTTTTTCCTTTATAAAAAAGCGTTTTTTTGCTATAACTGAGACAGTTTTTTTAATTAATCTAGGAGACTTATTATGGAATTAGTTTTTATTCGTCACGGCTTCAGTGAATGGAATGCAAAAAACTTATTTACCGGTTGGCGCGATGTCAATTTGACCGAGCGCGGCGTAGAAGAAGCCAAAACCGCCGGTCAAAAATTATTGAATGCCGGTTTTGAATTCGACATTGCTTTCACCTCCGTTCTTACTCGTGCGATCAAAACCTGTAATATCGTGTTAGAAGAATCTCACCAATTATGGATTCCACAAGTGAAAAACTGGCGTTTAAACGAACGTCACTATGGTGAACTACAAGGTTTAGACAAAAAAGCCACCGCCGAAAAATACGGTGATGAGCAAGTTCACATTTGGCGCCGTTCTTACGACACATTACCACCATTATTAGATCCGAAAGACCCGAATTCTGCCCACAATGACCGTCGCTACGCACACTTACCGGCTGATGTCATTCCGGATGGCGAAAACTTAAAAGTGACCTTAGAGCGTGTACTTCCATTCTGGGAAGACCAAATCGCACCGGCATTATTAAGCGGTAAACGCGTTTTAGTGGTTGCGCACGGTAACTCTTTACGCGCACTTGCAAAACACATCGAAGGCATTTCCGATGCGGATATCATGGATTTAGAAATCCCAACCGGTCAGCCGTTGGTGTATAAATTAGATGACAACTTGAAAGTGATTGAAAAATCTTATTTGTAATACCAAATAACATTCACCATAAAAAACAACCGCACTTTAGTCACTAAAGTGCGGTTTATTTTTGCGGTGTTTTTAAAAATTAAGCGTTCAAGATATTCTTGATTTCCGCCATACTTAAATGATATTCATGAGGGCACGCTTTCCAGGCATCGATCATGCGGGAATATTTATCTCTCATTGGCGTTTGGGAATCGCAACCGTGTTCACAACGCATAAATTCCTGATATTTCCCTTCCACACTCGTGATGAAACGGAGATAGTTAAGGTATTTTTTCTCACGTACTGCGCAATAACCGACAAACTGTAATCGGTGTTCGCTTAATTCGGATTTATCACTCAAATTGTTATAGGAAATTTGCAACGCTTTATACATTTCCAACGTATCCAATACCGTGCGGCATTCTTCTTCCGAAATCACCGAAAACTCGTTGTCCAACTCACGCAATTCCAGACTAAACCCACCTTTCACAATGGTTTCTAGACGTTGGTATTTTGCCGCATTGGTCGGGTCTAATAACGCCATTAATTTATATTGGTTAACTAAAATTAAACGTTGAGTAGATGACATTTCCATAACCGCTCTCCTATTAATCAATTTGGTTGAGAATATCGTTTGATAAAACCGGATCCGCTTTTTTCTCTTTATCGCCGTTGATGCGTTGTTCCAAACGTTGGAAATAAGCTTCACGGAAAGTAAGATACGGGTCTTGTGCCTGATCCAATAGCGCTTCTTTATCCATCAATTTCGCACGCGCATCAATACCTTGCAAACCGGCTTTTAAGAAGCCCCAAGGACCAAGCAAGGAAAGCATTGGATAAGTCGTATCAGCCAGATTACCAATGTCTTGGCGCGGTGTTGCAGCACCATATAACGGCAACATCACATAAGGGCCAGTTCCAACACCATAGCGCCCTAACGTATCACCAAAACGGTTATCTCCTTGTTTTTTCAGCGGATCGCTATAACTTGCCACATCAATTAAACCGCCCAATCCGAAAATCGTGTTAATCCAGAAACGGTTAAAATGGATGAGTGCCTGCTTAAAATCCCCTTGAATAAGACGGTTGGCAAAACTTGCCGGCTCATCAAGGTTATCCGCCACATTGATAACACCGGTACGCACCGGGCTTGGCACATAATTTTTCCACCCCTTAGCTAACGGTTTTAACACATAAGGGTCAGCAACGTGATAGTTGAAATCCCACATTTTACGGTTAAACCCTTCCAAGGCGTCTTTACGTTCGCCGGTTTGTGGATCGATGGAAGAGGAACATCCGGTTAATAACACGGAGCCTAATAATAATGCGGCAAGGTATTTTTTTATTTGCATAATGACACTCAAGCTGATGAAAAGATGGGCTCATTGTAAACAACTTACCCTGCAACTACAAAAACTTTCTAAAAACCCACCGCACTTAAGAAAACAAAAGGCACGATGTTTATCGTGCCTTCATAAAAAAGAAAAGATTACAGAATGAAACGGCTTAAATCTTCGTTCTCAATCACTTCGCCCAAGGCTTCGGTGACATACGCTGCATCAATGTTCACGGTTTGACCATCCATATCGCTGGCGTTGAAAGAGATTTTATCCATTAAGCGCTCCATCACGGTATGCAAACGGCGCGCACCGATATTTTCGGTCTTTTCATTGACACGAAATGCTGCTTCGGCGATTTTCTTAATGGCGTCTTGAGTAAATTCAATGTTTACGCCTTCCGTTGCCATTAAGGCTTTGTATTGCTCGGTTAAAGAAGCATTCGGCTCAGTCAGAATACGCTCGAAATCCTCGGCAGTGAGTGCAGAAAGTTCCACGCGAATCGGCAAACGGCCTTGTAATTCAGGGATTAAATCTGATGGGCGTGCCACTTGAAACGCACCGGAAGCGATAAACAAGATGTGATCAGTTTTGACCATACCGTGTTTGGTGTTCACGGTAGAACCTTCCACCAACGGCAATAAATCGCGTTGCACACCTTCGCGGGAGACATCTGCGCCACTGTATTCGCCTTTCTTACAAATTTTGTCGATTTCATCGATAAACACGATGCCGTTTTGCTCCACCGCATCAATGGCTTTTTGTTTCAACTCTTCTGGGTTCACCAATTTCGCCGCTTCATCGTCAATTAAGGTTTTTAACGCATCCTTAATTTTCATTTTGCGTTTCTTAGTTTGGCTGCCGGAAAGGTTCTCAAACATGGATTGTAGTTGACTGGTCATATCTTCCATGCCGGGAGGTGCCATGATTTCCACGCCCATAGACACACCGGCCACATCGATTTCCACTTCTTTATCGTCTAACTGACCTTCGCGTAGTTTCTTACGGAAAATCTGACGGGTGTTGCTTTGGCTATCGCGGTTTTCCACTTCGCCCCATTGGTTCTTCGCCGCAGGCAATAAGGCATCTAAAATTCGCTCTTCTGCCGCTTCTTCCGCTTTAGCACGATTTTTGACGATTTCCTGTTGGCGTACCAATTTCATGGCGCTGTCGGTTAAATCGCGAATAATGGAATCCACTTCTTTGCCCACATAACCCACTTCGGTAAATTTGGTGGCTTCCACTTTAATGAACGGCGCATTGGCTAATTTTGCCAAACGGCGGGCAATTTCGGTTTTCCCCACGCCGGTCGGCCCAATCATAAGAATATTTTTTGGGGTCACTTCATGGCGCATTGGCTCTTGCAGCTGCATTCTGCGCCAGCGGTTTCTTAGGGCAATTGCTACTGCGCGCTTGGCGTCGCTTTGACCGATAATATGTTGATCTAATTCAGAAACTATTTCACGAGGCGTCATTTCAGACATGGTTTATTCCTTATAAATTTTTAATTCGGCAATTCTTCAATAGTGAAATTGGTATTGGTAAACACACAAATTTCACCGGCAATTTTGAGAGATTTTTCCACAATTTCACGTGCTGATAATTCCGTATTTTCTACCAACGCACGGGCGGCAGATAAGGCGTAGTTGCCACCGGAACCGATAGCAAGAATTTGATCTTCTTCCGGTTGCACTACATCGCCGATACCGGTAATAATCAGGCTTTCTTTTTCGTCCGCCACGATTAACATCGCTTCCAATTTACGCAGTGCACGGTCGGTGCGCCAATCTTTCGCCAATTCCACCGCACTTTTCAGCAAATGCCCTTGGTGCATTTCCAATTTACGCTCAAAAAGCTCAAACAATGTAAAGGCATCTGCCGTGCCGCCCGCAAAACCTGCCAACACTTTGCCGTTATACAAACGACGCACTTTGCGCGCGTTACCTTTCATCACCGTATTGCCAAGGGAAACCTGTCCGTCACCGCCGACAACCACTTTGCCGTTGCGACGTACACTTACTATCGTAGTCATAATGTTGTCCTTTAAAAATGGAAAATGTGGAGGTTATATTGAGGTAATTTAGGGGGAATTCAAGGGGAAAAAAAATATTGGTTATTTATTCACCAATCACATGATAAAAATGTGATCACGGTCAGAATTTTGTATAGCAAACGATTGCTTAAAATTGCGTAATAGAACAAAAAAGGTAGGATTGCTGCCGATATATTCACAATCTCATCAGGAGTCACAATGAAAAATCTTGTTAAACTTTCTCTTGTCGCCCTTTTAACCGCGGCAGCAATTCCCGCCATGGCGGCCAAAACCGAACCTTACACCAATCAAGGCACAAACGCCCGTGAAATGCTCGTGGAACAACCAATCCACTGGATTTCTGTTGACCAACTGAAAAAAGAGTTGGAAGGCAAAGCACCGATCAATGTAAGTTTTGATATTGACGATACCGTGCTATTCAGTAGTCCTTGTTTTTATCACGGACAACAAAAATATTCACCAGGTAAACATGATTACTTAAAAAACCAAGATTTCTGGAATGAAGTGAATGCCGGTTGTGACCAATATTCCATTCCAAAACAAATTGCCATAGATTTAATTAATATGCACCAAGCCCGTGGCGACCAAATTTATTTCATCACCGGACGCACTGCCGGCGATAAAGATGGCGTTACCCCAGTATTACAAAAAGCCTTTAATATTAAAGACATGCACCCGGTAGAATTCATGGGTGGGCGTGAGCTTACCACCAAATACAACAAAACCCCTGGCATTATCAAACACAAAGTCACCATTCACTACGGCGACAGTGACGATGACATTCTTGCTGCCAAAGAGGCTGGCGTTCGTGGCATCCGCCTCATGCGCGCTGCTAACTCCACTTACCAACCAATGCCAACCCTTGGTGGATATGGTGAAGAAGTGTTAATTAACTCAAGCTATTAATTTAAAAAAACATATAAAAAATTGACCGCACTTTGAAATGCTCAAAGTGCGGTCTGTTTTTATAATGAATTTCAGCTTGGGTTAGAAGCGAATTTCGACGGAGGCGGAATAGTTACGGCCTGGTGCATAAAAACGTTCAAGACCTACACCATTTCTATCAATATTATTTGTTGTGCTATGTGCATTAACGCCACGCAAAGCATCCCAGGTATGGTATTTTTTATCAAACAGGTTATATACCCCTGCTCTCAATGTAATATCTTCCCTGATTTTATAAAAACCGAATAAATCAACTAAATAGGCAGATTTATTAAGATACTTATAGTTCTCAACAGATTGATATAACTCTTCTTTTGAACAGTATTTACCTAGCCAAGGATCATCGGTCCACGCTAAACAACGTGTTTTAATTTCAAGTGTTTTGGCATCTTTTGCTTTTTTGCCCCCTAAATAGGTTAATCGGCTAAAAATGCCCCATTTACCGTTTGGATCTTCATAATCAAATCCTAAGACAGCTTTCACTGGCTGAATAGAAAGTAAGCTGGTTGAATTTGATAATTTACCTTTACTATAACCTAATGCACCATATAGTTTGAAACCTTTCGGGACAGAAAGAACGGTATCCAAATTAAGACTTCCTTTCACCTCTATACCATTTACTCGAGCATTATCAACATTGACCATTTGTTGCATTGGTGTTTGGTAAGTCCGTCCATATTGAGTTTGCTCAATAATACTTTCTTGTTCAAACAAGAAATTACGATAACGGGTTTGATATAAATGAATATCAAACATACCTTTTTCATTCTGAGCTTTAGCAAAAAGCGTATGGTTAATACTACGCTCTGACTTTAATCCAGGATTAGATTTCCATGTACCATAAGCATTGGTAAAACTGAAATATAATTCGGTGGCAGTAGGAATACGATAGCCTGTACTTAACTGATAACCAAATTTCCAAGTATCTGTTGTTTGAGCATCTAAACCTAGAAAGCCGCTCCAATTTGAGAAACTACTTTGTGCGGGTTCCCCTTCAGCCAAACAAGCCTTACTACAAGCAGCATTTAAACCTTTAGGAGAAAGTTTGGCGTAATCATAACGAGTACCAATATTTGCAGAGAATGTTGGTTGCCAGCCGCTTTCAAAATGAGGATTCCATGTAATTTGATCTTTTAGTGAAGCACCGTACATCCTCGTTTTTACAGGTCTTTGAATAGTGTACCATTCGTCTAATCCATATTCGTTGGTATCATGGTTAATATTTTTAAATTCTCGTTCACTTGCATACGTTTTAAAAGAGAAGACATGTTCCCCACCCCAATTGAACGGCATGCTTTCTAATTCGGCAGAAACTCGTTTAAATTCGGTTTTCATCCGACGATCAAAAACTTCACCCAATTTTTTCTCGTTTGTTTGCCAATCGCGTAGTCCTTTATAGTTGACCGCTGCCAAATCTGTTTTTTGATAATCAAAATCCAATTTACCAAACGCTAAGTAATCAGACTCCGGTGTGTAAAGATAATACGCGTTTACATTGATGCGTTTATTCTGATCATCCGCCTCACGCCAAGCACTTCCGAAAGAAGTATAGCTACGTTCATCCACATATCGGTTACCTTTTTGGCCATTAACACCAACGCCGACCTTATGATGAGGAGTGATTTGATAGCCAACCTTAGCTAAATAACTATGAAAACGGTGCGTAGCCGGATCTGGATGTTGGCTTTTCGAATAATTAAATTCAGGACCCTCTCCCTTACTCTTCATTTGATGGCCTGTACGTTGTGAATACATAAAAATAGCATCCACTTTATCACCAACATACCCAGCACCTACTGTTCTGACCCACTCACTATTTTTGCTGGCATACCCACCACGTAATAAGGCCCCAAATCTATTATTATGTTTCACAATATCTTGCGCATCTAAAGTATGGTAATCAACACTACCTCCTAAAGCTCCGCTACCAGAGTTAAGTGCATCTGCTCCTCGAACAATATCAATACCTCTGACTAATTCTGAATCAATACTTAAACGCGAAGGATTAAAATTCCCATAACGAGCATAAAGTGAGTTTTCCTCACTATCAGGCAAATTCACACCATCTACACTAATACCAACTCGGTTTCCTTCGACACCACGAATGGAGAATCCTTTTAAGAATCGTCCGTTATCACTAATCCCAACGTCAGTGGTATAGCGTACTAAATCACGAGTATCTCGAATAAGTTCTTTTTGAATGGTTTCAGCATTTTTATGAACAACAGCTGATTGCGTTTGACGAGCTGCCTCAACCTCCCCTTGAACTTGAATTTCATTTAATTTTTCATCCGCCAGCGCCACATTTGCTGCTGACAAACCTAGTGTGACCGGTAATAAACCGTAGGCCGTGACCCGCATTTTATTTTTTTTCATACTTAACTTTCCCAGTGAGTAAAAAATTGCGGGGGATTATAAAGAAGAAATGAGGAGAAAAATAGATCTACTTGAGAATAATTTGCATTTTCATGATCTGGTACGACTTATTTATTATTGTCTAAAATTCGACTAATTAATTTCAGCCATTGCACTGCCAATTCGCGCTGCATAACGCTCACATTAAACACCGGATCTTCGCCCAATACACCGCAAGGCAAATCAGGTGGAATTTCGCCTTGTTCATAAGCGGCATAATCCTCACGCCAGTCACCGTCAAAATAATAGCGTTCCAACGTTTCCATTTTCGGCAGAAACGCCTGCCATTTTTCAAGAAACACCTCGGCATCCGCTAAAAAATCATTGGCTTCGTTCAAAATGCCTTCCATTTCTGTGATTTGATCTAAACGGACTTTCGATAACATACAACCTCCAAAACATTCAAAAAAATGACCGCACTTTCACTCAAAGTGCGGTCGATTTACAAAGTGTTTTTACGAATTACACATCATACGTGGTGGATGCGGTATTGCCGCCGCGCCCCGTCCAGTTGGTGTGGAAGAATTCGCCGCGTGGTTTGTCGGTGCGTTCGTAAGTGTGCGCGCCGAAGTAGTCACGTTGCGCTTGCAACAGATTTGCCGGCAGGCGGGCGGAAGTGTAACCGTCTAAGAAGGTAATCGCCGACGCCATACATGGCATTGGAATGCCCACTTCGATGGATTTTGCCACCACTTTGCGCCATTCGCCCATGGCGTTTTCCAAAATGCCTTTGAAGTAGCTGTCGGAACCTAAGAAGATTAAATCCGGGTTCGCTTCGTACGCATCGCGAATGTTGCCTAAGAAACGGCTACGAATAATACAGCCTTCGCGCCATAATAAGGCGGTGTTGCCGTAGTTGATGTTCCAGTTGAAGTTTTCAGACGCTTCACGAATCAACATAAAGCCTTGTGCGTAAGAAATGATTTTTGACGCCAACAGAGCTTTGCGCACCGCTTCAATCCATTCATTTTTATCGCCTTCCACTTTGCCAACGGTTTTGCCGAATAATTGGCTTGCGGCAACGCGTTGATCTTTAAAAGCAGATACGCAACGGGCGAACACGGACTCGGTGATTAAGGTCAATGGAATACCGAAATCAAGGGCATTGATCCCCGTCCATTTGCCCGTACCTTTTTGCCCTGCCGTATCTAAAATTTTATCCACAAGGCGGTTACCGTCTTCATCTTTATAGCCAAGAATATCGGCAGTAATGTCGATTAAGTAGCTGTCTAATTCGGTGTTACGCCATGCTTTGAAAGTCGCTTCCAACTCATCATCAGACAAGCCCACGCCTTCTTTTAAGAATTGGTAGGCTTCGCAAATTAATTGCATATCGCCGTATTCAATGCCGTTATGCACCATTTTCACAAAATGACCTGCGCCATCTTTGCCCACCCAATCACAGCACGCTTCGCCTTTGTCGGTTTTGGCGGAAATTGCTTGTAATACCGGTTTTACGAATGGCCATGCTTCTTCGTTACCGCCCGGCATGATGGATGGTCCGTGGCGTGCGCCCTCTTCACCGCCGGAAACGCCGGTACCGATAAAGCGAATGCCTTTTTCACGCAACGCCGCCACACGACGGTTGGTGTCCGGATAGTTTGAGTTACCGCCATCAATAATGATGTCGCCTTCTTCTAAGTGCGGGAGTAATGCATCAATGAATTGATCCACCACCTCCCCCGCGCGCACCATTAACATCACTTTGCGCGGTTTTTCTAATTTGCTCGCTAAATCTTCCAAAGAATAAGCACCGATAATGTTCGTGCCTTTTGCCGCACCTTGTAAAAATTCATCCACTTTGGATGTGGTACGGTTATACGCCACCACTTTAAACCCGTGGTCGTTCATATTTAAAATGAGGTTTTGCCCCATCACGGCTAAGCCGATAACACCGATGTCGCCTTTTACTGACATTTTTTGCTCCTGTTTTTTAAGAAATCATGTATTCTTCTAATAAAGATAGTAATTTTTGTGGAACTGTTGGTGGATGGCGAATACCTTCATCTTCCCATTTCCATTCCGTGTGAGTTTTGACAAGTTCTACGAGTATGTCATGTTCAATTAAACACCATTGCTGTTTTATCGGAAAAGCGATGTGCAAACCTTTGTTAAGATATTTTTTAGCAATAGTTAATCTACCTTTTAATTGAACTCTTAAAGTTTCATTGTGATCTTTATGATATGCAAGAAAATCAGCACCATTCCAGTCATCAGATAATTTAATACAATTAAAGCCATAATCAGCCAATATTCCCGCTAGTTTTTGGAAATTATAAATTTCTTTTTGTTTGGGATTTAGTTCGCAATAATCAATTTTTTTAAGTTTCATTTGATGTTATTCCCTGATGGAACCCCCACGATGGCGCACGTTTCCCAACGTGTGCCTTTATCTATAAACACAGACTATGAAGCGTGCGCTATCAAACAGATTACTTTTGGTTAATAAAATAATGTAATTTAATATTTTTTCTGTTTGCAGCTTTTTCTAGATCCGCTTTATCACTTTCACTGTCGCCCATCATATAGACGCCGACATTTTTACCGACTTGTGTTACATGTTCCAATGCATAAAGTGCAGTGGCTTTATTAATCATTTGACTATTCCCTGCCACACCAATATTGGCATTATCAATAGATAAAGCCTGCACCATACTTGACGTTGATGGAGAACCTGATGTTTTAATCATTCCTACCACCATCGAATCCGAAAGTGGATTACTAGATGCCGGAATTTGCAACACAAAAGTGCGGTCATTTTTCGGCATTTTCATCATAAGCTCATCAACATTAATGCCGGAAGAACAAGCAACCAGCACGGTTGCTAAGGCAACTATTAAAAGTTTTTTCATCTTTTATCTCCATTGAAGGGGGACTTATCGCCCCTATGATAGCGCACGTTTCCCAACATGTGCCTTTATCTACAAGCGCACACTATGAAGCGTGCGCTATCAGTAATTCATCTTCTTGCTACGCAAAAGTGCGGTCACTTTTCCAAACGTTTTTTAACTCTTTGTCCATGCACTCATATGCTGCGTAAACCCAATATGCGGATAGTAATCCACCGCTTGCGGAGCGGATAACAGCACAATTTTGGCTTGAGGATGTAATGCCTGTTTGGTGTGTTCGATTAACTGCAAACCAATACCTTGTTTTTGATATTGTTCGTCCACCGCCAAATCAGACAAATAACAACAATAGGCAAAATCCGTTACCGAACGGGCGACACCAACCAATCGCTCGCCATCCCAAGCTGTCACCAATAAATCGGCATGATGTAACATCGCCGCCACACGTTTTTTATCTTCTAATGGACGACGTGCGCCTAAAGTAGTTTTATTGAGCAGTTCAATAAATTGTTCCACTGAAATAGGAAAATTGGTTTTGTATTCGATCATGTCTTTAAGCCCACTATGCCTAATCGCAATCCGTTATAGCAACTTCGCCGCTGCTTTATCCAAATACCATTCCGTCACGCCGTTTTTTGCCTGAATTTTAGCTGCCGGATAAGGCAGATTTTCTGCCGGTGTGGTTTGAATTTCTTTGAGGATTTCCGCTTTGCCTTCGCCTGTCACCAAATAGGTAATGCGTTTCGCTTGTTCAATTAATTTGGCGGTTTTGGAAATGCGGATCTGTCCGCTTTCAGGATGTTTGGCGATCACCGCAAGGTTTTCATCCGCAAAATCGGTTTGATTCGGGAACAAGGAAGCTGTATGCCCGTCTGCGCCCATGCCGAGGATAATCCAATCAAAAACGCCGTCAGAAATGACCGCACTTAATTCTTCTTCAAAGCGTTTAAGCTCTAAGTGCGGTTCATTTTCGCCACGAATTCGGTGAATGTTTTCAGCAGGAATGTTGATGTGATCGAACAACAGTTTTTGTACTTCGCCGTAATTACTTTCGGAATCAGATGGCGGCACCATGCGATCATCGCCCCACCAGAAATGGAGGTTTTTCCAGTTAATAGCATCCGCGTACGGGGCTTGCGCCAAAGTTTTAAACAATAATTTCGGTGTAGAACCGCCGGACAGGGAAATATGTATAGGGTGATTTGCTTGGCTATAAATCACAAATTCTTGAGCCATTTTATCAACCGCATGTTGAGCAGTTGGAAAGGTAATATAGTTCATTATTTTTCCGTAGGGTGGGCTTTAGCCCACCATTTTATTATGTTAGATATTAGGAACGGTGGGCTGAAGCCCACCCTACATAAGATTAACTAAATCAAACTTTTTTCTTCATCAAACCACTCGGTTTGCGCCACACTTTGCCTTCTTTGGCAATCAGTTTATCGGCTGCTACCGGTCCCCAACTGCCGGCTTCATAGTCATACACGCGACCACCTTGAGCTTTGTAATCCAAAATCGGTTGCACGAATTTCCAAGCAGCGTGTACGGCATCGGTACGAGCAAATAAGGTGGCATCGCCTTTCATGGCATCAAGCAATAAACGTTCGTATGCCGTCATCACGGTGGCGCCCGCTAAATCTGCATAGCGGAAATCCATGGAAACTTCTTTTGCTTCAAAGCCTGCGCCCGGTTTTTTCAACCCGAAACGCATAGAAATAGCTTCATCCGGCTGAATACGGATAATCAATTTATTTTCCGGTGCATTTTGGCTAAACACCGGGTGCGGTGTGGTTTTGAAGTGAATCACAATTTCAGTGACCCGCGCCGGTAAACGCTTGCCGGTACGCACATAAAACGGTACGCCCGCCCAACGCCAGTTTTCAATTTCACAACGCAATGCCATATAGGTTTCCGTGCGGGAATCTGCCGGCACGCCTTTTTCTTCCAAATAGCCTTTCGCCATTTTGCCGTTAATTTCTGCGGCAGTGTATTGTCCAAGCACTAAATGATGTTCCATGTCTTCATGGGTTAATGGGCGTAAGCAGTGCAATACTTTCGCCACTTCATCACGCATGGAATCCGCATTGATAATTGCCGGTGGCTCCATTGCCACCATCGCCAATACTTGCAGTAAATGGTTTTGGAACATATCGCGCATTGCGCCGGAACCGTCGTAATAACCACCGCGATCTTCTACGCCAATGGATTCGGCACCAGTGATTTCCACATACTCAATAAAATTACGGTTCCAAAGCGGCTCAAACCAACCGTTAGAAAAACGCAAGACAAGCAGGTTTTGTACGGTTTCTTTACCAAGATAATGGTCGATACGATAAATTTGGTGTTCCTCAAAGAAGCGGTGAATTTGAACGTCCAAGGCTTCGGCGGTTTTACGGTCATAACCGAACGGTTTTTCTACAATGAGACGTTTCCAACCATGCTCTTCTTTGTTTAAACCATGCTCAGCTAAACATTCCGGAATCACGCCATATAAACTCGGCGGCGTGGATAAATAATATAAGGTGTTGCCGTTGGTTTTATAGTTTTCATGCAAGGCATCAAGGCGAGGAATCAGTTTGGCATAATCCGCTTTGTCTGAGGTGTTGACGGCTTGGTAATATAAGTGGCGACAAAATTGTTCTAAACATTCGCCTTCTGCGCCTTCGTGTTCGATTAACGTTTGACGCATTTTTTCACGGAAAGAATCGTCGTTTAATTCGGTGCGCGCCACACCCAAAACGGAGAAATCATCGCCCAACCGATCAATTTTATAAAGGTCATACAACGCCGGAATAAGTTTACGATAGGTCAAATCTCCGGACGCGCCGAAGATAACGATACAACAGTTTTCTGTTTTCATTTGGTTACCACATTAATGTTACGATTTAATAAATGCGTCGTATGATAAGGAAAATCATCCGGCATTTCTAATCACTCTGATAAATCGGAGCGAAAGATATTATCCCATGGAAAATCTCTCGTCGCCCCCATCAAAAAGTTTGGATTCACGAAAGATTCTCGTTGATTGTAGGTCAGCGGTTGATAATTTAAGTCAAAAACCACTCCGCCCATTTCCGCCAGCAAAATCTCTGCGACGGCCGTATCCCACTCACCGGTGCGACCTAAGCGAATATAGCAATCGCATACACCATCGGCGACCAACATGCTTTTTAAGCTACTGGAACCGCAGATGTGAAATGCATAATCAAAATTCGGGCTTAAAATCGACCGCACTTTTTCCGCCGTTGTTGCGGAACCGACGGCAATGCGCAAAGGTCGGTCTAACGCAATGTCGCGGAATGGCAATTTACAGGGTTTTCCCTCTTGCAGCTTATAGGCGCCAAATCCTTTCATGGCGTAATAGGTGTAGCCCAATATCGGTGCATGAATCACGCCCAACACCGGTTGATGATTTTTCACTAAGCTAATGAGCACGGAAAATTGATCGGTGCGATTAATAAATTGTTGCGTGCCATCAAGAGGGTCAATTAACCAATAAGACTCCCACGCCTGCCGCTCCGCAAGGGGAATGTTGCAATTTTCTTCTGACAAAATAGGAAGATGCGGTGTAAGTGCGGTCAGTTTTTCCATTAAAAATTGACTGGAAAACAAATCCGCTTCCGTCACCGGTGTATTGTCTGCTTTGATTTGAACAGACACCGAATGTTGATAAAAACGACGTAAATGCTCGCCCGCTTGCCGGGCGATATAAATCACATCCTGTAATAAATGCGTTGTGAGAATTGGCATAGTCTTCCCTCCTATGTTCTCAATCCAAGTCGCAATTTATCTCGTTTTCGGCAACAACAAAGGCAACACGAGAACCGAATACAGTGCCATACCAAAGCTGAGCAAAAATGCCATATCAATGCCGCCGCCATGCAACCACACGCCAAAGGTCATAGCAGGTTGGGTTAGCGTCATATAAATAAAACTCGCAATGTTTCCATAACAAAAGGCAATAGTCAGAGAAATTAACACAATCGCCACCACGTTATAACGCGTGTAGCGATAAATCTTTACCCATAACGCAATCAACAACGCCGGCACGGTTGCCACGATAAATGTGGCTAAGAAACTAAATAGCACGACATCCGCTGTGGTGAATAATTCATCTGTGTTGTCATCAACGTAAATGCTCACGAGCGTACCAATAATTTGAGCAAGCAAAGGAAATAAAACGAGTGCTTTTAGGTATGGAAATTTAGACGGCATAAGAATTCCTGAGTAAAAAAATAGGCTATCAAAAGACAGCCTATTGTAGAGGAATTTTAGCGATTACGCAGATTTTTTTGCACGTAATACACGCAAGGTGAAAATGGTCACACCGGCGATAAATACGACTAAACCAAGTACTTCACCAATCGTACCCCAGTTTTCCAAATTCAAGGCCAATGGTGCTTCAGAACCGCCGGAAGTAACGGAGGCCGCGATAATAAAGGCTAACACAACACCCATTAAGCTTTCGCCCACGATCAAGCCCGCAGCGAACAAGGTACCAAAACGCTCTGCTCGTTTGTTCACGTCTTTGTCGCCGCTACGCGCTGCATATTTGGTGATGTGGCGATTAATTAACCACGCCAAGAATGCCCCGGTGACAACCGGCATATTAATAGAAGGTGGTAAGTAGATACCAATCCCCACAGCCAATACCGGTAACGCAAAGGCTTTGTTACTCATTTTTTTCAAGAAGCTGTCAATGATAATCAACACTGCACCAAGACCCACGCCGGTTAAGATGTAAGTCCACTCTAATTTATTAGAGAAAATCCCTTGTGAAATGGTAGTCATTAACGTTGCTTGCGGTGCAGATAACGCTTGTGATGGATCCATGTCCGGACGCGGTAATGCGCCGGTGAAGCCGTAAGCGTGGTAAAGAATTTCCAATACCGGCGCAATCACTAATGCACCCACGAAACAACCGATAATTAACGCCACCTGTTGACGCCAAGGCGTCGCTTCGACCAATAAACCGGTTTTTAAATCTTGCAGGTTATCGTTAGAAATAGTTGCTGTCGTTAACACGATAGACGCGGTAAACAAGGTAAGTGCGGTCAAGAATTTCTGTCCATCCGCCGTTTCAAATAAACCGGAAGCATTGCCGATAGAAAACAATACTAAAGAAATCACGATCACGGAAATGATCCCGATACCGGAAATTGGACTAGAGGAAGAACCCACAAGCCCCGCCATGTAACCGGAGGCTGCCGCTACGAAGAAACCGATAAATACTGCCAAGAAAGTACAAACGACCACTAACAATAACGCGAATTCCGGAGAAATCGGTGCGGCAGCGATAAAGTGATGTAAGGAAACCACGATTAACGCCACAGCGGCAATTAAAATGTAAATCATGGTTTTTGGTGAAAGGTCGATATCAATACGATGTTCAGACGCACCTTGTGTGCCTTTCAACATACGGAAAGAATGCACCATACCTTGCACCATTGGTTTCATCAGAATCAATAACGTCCAAATAGCCGCAATCCCGATTGTTCCCACACCGATAAAACGTACTTTCGTTTTCCACATGCTCATGGCGTAACTTACAATAGTTCCATCAGTTGGCATATCGCCGGACATGGTAAAGAACGGTACCGCTAAGCCCCAAGCAAAGAAGGTACCCAACAACATCGCAATACCGCCCACGATACCGATTAAGTAACCGGCACCTAATAAGGCTAAAGAAAAGCCCATCGGCAGTTGGAAGATGGCTTTGCCACCCGGGCCGGTAAACCACGCGCTGGCACCATCTGCCATCAAACGTAAACCGTTCGTTAAGAACGCCACGACGCTGGCAAAAATACCGCCGTAGGCAATATCTTTCACGCCGCTGTCTGCATCAGAATTGTTGCCGGCTTTCAAAATTTCCGCCGCCGCAACACCTTCCGGATAAGGTAAATCGCTATTTACCACCATGGCGCGACGCAATGGAATCGTGAACAACACGCCCAACGTACCACCCGCAGCACAAATCAACATGGTTTGCCAGAACGGGAAGTCTTGCCAGTAGCCCATCATCAACAAGCCTGGCAACACGAAAATCACTGAAGAAAGCGTACCCGCAGAAGATGCTTGAGTTTGCACCATGTTGTTTTCCAAGATACTGGAGTCTTTAAAGAATTTCAGTACCGCCATGGAAATAACTGCCGCCGGAATCGACGACGCAAACGTCATCCCCACTTTTAGACCCAAATAAACGTTAGATGCGGTAAACAACACCGTAATCAACGCCCCAAGGAACATGCCTCGGAAGGTCAACTCTTTTAAGTTTGTAGATTGCATAACACATTACCTATCTTTTAAATAAAAAAACGTTGCCACCTTGACAAAAAAGCGGTGAATAATCAAGTTTCATTTAATATCTTTTTATTTTCATTAGAATTTATTTAAATAACCATAGTGATTATTAATGATTATTTAAATAGTCCCGAAGTAAATAAAGTGCGGTCAGATTTTTCGCTTCATTGAATGCCGGATCTTGCAACAATTCGTTAATGTTTGCCAACGGCACGCGTACCACTTGCAACGGTTCCGGCTCGTCACCTTCCAGTTTGCTCGGATAAAAATTCTGTGCCAATAAAATGTGCATAGGATTATTCATGAAGCCAACGGATGAATTAATCGTGCGCAAATGTACCCAAGATGTTGCGCCTAAACCGATTTCTTCTTGCAACTCGCGATTGGCGCTTTGTTCCGGCGTTTCGCCCGCATCCATTCTGCCTTTCACAAACCCTAATTCATAGCGTTCCGTTCCCATGGCATATTCACGCACTAACAACATATCGTCGCCATCGATCGCCACCACCATCACCGAGGCATATTTACCGGGACGAAAACGTTCATAAGTGCGGAGCGTTCCGTTGGCGAATTTCAAATTCACCGATTGAATTTCAAATATCGTTGATTTTGCTACAGTTTTTATATTAAGAATAGTCGGTTTTTGTAACATTGTTCTCTTCTTCCCTTGTTTTACAAACCACTGAAATAGCGATACCATACCCCACTATTTTTACAAAGAAAAGGGACCACAACAGGGATGGCGCAACAAAAATTTGACTGGCAAGCAATCGACACCGTGATTCTGGATTTAGACGGCACGCTAATCGATCTGTATTTCGATCATCGTTTCTGGAAAAAGGTGGTGCCGCAGGCATATGCCGACAAATTCAAGCTTTCTGTGGAACAAAGTCGCGAACTGATCCATCGTCGTTATCAGCAGGTGGAATTTAGCATGCAATGGTATTGCATTGATTTTTGGGCGAAAAATTTAGATTTACCGTTGCGCGAATTGTTACAACAACAGCGCGACTACATCAAAGTGCGGTCGGATGTGTATCCGTTTTTACAAGCCGCCCGCGAACGCCGCAAAAAATTAATTTTGCTCACCGACAGCCATCCGTTCAGTTTGGCAGAAAAATTAAAACACTGCGATTTAGCACCGCACTTTGATTTGTTGCTTTCCAGCCATCAGTTTAATGCGCCAAAAGTGGAACAGTCTTTGTGGCAACGTTTGCAACAATTCACGCCATTCGATCCGAGCCGAACCCTTTTTATCGACGACACAGAACCGGTGTTAGATAGCGCTAAAAAATTTGGCATCGCCTACACCATCGGCGTGGAAAATCCGGACAGTACATTGGCGGACAAATCCTTTGAGCGTCATTTCTCCGTCAAAAACTACCGCACTTTACTGTAAGGACGCGGCAACATGGCAAAACATTCTCAACTAGAAGAAGAAAAAGAAGCAGTGCGTTTGGACAAATGGCTGTGGGCAGCGCGTTTTTATAAAACCCGCACACTCGCCAAAGAGATGATTGACGGAGGCAAAGTCCATTACAACGGGCAACGCAGCAAACCGAATAAAATCGTAGAAGTGGGTGCCACCCTAAAAATACGCCAAGGCAGTGACGAAAAAGAAATCGTTGTGTTGGCGCTTTCCACCCAACGGAGAGGCGCACCGGAAGCACAGCTGCTTTACCGAGAAACGGAACAAAGCCTTGCCAATCGAGAAAAACTTTCCATGGCACGAAAAATGAACGCGCTGTCCATGCCGCACCCTGATCGCCGCCCGGACAAAAAAGAACGTCGCGATTTACTTAAATTCAAACATCAAAACCAAGCATAAGCGCCACCTTGTAATCGAGAGAAACGCCCTTATATTTGGCGAACAACATTCAATTAGGAATAAAAGATGACCACTTATACTAAAGACAACGACCAACTTTATCGTTACTTGTTCAAAGACCGCGCCGTACGTGGCGAATGGGTACGCTTAAATCAAACGTTCAACGACACCTTAAACACCCATCATTACCCGCAAGCCGTGCGCAATTTATTAGGCGAAATGATGGTCGCCACCAATTTGCTGACCGCCACCTTAAAATTTAACGGCGATATCACCGTGCAAATTCAAGGCGATGGCCCATTAAAACTGGCATTAGTCAACGGCAACGATCAGCAACAAATCCGTGCCCTTGCCCGTTTACAAGGTGATATTGATAACGGTATGAGCCTGCACCAAATGATCGGCAAAGGCGTGTTGGTGATCACCATTGCGCCAAAAGAAGGCGAACGTTATCAAGGTATCGTACCACTGGACAAACCCACCATCAGCGAATGTTTGGAAGACTATTTCGTCCGTTCCGAACAACTTCAAACACAACTGATTATCCGCAGTGGTGAATATGACGGCAAACCGGTCGCCGCCGGTGTGTTATTGCAAATTGTCCCGGATGGTTCGGGCTCACCGGACGATTTCGAACATTTAGCCACCTTAACCGCCACCATTAAAGACGAAGAGATTTTTGGCTTAAGCGCAGAAGAATTGTTGTACCGCCTATACCACGAAGAAACCGTTGAACTCTTCGCGCCACAATCGGTGACGTTCCACTGTGGTTGTTCGCAAGAACGTTCAGGCGCTGCCTTGTTGTTAATTTCGGAAGAAGAAATTGACCATATCCTCGCTGAACACCAAGGCACCATCGATATGCAATGCGAATGCTGCGGCACGCATTATTTCTTCAATAAAGAAACGATTGAGAAATTAAAAGCAGGTTCGCAAGCTTAACTGCAAACCTACCTCATCTAAGGCGTACATTTTTAATGTGCGCCTTTTTCTTTTATTCCAATTACCACAGGCAAAAGTCTGGTCGGTTAAGTGCGGTGCTTTTTCCATTTGTTTTTTACAATAAATCCATGCTGATAACTATTACGTTAAGCCTTATCCACCAAGGCATTAACCCAATATGAACTAAATCAAGAAATACAAAAATAATCCTGCCTAGCTATTGTTCAAACTGCGTAAAACGGGTATAGTTTTGCACGTTTTTTATTTATTACTTTTATAGAATGACGAGGTTTTTATGGGCGGTATTAGCATTTGGCAATTAGCGATTTTAGTCTTAATTATCGTGTTACTATTCGGTACGAAAAAATTACGTACTTTAGGTACTGATTTAGGTGAATCAGTAAAAGGCTTCAAAAAAGCTATGAACGAAGAAGCCAAACCGGCTGACGCAAGTTTCGACAAAGTGGAACAAAAACAAAGCGCACAACCGGAACAAGAAAAAAACAAAGAAAAAGAACAGGCATAATCCGTGTTTGATATTGGTTTTTCCGAGATTGTATTAGTTTGCATTGTGGGCTTAGTAGTACTAGGCCCACAACGTTTACCGGTGGCGATTCGTACCGTAATGGGTTGGGTGCGCACAATTCGCGGCTTGGCGGCGAATGTCCAAAACGAACTAAAACAAGAACTGAAATTGCAGGAATTACAAGACAGCATCAAAAAAGCGGAAAGTTTAAACCTCAAGGCGTTGTCGCCGGAATTAGGCAAAACCGTGGAAGAACTTAAAGCTTCCGCTGACAAGATACGCTCTGAGCTAGAACAAAAAGCCAATGAGACCAACACAACACTTCAAGATCAAATCAATGAATTGAAACAGGTGCAGGCAAATAAAAGTACGGTAGAAAATCTCACTGAATCGCTACAAACAGAAACCCCCGCATTGGATACTGTCGCTTTAGAAACACCAAAAGAAGAAACAACGGAAAATATAACCGCTCTTTCTCCGGCAGAACAGGCGGAGCAAGAAGAAATTGAATTAGACGAGAAACTCGCCTACTACATCAATCAATATGATCCGGACAACCCGCTACCAGCTCACACGGAATCGGACACGTCAGACAAAGCCTCAGACAAAAGTTAACCGTGCTTTGCGGGACCGCCTCACATCAGGATAACTTATGACCAGCGTTGACGATACTCAACCCCTTATCACTCACTTAGTAGAACTACGCAATCGCTTATTACGCAGCATTATTTTTGTTGCGGTGATATTTATCGCGCTCGTTTACTTCTCCAATGAAATTTATAACTTTGTGGCGGCACCGTTAACCGCAAACTTGCCAAACGGCTCCAGTATGATTGCCACCAACATCGCCACGCCGTTTTTCACCCCAATTAAACTGACCGGGGTGGTCGCTATTTTTATTTCCGTGCCATTTTTGCTCTATCAAATCTGGGCTTTTGTGGCACCGGCATTATACCAGCATGAAAAACGCCTCATTTATCCGCTGCTATTTTCCAGCACGCTGTTGTTTTATCTAGGCGTAGCCTTTGCTTACTATGTTGTCTTCCCATTAGTGTTTAGCTTTTTAACGAAAACAGCACCGGAAGGCGTCTCGATCGCCACGGACATCAGTAGCTACTTAGATTTTGTTCTTACCCTATTCCTGGCTTTCGGCATTTGTTTTGAAGTGCCTGTCGCCATCATATTACTGTGCTGGACAGGTGTCACCACGCCGGAAGATTTAAAAGCCAAACGTCCTTACATTATTGTGGGTGCGTTCTTTATCGGTATGCTTTTAACTCCGCCGGATGTGTTCTCACAAACCCTGCTTGCCATTCCGATGTGTTTGTTATTTGAAGTGGGCATTCTTTTCTCCCGTTTCTACCGTCCGCGTGAAGAAAACGAAACCGCTCAAGAAGAAAACAACACATCTAATCACTAATTCAATTCGGGAGATAATATGACACAACAAATTTTTACCGGTTTTCCAACCCGCCGTTTACGCCGTATGCGTAAACAGGATTTTAGTCGCCGCTTGATGGCGGAACACAAACTGACTGTTGATGATCTGATTTATCCCGTATTTATTATTGAAGGCGAAAATCATCGCGAAGCTGTGCCTTCCATGCCAAACGTAGAACGTTTAACCATCGACCAACTGTTAGTTGAAGCAGGTTTATTAGTGAAATACGGCGTGCCGGTGATTGCACTGTTTCCTGTGGTAGAACAGGCGAAAAAATCCTTAATGGCGGAAGAAGCCTATAATCCAAACGGCTTAGTACAGCGCGCAGTGAAAGCACTGAAATCGGCCTATCCTGACCTTGGCGTGTTAACCGATGTGGCGCTTGACCCTTACACCCTACACGGACAAGACGGCATTATCGACGAAGAGGGATATGTGCTGAACGACATCACCACCGATGTATTAATCAAACAAGCCCTGTCCCACGCAGAAGCCGGCGCAGATGTGGTCGCGCCAAGCGACATGATGGACGGTCGCATCGGCAGAATCCGTAGTGCCTTGGAAGAAAAAGGCTTTATTAACACCCTCATCATGGCTTACTCCGCTAAATATGCCTCCAACTATTACGGCCCGTTCCGTGACGCAGTGGGATCTTCCGGCAACTTAAAAGGCGGTGATAAAAAGACCTACCAATTAGATCCGGCTAACAGCGACGAAGGCTTACAAGAGGTGGCATTAGACTTGGAAGAAGGCGCCGATATGGTGATGGTGAAACCGGGTATGCCATATTTAGATTTAGTCTATCGCGTAAAACAACAATTCGGCGTACCAACCTTTGCCTACCAAGTTTCTGGTGAATACGCTATGCACATGGCGGCTATTCAAAACGGCTGGTTGAAAGAAAAAGAATGTATCATGGAATCTTTGCTTTGCTTCAAACGTGCCGGCGCTGACGGCATTTTGACTTACTTCGCTAAACAAGTGGCAGAGTGGTTGTATTTGGAAGGAAAGAATAAATAATTTCTTGATAGAAGATCTAAAGAAAAAGCCGAATAATCCTATTCGGCTTTTTTTATACGGAAAGTGCGGTGGAAAAAACACATGATTTTGTGACCGCACTTTTATCTTTTATTGCAACAACGAAATATCCGCCACTTGTAAGAATAACCCTTGCAACGTGTTCAAAATGGCTAAACGGTTTTGACGCAATTTCGCGTCTTCCGCATTCACCATCACATTGTCAAAGAAGTTATCTACCGGTTGACGCAAGCCGGCGAGTTTATCCAACACCGCAGTGTATTCGCCTTGTGCGATTAACGGCTGAACTTCTTTTGCCAAACTTAACACGCTTTGCGCAAGTACTTGTTCTGCCGGCTCAACGCATAACGCCACATCAATTGCGCCAATGTCGCCTTCCGCTTTCGCCAAAATATTCGCCACGCGTTTATTGGCGGCCGCCAAAGCTTCCGCAGAATCAAGAGTACGGAAATGAGAAACCGCACGCACGCGTGCATCAAAGTCCGCCGGACGGGTTGGACGACGCGCCAATACCGCTTGAATCACATCCACCGCAATGCCTTCATCTTGATACCATGCACGGAAACGACCAAGCATGAAGTCCACCACATCAGTAACCACGTTTTGATTCGTGAGTTTATCACCGAAAAGTGCAGCTGATTTTTTCACTAAATCTTCCAAATCTAGCGGCAAGTTTTTCTCTACGATAATACGTAATGCACCTAATGCCGCACGACGTAATGCGAACGGGTCTGCACTACCTTTTGGTGCCTGTCCAATACCGAAGATACCCGTTAAGGTGTCAAATTTATCCGCTAAAGCGACCGCACTTGCCACGAGTGATTTTGGTAATTCATCGCCTGCAAAACGTGGCATATATTGTTCGTTTAATGCCACCGCCACTTCTTCGTCTTCACCATCATGACGAGCATAGTGCATGCCCATTACGCCTTGCGTATCGGTGAATTCAAATACCATATTGGTCATTAAGTCACATTTTGACAATAAGCCGGCACGTTTTGCTTTTGCTTCATCTGCGCCAATTTGTTTTGCAATTTCGCCTGCCAGTTGCTCAATGCGGTCAGTTTTGTCTTTCAATGTACCCAGTTGTTGTTGGAACAACACGGTTTCTAAACGTGGTAAACGATCGACCAGTTTTTGTTTTAAGTCGGTTTTGAAGAAGAATTCCGCATCGGTTAAACGAGGGCGAACCACTTTTTCATTCCCTTCGATAATTGCTGTTGGATCTTCTGGGTTGATATTCGATACGAAAATAAAGTGCGGTAATAATTTTCCGTCTTTGTCATAAATTGGGAAATATTTTTGGTCGCCTTTCATGGTGTAAACCAAAGCTTCTGCAGGCACCGCTAAGAAACGTTCTTCAAATTTTGCCGCTAAAACATTTGGATATTCTACCAATGAAGCCACTTCTTCAAGTAAGCTTTCTTCAATATCAGCCACACCGCCAAGTGCGGTCGCTTTTGCTTGAGATTTTGCCAAAATTTCGGCTTTACGCTCGTTGAAATCCGCTACCACAGAACCTTTCTCACGCAATAATTGCGGATATTGGTCGGCATGTTGAATTTCAAATTCTTTCTCGCCCAAGAAACGGTGTCCGCGAATGGTTCGTGCACTTGCTACACCTAAAATTTCACCTTCAATTAACTCATCACCCAATAACATAGTTACGGTGTGAACCGGACGAATAAATTGCACGGTTTTGTCAGCCCAACGCATTGGTTTTGGAATTGGCAATTTTGCTAAGGCATTAGCCACAATATCGTTCAGCAAGTTTTTGGTCGGCTGACCTTCAATTTTTGCACGATGAACGAGCCATTCACCTTTATCGGTTGCAATGCGTTCTGCTTGCTCTACAGTAATACCGCAACCACGCGCCCAGCCTTCTGCCGCTTTTGTTGGTTTACCTTCCGCATCAAACGCCGCAGACACTGCCGGCCCACGTTTTTCGATTTCTTTGCTTGGCTGTTGTGTGGCTAAGTTCAACACTTTCACCGCCAAACGACGCGGCGCCGCAAACCATTCAATTTTATCGAAGGTTAAACCTGCTTGGTTTAATTCCGATTCGACGTTATCCGCAAAAGAGGTTGCTAATGTTTTGAGAGCTTTTGGTGGCAGCTCTTCTGTGCCGATTTCTACTAGGAAGTTTTGGGTTGTCATTTTGTTTTCTCTGGTAAGGTGCAACTTGCGCACCATTTTATTTTAATTTAATCTTTTTCAATCAGTGCTTCACATTTCACCGGAAAATTAAGTGAATTTGCGATAAAACACGCCTGATGCGCATTTTCATGTAATGCCAATGCCTTAACGGCATCCGACTCGCTTGAAATTCTCACACGAGGTTTTAATGTTGCCGAAATAAAGCGTCCTGCATGCTCAGAACTGCCTTCATCCATAATCGCTATTGCTTCATCACGGTATTCTTGCACAATAATGTTATTAACGGCACAAAAATGTAAATACCATAATTTATGACAGGCAGAAATGGAGGCTAATAACATATCTTCTGGGTTCCAACGTGTTTTATCACCACGAAAAGCTGGATCAGCAGAACCTAAAATATTGGGTTTATTCAATGCCGAAGCAATAAAATCCCGCTCATACGCAGTATAAGAAGAAGTTCCCCGCCCTAAATTTCCAACCCACTCTACGGTAGTTTGATAAATATGTTGCTTCATTATATTTTCTTCGTTGTCACTTCTGCCAAATCTCCCCTAACCCCTCTTTGCTAAAGAGGGGATTGGATCTTTGGAAAATTAAATATATATGTTCTACTTTAACGTTTTTTAAAGTAGATATTTTAATCTCTATTAAAATTAAAATGTAAATGAGCCCGATACTATCAATTTACTCAAGAAATCCCCCTCTTTAGTAAAGAGGGGTTAGGGGAGATTTGGCAGAGCTACTTAACGCTCATACTCAATCAACCCTTATATTCTCCAAAAACAAATAAATCTGCTCGACTACCGCTTCAATTTCACGCATGACTTCATCATTACTAAATCGCATCACCGTAAAACCAAGTGAATTTAATTCTGCATCTCGCAATGCATCTTTTTCCTGATAATCAGGTTCATAGTGCTGACTACCGTCCAATTCGATAATCAACTTTGCTTTTACACAATAAAAATCAACGATATAACTTAAAAGTGGCTTTTGTCGATTAAATCGAAAACCTAATAATTGATCTCGATTGATGCGTTGCCATAGCTTTCTTTCCGCATCCGTTTGATCCACTCACAATTTCTGCGAATTCTCTTTTAAGTATTTTTCATAGGGTTGCATGAAAGCTACTTCTTGCCGTTTTCAATCCCTTCACTCAACACCTGTTGAAACCGCTCATAATCACAAAAGCCCTTTTCATCTTTTTCACAGCCTTTAAGGGTTAATGCTGTTTGGTTTGGTGGTGTCGCTAAACTTAGTGGCGTAATGTTAATCAGCTGGTCGGTGGTTTGATAAACATAATCCAATTTAAATTTGAGCTTACCGCTCGGTTTATGCTTCCATACTTCAAATAGCAACTTACCGCCGATTGGAATATTTTCCAATGAGTCATCCAACTCATAAGGCTCAACGCCTAGTGCCGCAAGCAACGCAACAATATTGGAATCGTGTCCAACCAATAAGTTAATTTTGTTTTCACTGTTTAGCTGTTGCTGAATAAATGCCAATAACGGATATGATACGTTTTGTGCTAACGCTTCGTTGTTTTTAAATAAAGTGCGGTAATATTCGTTTTTAATTTCGTTAATTGCGCGCCATTTTTCTTGGCTATCCACGCGGCCGTTTGCGATTTCTGAATCAGGCTTACCCACATAATGGGCAAGCAATAATGCACTGACAATTTTCTTCCCGGTGCTGATAGAACCCGTAATTTTGACCGACTTGCCGTCTTTAATACTGTATTCACCGACTTTTCCACCTAAATCACACTCGCCTTTTTGCAAGCAGTTTGGTGAGTTTTTGTAATCGATGATTTCACTCAATAGCGCATAATTTGGCGCTAATTTTTGCTGTAAAGCGGTTAAATCAACATTATTTTTTGCAGATTCAATCAAGGCTTGACTTGGATTATGCGCCTGCGTGTTGAAAATTGGATCTTTTTCTGAACCTATTTTTCCGTGGTGTTGTAATTGCACATTACAACCTGCAAAAGCGCCGGCCACAATAGCCTGACCTGTTGCAATGGTGCGTTGCACACCATTTGCATAAGCAAAAATGCCTTCACCCGATGCGCAACGTTCTGTGGTTAATAATCCTTTCTCTGCCAGCCATTGTCCTAAATATTGCCCGAAATAGGTTTCTAGCACCGTCCCTTTTGCCGTGAGATAACCAGACGGCACATCCCATTTCGCCCACGCATAGGGGGAATATTTTGCCATTTCCTGTGGATCTTTTTCCACCGGCGAGCGCAATCCATGACGACTAAAAATCAAGACTTTCTCAAGCTCATACTCTGCTCTCGGTGTATTTGGGCGATGTTCCGCGGCAAATACACTGCCCGCCAAGGCAGAACCAAGCAAAAGTGCGGTCAGAATTTGAGGTGTTTTTTTCATCTTTTTTATCTTTCTAAATAAGAATAATTCGATAACTGCACAATGCTATCATCTTTTGTGCTTATTTCTGTCGGGTTCGATTGCTTTACCAACGATACCCTACTTTCAAACCAAACTGATGTTGTTTATCCAACTGTTTGCCACGAGATTGGGCAGCATAGGTGCTAACCTGCCAACCGCCTAAATCAGCACTTAAGCCAAATTCTTGCTGCCAATAACGGTCAAAACGTTGCATCAATGGTGCCTGATTTAACTGCACAGTGAGTTTGGAATCGGAAGCATCCACATAATTTACGCTAAGTGATGGGCGAAGGGTCACGCCTTGCCATGGCATAAACGAATAATCCACCGTCACGCCCGCTTGGTAAACATTAAAATTCGCGGCAGGTACATGAATTTCTGATTGCTCATATTGGTAATTTTCGCCGGAAATGTGGTAGCGATGAAGACTCATATTCGGTTTAACAGCAAGTTTGCCTAAATTGATTTGGTATCCCACCCCTGCGCCTAAAGCGATAATATGGCGTTGAATATCCGCATTTTGCAATTCACCGCGAATTTCACCCGCACTTGAACCATAGCTCATATCGGCAAAGACATTCAAGCCATTAGCAAAATCATATTTACCGAAAGCCGACAACATGGTCAGACGATTTTTACTGCCGATATTGTCATCAAAGGTATTGTTTGCTCGGGCATGAGAGAACAATAAACCGACGCGGTAATTGTCATCAATATGTTGTGTCCCTAACTGGGTTAAATAGCTTTCTTGCTTGTAACCACGGAATTCATCTGCCTCATAACGACGAGAAGCACGAACCGTATTTCCCCATACATGAGATTGAGTCTCTCCAACAAGATGTTTATTTAATTCATCAATAATGAGCAAAGCGCCATTCACACTTGCAGATAACTCGGATAAGGCGCTATTTGAATAACGGCTGATCATCTCTTTTTGCGTTTGCGCATCCGCTTTGCGTTTTTGTTCGGCTTTACGTTTTTCTGCCTCGATTCGTGCAGCTTCCTCTGCTTTACGTTTATTTTCGGCAATTCGAGCTTCTTCCGCTTTACGCTTTTCTTCCGCGATTCGAAGTGCTTCCTCTAGCTTACGTTTCTCTTCAGCGGTTTTTGCCGCTTCTTCTGCCTTGCGTCTCTCCTCAGCAAGTCGTTTTTCTTCTGCTTTACGTTTCTCTTCGGCGATTCGTGCTTCTTCTGCTTTACGCTTATCTTCCTCTAAACGAGCCTGTTCTTCCAACTCCAGTTCTTTTTTCGGGTTGTATAAACGGTAATCGTGAGTATCATTTTTCAGCTCGTAGCGATATGTCCCCGCATCGACTTTGCCATTTACCAAAGAAACCTTGACGTTATCGGTTTGAGCAGCATTTGTCAGAGTCAATAAACTGAGCTGTTGCAAGGTTTGAGGCTCTACGCCGGTATTGCGTACGTTTAACACAAAATCACCTGTTGCCAAGCCATTTACCGTCACATGTGCGCCTTTATTTTCTTGCAAATGAGTAGGATAACTAAACGTTCCCTTTCCGTTTAAATCACCTAACACCGTAAGTTTCTTAAATATTTGATCATTCGCTTGAGATGCCATATCCGTACCAAGGGTCACTTGCCCGTTATTGAGGCTTAAATTACCTATTGTTGTACTGTTCGGTAACATCCAGTTTGCATTGTCTGACAAAGAAACCAAGGTATCTTTGCTTCCCTGAATTTGATGATCAAAACGAGCGTTAATGAAGTTTAATTTTGCCTGATCAGAAAGCGTTGCATCGCCTGCCAACGTAGCATTTTCAACCGTTGCTGAGGCTTGGTTATTAAGTGAAAGGGCACCGGTTTGGGTGGCTTTATGTGCCAAGTGATATTGACTTTGCCCGTTTAACACTACGTTACCCATAACATCTGCAAGTCCTACAACCGATAATTTCGCACTGTCGTTCAGGACAAAATTACCATTGATTTTGCTACGCTCAATGCTCGCAAAGACTTTATCGGATAAAGTTTGGTTGGCGCATTTGGTCAACCCCGTCCAGTCAGAACGGGCACAAATGAAATTCTCCTGTTTGTCGGTAACACCCAATGTGGCATTGGCGTTGTTGCTTAATTGCCAATCGCCATTTATCGCAGAAACGTTTCTAGAAACGACCGCACTTCCACCGTTAATAATGTATTTTTCCGCTTTAAAGGTACGGCTTAGCCAGTCATCGTCAATCACCACTTCGCCTTGAGGTCGTCCAATGAGCGCAGGTCTATTCAAGTGGTTGTAAGCATGAGGCGTTGGGCGACCGCTAAAAACTAACGTGCCGTTTTCTTGTGTAATATTGCCCTTTAAATTGCTTCCGCCTGACAATAAAAAGACGCTGTCGGCGTTCGTAGGTTGATAAGCGACATTTAATCGACCATTGTGAAGTGCCGCATTGGTTTCACCAAACCAACCGTTAAATGCGGTGGCTTTAGATTGATTAATGTTCTTTTCATTATTGATTTGTGCATTACCAAGAAGCTTGACAGTGGCTTCCGTGTCTTTGTTGTGGTTGACAATTTGTGCGCCTTCATCAGTATTTTGAATGCGATTAAAGGTAAGGGAATGACCGTTGAGATCTAAACGGCCACCGCGGAAGCCGAAATAAATATTGTTTGGATTAACTTGGTCGTCACTTTCTAATTTCACCGTTGGGCGACCACTCACAATACCTAGTTGATTAAAGGCTTGTTTTTTGCCTTGTTCACCCGCTTGTTGATTTAAAACGACAACACCATCCCCTACACTGATATCGCCAAGATTTTCGCCTTTACCGTTGATCAATAACGTGCCTTGCCCAATTTTAGACAAACGATCACCTGCCGGATTTTTGACTTTCCATGTGACCGTACTGCCTTCCCCCACTGAAACGCCAGCACCCTTCCAGGTTTCATCAGTGGTAGGCTGCACCACAAAATCTCCTTCAAAGGTCAACCCACCGGCGCCTTGATCGATATTATTTTTCAGGGTTATCGTGCCACTTTGCATATTTCCAAAGTAAATGTTCTTACCGTGATGCTGTGCCGGCATATAAGGGTTTGGTCCGCCATATCCAAAAGATTTATCTCTGCCGGAAGAAGGCAGGCTGTAATTGACCAGTGGTGTGGTCGTAACAACACGGCTACCTTTGGTTAAGGTGCCACTACCATTGCCGTCTGTTGCCCAGTCATAAGAGGCTGCTGTAGGTTCAAATACCGTGACCAAATCTCTTGCAATGATTTCATCCAAATAATTCTTACGTGCAATTTGGTAGGTATTTTCTTTGCCTTGATAAGGGTGCCCGCTACGCAATACGCCGTTTATCAGCCATTTCCCTGCGGTTTTATCATAAATGAACATCGGGGAACCACTATCACCGAAAGAGCCGGAAATTGGCAATACGCCATATTGGTTCGGATGGCGCACATCACCACTTAAACTGACCTCACCATTGTTCGCCCAGCCTTGCATAAAAGTATTACCTGCGGTTCTGTAGTTATATGCGCCTGAAATCTCGTGATAATTGTCCTGATCATCACGCACAAATTGTCGACCGCTACCAATTCGCACCCGCATCGGATACTTTTCTAAATCGCTATAGGTGCTGCCATGCATATTTGGCACCATTTCTATCGGCGCTGCTTCTGTCACAAATTTGGCTAATCGAGGATTGTGATAATCCGTCATGTAAGGGTGAGTTGGGTCGTTTTTATAATTATTTCGTTTAACGATGTTATAAGCAAATCGGTGCTGATCAGGATTGCTACCCTCCATACCAAAATCAACATTTCCATAGCCCACGTTGTGTGCCACGCTGACGATATATTGATCACCTACAAGCGCGGCCACACCATTACGGCTGACCACTGAAAAATCCATCATCGGCGCATTTTGCATCATGGTACCGACAGACTCGCCTTTTTTATTCACCACCGCAATGTTTTGCACACCGGGCGTAAACTTACCTTTATTCTCGGCAAAATCACGAAAATATTGATAATCCACGCCGGAATAAACATGTCCGGCAAAAGCCGCTGGGGTTACGTTTAACGCCACAAACAGCGCAATGAATGTAGGTTGAGAATGTCTCTTTTTCATAAAATGGATTTAATCAAATTGAACGAGGTTTATCAAAATTTAGCGAGTTTAAGCATGGTGCTCATATCAAGCAAAAACGGTTTTTAATTGGGTTTGATCCAAGATAACACGATCATCGTCCAACAATAACGCAGGGAAGCCGGCATAACCTTGTGCTTTCACCTCATCAAATGCAGGATGACGATCACGTAAACGCAACCATTGTTTCAAATTAGGAATAGAAGATAAAACTTCCACTTTCTCATATTCCACACCAAGGCGTTTTAATTCCGCCACAAACGGTGCTGTATCAGGACATTGCTCGGCATAATAAAGAATAGGTTTCATCGCGACACCTTATTCTTTATTTGCCACAGCAAGTGCGGTCGGATTGAGTGACGGTTCACCGATTTTGGTTAAACGGTTACGATCGCGATGCTCAAACGGCTTGTCGTAATTCGGGATAATCATCGTGGTAATTTGATCGTAAGACCACGTGCCATCCTCATGAATTTTTACCGTAATTTCATAGCTTTCTGTGGTGAAAGATTGCTCTAAAAACGGATTAGAGATAATGCCATTCGTTAGAGAGCCGCGTACGGCTTTTAGCGTAAATTCTTTCGCATCTGCCGCCGCATTACCGGTGGCAATAAGGCTTTGTCCACGTGGAATACTTAACGACAAGGAAATATTGCCTGTTGCCGGTTCCCATAACCAATAGCCTACTTGATCGTGAAAGGTTTCCACTTCATCCGGCTGCACAATATGCGTGTGATAGCGCAAACCGTAAAATAATTGTGGTCCATTGGTTTGCGCATCAATCGGTTGCAATTCGTAATATTCGATATAAGGATCTTTCACCGCTCCTTCGGCTTTCGGGTTGATATCAAGCCCACGCTTGCCTTCCCAAATTCCTGCCATAGGCGCTAAAGGCCCCAAATTCGCTAGCGTGTTTTCGTCCGGTTCAGCTTCGGTGTAAATATCGTCGGGGTATTGAAAATCTTTCATGATGTTCTCCTTATATCGCAACGTTCATGCACAAAGTGCGGTCAGTTTTTACCTTATTTTTTACAACCCGGGAAACCTAAGGCTTCACGGCTGGCATAATAAGCTTCCGCCACGCCTTTAGTGAGGGCGCGAATGCGCAAAATGTAGCGTTGACGTTCTGTTACCGAAATCGCTTTGCGCGCGTCTAACAAGTTAAAGCTATGAGCTGCTTTTAAAATGCGTTCGTAAGCCGGCAATGGCAACGGACGTTCTAATTCCAATAAGATTTTGGCTTCTTTTTCATATTGATCGAAACAATGGAATAAGAAATCGGTATCGGCGTATTCAAAATTGTAGGTGGATTGTTCCACTTCGTTTTGATGGAACACATCACCGTAAGTGGTTTTGCCAAGCGGACCGTCAGACCAAACTAAGTCATACACGCTGTCCACGCCTTGAATGTACATCGCCAAACGCTCTAAACCGTAAGTCACCTCGCCGGTAACCGGTTTACATTCTAAGCCGCCCACTTGTTGGAAATAGGTAAATTGAGTCACTTCCATGCCGTTTAACCACACTTCCCAGCCCAAGCCCCATGCACCTAAAGTTGGGTTTTCCCAGTTATCTTCCACAAAACGAATGTCGTTTTTGGTCGGGTCAAAGCCAAGCATTTCAAGGGAACCTAAATACAACTCTTGAATATTGTCCGGAGAGGGTTTAATCACCACTTGAAATTGGTAGTAATGCTGTAAACGGTTTGGGTTTTCACCATAGCGACCATCGGTCGGACGGCGGGAAGGTTGCACATAAGCAAACGCCATCGGCTCCGGGCCTAACGCGCGCAATGCGGTCATCGGGTGAGAAGTCCCCGCGCCCACTTCCATATCAAAGGGTTGCACAATCGTACAGCCTTGGTTCGCCCAGTATTCTTGTAAGGCAAGAATCATGCCTTGGAAAGTTTTTACATTAAATTTTGTCATAATATGTTCTGTCTATTTAAGTGGAGAAAATGTGTGCCATTATACTGAAAACACAAGGCGGGATAAAGGAAAGGCGAAAAAAAGTGCGGTAGAAAAAACACGTCGATTTTTCACCGCACTTTAGGAATCATCGTGTAGTAAATCCTACGGATTAGCCGCCTGCTTTTTTGCCAAAATTCCGTCAAGATTGGTTTCCAACCAATCTACCAACTCAAACATTTTATTGGACGCCTGCGAGCCGAATTCCGTCAAGGTGTAATCCACTTGTGGCGGCACGGTGTTATAGGATTTACGAATTAACATGCCGTCCGCTTCCAGTTCCTGCAAGGTTTTTGTCAACATACGTTCACTCACGCCATCAATGGCTCGGCGAAGTTCACTAAAACGCTTGGTGCCCGAATGCAAACTCACCAATACCAACGCCCCCCAACGACTGGTTAAATGCTGCAAAATTTGCCGGGAAGGACAGGCAGAAGCCAACACATTACCTCGCTCAACACTTTTTTTCATTTTTTATTTCCTTAAAAATCAATTAATTAGAAATTATTTTCAAAAAATTTCAAAACTTACGTTTATGTAAGTACTTCTCAAAAGTAAGTATTAAAATATAATACGTCACATCAAGCGAACAAGCAAATGTTCAAACATCATTTCAACTTAACGAGAAGGAAAACATCATGACAACGAAAACTATCGCAATTACCGGTGCAACAGGTCAATTCGGCGCAATCGCGTTAAATTTATTAAAAGCCAAAAACGCCAACGTCATCGCCCTTGTGCGTTCCCCGGAAAAAATTTCTGGCGTAGAAGCCCGCAAATTTGATTATTCAAAAACAGAAGGGCAAGTAGAGGCATTAAAAGGGGTGGATACGTTAATTTTGGTATCAAGTAATGAAATCGGTCAGCGTTTTGCACAACATAACAACGTGATTGAGGCCGCGAAAAAAGCAGGCGTGAAACACATTATTTACACCAGCTTACTCGGTGCCACTAACGACAATACGGTAAAATCCCTTGCCGGTGAACACGTTGAAACTGAAGCCGCCTTAAAAGCCTCCGGTATCACTTACACCATTTTACGCAATGGCTGGTACACAGAGAACTATACCGCGTCCATCCCAGCAGCGTTGGCAAACAATGCTTTCTACGGTTCAGCAAAAAACGGAAAAATTTCGTCTGTACTTCGTGCAGAACTTGCTGAAGCAGCGGTAAACGTTGCATTAAGTGAAGATCACGAAAACCAAACTTACGAACTTGCCGGATCAACCAGCTGGACGTTAGCTGACCTCGCAGCAGAAATCAGCAAACAAACAGGTAAAGAAATCCCTTACGTGGATATTCCTGCAGCAGATTATGCCGCAGCACTTGTGCAAGCAGGATTAGATGAAGGCTTTGCAGGCTTAATTGCACAATGGGATGTGGATGCTTCAAACGGTGCATTATTCTCAGAAGACAAAACCCTTGAGAAATTGCTTGGCCGCCCAACAGCAGGTCTGGATGTGGCGGTGAAACAGGCGCTGTAATTGTTCATTTGATCTGTGTCCCTTAGATTGGCGCTCCTCAAAAACAATTGGCAAAAGAATAAAAAAGAGCGGTCGATATAAAAACATTTTTAAAACCGACCGCTCTTTTTATTTTTAAACACTCCCCACCTTTTCAATCACCAAAATCCGTGCTTCGCCTTGCGGGTGCGCGACGTGTTCGGTGCCGATGCCGGCATAGAAAATGTCACCGGTTTCTAGCAACACACTTTTGGCTTCGCCGCGCTCTTTGTAGTGCATTTCCACCACGCCGTTCATCACAGCAAAAACTTCCTCACCATCATTGATATGCCATTTATAAGGCTCATCCGTCCAATGTAACCGCACGCTGATGCCATTCATTTCAGTGATATCCAAACCGCCCCAAGCGCGGGTGGCAGTAAAATCTGCGCTACGGATAATTTTGTGTGCCATGCTCTCTCCTTAACGTTAGTGGGCTTCGTCCCAATTCTCGCCCACGCCAACATCCACAATCAGTGGCACCACAAGTTCGGCGGCAGCTTCCATGTGTTGTTTGATGAGCTCGCTGAAAAACGCGATTTTTTCCGACCGCACTTCAAATACCAATTCATCGTGCACCTGCATAATCATATGAATATCCGGATCATCACGCGTGATTTCATCTAGTTTAATCATGGCGCGTTTAATGATGTCGGCAGCGGTGCCTTGCATCGGCGCGTTAATCGCCACCCGTTCCGCACCTTTACGACGCATGGCGTTGGAAGAATTGATTTCCGGCAAATACAAGCGTCGTCCAAACAAGGTTTCCACATAGCCTTGTGCTTTCGCTTTTTCACGGATGTCGTGCATGAAGGTTTGCACGCCCGGGTAACGTTGGAAATACAAATCCATGTAGCGTTGCGCATCCGCGCGGGAAATCCCAAGCTGACGGGAAAGTCCGAAAGAGGACATGCCATAAATCAAGCCGAAGTTAATGGCTTTCGCGTTGCGGCGTTGTTCGCTCGTCACCTGTTCCAACGGCAAACCAAAAATCTCCGCCGCGGTGGAGCGGTGAATGTCTTTACCTTGTGCGAACGCGTTAATCAAACCCGCGTCGTTGGACAAATGCGCCATAATGCGCAGCTCAATTTGGGAATAGTCGGCGGCGATAATTTTATAACCGTCGCGTGCAATAAAGGCTTGGCGAATGCGGCGTCCTTCCTCGTTACGAATCGGAATATTCTGCAAATTCGGATCACTGGAAGAAAGCCGCCCAGTTGCCGTTACGGCTTGATGGTAAGAGGTGTGCACGCGCCCGGTTTGCGGGTTCACCATTTGCGGCAATTTGTCGGTGTAAGTGGATTTCAGTTTGCTCAAACCGCGATGTTCCACCAACACTTTCGGCAATTCGTGGCTGTACGCCAGTTCCTCCAACACTTCTTCATTGGTGGACGGCGCGCCTTTCGGGGTTTTTTGCAACACCGGCAAGCCGAGTTTATCGAACAGAATGTCTTGCAACTGTTTCGTGGACGCCAAATTGAACGGTTGTCCTGCCAGTTCGTACGCCTGCATTTCAAGTGCGGTCAATCTTTCGGTAATTTCGTTGGACTGCAAGAACAGCGCATCAGAATCAATCAGTACGCCACAACGCTCCATGCGCGACAACACGCCGAGCAACGGCAATTCGATGGATTGATAGAGTTCCACCAAACTGGGTTGCGACTGAAGTTTTTCCCACAACACTTGTTGCAATTTCATGGTCACGTCGGCATCTTCCGCCGCGTATTCGCCCGCTTGTTCTAGCGGGATTTGGTTGAACGTCAGCTGATTTTTCCCTTTGCCGGCAATATCTTCAAAGCCGATGGTTTGGTGTCCGAGATAGCGTTTCGCTAGGTCGTCCATGTTGTGTCGACCGGTGCTGTCCAAGGTGTAAGAAAGCAACATGGTGTCGAATTCAATGCCCTGCAACGCAATGCCGTTGCGGGCAAAAATAGTCATATCAAACTTGAGATTCTGCCCAATTTTCCCGATGTTCGGGTTCTCTAAAATGGGTTTGAGGGCAGCAAGTGCGGTGCTTTTTTCCAACGTTTTTGGCGCACCGAGATAATCCAAATGCAACGGTAAATACGCTGCGTCGCCATTTTCCAATGCAAAAGATATACCGACCAAATTGGCGGACATATAATCCAGCCCGTCGGTTTCCGTATCCACCGAGATCAGTTTCTCGGCACTCAATTTTTCCACCCAACGGGCTAAATCCGCTTCAGTCAGAATGTTTTCATAGCGGCTGCGGTCGATGTTAAATTTAACCGAGTTTTCAACCGCACTTTCATCGGTTTTGACTGCCGGCGTCGCTTGATAGTGATTAATTTTCACTGATTGCGTCGGTTGCGTTACAGAATTGGTGCCGTTCATCACCTCGCCTAGCCAGCGTTTGAATTCATACCGCCCGAAATATTCGATTAAGGCGTCATTGTTGCTGTCACCAAGCACAAGTTCTTGCGGAGAAAATGCCAATGCCACGTCGGTTTTGATGGTTGCCAACGCGTAGGACAAATCTGCCATGTCTTTTTCAGCAAGCAATTTTTCTCCGAGTTTCTTCGCACCACGAATCGGCAGTTCGGCGACTTTATCCAAATTGGCATAAATTTGTGCCATGCTGCCGATGCCCAGCAAAAGCCCTAGCGCTGTTTTTTCACCGACACCTGAGACACCAGGAATGTTGTCGGAGCTGTCGCCCATCAACGCCAGATAATCAATAATCAACTCTGGCGGAATACCGTATTTTTCAATCACGCCATCACGATCCAGCAGGCTGTTGTTCATGGTGTTAATCAACATAATGTTGTCGTCCACCAGCTGCGCCATGTCTTTGTCGCCGGTACTGATCAGTACTTTTTGCCCGTTTTGCGACGCTTGGCGTGCCAACGTGCCGATTACGTCGTCCGCTTCAACGCCTTCCACCACCAACAGCGGAATACCCAAGGCAAGGATCATGTCATGCAACGGCTGGATTTGTTTACGCAGATCGTCCGGCATCGGTGGACGGTGAGATTTATATTGCTCAAACATTTCATCGCGGAAGGTTTTGCCTTTGGCATCAAACACTACCGCTATGTGGCTTGGCTGCACCTGAGAAATCAGGCTTTTCAGCATATTCAACACACCATACATGGCGCCTGTCGGCTCTCCGTTGGAATTAGTGAGCGGAGGGAAAGCGTGAAAGGCGCGGTATAAATAAGAAGAACCGTCCACGAGGACAAGGGGATTTGCAGCAATTTGAGCCATAATCATCTCATGATGTTGATAAAATGTTGTCGCATTATAGCGAAAATCGGCCAAGGGCGCATGGGGAAATCCCCATGAAAAAAGGGATTAAAAAACACCGAAAAAACAGACCACACTTCGTCTTTCAAGATCCTTGATATCACCAAAGGATCTTGATCCTTATAGAAAAAATGCCTATACTCAGGCCGTTTTTAATACAATCCAGCAGAGGATCTCATGAAAAAATTAACACTTTTAGCACTTAGCGCCGTTGTTCTTGCTTCAACTTCCGCAGTCGCATCTGATTTCACCGGTTTCGGCGTAGGTGTTGGCGTAGGTACAACCAAATACGAACATGCAAAACGCATCTCAAACGTAGATTTAATCGCGGACTATGGTTTCAACCATGGACAAAATGTTGTGGGTATTGTTGAAGGTAAATTCAAACCACACAACTCTACATTAGTGGACAATGCTGACACTAAAGTACAACAAAAAGGCCGTTTAGGCGTAGGATATCTACTTGGCTACCGTGCGACCCCATCTGTGTTACCTTATGCAAAAGTAAGCGCAGAAGTGGTTAAATTTGATGCAACAACGACTGACGGTAGAGTTGTCACCAAAATCACCGAAACAAAAGCCGGTTATGGTTTAGGTGCAGGTGTAAAAGCGAACTTAGCGCCAAACTTTGAATTAGGTTTGGAATACTTACGTACCGGTAACAGATTTGGTGGCGATAGCCTCAAAGGCAATACTTTCAGCACCAATGCGTCTTACCGTTTCTAATTTAAATTGATTTTAAATACATTGCGCCGAAGGAAAACCAACGGCGCATTTTTTTGCCCGAATAATCTTGTGCAAACCTTTCCACATCTTTTCTTATTTGGTGTAAAATCCGCCCACTTATGAAATTTCAACCCTTAAAAACAGTGCTTTTTTCGACTGCACTTTTCACCGCAAATGCCTGTGGCACCGTGGTAAAACTCGTGGATCCGACAGAACCTTATAGCCCTTATGCCGGCACAAAATACGATGTCGAGATGGCAAAGCATTGGGGCTTGCCGATTTTGGATGTGCCCTTGTCCTTCCTGTTGGATACGGCGTTATTGCCTTATGCGTGGTCGCAAAGTGAATAATCAATGACTATGAAACTCAATCCGCAACAACAACAAGCCGTGGAATATGTGTCCGGTCCTTGCCTCGTTTTAGCCGGTGCAGGCTCTGGAAAAACGCGCGTCATCATCAATAAAATTGCTCATCTCATTCGCAAGTGTGGTTATCTTCCAAAGCAAATCGCCGCCGTCACCTTCACCAACAAAGCCGCTCGCGAAATGAAAGAACGCGTGGCACAGTCTATCGGTAAGGAATCCTCCAAAGGGCTAATTGTATCCACCTTTCACACCCTCGGTTTTGACATTATTAAGCGTGAATATAAGCACTTAGGTTTTAAAGCCAATATGACGTTGTTTGACGAGCATGATCAAATGGCGCTGTTAAAGGAACTCACCGCTGACCTGTTGCAGGAAGATAAAGATTTACTGCGTACGCTGATCAATCGCATTTCTAATTGGAAGAATGACTTATCTAGCCCACAACAAGCGATGACATTGGCGCGTGATAAGCAAGAACAAACCTTCGCTCATTGTTACGACCGCTATAACAAACAACTGCGTGCCTACAATGCTTTGGATTTTGATGATTTGATTATGTTGCCGACCCTACTGTTCAAACAGAACGCCGAAGTGCGGTCCAAATGGCAGGAGAAAATTCGCTATCTGTTGGTGGATGAATACCAAGACACCAATACCAGCCAATATGAGTTGATTAAGTTGTTAGTGGGCGATCGTGCACGTTTCACGGTGGTGGGTGATGACGATCAATCTATTTATTCTTGGCGTGGTGCGCGACCACAGAATATGGTGCGATTACGCGATGATTTTCCGGCGTTACAGGTGATTAAACTGGAACAAAATTACCGTTCTAGCCAACGCATTTTGCATTGCGCCAATATCCTCATCGATAACAATGATCATGTTTTCGACAAAAAACTCTTTTCCAAGTTAGGGGAAGGAGAAAAGTTACAAATTATTGAAGCGAAAAACGAAGAACATGAGGCAGAACGTGTTGTGAGCGAACTCATTGCTCACCGTTTTATCGCTAAAACCCATTATCGTGATTATGCCATTTTGTATCGTGGCAACCACCAATCGCGCTTGCTGGAAAAAATTCTGATGCAAAACCGCATTCCATACAAAATCTCCGGCGGCACATCCTTTTTCTCCCGTGCGGAAATTAAAGATATGATGGCGTATTTGCGTTTGGTGGTAAATCAAGATGATGATGCAGCGTTTTTACGCATTGTGAACACACCAAAACGAGAAATCGGTACGGCAACACTGGAAAAGTTGGGTTCGCTGGCACAAGAAAAACATGTCAGCTTATTTGAAGCGATTTTTGATTTTGAGCTGATTCAACGGGTCACTCCGAAAGCCTATGATGCGTTGCAAAAATTCGCCCGTTGGATTGTCGAATTGAATGATGAAATACAACGTTCCGAACCTGAACGCGCCGTGCGCTCCATGCTTGCTTCGTTACATTATGAAGAATATTTATACGAATACGCCACCAGCCCGAAAGCGGCAGAAATGCAGAGCAAAAACGTGGCAACGTTGTTTGATTGGGTTGCTGATATGCTCAAAGGCGATGAATTTAACGAGCCAATGAATCTGAACCAAATCGTCACCCACTTAACGTTGCGCGATATGCTGGAACGGGGCGAAGAGGAAAATGACAGCGATCAGGTACAATTAATGACGCTTCATGCCTCCAAAGGGCTAGAATTTCCGCATGTGTTTTTAATCGGCATGGAAGAAGGTATTTTGCCGCATCAAACCAGCATTGACGAAGACAACGTGGAAGAAGAACGTCGTTTGGCGTATGTGGGCATTACGCGTGCGCAGCAGAATCTGTGGTTTTCTTTATGCAAAGAACGGCGTCAGTTTGGTGAATTGATTCGTCCGGAACCAAGTCGATTCTTACTGGAGTTGCCGGCAAACGATTTGCAATGGGAACGGGATAAACCGCCGTTAAGTGCCGAACAGCAACAGGCGAAAACGCAAAGCCATATTGCCAATTTACGGGCGATTTTACGTGGGAAATAATCTGTGAATGTGATACTTGAAGTTGTCGAGAAATCGCACAACTAACTTGATTTCAAGTACTTTTCGGAAAAAATAATTTGACTTATTGTCATAAACCCGTATTATACCGCCCACAAACCGATTGTGGTGAGATGGCCGAGTAGGCTGAAGGCGCTCCCCTGCTAAGGGAGTATGGGGTCAAAAACTCCATCGAGGGTTCGAATCCCTCTCTCACCGCCATTTGTTTAATTTGTCTCGCACCCGTAGCTCAGCTGGATAGAGTACTCGGCTACGAACCGAGCGGTCAGAGGTTCGAATCCTCTCGGGTGCGCCATTTTAAATCGACTCTATTGTTTAAAATGGTTTGAGCAAATTAAACACCAACTACGCACCCGTAGCTCAGCTGGATAGAGTACTCGGCTACGAACCGAGCGGTCAAAGGTTCGAATCCTTTCGGGTGCGCCATTTCACTTCTTTATAATCCCCAACTCATTTTCTAGAACAACCAAAAGTGCGGTCGTTTTTTCGTGTATTTTTAACGAAGCCGTTCTAACACGTATGGTTGATCCAATACTAATCCGTACACGTTTGCCAAAAAATACGTTTGTTCTTCTTCGGGAATCGCCAACGGAATTAATTTCAATATCTTTTGGTGAATCTGCAAAACTTGCGGAAAAACCACCGCACTTTGAATTTCATCTAAAAAATCAGTATACAATGGCGAAGCGCAATGACCACGCTGAATCCGGCCCAACGCACTGGCAATGTGCACCAACATCATTTTTACCTGCTCGGTTTCAACATCCACCCGCCAATCTTGTTGCAAATGACAACGCACATTCAGCACGATTTGCACAATATGTTCGTCAATTAATTCTCGGGCTTGAAATGCCCAAAGCCGTTGTTGAAGATCCATTCACTCACTCTCAAAAAAGTTGCCCAAGTATAACCGAATCGCGATGAATTAAACGGTGCATTGATCACAAAATTGTAGCAAAATAACTCTCCTCTCATTTTATTAAAGTAATTCGGAAAGCAACATGTTAGATAATGAAGTAATAAATCAGTACGACGGCTTAATTTTTGATATGGATGGCACGGTCATCGACACCATGCCTAGCCATGCCAAAGCATGGGAAATGGTCGGGCAACATTATGGTTATCCGTTTGATGGCAACCTGTTATATGAAATGGGGGGGGCTCCGGTAAGAGCTATCGCGCTAGAAATGATGAAACGCTATGCCATGCCTTTAGATAAATTAGAAGATGTCATTGAATTAAAAAGAGAATATGGCAAAAAACTGATTATGCAACACGCCACATTGCTGCCTGCCGCCAATATTGTTCGCGCATTTTATAATAAAAAACCCTTGGCATTAGGCACTGGCTCTCACCGCCCTATTGCAAAAATTTTGTTAGACAAATTCGATTTTGAGAAATATTTTTCAGCTATCGTAACCGCCGAAGACATTCAGCATCACAAACCGGCACCTGACACGTTTTTACGTTGCGCCGAACTGATTCAAGCCAAACCACAACGTTGCTTAGTCTTTGAAGATGGCGATTTTGGCATCCAAGCCGGATTAAGCGCCGGCATGGATGTGTTTGATGTGCGGGTCAACAAATTAATACGAGGCAATTAATGCTTAGCGAAAAAGAAAAGATGTTGCGTGGCCTCGCTCATCAACCTAATTCCGATGAATTAGTTTCAATGCGTCTGCGTGCCAAAGAATTACTCCATGACTTCAATATCCCCACTCGTCCAAGTAATAAAGAAGAAAAAGTGCGGTTGATTTTGGCATTGTTTGGTCAAGCAGATGAAAGCACGCACATTAACGCACCTTTTTATTGTGATTACGGCAGCAATATTAAAGTAGGGAAAAACTTCTTCGCCAACTACCACTGCACCATTTTAGATAACGCACCTGTCACTATCGGAAATGATGTTATGTTTGCACCGAATGTCAGTTTATACACGGTGGGGCACCCTATTGACCCCGAATTACGTCTTGCCGGCTGGGAACAAGCACGACCAATTACTATTGGTAATAATGTTTGGCTGGGTGGCAATGTCATCGTTCTAGGTGGGGTGACTATTGGTGATAATGTCGTCATCGCCTCCGGTTCCGTGGTGACCAAAGACGTTCCTGCCAACAGCCTTGCCATGGGCTCCCCTTGCCGAATGGTTCGTCAAATCAATGCGGACGATCGTGAAAATTACCTACGCACTTATTTTCCGCACATTTAATCATGTTTGATCTTTTTAGCTGGGATGGATGGTTCGCATTATTTGGCGAACATCGATTGTGGATTATGTTCGCCAGTGCGTTTCTCAGCGCGACTGTCCTCCCCGGTAATTCCGAAATTATTTTTGTCACCCTCATCACACCGCTTTTATGGGCGGGCTCCCCTTATTTTTCTATGGAAATTCAAAGCCTATTATGGACTGCTGTTGCCGGAAACACACTGGGAAGCCTAACCACCTATGCGCTAGGGCGTTGGCTCCCTACTTTTAATACACCGCCACAAAATGCAAAACTCATTTGGATATTAGAAAAAACACGGCGCCACGGTAGTATCATGTTATTTTTTAGCTGGTTGCCAGTCGTCGGCGATGTATTTTGTGCCGTGGCAGGCTGGTTGAGATTAAATTGGGTGGCGTGTCTGATTCTTATGACACTGGGAAAAATAGTGCGGTACGTTTTTTTATTATTTTTGGGCGTTGCCGTTCTTTAAAGAAGGCCATTTTACGGTAAAATGGCTAAAAAAATGCCTCTCACGAGGAGAGGCGAATAACCTAAGGAACCAATTTTATTAAAACAACTGCAAGTTGCTCGTTATCTATGACAGCAGTATAACGAAAAAAGTTCGGAAATAATTTAAAAAAATCTCAAAAAAAGTCTCAATTGACTATTTTATAAACAAAAATCACTCCATTTGAGGAAAAATAAATGCCATTACTTGATAGTTTTAAAGTCGATCACACTCGTATGAATGCACCCGCAGTGCGAATTGCCAAAATAATGCAAACTCCAAAAGGAGACAACATTACTGTTTTTGACTTGCGTTTTACCATTCCCAATAAGGAAAATTTGCCACCGAAAGGCATTCACACACTAGAACATTTATTTGCCGGCTTCATGCGCGATCATCTCAATAGTCAAGATGTCGAAATTATCGATATTTCGCCGATGGGTTGCCGCACCGGTTTTTATATGTCCTTAATCGGTACCCCAAACGAAACCCAAGTTGCACAGGCTTGGGCAGCCTCCATGCAAGATATTCTCAATGTGAAAAATCAACGAGAAATCCCCGAACTGAATGAATACCAATGTGGTACATACACCGAACATTCTTTGGACGAAGCACATCAAATTGCGCAAAACGTATTAGCACGCGGTATCGGCGTGAATAAAAACGAAGATTTAACCTTAGACGAAAGTTTACTCAAACAATAAGGAGCTCCCATGACTACAATCGGCACGCCATTAACCCCAAAAGCACTGAAAGTAATGATGCTTGGTGCAGGGGAATTGGGCAAAGAAGTTGTCATTGAATTACAACGTTTAGGTGTTGAAGTGATTGCAGTAGATCGCTATGAAAACGCGCCTGCACAGCAAGTGGCACACCGTGCTTACACCATTTCCATGTTGGATGGCGCGGCATTACGCGCCGTTGTGGAAAAGGAAAGTCCTGATTTTATCGTGCCGGAAGTGGAAGCTATCGCCACTGATACTTTACTTGAACTGGAACAAGAAGGGTTCACCGTTATCCCGACCGCCAAAGCCACGAAACTGACCATGAACCGTGAAGGCATTCGTCGTTTAGCCTCGGAAGAATTAGGCTTGCCAACCTCACCTTATGAATTCGTAGATAACTTTGACGACTTCAAAAGTGCGGTCGAAAAAATCGGCGTTCCGTGCGTGGTCAAACCGATTATGTCCTCCTCCGGCCATGGACAAAGCATCATTCGTACCCTCGATCAAATCCAATCGGCATGGGATTACGCCCAAGAAGGCGGACGTGCCGGTGCCGGACGCGTTATTGTGGAAGGGTTCATTCAATTTGATTACGAAATTACCCAGCTCACCGTACGCCATGTGAATGGTACTTCGTTCCTTGCGCCAATCGGGCACATTCAAATCGATGGCGATTACCGTGAATCTTGGCAACCACAAGCCATGTCAGAAACTGCATTGAAAAAAGCGCAAGACATCGCGGAGAAAATCACGGGTGCATTAGGTGGTCGTGGGATTTTCGGGGTAGAAATGTTTGTGTGTGGCGATGACGTGATTTTTAACGAAGTCTCCCCGCGTCCACACGATACCGGTATGGTGACCATGATCTCACAAGAGTTATCACAGTTCGCCTTACACGCTCGCGCCATTTTAGGCTTGCCGATTCCGAGCGTTGATTTCATCAGCCCGTCCGCGTCCAAAGCCATTGTGGTGGAAGGCAAATCCAAACAAGTACAATTTGCCAACTTAGAGCAGGTACTTGCCGAACCGCAAACCAACTTACGCATTTTTGGTAAAGGTGAAGTGAATGGCCATCGTCGTTTAGGGGTGATTTTGGCACGCGACATCAGCGTTGAAAAAGCCTTAGAAAAAGCCCGTCGTGCTTATGATAAATTAGACGTGATTTTATAAGCTCAGCTTATCGTTGAATCACAGTTAAAGTGCGGTGAAAAAATACCTTGTTTTTTCACTGCACTTTTTTATTAAAAACCGACCGGCGCGGTGAATTCCATCGTTTCTCCGGTAATCGGATGTTGAATCTGCAGGCTTTCCGCATGCAAGCAGAGGCGAGGCGATAACTCTTTGGCTTGTGGATGTGCGTAGAATTTATCACCTAAAATCGGATGCCCAAGTGCCAGCATGTGCAAGCGTAATTGATGGGAACGCCCTGTAATCGGTGTAAGCTTTACGCGTGTCGTATTATTGGGATAACGTTGTAAAACATCGTAAAAAGTGACCGCTCTTTTGCCTCGTTCAAAGCAAATTTTTTGGCGAGGGCGATTTTCCCAGTCGCAAATCAGTGGCAACTCAACAACCCCATGATCTTGTTCCACATGTCCCCAAACCAACGCCTGATAATATTTTTTCGGTTCGCGTTCACGAAATTGGCGTTTTAACTCGCGATCTGCCGCTTTGCTCAACGCAAACAACAAAATCCCGCTAGTCGCCATGTCGAGTCGATGTGCCGGTTCACAAAAACCGTACCTTTCTTTCACCCGCGACATCGCGCTGTCGTAATATTGCAGCTGATTGCCTGGTACGGAAAGTAGTCCACTTGGCTTGTTCACCACCGCAATATAATCATCACGATACACCAAATCCAGCCAAGGTTCCTGCGGCGGATTATATTCAATCAGGGCCATGTTTATTCCTTATTACTCACAATCACACGCAAGCAATCTAAACGCCAGGTTGCCTGTTGTAACAGCTGTAAAATTTGGGTGCGTTGACGTTCTAACGTGTGAATTTCATCGGCGCGAATGTTTTTATTCACTTTTTGTAACGCGATTAATCGGTTGAGTTCTGCATCCAATTGCTGCTCGGCTTCTTGCTGTGCGGCATTGATAATCTGCTCACTTTGTGCCACCACCAAACGCTCACCTTGAGCAATCAGCCCTTCAATGCTCGGACGCAGCATTTTCACAATTTTATTCGCCACATTGCGTTCCATCGGCTTCAATTTACGTTGTAATGTGTCAAATTCCACCTGCGGTGCCAAATCATTACCGCGATTATCCAGCAACAGACGAATCGGTGTTGGCGGTAAGAATCGGGTTAATTGTAACCCTTGTGGCGCTTGGCTTTCCACCACATAAACCAACTCCAGTAACAGCGTGCCTGATGGCAAATTTTTATTCACCAACAACGCCACGGCGCTTTTGCCAATGTCACCGGAAGTGATTAAATCAATGCCGTGGTAAATCATCGGATGATCCCAAGTGAGGAATTCCAACTCCTCGCGTGCCAACGCCAATTGACGGTCGAAAGTGACCGTGACACCTTCCTCTTTCAAGCCAGGGAAATCGGGCATAAGCATCGTGCCTGTGGGCGTGATGACGATGGATTGCTCACCTAAATCTTCCTGTTCCACGCCGATGACATCAAACAGATTCAAGGCAAAATTGACTAACTCCTGACTGCCATCTTGCCCAGCAATGTCTTGTGCCAGCTGCTTCGCCGCCTCACCACCGTTAGAGTTAAGCTCCAACAACAAATCACGCCCTTGTTCCAACAGCTGCTTCATGCGTAACCGCTCCGCTTGAGTACGCTCAATTAAGTCCTGACGAGCGTCAAGTGCGGTCGGATTTTTCAACGTTTTTTGCAATACTTCGGCAAACTGTTCGAACAATAAGGCACCCATCGGGCACGTTTCATTGAAGGCATTCAAGCCTAAATGATACCAGTCTGCCAACACGGCTTGTGCACTGTCGGTAAAATACGGCTGATAAATTTGAATTTCTCGCGTTTGTCCAATGCGATCCAAACGCCCGATGCACTGCTCTAACAAATCAGGATTTTCCGGCAAATTAAACAGCACCAAATGACAGGCAAATTGGAAGTTTCGCCCCTCAGAGCCAATCCCGGAACTGAGTAGCACCTGTGCACCATTTTCTTGTTGGGTAAAATACGCCGCCGCACGATCGCGTTCCACAATAGACATTTTTTCGTGGAATACCGCACTACGAATGCCTTCTTTTTCACGCAGAATTTGTTCCAGCTGAATTGCCGTATCTGCATAACGACAAATCACCAACACTTTTTCCTGTCGATGTTGTTTTAAAAAATCGATGAGCCATTGTACGCGTGGGTCAAATTCCCACCACGCCATATTGGTGTTAAGTTCTCGCAAAAAGTGTTCAGGATAAAGCGCGCATTGCAACGGATTTTCACCAAAGGCAAGGAGCGTTTTCACTGCATTTTCATATTGCTTCGGCTGAGATAAGGCAATGGGGTGATACACCCTTTTCGGGAAGCCTTGTACGCTTTGACGGGTATTGCGGAACAATAAACGCCCGGTACCATGGCGGTCGATAAGCTGTTGAATTAACTTCGCCTTATTGCCGGTTTCAAAATTAATTGACTTAGCCAACAACAAGGAAATCGTGCGCTTTTCATCCACATTTAATGGGCGATTCTCCAGTAATGCCTGTGTGGCTTCGGCAATCGGCTGATAATTTTGCTGTTCCTTTAAAAAAGCCTGATAGTCGTGGAAACGATGTGGGTCCAATAAATTCAAACGGGCAAAATGACTTTGCTGACCAAGCTGCTCCGGTGTGGCGGTGAGTAATAACACGGCGGGAATCTGTTGTGTCAGTTGTTGCACTAACTGATATTCCAAACTTGGATTGACTTCGTCATACACCAAATGATGCACTTCATCGACAATGAGCATATCAAAACCGGCCGCCAAAATTTGTTGTACCCGTTTTGGCGCTTGCACCAACCAATCCAAGGCACAAATAATCATGGATTCGGTGGTAAACGGATTCACTTCTTCTTGCTCTTCTGTCGCGGCAAAATCCGCGCAACGTTCTTCGTCAAACAGCGAAAAGTGCAAATTAAAACGACGCAACATTTCGACCAACCATTGATGTTGCAACGTTTCCGGCACAATAACCAGCACGCGGCGTACCTTTTCGGCAAATAATTGCTGCTGCAAAATCATGCCGGCTTCAATCGTTTTACCTAAACCCACTTCATCGGTCAACAACACGCGTGGTGCAATACGCTGCCCGGCTTCTTTCGCAATGTGTAATTGATGAGGAATCAGCCCGGCGCGGATACCGCGTAAGCCCCGCAAGGGTGATTGAAATTGCGCTTTTTGGTATTGCAACGCTTGGTAACGCAACACGAAATGGTCGTTACGATCAATCTGTGCGGAAAACAGGCGTTCTTGCGGTCGGCAAAAAGAAATGCGATGAGCCAGCTCTATTTCACTGACGACACAGTCTTCCTTGCCCTCTTGTTGTACCAAATAGAACAGCAAGCCATTATTTTCCGCCACATTGAGCACTTCGCCATGCCAACCTTCTACATGTTGAATCAAATCACCGATACGAAATTGCACACGATTTAACGGCGCGTTTTGCACCGAATAAATACGTTGTTCTTGTGCTGCAGGGAAATCAATTGTCACTTGCCGAAAATCCACGGCACGAATGACTCCCAAGCCTAAATTATTTTCCGTTTCACTGATCCAACGCTGCCCAACCGCAAAAGTCATGATGTTCTCTCTACTGATAAAAAGGCGCTATTTTAGCCCTGTTACGCTGAAAAAGAAATGACACGATGCCATTCATGTTTAACGTGATGACATCTTTTTTGTGATCAGCAACACAAAAACGTAGCAAATCCTTTACATTCTAAAAAATACTTCCTAAGATGACCGCACTTTATCCCATTTGTGAGGTGACTATGAATCTACAACCGTATTTACATCAAATAAAACAAGAACTTTTTTCCGACTGGAAACCTTTTGAAGTGTTTTGGCTATTTCTCTTTATTGCGGCGCAAATTGTTGCTTTCGTCTTAGATCCGCAATCGCCCTTAGCCATGATTTCCGGTATTGCCGGCGTGATTTGTGTGGTATTCGTCAGTAAAGGGAAAATCAGTAATTATCTGTTCGGGCTGATTTTTGCCTACACTTACTTCTATGTAGCATGGGGCGAGAATTTCATCGGTGAAATGAATACCGTCTTGTATGTTTATATTCCAGCGCAATTTATCGGTTATTTCATGTGGAAAACCCATATGCAACAAGAAAAGAGCGGAGCAGAAAGCGTTATTGCGAAATCACTGACGCTGCAAGGCTGGCTCATCCTAGCCACCACAGTGATTGTCGGTACGTTATTGTTCGTACAAGCCCTTAATGCGGCAGGCGGCAGCTCCACAGGATTAGACGGTTTAACTACCGTGATTACTGTTTCAGCCCAATTATTGATGATTTTACGCTACCGTGAACAATGGCTTTTATGGATTTTGTTAAATATCCTTTCCATTGCCTTGTGGGCGGAAACCCCGGCCATGTATTTAATGTATAGTGCCTATTTATTGAACTCGTTATACGGTTATTACAACTGGACGAAATTAATGAAACAGGCCTAAGAAACAAAGAAAAACACCGCACTTTTAAAGGAAGTGCGGTGTTTTTTTATGGCTTTTTTAGAAGTTCAAATAAAAATCCTGCGTCAATGCGACAAAATCAGCATGATATTGATTCTGTGTGTCGTAAATAATCAACTCGTCATATCGCAATGTTTGTGGTTGTGTGGCAAAGGTCAACAACATACGTTGTGGCGCTTTGCCTTGCTTAGTAATGACATCGCAACGCGCAACACAATAAAGTGCGGTGCTTTTTAGCAACGTTTTTCCTGCGTCAAAAGGTAACACAAAACTGATTTTTCCCTTTGGAGCCAAGCAAGCAGCAGCGCTCTCTAACCAATGTAAATGACTTTGTGCGGCAAAATAACGGGCTGTATTCCGCTCCTCGTTACGACAATCTACCCCTGTTTGAAAATAGGGCGGGTTGGCGACAATCAAGTCGAAGCGCTCTGCTGTTTGAGTACAAAAACTATCTATATCTTGCTTATACACCTGAATTTTATTCTTCCACGGTGAAATTAATACATTTTCACAGGCTTGTTGTGCCGCCACGTGATCAATTTCCACGGCATAAATCCGGCTTTCGGCACAACTGCGTTGAGCCAACATTAAGGCGATTAAACCGCTGCCACTACCTAAATCCAATATCTGTTTTGCCTGCGTCACACCCGCCCACGCACCCAATAAAATACCATCCGTCCCCACTTTCATGGCACAGCGATCGTGATTGATCTGAAATTGTTTAAAACGAAAACCCGTCTTGCTCATCGAAAAACACCGTCAAAAAGGACCGCACTTTAACGGCAAAGTGCGGTATAATTCGGCGCAATTTTAATGCTAATGAACAACAAATACCAATGACAAACCTCACTCAATTTGCAGATTTTGATCTCGCGCCTGAATTACTCAACGCCCTCCAGAAAAAAGGCTACCAACGTCCTACTGCCATCCAACAGGAAACCATTCCTGCCGCGATGGAGGGCTTTGATGTCCTCGGGTCCGCACCGACCGGCACCGGAAAAACCGCCGCGTTTTTGCTACCGGCCATTCAACACTTGTTGGATTATCCACGCCGTAAACCGGGCGCGCCGCGTGTGTTGATTCTCACGCCAACCCGCGAACTTGCCATGCAGGTAGCGGAACAGGCGGAAGAACTTGCCTGCTTCACCAAACTCAGAATTGCGACTATCACCGGTGGTGTGGCGTATCAAAATCACGGCGAGATTTTCAATAAAAATCAGGACATTGTGGTGGCGACCCCAGGGCGTTTGTTGCAATACATTAAAGAAGAAAATTTTGATTGCCGCGCGGTAGAAATTCTAATTTTTGACGAAGCGGACAGAATGTTGCAAATGGGCTTTGGACAAGATGCAGAGAAAATCTCGGCAGAAACCCGTTGGCGTAAGCAAACGTTGTTGTTCTCGGCGACCCTTGAAGGCGATTTATTGGAAGATTTTGCCGACCGCACGTTAAACGAGCCGGTAAAAATTGATGCAGAGCCTAGCCGTCGTGAACGGAAGAAAATTCAGCAATGGTATTATCACGCCGACAGCAATGAGCATAAATTCAAATTATTGGCGCGTTTCATTGAGCAAGAGCAAGTCAGTAAGGGCATTGTATTCGTACGCCGTCGAGAAGATGTGCGCGAACTGGCGGAAAATCTACGCAAACGCGGTATTCGCAGCACGTATTTGGAAGGCGAAATGGCGCAAACCCAACGCAACAACGCTATCGATAAACTAAAAAACGGCGTGGTAACGGTGTTGGTCTCCACGGATATCTCCGCGCGTGGTATCGATATTGATGACGTCAGCCACATTATGAATTTTGATTTGCCGTACAGCGCCGATACTTATTTGCACCGCATTGGGCGTACCGCGCGTGCCGGCAAAAAAGGCACCGCCGTGTCTTTCGTAGAAGCGCACGATTATCGTCTGTTGGGCAAAATTAAGCGTTATACCCAAGAAATTCTAAAAGCACGTGTGATTGAAGGTTTGGAACCGCGTACCAAAGCGCCGAAAGACGGTGAAATCAAAACTGTCAGCAAAAAACAAAAAGCGAAAAAATTAGAAAAACGCGAAGCGCAAAAGAAAGCGGATAAAAAAGCCAAACAGCGCCACCAAGATCGTAAAAATATCGGCAAACGCCGTAAACCAAGTGCTTCAACAACAGAAACCGCCCAATAATCGCCGGAATAAGATAACCACATGATGCCAAAAGAAAATTTCGAACAGCATACGCCGATGATGAAACAATATCTGCAACTCAAAGCGGAGAATCCGGATATTTTATTGTTTTATCGCATGGGCGATTTTTACGAGCTGTTTTATGACGATGCAAAACGCGCCTCTGCACTGTTGGATATTTCGCTGACCAAACGCGGACAATCTGCAGGGCAGCCAATTCCCATGGCAGGCGTACCTTATCACGCGGTGGAAGGCTATTTAGCGAAGTTGGTGCAGTTAGGGGAGTCTGTCGCCATTTGCGAACAAATCGGCGATCCGAATACGGCGAAAGGCCCTGTTGAACGCCAAATTGTGCGCATTGTCACGCCGGGTACAGTGAGCGATGAAGCATTGTTACCGGAACGGCAAGACAACCTCATTGCCGCAGTGTATCAGGAAAAAGATCATTTCGGTTTGGCGACATTAGACATGACGTCCGGTCGTTTTCAGCTATGCGAACCGCAATCCAAAGCGGATTTGCAAACGGAATTACAACGCATCGCGCCGGTAGAATTGCTTTATTGCGAAGATTTTGCCGATTTTCAGCTCATTGAACACGCCAAAGGTTTACGTCGTCGCCCTATTTGGGAATTCGAGCTAAAAACCGCCATTCAACAGCTTTGCCATCAATTTAATACGAAAGACTTGTGCGGATTCGGTGTGGAAAAAGCGATTCTGGGCTTATGTGCCGCCGGTTGTCTATTGCAATACGCACGCGAAACGCAACGTACTGCCTTGCCTCATATTCAAAGCATTCATCTCATTCAACACAGTGAAAACATTCAGCTGGACGCAGCAACCCGTCGTAATTTGGAACTCACTCAAAATCTGGCGGGCGGTACGGAAAACACGTTGGCGGCAGTGTTGGATAAATGCGTCACCCCGATGGGCAGTCGCTTGCTAAAACGTTGGATTCATCAGCCGATTTGCGATGTGGCAAAACTCACGCAACGCCAACAAGCCATTAGTGCGATTTTAGAACAGGATTTAGTGGCGGATTTACAACCTTATTTGCAACAAGTGGGTGACATGGAACGCATTTTAGCGCGCGTGGCGTTACGCACCGCCCGTCCGCGTGATTTAACCCGCTTGCGTACCGCTTTAGAGCAGATTCCTTATATAAAAGATCGGTTGGCTGAAAAAACATCGGAAAAAATGACCGCACTTTACCAACAACTGGGCGATTTTTCCGTACAATTTGACCTTTTACAACGGGCGATTATTGACAGTCCACCGGTATTAATTCGTGATGGTGGTGTCATTGCGGCAGGTTACAATGCAGAATTGGATGAATGGCGTGAATTATCTGACGGTGCAACTCGTTATTTAGAAGATTTGGAACAACGAGAACGGGAAAGCACCGGTATTGATACGTTGAAAATCGGCTTCAATGCCGTACACGGCTATTACATTCAAATTAGCCAGGGGCAAGCCCATAAGGCGCCGATTCATTATGTGCGCCGTCAAACCTTAAAAAATGCCGAACGTTATATCATTCCTGAATTGAAAACCTATGAAGATAAGGTGTTGAAAGCAAAAGGCGCTTCTTTGGCGCTGGAAAAGCAGCTATACGATGAAATTTTCGACCAATTATTACCGCACTTAGGTGACTTACAGCTCGCCGGTTTGGCATTAGCCGAATTGGATGTGCTCACCAATTTAGCGGAGCGGGCGGAAAGCCTGAATTATGTGGCACCGACCTTCTCGGCACAAACGGGCATTCATATTCAAAATGGCCGTCACCCTGTGGTGGAGCAAGTGTTGAAGGAACCGTTTATTGCCAACCCAACAGAGCTTACCGAACAGCAACATTTCCTTATTATCACCGGCCCGAATATGGGCGGTAAAAGTACCTATATGCGTCAAACGGCGCTGATTACCTTAATGGCGTACATGGGCAGTTTTGTGCCGGCAGACAGTGCAGTCATTGGCCCTATTGATCGTATTTTTACCCGCATTGGTGCTTCTGATGATCTCGCTTCCGGACGCTCAACCTTCATGGTAGAAATGACGGAAATGGCGAATATTCTGCACCAAGCAACGGATAAAAGTTTGGTGTTAATTGATGAAATCGGCCGTGGAACCTCCACTTACGACGGTTTGTCCCTCGCTTGGGCTTGCGCCGAATGGTTAGCGAAAAAAATCTGTTCTTTAACCTTATTCGCCACCCACTATTTTGAGCTTACGGTGCTACCGGAACAGGTGCAAGGTATCGGTAATATTCATTTAGATGCCATTGAGCATAATGACACTATCGCTTTCATGCACGCTGTACAAAAGGGGGCTGCCAGTAAAAGTTACGGTCTTGCGGTCGCTGCCTTGGCAGGTGTGCCACAACAAGTCATCAAGCTTGCCAAACAAAAACTGGCGCAATTAGAAAAACTGTCACAGCAAAACGCCAACCAACAGATTCAGGATCTTCGTTTATTAAATCAACGTCAAGGTGAATTAGCATTTGATCAGGCAGAAGATGAAAATAAGGAGATGTTATTGAATATGTTACAAGAATTAGATCCGGATGAATTAAGTCCAAAACAGGCATTGGCCTATTTGTATCAGTTAAAGAAAATGATAAAGCAGTAAAAATAGGAAAGAAAAAAACCGCACTTTAGATAAAAAATCCAAGTGCGGTTTTTCTTATGGTTTATCTCAGCCATTTATAGTTTATTGTCAGTTTTCTTCTATTATTTTCTAATACGACTTTCCTATCCCCCAAAAGCAAAAACCCCCGATGCTCTCACATCAGGGGTTCCTATCAGGCTTGGCGGTGACCTACTCTCACATGGGGATACCCCACACTACCATCGGCATTACGGCGTTTCACTTCTGAGTTCGGTATGGAGTCAGGTGGGCCCACCGCACTATCGCCGCCAATATTCTTTATGATTTCTCTCTTATCTTATTCGCGTCTTCTTAATCTAAAAACAAGCCTTCTCTCAACTCTCTTCTACGTCCACTCTCTTAACTGCTACTCTACTTCGCTCCATGCTCCAGGTCTCCCCAAAAACACTTGAGCGTTGTATGGCTAAGCCTCTCGGGCAATTAGTATGCGTTAGCTCAATGTATCACTACACTTACACACCGCACCTATCTACGTCTTAGTCTTAAACAACCCTTACTGTCTTAAAGACAGGGAGAACTCATCTCTTGGCAAGTTTCGTGCTTAGATGCTTTCAGCACTTATCTCTTCCGCATGTAGCTACCCAGCAATGCCTCTGGCGAGACAACTGGAACACCAGTGATGCGTCCACTCCGGTCCTCTCGTACTAGGAGCAGCCCCAATCAATTCTCCAACGCCCACGGCAGATAGGGACCGAACTGTCTCACGACGTTCTAAACCCAGCTCGCGTACCACTTTAAATGGCGAACAGCCATACCCTTGGGACCTACTTCAGCCCCAGGATGTGATGAGCCGACATCGAGGTGCCAAACACCGCCGTCGATATGAACTCTTGGGCGGTATCAGCCTGTTATCCCCGGAGTACCTTTTATCCGTTGAGCGATGGCCCTTCCATACAGAACCACCGGATCACTATGACCTACTTTCGTACCTGCTCGACTTGTCTGTCTCGCAGTTAAGCTTGCTTATACCATTGCACTAACCTCACGATGTCCGACCGTGATTAGCAAACCTTCGTGCTCCTCCGTTACTCTTTGGGAGGAGACCGCCCCAGTCAAACTACCCACCAGACACTGTCCGAGACCACGTTTCGTCATCTTCGTTAGAACATCAAACGTTAAAGGGTGGTATTTCAAGGACGACTCCATAATCACTGGCGTGACTACTTCAAAGTCTCCCACCTATCCTACACATCAAAATTCAATGTTCAGTGTCAAGCTATAGTAAAGGTTCACGGGGTCTTTCCGTCTAGCCGCGGGTACACCGCATCTTCACGGCGATTTCAATTTCACTGAGTCTCGGGTGGAGACAGCCTGGCCATCATTATGCCATTCGTGCAGGTCGGAACTTACCCGACAAGGAATTTCGCTACCTTAGGACCGTTATAGTTACGGCCGCCGTTTACTGGGGCTTCGATCAGGAGCTTCTCTTTCGATTACACCATCAATTAACCTTCCAGCACCGGGCAGGCATCACACCCTATACGTCCACTTTCGTGTTTGCAGAGTGCTGTGTTTTTAATAAACAGTTGCAGCCAGCTGGTATCTTCGACCGGTTCAACCTTCAGGGGTAAACCCTTACAATCTACGCCGGCGCACCTTCTCCCGAAGTTACGGTGCTATTTTGCCTAGTTCCTTCACCCGAGTTCTCTCAAGCGCCTGAGTATTCTCTACCTGACCACCTGTGTCGGTTTTCAGTACGGTTTAGATAAACCTGAAGCTTAGTGGCTTTTCCTGGAAGTGTGGTATCAGTTACTTCAGCTCCGTAGAGCCTCGTCATCATCTCTCAGTGTTAAGGAAGTCCGGATTTGCCTAAACTCCCCACCTACGAACTTAAACGACCATATCCAACAGGTCGCTAACCTAACCTACTCCGTCCCCACATCGCAGTTTATCCAAGTACGGGAATATTAACCCGTTTCCCATCGACTACGCTTTTCAGCCTCGCCTTAGGGGCCGACTCACCCTGCCCCGATTAACGTTGGACAGGAACCCTTGGTCTTCCGGCGAACGGGTTTTTCACCCGTTTTATCGTTACTTATGTCAGCATTCGCACTTGTGATACGTCCAGCCCACCTCTCGATGAACCTTCATCCGCTTACACAACGCTCCCCTACCCAACAGACTTACGTCTGATGCCGCAGCTTCGGTGCTATATTTGAGCCCCGTTACATCTTCCGCGCAGGCCGACTCGACTAGTGAGCTATTACGCTTTCTTTAAATGATGGCTGCTTCTAAGCCAACATCCTAGCTGTCTAAGCCTTCCCACTTCGTTTCCCACTTAATATAGACTTTGGGACCTTAGCTGGCGGTCTGGGTTGTTTCCCTCTCCACGACGGACGTTAGCACCCGCCGTGTGTCTCCTGAGTATCACTCTTCGGTATTCGTAGTTTGCATCGGGTTGGTAAGCCGGGATGGCCCCCTAGCCGAAACAGTGCTCTACCCCCGAAGGTGTCCGCTCAAGGCTCTACCTAAATAGATTTCGGGGAGAACCAGCTATCTCCCGGTTTGATTGGCCTTTCACCCCCAGCCACAAGTCATCCGCTAATTTTTCAACATTAGTCGGTTCGGTCCTCCAGTTAGTGTTACCCAACCTTCAACCTGCCCATGGCTAGATCACCGGGTTTCGGGTCTATACCTTGCAACTATTCGCCCAGTTAAGACTCGGTTTCCCTTCGGCTCCCCTATTCGGTTAACCTCGCTACAAAATATAAGTCGCTGACCCATTATACAAAAGGTACGCAGTCACCCTCACGGGCTCCCACTGCTTGTACGTACAAGGTTTCAGGTTCTATTTCACTCCCCTCACCGGGGTTCTTTTCGCCTTTCCTTCACAGTACTGGTTCACTATCGGTCAATCAGGAGTATTTAGCCTTGGAGGATGGTCCCCCCATCTTCAAACAGGATATCACGTGTCCCGCCCTACTTATCGTTAGCTCAGTACCACAAAAGTATTTTCGAGTACGGGATTATCACCCTCTACGATTTGGCTTCCCAGCCAATTCCTCTAATACTTCCGCTATCACTAACAGGCTCCTTCGCTTTCGCTCGCCGCTACTCACAAAATCTCGGTTGATTTCTTTTCCTCGGGGTACTTAGATGTTTCAGTTCTCCCGGTTCGCCTCATTATCCTATGGATTCAGATAATGATAGTGGGTTCTTCACCCACTGGGTTTCCCCATTCGGACATCTTGGATTAAACGCCTCTTATCGACTCATCCAAGCTTTTCGCAGATTAGCACGTCCTTCTTCGCCTCTGATTGCCAAGGCATCCACCTTGTACGCTTTGTCACTTAACCATACAACCTCAAGTATTCTTATAATGAATTCAATTTCATAAACTTAAAAGTTAATTTAAATCTAAAATCCACTTAAAATCACAAGATTGAATCGAAAAACACTTAATGTCGCTAAGCAGTAACAGTTAATTTATTAAGAGTCATTGCCTTTTATCAATCACTCTCACTCAGACTTTCTTGAAAGTCTCGTTTTCAGCTTGTTTCCAGATTTTTAAAGAACAGATAAGACAATGTAAGCTAATTCACTTACCATCATCATAGTTAAATTCATTTTAACTAATGCAACACAATATTTAATACCATTAAATAAAATGAAAATATACTTCAATAAACTTAACTATGACGATATTGGTGGAGATAAGCGGGATCGAACCGCTGACCTCCTGCGTGCAAGGCAGGCGCTCTCCCAGCTGAGCTATATCCCCAATCACATCCCTTGGCTTTCACTCATACATAGCGGTTTGATATATTCAAGATTAGTTAATGTTACAAAACCAATCTACCAAACTCACCAGTCTAAGTGGTGGGTCTGAGTGGACTTGAACCACCGACCTCACCCTTATCAGGGGTGCGCTCTAACCACCTGAGCTACAGACCCAATAGGATTTTGTCTTCGATATTTTGTTCTTTCCTTGTCTACAACCATCAAACAAACTGTGTGAACACTTAAAGTCGATTCTATCTTTGGTAAGGAGGTGATCCAACCGCAGGTTCCCCTACGGTTACCTTGTTACGACTTCACCCCAGTCATGAATCATACCGTGGTAAACGCCCTCCCGAAGGTTAAGCTATCTACTTCTGGTACAACCCACTCCCATGGTGTGACGGGCGGTGTGTACAAGGCCCGGGAACGTATTCACCGCGACATTCTGATTCGCGATTACTAGCGATTCCGACTTCATGGAGTCGAGTTGCAGACTCCAATCCGGACTTAGACGTACTTTGTGAGATTCACTCCACCTCGCGGCTTCGTCGCCCTCTGTATACGCCATTGTAGCACGTGTGTAGCCCTACTCGTAAGGGCCATGATGACTTGACGTCATCCCCACCTTCCTCCGGTTTATCACCGGCAGTCTCCTTTGAGTTCCCGACCGAATCGCTGGCAACAAAGGATAAGGGTTGCGCTCGTTGCGGGACTTAACCCAACATTTCACAACACGAGCTGACGACAGCCATGCAGCACCTGTCTCATGGTTCCCGAAGGCACTCCCGTATCTCTACAGGATTCCATGGATGTCAAGAGTAGGTAAGGTTCTTCGCGTTGCATCGAATTAAACCACATGCTCCACCGCTTGTGCGGGCCCCCGTCAATTCATTTGAGTTTTAACCTTGCGGCCGTACTCCCCAGGCGGTCGATTTATCACGTTAGCTTCGGGCACCAAGCTCAAGGCCCAATCCCCAAATCGACAGCGTTTACAGCGTGGACTACCAGGGTATCTAATCCTGTTTGCTCCCCACGCTTTCGCACATGAGCGTCAGTACATTCCCAAGGGGCTGCCTTCGCCTTCGGTATTCCTCCACATCTCTACGCATTTCACCGCTACACGTGGAATTCTACCCCTCCCTAAAGTACTCTAGCTACCCAGTCTGAAATGCAATTCCCAGGTTAAGCCCGGGGATTTCACACCTCACTTAAATAGCCGCCTGCGTGCCCTTTACGCCCAGTTATTCCGATTAACGCTCGCACCCTCCGTATTACCGCGGCTGCTGGCACGGAGTTAGCCGGTGCTTCTTCTGTGATTAACGTCAATCGTGATGCCTATTAAACATCACGCCTTCCTCGTCACCGAAAGAACTTTACAACCCGAAGGCCTTCTTCATTCACGCGGCATGGCTGCGTCAGGGTTGCCCCCATTGCGCAATATTCCCCACTGCTGCCTCCCGTAGGAGTCCGGGCCGTGTCTCAGTCCCGGTGTGGCTGGTCATCCTCTCAGACCAGCTAGAGATCGTCGGCTTGGTAGGCCTTTACCCCACCAACTACCTAATCCCACTTGGGCTCATCCTATGGCATGCGGCCTTGCGGTCCCGCACTTTCATCTCTCGACACTACGCGGTATTAGCGACAGTTTCCCGTCGTTATCCCCCTCCATAAGCCAGATTCCCAAGCATTACTCACCCGTCCGCCACTCGTCAGCAAGAAAGCAAGCTTTCTCCTGTTACCGTTCGACTTGCATGTGTTAAGCCTGCCGCCAGCGTTCAATCTGAGCCATGATCAAACTCTTCAGTTCAAAAAGTTTAATCGCTCAATACTGCTGACTTAATTAATCATCTATATAAATAAACGAATCTTCGTAGCACTATTCAGTTCAATTTTAAAATCTTTAATGATAAAAACGAATCTTCAAGTGCCCACACAGTTTGCCTGATTGATTGTTAAAGAACAAAAAACGACGCGCGGTTTTATGCTTTACAACGGCGCGTCGTTGTGGGGGCGTATTATAGGCATTTATCACGACCTTGCAACCCCTTTTTTTCAATTTTTTGAAAAATATTTTTTGATTGATAATAATTTAAGCACAATAAAAATTACATCTTAAACCATTCAACCAACTTGCAAGCATTAGATCAACAATGGTGTTTTATGTATTACGCCACTTTCCTTATCATTCTCTAACACCCTTTGATTTTTCTCATCCCATTAGCTTCAAGCATAAGGTTTAATTTAATAAGGGTTGATGATTTTTCTTTTTCTGTCAACAAGTTGACGTGTTTATCCATTAAAGCAGCTCTAAATGTCCAGAGTAAATCAATACTTGCAGGAATACCTAATTTCTTTAATCTGACATAACTATGAATAGCACCCAATGCTCTAAAATCACTGACTGTATGAATATTAATTTTAGCTAACAGCCTTTCATGCTTAATAGTGAAATTAGCTAATTCTTTGATACGCTCTTTTTTAGCTAAATTCTCAGAAAGTTTTTTTCTTTTAATTTGTTGAATAGAAAGGTTAATGACTTGTTTGAAAAGAGTTTTGTTTTTACGAACTGAAGGAGGTAATTGATAATAATGATAAAGAGCTAATTTACTCATATTATTAAGATTGAGTGAATAGGCAACAGCCCCAAGCCTCTCCAAATAAGGTACCAACTCTCCCTCGGCTCTAACAAAAATTGCGTCATTTTGGGACAAAGCAAACATGGCATCTTCTTGGAATATTCCATAACCGGTAAACAAATTCTTAACTCTTACCTCACCAATCAGTTCAGTAAATTCATTGCGTAGTTCTTGTTTTGTGTTACACATAGTTTTTCCTCACACTATTATTATGTGAATTAGTTATATCATACTTTTTATTTTTTAAGAAAAAGATATCATTAATAACATTCAAAAATGTGAAGTAGATCGAAAAAATAAAATTTTTTAACTAAAATATCAGCTAAAAAACATAAGATATGTAAAAAATTAGCGCACGATTCTTTATCTCGCATACACTGTTTATTTTGCCTACTTTCCTTTATTACTGTATTTTGCTATCCTTATACACACTTTTGGGGCTGATTTTGGATTCGACGGGATTAGCGAAGCCCGAGGTGCACGTCGAGGTGCGGTAGGCCTCGTAAATAAACCGCAAAAAAATAGTCGCAAACGACGAACAATACGCTTTAGCAGCTTAATAACCTGCTCATAGCCTTCGCTCCCCAGCTTCCGCTCGTAAGACGGGGATAAAGCGGAGTCAAACCCAAACGAGATCGTGTGGACGCCACTGTTTGAGGATCGAAGCATTAAATTGAATCAAACTAGCTTAATTATCGCGTGTCTATCCGCAGGATTAAGCGAAACTTAAAGACTGACTAAACGTGTAGTGCTGACGGTAGAGGAATTTCGGACGGGGGTTCAACTCCCCCCAGCTCCACCAAGTCCAATTCCAAACAAGTTTTATAAAGTCCGATAAAGCCTTGGAGCATAACACTCCAAGGCTTTTTTTATTGTCCTATTTAATCCTATCTATTCCGACCTAATCCAACGATTTTAGTAACATCGATAGTAACACTATGATAAAATAACTTAGGTCGATGTTACTACAAGCATTAAGAGTCTTATGCTACAAGGCTTTTACCGCTTTTTATATTTCTTAAATGACAGGTGATTCAGCTATGCCAAGAACAACAAAATCTTTAACGAACACCGAAATAGACAGAGCAAAGCCTGCCGAAAAGGAATACAACCTTGCAGATGGGAGTGGGCTATTCTTAAGAGTTAAAACTAATGGCTCTAAATTATGGATTTTTAACTATTACCATCCTTCCACTAAAAAACGTAAAAATATCAGTTTAGGTATTTATCCTGAATTGTCGCTTGCTCAAGCTCGTAAAATAAGAGATGAATATCGCTCATTACTAGCCCAAAATATTGATCCTGCCGAATATCGAGCTAATCAACTACAAGCAAAACAAGACGAGCTAAACAACACATTTGAAGCCGTCGCTTGGCAATGGTTTGAACATCGCAAAACTCGCAAGAATTTCTCTGAGGGCTATGCAAAAGATGTCAAAAGCCTGATTGAACGTATTTTATTACCGCATTTTGATAAATTACCGATTACTCAAGTTACTGCACCTTTAGCCTTGAAAGCATTTAAGACACTTCAAGATAAAGGCACGTTAGAAACGCTTAGACGTTCTATTCAAAAGTTGAATGAGATTATGGATTTTGCTTTGCACCGCAACATTATTTCGCATAATCCCACAGCCAATCTTTCGAAAGAATTTGATAATCCTACAGTTGAACACTTTAAAACGATCCGTCCAGAAGATCTGCCTGAATTTCTGATGACCTTAAACCGTGCTCAAATTAAGCTACAAACACGTTATCTTATTTTATGGCAACTACTGACCATGACACGCCCTAACGAGGCGGCTATGGCTCGTTATGAAGATATTGATGAGAAATCTAAGATTTGGACAATCTATATTCAAAAAGGGATTAAGCAAGATGAGCGTGGTCGAGAACATAAAATTACCCTTTCTCGCCAAGCAATGGCACTTCTAAAGGAAATTAAAAAATTGAGTGGTGGTAAAGAATATCTTTTTCCAAGTGAAAGAAATCCAAAATCGCATACCAACACGCAAACCGCTAATGCTGCGATTAAACGTATGGGCTATCACGGAAAACTCGTTGCTCACGGATTAAGGAGCATTGCCAGTACTTACCTGAATGAACAAGGTCATAACAAAGATATGATTGAAGTGGCGTTATCTCATATCAATCAAGATCGCATTCATACCGCATACAACCGAAGTGATTACCTTAAACAGCGTTTTACTATACTACAAGCGTGGGCAGATTTTATCGATCAATGCTCACATGAAACTATTCCGCAGTATCATTTAAAAGTTGTTAATGCGTAATCTGCTGAATACTAAAAAACCACAATTTCTCTACGAATTAGCAACCGATTTTCGTAAATCCTGTTCACGTTACTTGCAAGATTTTTTCGCCATATTTCAACAACGATTAAATTGCGAATTTTGGCTCATTTTGTGGTAAGAAATTGAGTGGTGAATACTCAAATTCATTATGTAATTTAACGAGAGAAAGCAATTATAAGATTGATAATTGCCTTCTCTCTTTTGCGATGTTTACCTATAGAAAATCAAATTTTACTAAAATTGACTGCACTCAGGCCCAAGATTTTATATAGTTCAATTTACCCACACTTTTTGAAATTTACCTCTTTTTCCTTTTATCCAGCGGAATTTTTTCCGCGTAATAATTAATGATTTAATTTTAGATGTAGATATATTCAATTTTTCGGATAATGCTTCCAGCCTTCTTCTATCTAGCTTTTCCGCACAATCGCAAAATTGATGTGGTGATTTTTCATACAAATAAACCGCTTCAAGAATACTCATTTTTTCATCAGGAATAATAATCTTACTTGTTCTTTTATAGGAATATTCCACTTCTTTTTTCAATTTATTCAAATAATGAGATCGCTTGTAATTGCCTATCTGAATATGATCATCTTTTTTCTCATCCATTGGTGTCGCAAGTTCATTATGTAACTTCTCGTTCGTAATGTGTTTGTTATTTTCAGCTCTGCTCTCCTTCAAGGCATCTTTAAAGATATAATTCCGATAACGGCGTGACTTATTATCTTGAGTATGATCATAGTGAACGGATAAACCAACGTTTAACCAAGAAAAGGGATCTATGGTTTCTTCAAACTCCTTCTCTCTTGGTTTAGTAATGTAAGCAATAATTCTCAAGAGATCATAGTAAGTATTAATCCATTGGGTATTAGATTGTTCTTGATAGCCAATTTTTGACAGTTGCACTCTTATTGCTTCATTAGTATTGAATCTAATATCCTTTCCAATATTTGAATAATTAAAGTTTTTATCAAACAAAATGATAGCATGCCCATGAGTGTTAATTCTGTTATCTTGTTCAGCACATCTACAATCTAGTAATAAAAACAATCCAAGATGATGAACCAATGAAGCATAAAGAAGATTTATATTTTCTTTAATCTCTTCAAAAGATTGATAAGTGGATGCAGCAATCACATTTTCAGGAGAAAGCGTGCAGAAAACAGCTTTAAAATCATCTAGCTTATAAGATAATTTGGCTTTATTTCGCGCAACCCACTGAATCAAGGAATTATCTTTGCTGGGAATGAAACCTGATAATAAATCAAGAATACGAGGGTTCTTGATAATCAATTTGAAACTAGCTATCACTTCTTTTTGTAATTTCAATAATTTTTCATTGTAACAAGGTGTACAAGTTAAGAACACACATTTAGATGTAGCCGAAAATACTCTCCCCATTGTTTTTCCCGAACCTAAATAAGTGCCGCATTTACCTTGCTTTTCTAAGAAAAGTCTTGCTAATGCTTGAGATTGAGTATCAAGCATTGGTAGTGTATTAATCATTAATTCAACTAGTTTTGACATAGTATCTCCTTATTTAGATCTACGATGTACCATATTTAAAATAAAAGTATTAATTTCACTTTCTAAATAACCTACAGAATTTGCACCAATAGAGAGCGGCTTAGGAAAGTCATTTCTATATCTTTTCGATTTTTTATTCTGCCAGTCATAGAATGTACTTTTAGAAATACTGAGCTTTTGAATAACCTCTTTTGGTCTAAGGAGTTTAATTTTATCGTTCATTTTATTCCTCTTAAAAATTTAATAAACAATGAAAATTGGCTACACCACAAAAATGAAACGATCAACATAAAAGAAAGCATAAGAAAAGTGTTATTTAAGTGAAAATAAATAAAAGATTAAATTAACAATAATAAAAAAATATTTATTTTTTTACTTTATATTTACAAGCTTAATAGTTGTTATAAATAGTATTTATGCCCAAAATAAAAATACACTTTAAGAGAAGAGGAAAGAAAAAATTACAAGGCTTACAATATCATTCAAGGAAATTCAACATGCTCTAAGCGCTCTCTTTATTGGATAAAAAATCATTTTTAAAATAAAGAAAACAATCTTGTCACACTGTTTTATGCTGTTTTTTTTAAACTTAAAGTCTTTTTTAAAACCTTAAAGTCCTTTTTTAAAACCTTAAAGCCCTTTTTTAAAACCTTAAAGGATTTAATTACCTTTTAAAACCTAAAATAATCAAAAGACCTTAAATCTTTTAATACAAAAATTATTTAATCCAAATTAAATATGAGTTTATTAAATATTTTTTGAAAATCATCAATCACAAAATAAAAAGAAAAAAATTTAATAAATATTAAAATTATCTAATTTAAGCATACGCTATAAATAAAATAAAACACTATGAAAATCACATTAGCATTAAAAAAATCAATTAGTACAAGAAAAGTTTGATTGCTTAATTTTTGTTCAATGCAGCAACTTTTTCTGAGCTTTTTGCCCCAAATGACTACCTGACGAAGGCAAAATCGAGAGAGCTTAACAAGAAAAAAGCATCTTCCAGCAATGCCAAAAGATGCTTTTTATTGAAAAAATTAGGATAATTTCGGGCTAATCAATCCCAAAACTTACTCCAGTTGCAGCCCCAACACCTCCGCGAGAGTCGGCAGAGCCTGAAAGACTGATGACAAAATTCGGTTTGGGTGCATATTTCACACCGACTGCAACCGCTGTTTCACCTCGATAAGAACCGACACCTGCGCCAACCGTAAAGGTTTTACCCTGTACTGGCGTGATTTGGGTCATCGCCATCGCCCCTGCCACACCTGCACGAGCTTGTCGGCGATCTTGGCGAGAGCGGTTTTCAAGTTCATCAATACGTTTGCTATTACTTTGGATCGCCTGACGATTTTCAGTAATTGCTTGTGTATTTTGAGTTACCTGTCTTGCTTGAGCTTCAACAATGCGAGTGTTTTCATTAATGCGAGCAGTTTGGCCGTTTACTACTTCAACAACTTTTTCCATTCGTTGTGAATTTTTCGCAATGTTAGAGCTGTTGGTAGCAATACTTGCTTTATTTGTTGTAACTTCTTCTTTTGTTTGTTTAACTTGTTTTTGTACAGGCACTAATTGTTCTTGTACCACTTTTTCAACCTTTTTCTCAGTAGCGTAAAGTTGTTTACCAGTAACCGCTTGATTAGAAGTTTCGCTAACTTCACCGTCCGCTAAATCATTCAAGGTTGCATTGTTAAGTGATACAGAAGTTTTTTCTGCATTGTACTGCACAACTGTTTTTTCAAGTTCAACCACTTTCTCAGAAGCCTGTTCTGCTTTTTTAATCGCATTTTCACCCATTGAACGAGCTTGATTGCCAACTAATTCAGCTTTTTCAACTTTACCTACCGTATCAATTAATGCGGTTTGCATTGCATTAATTTCTGTATCGTGTTTTTGTACTTTTACGTCCATTAAATCTACTTTTTGAGCAGAGTTATTAGCAGTACGAACAGCATTATCCGATTTTAGCCTGAGTAAGCAGTTTTTCTTCTGCCAAGTAGTACCATCTAATCGAATAATCAAACTTCATCGAGTTTTAGTACCTGTCTCAAGTTTTCCATTACATCATCATGAGATTTACTTTTCACTAAGTCGTTTTCTAACTGATGTAGCAAATACAGCTCATCTTCAGAGTAGAAAGACTCTTTTTTCTCAAAAGTCGGTGTATTGGGTAAGGCTATTTGCATAGAACCTCCTGTGTTTAGATGCGTGTAGTTTATCAGAAAAGCACGTTGCTATGGCAGCAGCCATTCAATGCGTTTTTTAATCCGTTGTTTTATGGCGTGAACCGGGTGTTTTCTTTCCCATTCTTTTACGCGTTTTTCAAAGATCGCTTGTGATTTACGATCAACCGAAAATGCTGAATGGGCTTTTTTCATGTTTTCTAAAAGGGCATCTGCACGTTTTTTGTGTTGGTATTTTATGAATAACCCCAACCCTAAAAGTAAAACAAAAATAATCGCCAAGTTATAAAAAATAATGGCTAAAACCTCATTCATTTTTCCCTCTCTCCTATTTAATTTTTATGAGTATTTTTTTTCATTCCGCATAGTGATCGCCTTTAATTCGGGAGAATAAAAACGCATAAAAATCCCTTAAAAAAACAACAGAAATTTAACCTAAAAACAGACCCAAAAATGAAGTAATTACACACCTAATGCAAATTTAAAATTTGCCTTTTTTCCTTTATAAATCAAGAGTTTGTACGTTTTCGACCAGAAAATAGGCGTGAATTTTGTGTGCTGAATAGCATCTTTTTAGATGATATACAGTGCTCATTGAAAAATAAAGATTTTCTTATCAAAAATGCTGTATAGTGCATACATAGCACTATGTAGTGCTATATGGTGCTATATAGTGCTTGTTTTAGGTTAAAAAACAAACAGGTTTTGATATGGAAAATTTAAATTCTCAAAATAATCGTATAACAGTTCGCGTTCCTTTTTCTGTATTAGAGGTTATAGATCGTATTGTTCTCAATAAAGTTAATGATGGTGAGGCAAATGCAACAAGAAGTAGTGTTGCATTAGAATTATTAAAACTAGGCGCACGTATAGAAAAGAAAAAACTAGAGAATATAGAATCAGGATCTAATTCATCTGGCAATAGATTAGAGGAGCAACTTTCATATATCGCTCATACAATCGTTAGGAATGGCGTATTAGCCGAAAGATTCCTTACTACTATTGCAGAATTTAATCAGATTCCTAATGATTTTGCTATTCGCATTGCTCAAGGGATTAGGCTATCAGATGAAGAAAAGAAAGAATTAAAAAGATTATTTATTAATATGGATTTTAAGCAAAAGAAACCATAAAGCCCCGAAGTGGTATATAAAAAATCGGAGCCGTAGGCGACTTCATTCAACTGTGCCAACTGACCAATGCGCATCAGCCTCCTCCCCAACGGATTCTTTACTCTATTGACCTTATAGTAGCTTTATAGTTTAAAATGGTACCACAACATTGTTCAATGTGGAGTCGTATTATGAGCAAATCCTGTGGTGGCGCCTGTGGCGGTGATGCAACGTCCGCAGCGGATACCGATATACAGGCCTCCTCCGAGGCGCCAGGGAGATGGGTCAGTGTTTATGCAGTGCCGAAGATGGACTGTCCATCAGAAGAACGAATGATTCGCCTAGCCCTGAACGGCTTTGAGGAGATTCGGGCGCTGTCCTTCGACTTGTCGAACCGCCGGCTGAAGGTCGTGCATGACGGCGAGGTCGAGCCCGTCACCTCGAAACTGAAGACCTTGGGGCTAGGCGCCTCGCTTCAGGAAACCGTCGCTGCAAATCCAGAGACCATCAAGGCCGCCGAGTTTTCGGCAGCTTCTGCTAAGCAAGAATCCGGGACCCTGCGCTGGTTGCTCGGCATCAATGCACTTCTGTTCGTGGTGGAAATGACTGCCGGTCTGATCGCCCAGTCCACCGGCCTGATTGGAGAATCCCTGGACAATTTTTCCGATGCGGCGGTGTACGGGCTTGCCCTTTATGCGGTTGGACATAGCGTGAAAATGCAGGTACGTGCCGCGCATCTTGCTGGTGTACTGCAACTGATCTTGGCTGTGGGCGTGCTCGTAGAGGTGGTGAGACGCTTTGTATTCGGTAGTGAGCCTGAATCTCTGGTGATGATGGCTATCGCATTCGTCGCATTGATTGCCAATACCAGTTGTCTGCTGCTCATATCCAAACATCGGGAAGGCGGGGCGCACATGAAGGCAAGCTGGATATTCTCGGCCAACGACGTGGTGATCAACCTGGGGGGCATCACCGCCGGCGCCCTGGTCGCGTGGACCGGTTCCAATTATCCAGATCTGATTATCGGCACCATCGCGGGGGGGATTGTACTTAACGGTGCCAGACGCATTTTGGCGTTGAAGGGTTAAATAATGCTCATTATTGGCAAAAAGCTCTCGCCGTATGCCCTGTTTTATCTGCTTATACCCCTGCTTTGTTTTTTGCGTTGAGATATTACCGTTTCAAGCAAGGCATTGTATTCATCTTCTGACAATTGCTATTTCTAGGCGTTTGGTTCGCTTTTTCATTAGGTGTCCGTTCTTCAAATTAGCGGTGAAACCGCAGGGGGTCAAGGGGGATTTATCCTTCTTGCAAGGGCATAGACTTAGTATCACAGATACGGGGCTATGTGTCCTTGCTTTAACTATTAGACAATAGTACGCCAAAAGCCCCGAGAGTGATATTAAAAAATCAGCGGAGCCGAAGGCGACTTCATTTTATTAGGCGAGCTTGCGAGCCTTTGAACCAATATAAAAATAACAAAATTTATTATTAGGGAAGTGGTTATTGTGGGCGGTAGGTTTTTAGTGTTGAAAAGCTCGTGGGTAACTAGAAGAGTTATCCAACAGCTTTTCAATACGACCCGCAGGGGAAAAACCGTTAAACCGTCCACATTAACCGCTGACCCAAAAAAGAATGCTTTTATCATTTGCTGTATTAGCAGTCACATTAGCTTGATTTGCATCTGAAATTGCTTTTGAAGAATCCAGAAGTGCTTTATCTGCATTTGTTTTTGCTGTTGTTGCAAGATTGTTTGCGCTAACAGATTGAGCCTGTGCTTGTTTCGCATTACCATCTGCGATAACAGCTAATTTATTAGCCTCTGTTGCTTGAGTTAATGCTTGTGTTGCACTCTCAATCGCTTTTGTTGCACTAACATTTGCTTCAGCCGCATTTTTATCCGCATTATTAGCTTTTTTTAAAGCAATGTTTGTGGTTGTTACAGATTGATCGCTTTTTTCTACCGCTTGCTGACTTGCTAAATGAGCTTGATTTGCAATAGTTTCAGCATTATTAGCTTTATCTACGGCTTCACCTGATTTAGTTAACGCTTGAGTAGATTGTGTATTTGCCAATTTTACGCTTTCAACTGCGCTTTCTGCATTTGCTTTTGCATTATTGGCAATTTCTTTTGATTCTCCACTAATAAGCTCTGCACTTTCTGCTTTGGCAATTGCTTGATTGGCAAGTGCGGTATTTTCTTGCGCTGTTTTAACCGCACTTTGCGCTTGGGTTAATGCACTTGTTGCGTTTGCGTTTGCGTTATTAGCCGTACTTAAAGCTGTATTTGCGTTGTTTTCTGCATTTTTAGCTTTATCATTAGCTTGTTCAGCCGTGGTTTTAGCTTCGGTTGATTGATCTACCGCACTTTTTGCATTGGTTTGTGCGGTTTGCACACCAGTTTCAACGTTAGCTACACGACCAGTTAAGTCAGTAACCGCTTTTTCATTTGCTTCACTTTTTGCTTTTAAATCAGTTTGAGTTGAAGTAACTTTTGCAAGTTCTGCGTTTGTTGCCACTAAACCTGATTTAGCTTGAGTCGCAGTATCTTTTGCTTCTTGTGCTAACTGCTCTGCATTACCTGCGGTAATGCTTGCAAGATTTGCTGTTGCTGCTGCACGAGTTGCCGTAGTTTGCGCACGATCTGCGGTTTGATTAGCGGTAGTTGCTGTGCGAACTGCCCCCTCTGCTGTTGTTTTAGCAGCATTGGCTACACTTTCAGCATTGTTTGAATTTCGCACGGCTAAATTTGCTGTATCTTGTGATGCTGTTGCCGCATTAAACGCATTTTCTGCATTACTTTTTGCGGCATTTGCATCACTTTTCGCTAAGGCAACATCTGCCTGAATATCATTAATCGTACTTAATGCACTGGTTGCTGTATTTAAAGCACGAGTAGCATTTGAGTTAGCTGATTGCGCCAACGCTTTCGCTTCGCTTGCTGCATTAATTGCATTTTGGCTAACTTCTGCACTTGAACCTGTATTCAATTTTGCTAATTCTAAGGCTTGGTTTGCGGTTTGTTCAGCTTGCGTGACTCGCCCTGTTAAAGCGGTAACATTTTGATTTACGCTTTCAATTTGGGTGTTTAAGTCGGAGATACCGTTTTTAGCTTCATTTGCCGTATTTGTTGCGGTAGTAATGCGGTCAGATAAACCTGATACACTACCATTGAGTTTGGTAATATCTGCCGTATTTTTAACTACTTGTTTTTCTACTTCACTCACACGAGCAATCGCACTATTCACATTTGAATTGGCGGTTTGAGCAGTTTGTTTGGCTTCGGTGGCTAGGGTGACTGCTTGCTCCGCGACTTTTTTCGTATTTACAGACTGAACCACGCTGGTATAAAGCGTTTGTTCCAACTGAGCAAATTGCCCACCGTTAATTGCCTGCTTAGAATTTGGCGCAATCAAGCCATCTTCAACTAAAGTCGGTGCAGCAATTATAGAAGTAGAAAATAAGCCAGATAACACAATAGCGGTGAATGAAAAAGTGATGCATTTAGATTTATTTTTGGCTAATTCTGATACAACTGATTGCTTACTTGAGTGGTTTTTTACCACTTTACAGATTTTATTCATCTTTTTTGACCCCTAATAAGAAAAAATGTCGATTTATTTTTCGGCATGTATTGACTGAATAACAGGATTTCATGCTAACATACGCATACTATACGTATCAATTAGATGTTTATTGTTTTCTTTTGTGAGAATTAAAAATGAAAAAACTTACTGTTTCTGCAATTACACTAGGTTTAACAACACTACTTACTGGGTGTGATAAATATGATGTTCAAATACCGAAGATAAAAGAAAATAGAGAGTATTATGTTGCTCATCCAGATAAAGCTGAAGAGGCTTGGAATGAATGTAAGAATACTTTTGAGCAAATACATTTTATTGATAGAAATTTATCTAGAGAAGAACAAAAAGAATTTAAGCTATTTTTAGTAAAAAAAGGAGAAAGTGAATATCGTAAGAATTGTTATGCTATAGAAAATGTCATTAGTGAAGTACAAGAACTAGAAAGACAAAAGGAGAAAGAATTAAAACAGGTAAAAAATAAAAAAGAGGCTATTGCTTATATTGATAAACTAGAAAAAGAATTTATTGGAAAAACGTGGCAAGAATCTATTACTAAAATTATTAACTCAGATTTTAGTATGAGTTACTACAGTGATAGAGATAAAGAACTAGCCGAATTGGATTTAGATGGATACCTTCAAAAAGGTTCAATATCTAGTTATATTAGAGATGATAATGAAAACGTTGAGCGATATAAAAATGATGTAATGACATATATTTATGCTAAACAGCGTGAATTAGGTATTAAAGAGTTATTGAACAAACCATACAACGAACTTGTTAATGATACTTCATATTGTAAAAAGGATAAACGCCAATTATCAGTTTGTGAAATTTGGCAAGATGCTGTTAAACAAGAACGGAATAATATAATTAATAATTATATGGAAAATTATGAAAGTTTAAAATCCGACTACAATAAATGTGTAGCAAAATTAGAAGATTATTTAGCTTCTGTGAATGTAGGGAAAAATGATAGCAACGTACAGATAGATATTTATAATGGAATTAAAGATACTGAAAATAAAATTTATGAATCCTATCCTTGTTCTGAGGCTGAAGAGGCTTTACGAAAATTAAATCTTAACTTTGATCACTATGAAAAGTTAGATTAATTTCAAATAATAAAATAAATTTCTTGAATCAAGTAAGGGCTAATTAGCCCTTATTTTCTTCATACAGATAAAGACCCTTCACAATTTTCTGCAAAACCGTCAAAATCTCAATAACTTCACCAACCAAGCAATTTACCTTAATTTCACAGCCATATCGTTCAATCAATTTGCTAAAAGTAATTGATTTATCCGCCTTTAAGTAATGCCTTTCATAAAAGTTACAAATAATATGGATAACCCTAAAAATTACTTTAGACATTCTTCTTCCTTTAACAGGATGATTTATCGGGAATTTGATAGAAAAAGAACTTAAAAATGGAGCTTCACCATTTCTTATAAAATAAATATATTGTTCATATGAGAAAAGGATAAAACCATTTGAGGAAGCAAGTACATCACGATTATTTAACATATCATACATATCTTTAATTCGATACTCTTCTAGGCTTTCTAAGATATAGATTTCATATTTATCTCTGATACCTAAAGAGTCCAATTTATCGCGTATTTCCATCCACTTATCATAGCAATTCCATTCATTCTCCATATTTTTCTCCTACTTATTTAGCTAGAAGAAGGCAATAAAAAATCCTCTTCTAGTGACTTTTATCAACAAAAAATAACTAGAAGAGGATTTAATTTACGTTTATTTAATGTACTCATAAAATTTCATGGTGTCAATATATTGACATTATAAAAATTTTTAAAGCCTCAAAAAGAACACTATTGGTATCATAATGATGGATTATACAAAAGAATCTAATGATGTTTTACTTAAATATCAGTATTCTTTCTGAATGCTACGCAAAGTATGTAGTTTATTATTGATGTCTTTTATAAAGTCATCAATATGAATACAGAAGAACGCAAAATGTTATTAAAACAGCTCGGCTTGTCGATTAAATTAGCAAGAGTACGAAAAGGTCTTTCGCAAGAAGAGTTGGCAGAATTGGCCGGTTTACACCGTACTTATATAGGTATGGTGGAGCGTGCCGAGCGTAATATCACGGTTATCAATCTAGTACAGATAGCAAAAGCCTTAGATGTTTCGCTAGACAAGTTGTTTGATAACTCACTATAAACAATAAAGCCAATCTTTTTTAAGATTGGCTTTTGTATTTTTAGAGGTAATTACATATCTTGATATTTAAGCAAACCAGAAAGGTGTTCTATAGCATGAGGATTTTCATTTTCAGCAGCTATTTTCCCCCATAACATTTCTTTCATAATACCTATTCCCTTATTTTCTTTAATGCCTTTATCACTTCATCCTTGCTTAATACTTTCCCCATTGAAACAACTTTATTATCAACAACCAGAGCTGGTGTGCTCATAACTCCCATTGCTGCAATTTGACCAAAATCAGTAACATGATCAATTTCATCCGTCATGCCAAGTTCGCTAAGTGCTTCTTTCACATTCTTCTCCAATGCATTGCATTTATCACAACCGCTACCAAGAACTTTGACACTTGCTCCTGATGAAAGAGTTTCCTTCACTGCCTCAACACTTTCTTCATTACAAGTTCCTCCACATGTGCAGTTAGATTGTTCCTTAACCATTTCCTTTTCTTCTTTTTTCTTTCTAAATAAGATCATAATTTCAATCTCCTTTTCTCTTATATTTTTCTAAACTAATAGATGCTGAATTATATTAAAGAAATAGCCTACAATAACAATTCCAACAGCACATATTACAATAAAAATCCCAATTAACTTCGGTTTTACTGCTTTTCTAAGCATAATCATTGACGGTAAGGAAAGTGTAGTTACCCCCATCATAAAGCTTAAAATTGTTCCAAGCTGTGCACCTTTTGCAAGTAGTGCCTCTGCTACTGGTATCGTACCAAAAATATCTGCATACATAGGAATACCAACCAGCGTTGCCAGAATAACACCAAATGGATTATTACTGCCAAGAATCTTTTCTACCCAACTCTGTGGAATCCAATTGTGAATAACAGCTCCTATTCCAACGCCAATCAAAATATAGGGAAATACTTTCTTAAACGTCTCTATAACTTGTTGTTTTGCCAAAGAAATCCTTTCTTTTTGTGTTGGCTCATCCATATCGATATCGACTGCATTCGCTTTTTGAACAAACTCTTCCACTTCATTTTCTAAACCCAGTTTTTCAATGATTGCTCCACCTATCACCGCAATAACAAGCCCTACAATCACATATATGATAGCAACCTTAGAACCAAAGATACTCATCAGTAAAACAAGGCTCCCTAAGTCTACCATTGGCGATGAAATCAAAAAGGAAAATGTCACACCTAATGGAAGCTCCGCACTGGTAAATCCGATAAAAAGCGGAACAGACGAGCAGGAACAAAATGGTGTCACTGTGCCAAGCAATGCCGCAATACAGTTTGCCCATATTCCATGAAAACGCCCCATAAGCTTCTTACTTCGCTCTGGTGGAAAGTAGCTTTGAATATATGAAATTATAAAAATCAAGATGCAAAGTAGTATCGTAATCTTCAAAACATCATATAGGAAAAACTGTACACTTCCCCCCATTCTGCCTGAAGTGTCAACTCCCGCTTTCTCTAATAGATTTCCAATTAGTGTATTCATCCACTTCATTCCCAGAATCTGGTTTTGAATAAAATCCCAAATCATCATTGACTGCCCCCGCTTTCTTCTTTGTAGCAAGATAATCCTTCAACAAAAGTTTTAAAAGTATTCAAGGTCTCACAATTCAAGGAATAATGATGCCATCTACCTTCTTTCCGGTAATTCACCAATCCACATTCATTTAAAATTTTCATATGATGAGATAGTGTTGGCTGTGTAATTTCAAATGCCTCCAATAGTTTACAACCACATTTTTCCCCATCGGAGAGCATTTGGATAATCTGCAATCTGTTACTATCTCCCAGAGCTTTACAAATTAATGCTACGTCTATTGTATTCATATTTCCCCCATTACATAGATAGTTGTCTATGTTTGGTTTTATACACTATACATAGACTGATGTCAATGTGTAGTGGTGCACTACAATTAGTAGAATTCTGTAAAATACAGTTATAAAAAACAATGCCCTTATCGAAATAAGGGCATTTTTGTTTGAATTTTGGTCTTTGTGCAACTGCTGCATAATACCGTGATTTTACCTTATCTGTTGAGCATAAATAGCCTAGACGCTCCGATATATTCGCACTCCAAGTTATCCCATTTGTTGCACTTTTATATAGTTCAAACGCTTTTTTGGAAATCTTGTTCTACGCCAAATCCATTTTCATAACAATATGCCAGTTTTTCCAATGATTCTGGAGTGCCTGAAAATTCATGTAACTCTTTATTCATTGCAAAAGAAATTTGGTAGCATTCTTGAAGAGTTTCTGAAATGTCCTTGTTATCCGCTTTCTGTTTAATGCACTCAAGCGATTTTATTGCATCATCAAGGTAAAGGCCTAAATATTTGGTTTTGGGATAACATCTGGCAATGATTCTCTGTGCTGTAAAATAGCCTTCCTTAGCGGGCAATTTCGCCCATTTGAGTGCTTCATCATATAATTTTCTTTTCTCATACCATAGAGCCACATAAGTGGCTGCAAGCAGTTCGCCTTGTTCAGCTAATTGTTTATAAAATTCAAGAGCAAGTTGCTCAAATTCATTTGTCGTGTCACTGATTGGATGAAGCTGTTTTTCATTATAGATTTTCCAAATTAACTCAGAGTTTTTTTGAGATATCCATCTGTCTACATCTATCTTTTCTAGAACAGAAGCTGCAGAAAATAATGATGCACTATCATTTTGTTTAGCTGAAAGTAGAAAATAATGTAATGCAGCGGCAAAATCCCATTTATGATCTCGATATAAAATACCCAAATATCGCTGGATAAGCGGATTCTTGCTATTCCTGACAAATTCTGCTCAATAAAAAGCACGCTCAAGATGACTATCAATTTTGGCTTCATAGTCATCTTCTATATTCTTTCCATATAGATAAAGCTCAATCAAACGAAGAGAGGCTTCTTCATTACCCTTACGAGCTGCTTTCTCATATTGTTCAATAGCTTTGTAGTAACACATTTCCGTACCGACACCATATTCATAATGCCACCCTAGAATTAAATTCGCCTCAACATCATTTTGGTTCGCTGCTTTACAATGATAGTGATATGCTTTTTGAGCATCTTTTTTAACCAAAATACCATTAAGATAATGCCAACCTAGCATTTTCTGAGCATTCCTATCGCCATAATCTGCTAATTTTGCTAATAATTCCATTGCATCATTGGTATAATACGGCATTTCTGTTTTAGGCTTACCGATAATAGTTTCTATATACATCATATTTTCCACCTATTAAGTATAGAATTTGATACGAGTAGTATAGTGAAAACGCCTATCATGATGAAGAACCATCGAAAGAAAATGATTTGATGATTGTATTACGATATAAAGTAAAGTTAAAACCAATCTATAAATTAATTAAGGGGTTTGGATAACCTAAAAAAACCTGCCAATTTCCTTGTGATTTCTCCTTTTAGTAACACTGAAAGTAACATCGGTAAAGTTTGAATTTAGATACTTCTTTATAATTAGAGGGTTTGTGACATGTAATTAAGATGACCCCAGCAAATACAATCCAAAGCAAACTTATCAAATCCCAAAAGCCCTTGAAAATATTGACTTCAAGGGCTTTTTTATATCCTAAGCATTACTATCCAATCCTATAAAATCCTTGAGTTTTAGTTATACTGATAGTCGTATAGCAAAATCGGTATAACCAAAATCACACAAAACCTGTTATAAAAAAGCGTTAACGATGTTTTAGCTATACCCGATTTTTTAAAAGTCTGAATTGCTGCGCCAATGGCATTAAAGGCATTTAAGCAGTATCAAGACGAAGGGCATTTAGAAAAGCTCAAACGAACGATTCAGAAGCATAACGAGATCATGACTTATACCCTACACCGAGACTTAATCTCTTTTAATCCCACAGCAAATATCGAAAAGGAATTTGACAGTCCGACGGTTGAACATTTTAAAACCCTGAAGCCTGAGGATTTAAGCAAATTTATGTTCACGCTACAAAACGTTTAGATTCACTTACAGACGCGTTATTTGAGTTTATGGCAACCGCTCTCAACCATGACAAGATCGAACGAAGTGGATACAGCGAAATGGGCGGATATTGTAGAGTAATCCTCACTTAGAAAACACAGAGAAGACAGAGAAATCGTTATTGATCATCTAGGCAATGTTAAGAAGAATACTAACGGAAGTCCAATTCATAGATCACGTTGCTTACGCTCTTCCGCCACTCCAACTCTTCCCTCACACCTAACAGACCATCTCCCGAAAACACCTTCAAAAAATAAGTTTTTTATTCTCGACGAAAATTCTCCGCACCATCCTCTTTTCTAAGGTAAGTTAAAACCCATAATAAAATGATGCCGAAAATAGCTGAGGTCAGGAAAGTCCCACTGAACGCACGTTGAAGTTGTTCACCGCTTTCACCAATGAAATGACGGTAAAGGTCTAAAATTACAGCAGAAATAGCAATACCAATACTAATCCCCACTTGTTGGATCACACTGAGATAAGTAGAACCTGCACTGGCATTGTGTTCACCTAAATCGCTAATCGTCAGCGTGTTAACGGAGGTGAAAATAATCGACATACAGCTACCGTACCAAGCCAAAATCAGCACCAAACACCAAATCGGCGTGTCTTGTTGCAGTAGACTCATGGCAGCAATCGCAAGGGTCATCGAAAGTGCGGTCAGCATTAATGTCGTTTTATAACCAAAACGCGCCAGAATTTTTCCAACAAAGGATTTCGTTAACACAGAACTTAGTGCAATAGGTGCCAACAACCAACCGGCAACATCCGCGCTATAATTAAATACTATTTGCAACATCAGCGGCATTAAAAACGGAATGCCTGAACCACACAAACGGATAAAAATATTCGCCACCATGCCCAATCGAAACGTGCGCGTAGCAAATAAATTTAACGGCAATAAAGGATTCTGTACCCGTTGAGCATACAAATAATAAAAGGAGAAACACCCCAATCCCACAGCCAAAATCAACGCAGTCAGCCATTGATTGATACGATCTTCAGACAACAAATCCAAACCAAGCGTCAATCCTACCAGCCCACCGCCAAACAGTAAAAAGCCCCACCAATCCAGCTTACTAATATTGCCCGTACTGTTCGGCATATACCGACCGGCAAATCCAATCCCAAGGATACCAATAGGAATGTTAATTAGGAAAATCCAATGCCAGCTGGCATGTGTCACAAGCCATCCGCCCACAATCGGCCCGAGCACCGGGCCAATCAGCCCCGCCATCGCCATGGCATTCCATGCAGCAACCAATTGATTTTTGGGGACATGGCGAATAATTGCCAAGCGTGCTACCGGCATCATCATTGCACCGCCCAGCCCTTGCAACACGCGCGACCAAATCAATGCGTTTAATGAATTGGAGGCGGCACAAGCAACAGAACCAAGCACAAAAATCGCCACCGCAACCCGAAACACATTGAGCGTGCCGTATTTATCGGCAATCCAACCGGTGAGTGGAATAAATAATGCAACAGTGAGGGAATAACTGATTATCGCCATTTGCATTTCTAACGGTGATTCATGCAAATCGGCAGAAATAGCAGGCAATGCCGTATTCAAAATGGTGGCATCAAGGGACTGCATAAATAATGCCATGGCGGCAATTAAGGATAAATGGCGATAATGTTGGAGCTCAGGCATAAAAAACCACGCTTAAATTCGACCGCACTTTTGCTCGTACCAAACCGTAATAAAATCAGCAATCTGCGCAATATTATTAATATCCAAACAGGGTTTATCTGCCACTAAAGGGTAATCTGTAGCAACGGCCAACACGAGATCATCAATGTCAGGTAGCGGTTTAGTCATGTCTTTTCGATGTAACAAAATCTTTTCAATCGGCTCCTGTTTAAAGCCTTCTACTAAAATGAGGTCCGCTAATTCGTGATCAAATTGTTCACATAAATAAGACAGGGAAATATGTTGTTGTGGTGTTTCCGTCATAAGTGCCCATCGATGATCACAGGCCATAATCACTTGGCTGGCACCGGCATCTTTCATGCGCCAACTGTCTTTACCCGGTTTATCCACTTGCGCATCATGATGACTGTGTTTAATCACCGCCGGACGCAAGCCACGTTGTTTTAATTGCGGGAGTAATTTTTCTAATAAGGTGGTTTTGCCGCTGCCGCTGTAACCAGTAATGCCAAGCATAGGGAGCATAATATTTCCTTAAAGACAATAAAATAAACGGGCTGATTATATACCAGCCCGCCAAAGAAAACGAATGATGTCCAAAGATTTAGAGCACACGCAGCAACACCGGTTGGTAAGCCGATTTGCGATTTAGTTTTCGTGCATACCAACGTACTCCAAGGAAAGAAAGTGCGGTGAAAATAAAAATGAAAAATACGCTGACAAGTTCGTGACTAAACAACGAATCGAACAATAAGGTGCTGAAGACTAAAGTGAACAACGGTACGCAATACATCAGCAATGCAGATTTGATCAGAGAATGTTCAGACAAGCCAATTTCGACCAACTGACCCACTTTTAACGGTGTAATAGTTTCAATGGTAAAAATATGCTCACCTCGCGCACCGCTACCGGTTAATTCCGATAAGGCGGAATTCCCGCAAGCAGCTTTTGCCGCACAACTACCACATGCGCTTTGTGATTGGCATTTTACTTTCGCCTTGCCAGATTCATATTCAATGACGACCGCACTTTCTGTCAACATAATAAGCCTGTTTAGTTTTTCTTAAATTGAATGTCTTGCACGATACGTTTTGCCGTAGAAATCGGCAATTGCCCGATAATCGTCACGTCTTTGTTGTCCACTGTTTCGTTATAAATGGTGTACGCACCTTGTCGCCAAGTGTTATCTCGCTGCGTGTTTTCAGTGATTTTGTCAGACACATATAACGTAAAAGAAAACAATCCATCACTGTAAAGTTGTGATTCAATTTTATCGTCGCCATCACGCTCAATGCTACGACTTACCACTTTAAAACCTTGTGGCAACCAACCTGGCGTCCAATTAAAGTCCGGTGTTTGATTCGCGTTTTTATCCATTAATAACGGAGGAAAAGCCACTTGATTTAAATAATCCACTAAGCCTGAAATCCCATTTCCCACATACAAATTGACGACACGAAATTGATCCAATAAATTGCCGTCCCGATCAAGCATATCACTGCGCAACAGCAAGTTATTGTCTTCATCAATAAAGGCCACATATTGATAACGGAAATCATCTTTCGGCAAAATTCGAATGGTTTGTACCACATGATCCGCTACGCGATTACGCCCGATATTAACGAAATCATAGTATTGCTCCAAAGTATCAAAATTCGCTCGGATGAGTGGCGGTAAATTATCGGTAATACCTGCACTATTAATGGTGAAAGGTTGATAGTTCGGTTGAAAATAGCTAATTAAATTATCACGTTGCACAATTTCTTGTTGTGCACCATCTAGCGTCACCAATTGCGCAAATGTTTTGCCATGAGATTTAAAATGACGGTAACGCAATGAATCCATATTAGAAGGCGTAGTTTGTACGAAAGAAAATTCATAATTTAGCTGTTCTGTCGCTTTCTTCATATCCTGCAATAGCTGTTTTGGCGAAAGGGGTTCTGCACCCAAGGAAGAAAATGACGTGCTTAATAAGAAAAAAAGTGCGGTGGTTTTTAGAAATGTTTTTAACATGATCAAATTCCTAATAAACAAATTCACCACCAAAAAATGGTGGTGAATTCTCATAAAAAAACAGTCATACCGGAATACATAGAGTATTATCTATTGCTATGATTCTGTCCTAAATTCATTGAATCAGCATAAACACGACGTTGTAGTTCATAGCTTTGTAACATGGCACCAATACGTTTATTTTTTTGTTCAAGCTGTTCGGCTGTGATGACATCTTTGCTTGGCGCGTTGTAACTGACTTCCTGCACACCGTTGTTAAAAGGCAATGTTTGTAACACCGGTGTATCTGCTGCATTTTGTACGGTAGATTTTGCATTGAAAGACTGTACGCCCAACACCGCCACCAAGCACACACCCGCAGCAACTGCAACTTGCGTCATTGGCATAAACCATGCTTTTAATTTTTGCATAAACGGAGAGTTTTCTACTTCCTGTGGCAAGGGTTGAGACTCTGTGACTTCAGCTGCTTGAATTTCTTCTGCTGCAATCAAACTTTCCATTTTTGCAGTAAAATCCGCACCTAAAAAAACATTTGTTTCTTGACGCATAACAGAACGAATGGTGTGGAAGTTAGCCCAACTCTCTTGCAATTCTGCATTTTGGCATAATTTTTCGGTGAGTTCATGATTGACTTGCTCACCATCAATATATGCTGAAAGTAGTTCTTTTTGCATGTTTGTACTCCGACTAATCGTAGTTGTATTCCTGTTTTTTATTTAACGTTGTAAAAGCGGTTTAACTTTACTTTCAATGATTTCACGCGCTCTAAAAATCCGAGATCTCACAGTCCCCACCGGACAATCCATGATTTCTGCAATTTCTTCGTAACTCAATCCCTCGATTTCGCGTAAAGTAATTGCTGTGCGTAAATCTTCCTGTAAACCTTTAATCGTATCGAATACGATATTCTTCAACTCGTTGGATAACATTTCATTTTCAGGCGTATCCACAACCCGTAAATTTGTTCCTACATCGTAGGATTCTGCATCTTCAGCTAAAATATCTTCGCTTGGTGGGCGACGCCCTTGTGCAGTCAAATAATTTTTTGCAGTGTTCACTGCGATTCTGTATAGCCAAGTATAGAAAGCACTATCACCACGAAAAGAGCCGATGGAACGGTATGCTTTTATAAATGATTCTTGTACAACATCGGAAATATCATTCGGTGAAATATACCGAGTCAGTAATCCAGCTACTTTATTTTGATAACGCGATACCAACAAATTGAAAGCTTTCTTATCTCCCTGCTGCACCCTTTCTACCAAAGCTTGATCTGTTAGCTGTTCAGCCATATAACCTCAAATATCACGTCTAACAAACTTTAATTTCAAAGCCAGCAAGCTATTGTTATGCGTTAGACGAGATGAATAAAAAAAAGTTCAGTTATTTTAGAAAAAACCAATAAAACAATGAAAATCAATGCGTTAAATTTAATTTTTGCTGAATTTCCAGCACCATTTCTCGCAATTCCGGATCATGGATTTCGCCGTTATTAAAGAACCATGAAAAAAGCTGTAAATCGGTCGAGGCTAACAAACGAATAAAAACCTCTTTTTTATGCTCACTAAGCCCGTCAAAATACTGTTTATAAAAAGGCATGATGACCTTGTCTAATTCCAGCATACCGCGCCGACAATCCCACTCAATGCGCAGGGGATCATACTTTTTCATCCTATTCTCCTTTCCCAAAAATCAACTGGATTATAGCGTTAGTGCGCCGTTTGCGAAAATAAATTAATCACTAACACACCACAGATGATCAATCCCATGCCAATTAATCCGGCAGTATCAATTTTCTGCCCAAAGGCGAAATAAGCCACAATCGCTGTCAACACAATGCCTACGCCAGACCAAATGGCATACACCAAACCAACAGAAAGTGTACGAAAAATAATGGCAACAAAATAGAACGAACAGCCATAAAAAGCCAAAGCGCTAAGCGTCGGCAACGGTTTCGTAAAACCGTCGCTGACTTTCAATAGATTGGTGGCGACAATTTCCAAACAAATGGACACGGCTAATAAAATCCACGGATTCATGTTTTCCCTATACAAAAGTGCGGTCGGAAATTCAGTTAAAAATCCGACCGCACTTTTTATTTCAATTACGCCTTAACTTGGCTTTTTAAGAAGTCTAATAATTTCTCTTTCGCAATCATTTGTTTCTCACTGCTACGACGATTTTTGTATTCGATTTCACCGTTCGCTAAGTTTTTCTCACCGATGACAACCATGTGCGGCACACCGATAAGCTCCATATCCGCAAACATCACGCCTGGGCGTTCTTTACGGTCATCAAAAATCACTTCCACACCTTGCGCCAATAAAGTGCGGTATAACTCTTCAGCGAATGCTTGCACGCTTTCTGATTTATGCATATTCATCGGCACAATCGCCACCGTAAACGGCGCCATTGCATCACTCGGCCAAATAATACCGCGTTCATCATGATGTTGTTCAATCGCGGCTGCCACAACACGCGTCACACCAATACCATAGCAACCCATAGTAACGACCGTAGGACGACCGTCTTCACCTTGCACTGTCGCATTCATCGCGTTGGAATATTTGTCGCCTAATTGGAAAATATGTCCCACTTCAATACCGCGTTTAATTAATAAGGTACCTTTGCCATCCGGACTTGGGTCGCCTTCCACCACGTTACGAATATCCGCCACTTTCGGCAACGCCACATCGCGCTCCCAGTTAATGTTGAAATAATGTTTGCCGTCAATGTTGGCACCAGCACTGAAATCAGACATGATCGCCACGCTGCGGTCAATAATAACCGGAATGTTTAAGTTGACCGGTCCAAGGGAGCCGACGCCCGCACCAATTTTCGCTTTAATGGCGGCCTCATCAGCAAATTCAAACGGGGAAGCCACTTCTGCCAATTTTTCCGCTTTGACTTCGTTTAATTCATGATCACCACGAATAATTAATGCTACTAACGGTTGTTCTTCACTAGCACCTTTTACAATCAAGGTTTTAACGGTTTTCTCAATCGGTTGGTTAAATTGCGCGACAAGCTCCGCAATGGTTTTCGCATTCGGTGTATCCACCAATTCCATCGCTTTGGTTGGTGCGGCACGCTCACCCACCGCCACCGCTTCGGCAAGTTCAATGTTCGCCGCATAATCGGATTCGGTGGAGAAAATCACATCATCTTCACCGCTGTTTGCCAACACTTGGAACTCATGAGACGCGCTACCACCGATAGAACCGGTGTCTGCTTGCACGGCACGGAAATCCAACCCTAAACGGGTGAAAATGTTGCTGTAAGTTTGATACATCACATCATAGGTTTGTTGCAAACTTTCTTTGTCCATGTGGAAAGAATAAGCATCTTTCATGATAAATTCGCGGCTACGCATCACACCGAAACGTGGGCGTACTTCGTCACGGAACTTGGTTTGAATATGATATAAATTTAGGGGAAGTTGACGGTAAGAAGTCACTTCACGACGCATTAAATCGGTAATCGCTTCTTCATTGGTCGGGCCGATCACGAAACTCCGTTCGCCACGGTCGGTGAAACGCAATAATTCCGGGCCATACTGGTCCCAACGACCGGACTCTTGCCATAATTCTGCCGGTTGTACAACGGGCATTTTGATCTCGATAGCACCACTTTTATTCATTTCTTCACGAATGATGTTTTCCACTTTTTGTAGCACACGCCAACCGGTTGGCATCCAGTTATAAAGGCCTGAAGCAAGAGGGCGAATCATGCCCGCACGCAACATGAGTTGATGGCTAACAATCGCCGCTTCTGCCGGGGTTTCTTTTAAGGTGGATAATAAATATTTACTTGTACGCATTGAATTACCTATAATTCCAAGAATTTAAAAATACGAGAAAAAAATTGGCGTTAGTGTATCTAATGCGCAGGCAAAAGCAAAGAAGAAATCAGGTTTCACGCCTTATAATCCCCGCTAAAAATGCCAATTTAACCCCAGAAAAAGGAATCATCATGTCAGCCCTTTATCAAGCCCTTCCCGCCGTCGATAAATTACTCAAAACTCCGCAAGGAGAACAATTCGTGGCAGAATTTGGCCATAGTGCCACTGTCAGCGTGTCTCGCGATATGTTGCAACAAGCGCGCGAACATATAAAACGCCATGAAAACCTACCGCACTTTTTGCAAACGGATGACGCCACCTTTCAGTACATCCGCCAACAATTATTGTTACAACAACAAGTGAACATTAAGAGCGTACATAATTTAACCGGCACGGTATTGCACACCAATCTCGGGCGCGCGTTGTGGTCACCGGCGGCACAACAAGCGGCACTAGACGCTATGCAGGGCAACGTGGCATTAGAATATGATTTAGCAGCAGGCGAGCGCAGTCATCGGGATAACTACATCAGCGATTTACTGCAACAACTCACGGGCGCAGAGGCGGCTTGTGTGGTGAACAACAACGCAGCGGCAGTATTACTGATATTGGCGACTTTCGCGCAGGGGAAAGAGGTGATCATCTCCCGTGGTGAATTGATTGAAATCGGCGGCGCTTTCCGCATTCCCGACATCATGGCGCAGGCAGGTTGTAAACTGGTGGAAGTGGGTACTACCAACCGCACCCATTTAAAAGATTATCGCAACGCAATTAACGAAAATACTGCCTTTTTAATGAAAGTTCACAGCAGTAACTACCAAATTTGTGGTTTCACGCATTCTGTTGACGAACAAGAACTGGCGGAATTAGGTAAAGAATTTGGCATTCCGGTCATCACAGATTTAGGCAGCGGCGCGTTAATCGATCTGAAACAATTCAACTTGCCGGAAGAACCGACAGTACAAGAAAAATTACAACACGGCCTCGATTTGATTTCCTTCTCCGGCGACAAACTGCTTGGCGGGCCACAAGCAGGGATTATCGTGGGTAAAAAAGCATTGATTCAACAGCTACAAGCCCATCCGCTCAAACGCGTGTTGCGTTGCGACAAAGTCACCCTCGCCGGTCTGGAAGCCACTTTGCGTTTGTATTTGCAACCGGAAAAAATTACCGAAAAACTGACCGCACTTCATCTGCTCACCCAGCCTATAGCCCAATTACAAGCACAGGCGGAACAACTGAAAGAGCGGTTAGAAAATCGCTTAAATGCAGATTATGTTGTTGCGATCGAACCAAGCGAAGCGCAGGTTGGTAGTGGCTCCCAACCGTTGGCACGAATTCCGTCAGTCGCGGTAACCATTGCGCCGGCAACAGAAAAAACACCGACAAAAACCACCGCACTTTTCGCCCGTTTATTGGCGCTACCGCAACCGGTTATCGGGCGCATTGAACGGGATAAAATTTGGTTGGATTTACGCAGTTTGGCTAATCTCGAACGCTTGCTCGACACCTTGGAGGCGCTATGATTATTGTCACATCCGGACACGTTGACCACGGCAAAACCGCGCTATTGCAAGCCCTCACCGGTACGCACACAGCGCATTTACCGGAAGAAAAAAAACGCGGCATGACCATTGATTTGGGCTACGCCTATTTGCCGTTAAAAGATCAAATCCTCGGCTTTATCGATGTGCCGGGGCACGAACGTTTTCTCGCTAATATGCTGGCAGGCTTGGGCGGCATCCATTACGCCATGCTTATCGTTGCCGCAGACGAAGGCGTGCAAGCACAAACCATCGAGCACTTAAACATTTTGAGCTTGTTGCAATTGCAGGAAATCATGGTGGTGATCACCAAAGCCGACCGCGCCGATGCGCAACAAATCGACGCATTAGAACAACAGTTACGTCAACACTATGCCATCTTGGCAAACAGCAAATTCTTCGTGACCTCTGCCACCACTGGCCAGGGTATTGAAACATTACGCGATTATTTGGCGCAGTTGCCGGAATTATCAGACACGGAAAAACCATTCCGTTATGCCATCGACCGTATTTTCACCATTAAAGGCGCCGGCACCGTGGTGACAGGTACCGCATTTGCGGGCAAAGTTGCCATCGATGACGAATTGTATTTAAGCAATGGGCAAAAAGTGCGGGTGAAAAATATCCACGCACAAAACGAACAAAGTACAGAAGGCTTTGCAGGACAACGCCTGGCATTAAATATTAACTTAGATTTCGACCGCTCGTTAATTGAGCGCGGCGATTGGTTGTTCTCCCAACCGCCTGCCAAAGCGACAGATCGCGTCACCGTTTGGCTCGAAAACCAAATTCCACTGAACGAAAGCCAACCGGTGCATATTTATCACGCGGCCTCACACACCACAGGCAAGCTGACATTATTACAACAACCCAAACTCGTGCCTCAGCAACACGCGCTGGCAGAACTGATTTTAGAGCAACCGTTGTTTTTGGCGCATGGTGACAAAATTATCTTACGCAACAGCAACTCTACCGCCGTACTCGGTGGCGCAAAAGTAATTGAAATCCATTCACCGAAACGCCACAAGCGCACAGAAGCCCGTTTCGATTATTTACGCCAACTGATTCAAGCAGAAACAGCCGAAAAACGCACCGCACTTTATCTGCAAAATCATGCGGTGGAAGCCGAGCAGTTGATGTGGATTGAACAGCTGACAGAGACACAACTGAATGACATTCTTGAAAAAAACGGTGACATTCGCTTCCAAAGCTGGTGTTTTAATGCCGAGTATCGCACGCAACAAACATCGAAATTATTGACCGCACTTGCGCAATATCACGAACAACATCCAGACCAACTCGGCTTAGGCAAAGCCCGTTTATATCGCATTGCGGCACTGAACCAGCCGGAAAAACTGATTTATCATTTTATTGATGAATTATTAGCCGAAAATCAGCTACAGCAAACTCGTGGCTGGCTACACACCGCCGATCATAAAATTCAATTTAATGAACAAGAACGTGCATTATGGCAACAAGTTCTTGAGCAATTTGAGCAACATAACGGACAAGCATTGTGGGTGCGTGATCTTGCGGGCTTATTAGGACAGGAAGAAAGCGCCATGCGCAACTTCCTCTACAAAGCAGGTAAATTAGGCTATCTCACCGCTGTGGTGAAAGACCGTTTCTTCCTGACCGAGAACATTTATGCCACCGCTCGCTTAATCAAACAGCTTGTCGCCGGGAAAGAGGGCATATCGGTAAACGAATTGCGTGATGCGTTACAATTCGGACGCAAAATGACCGTACAACTGGTGGAATATTTCGACCGCTGTGGTTTCTTACGTCGCAAAGGCAATATTCACGTATTGCGCGATGCGGACGTGTTTGATTTGTAAAAGTGCGGTCGATTTTCACAACATTTTTATACAAGGAGTTTCTATGCAAAAACTGCTCATTTCTGCTTTAGCCGTCGCCGGTCTAACGCTTACCGGCTGCAATGATGAAGAAAAAAATGCTCTTTCCGAACAAGTGAAAAAACAAACCCAAACGATCGAGCAGCTAAATGCACAAGTGAATACCTTACAAAGACAGGTTCTGGATTTGGCGGAAAATCAAGCAATTCAAGTAGAACCGGAAGTCCTCTTCCAAAAATCGGCAGTTATTTCACCAACAAAAGGCACTGATGATACTTCCATTAACAAAGTCAAATTCGATATTACGATGTTAAAAACCAATTCGGACTGGCTAACTGCCTTGTTATTAAATGAAGTCATTGCGTCATTCAATGTGGAAGGGCAGCCTAAAATCGAAAATAAACAACAGTTTATTGAACGATTAGAGAAAGACATGGCTGAAACCCTAAAAGAAGCAAGAGAGTATGAAACCTTGGCGGTAGAGACCAGCGTTGGCATGGAATATTTAGGGCAGCGGGAAAACTTAGCCTCCTTCACCCTCCACTATTATAGTTATTCCGGTGGTGCCCATGGCATGTATTCCACCCATTTTGTGAACGTTGATTTAGACAAAAAAGCCGTCATTCGATTAGACGATGTCTTTACTAAAGCACAACAAAACAAAGTTAAAGCGTTGCTATGGGAGATTTATCAAAATGAATCTCGTGGCGATAACGGTGAACGACAAGAGCCATTCACCGCAAAAGCCGATTTTTACCTCAGTGATAATTTCTATTTTTCACAAGATGGCATTGTGTTTGTCTATCCGCCTTATGCCCTTGGCCCTTATGCAGCGGGTGAAAAGGAACTGCGCCTGTCTTTATATGATGATGAAGTCAAAGCCTTGTTAACACCGGCATTTAAATTTTTAGGAAAAAGTTACGTTGAATAACAAACAAAAATCCCCAAGCACATACTTGGGGATTTTTTTAATTCTCTAATTCTAAACTCAGCACATCCGGTTCATTCTTTAATAATAAGTACAATTCGTGAATGGTATCTTTGTCATTAATCGTGCAACGAATCGTCAATTTAGTTTCACCGTTTGCCTGATCTTTCATATTAATATTTTCAATCAGATGATTATGGGTATGTAGCAGCTGGATAAACTGCCCCACCGCAGCCGGCGAAGCCAATGTGGCGGTAATGCGGGTTTTCTTCTTTTTCTCATAACGGCGCACCCAACGATGCACAGACGGGCTCAAACGAATGGCGATTAAAATCATGAAGGTGGCAATAATCGCATCAAAATAGAAGCCCGCGCCGGAAGCAATACCGATACCCGCAGCCGCCCAGATAATCGCCGCCGTGGTCAAGCCGGAAATCGCATCATTGTGCTTACGTAAAATCACGCCCGCACCAAGGAAACCGATGCCGCTAATCACCTGTGCTGCCAAACGCATTGGGTCAGTACGAATGTTTTCTGATACTTGGGCATAATGTTCGGCAGATTGAATGGAAACAATGGTGAGTGCGCAGGTCGTCACCGCAATAATCATGCAAGTTTTTACCCCCACGGGTTTGGCTTTTAACTCACGCTCCAAACCAATGATGCCGCCCAGCACCATGGCAAACGCCATTTTAACGAAAATAAAGAAATGGCTGTCTCGCGCCAATGTTTCAAAAAAAACGGATAGGTTACTCATCATGTTAAATTGTTAATCCAAGTGATTGATAAAGTTGTTTTAGTTCATCTTGCGTTAAAGTGCGGTAGGTTTTTGGCGCTAAATTTTGGAGCGTAAAACCGGCAAGCTGACAACGAATTAAACGCAATGTCGGAAAGCCAATATGCGCCGTCATTCTGCGTACTTGCCGATTTCGCCCCTCATAAATTTTAATTTCTAACCACGATGTAGGAATATTTTTTCGCTCGCGAATGGGCGGAACGCGTTGCCATAAACAATCCGGTTCGGAAATCAACCGCACTTTTGCCGGTTTTGTCATACCATCTTTTAATTGCACGCCTCGCCGAAGTTGCTCTAACGCGGCTTCATCAGGGACGCCTTCCACCTGCACCCAGTAAGTTTTTTCCATTTTAAACTTAGGTTCCGCCAAGCGATGTTGAATCTCCCCGTTGTTAGTCAACAACAATAATCCCTCACTATCGCGATCCAGCCGCCCGACAGGATAAACGTCAGCGATATCAATAAAATCTTTCAACGTGCTACGACCATTTTCATCACTAAATTGGCACAACACATCAAAGGGTTTATTAAACAGAATTACTTGAGTTTGAGAAAACGCGATTTTAGGCTTAGAAACACCGCCAAAATGAACCGCACTTTGAGTTGGTTTTCTCCATTTTTGGGGTTTTCGCCGAAAAGATGTTGGCTGCATAAATAAGGTATTCATAAAAATTTTGCATACTTTAGCACCAATTGAAGCAAAATCTAAATTTATGCCCGAAATAAATGCACAAAATGAGGAACTTTTTCATCACTAGCGTTTTATTCGGCATTTTATGCCCTTTTTTAGCAAGTTAACGTCGATTTTTTATAAATCTCATTTTTTTATTCTAAAAATTAAATTTTAAAATAGAATAAAAAACTATATTTTAAAAATAACTTGATGAAAAATAACGTAAATTTTCATAATTTGTTATTTTTGTCTATTGACTCGCATTTTTATTGATTTATATTGAGGCTCCAACATTTTTTAACTTTTACAGGTTGTTCCATGACTCAAACACATAAACGTGAAACATTCTCCGGACGCAGAGCCTTTATTTTTGCGGCGATCGGTTCGGCAGTCGGCTTGGGAAACATTTGGCGTTTCCCTTATGTTACTTATGAAAACGGCGGCGGCGCCTTTATTTTGCCTTACATTGTGGCGTTATTAACGGCCGGTATTCCTTTGGTCTTTTTAGATTATGCTTTAGGCCACAAATTCCGCGCCTCTCCACCATTAGCTTATCGCAAGCTCAAAACCGCTTTTGAAACCTTCGGTTGGTGGCAAGTGATGATCAACGTAATTATTGGTCTTTACTATGCGGTTATTCTTGGCTGGGCAGCAAGCTATGCTTATTATTCCTTTAGCTCCGCTTGGGGTAGCAATCCGGTAGATTTCTTCTTACATGAACACATTAAGATGGCAAGTGAGGTGGCGTTAAGCTTGGATTTTGTTGACACCGTTGTTGGACCGTTACTTGCTGTGTGGATTATCACGTTGTTGATTCTTTCTTTTGGCGTACAAAAAGGCGTGGCGCGTTCTTCCGTTATCTTCATGCCAATTTTGGTGATCATGTTCATTACCTTGGTGGTTTATTCCCTGTTCTTACCGGGTGCAGAAAAAGGTCTTGATGCCTTATTCTCACCAAACTGGGACAAATTAGCTGACCCAAGTGTTTGGATTGCCGCATATGGTCAAATCTTCTTCTCACTTTCCATTTGCTTCGGCATCATGTTGACCTATGCCTCTTACTTGAAAAAAGAATCGGATTTAACCGGCGCAGGTTTAGTAGTTGGCTTTGCTAACAGTAGCTTTGAAGTCTTAGCGGGTATCGGCGTATTCTCTGCGTTAGGGTTCATCGCTGTCGCCAACGGACAAGATGTCAGCGAAGTAGCAAAAGGCGGTATCGGCTTAGCCTTCTTTGCCTTCCCAACCATCATTAACCAAGCACCATTAGGTCAATTATTGGGCGTGTTATTCTTCGGTTCTTTAGTTTTCGCCGGGTTAACCTCTTTTATTTCCGTATTAGAAGTAATCATTGCGGCGGTACAAGATAAATTACGCTTACGTCGTGCACACGCAACATTCTTGGTTGGCTTACCAATGATGGTCGCATCCACCTTATTATTTGGTACGGCAGCCGGCTTACCGATGCTTGATACCATGGACAACTTCGTCAATATGTTCGGTATTGTTGCTGTGGCATTCTTCTCTTTACTCTCCATTATCGTTACCGGCAGATTAAAAGAACTTGGTGAACACTTAAACGAAACCAGTTCTTTCAAAGTTGGTACAATCTGGAAAGCCTGCATTGTGGTTACCACCGGCGTATTAGCGTTCATGCTTTACAAAGAAGCCACCAAAGTATTGGCAAATGGTTACGAAGGCTATCCTGAATGGTTCGTTAACACTTTCGGCTGGGGCATGGCGATCGGCTTAGTCATCATCAGTTTCTTACTTTCCCGTTTACCATGGAAAAATCTCGTACAAAAACAAGGAGAAAAATAAGATGTCAACCAATGCAATTATCATGATGGCTATCGCGCTCATCATTATCTGGGGCGGATTATTGGTTTCCGTGATCAGATTACCAAAAGAATAATTTAGCTTTTAAAAACAAAAAATCCCATCAAATGTTTGATGGGATTTTTTGTGGGAAAAGTGCGGTGGGTTTTTCATACGTTTTAAAAGACCGCAAAAAACACCGCACTTTGACGTTCAACAAGCCTTAACTATGACATACGTCCGTTGGCGATTGGAATAACCTGATCACAAATTGCCATGGTAGAGGCGCGATGGCTCACTAAGATGATCAATTTTTCCGCTTTCACGTTTAGCAAGGATTGCAAAATCATGGCTTCGTTTAAGCTGTCCAGATTACTTGTCGGTTCGTCTAACAAAATAATCGGTGCATTGTGCAAGAAGGCGCGGGCAATACCGATGCGTTGTTTTTCACCGTCGGAAAGATTGTTCCCCATTTCAGTGATTTTGGTATCGTAGCCTTCCGGCAAACTCATGATAAATTCATGAATAGAGGCTTTTTTCGCCGCTTCAATCACTTGCTCTTTTGTTGCCTTACGGTTTGCCAACACAATATTTTCATACACCGTTTCATTGAAAATATAGGTTTGTTGGGTGATGTAAGCGATATTGTCGCGCAAATTCACCGTATTAATGTTTTTTAAGTCCGTATCGTTAATGCAAATACGACCTTGTTGCGGATCGTAAAAACGCATCATTAATTTCAAAAGGGTACTTTTACCGCTACCGCTGCGGCCGTGAATACCGAGAATTTCGCCTTTTTTGATCTGCAAATTCACATCAGACAAAATTTGTTCGTCCGCATAAGCAAAACTGACATTTTCTACGTTAATTTGCTGTATGTCAGTCATATTCACGCCGTTTTCTACGTCTTTTAATTCCGGTTGTTCTGCCAATAATGCCAAGACACGTTCGCCACTGGCGAGCGTTTGCAATAAGTTGTTGGACAGGTTACTTAAGGCAATCACCGGGCCGTAACTGGACATCAATAAAATCACACCAATAAGCAAACCGGCAAAATCAATATAGTCGTAAGCAAAGAGCGTTAAGCCCACCAATAAAATCACGATATTGAAGAAAGACACCGCAATTTCCGTGAACGAACGCACGTTGCCTTCTTGTTGTTTGATTTTTAAAAAGGCTTGGTCGATTTTTTCACTGCGTTGGTGGATTTCCTGTAAACGTTTTTCCTCGTTGCCGAAAAGTTGAATTTCTTTCATGCCACGAATGCTGTCGAGGAAGAAATCATTCATTTCGCCTACCAGTTCACGGTATTTACGACCATCTTCACGCGCCATTTGGGTGGTGACGATAGGCAAAATAATACCGACGGTAACATACGCTAAAAATGCCACCAACACGAACCACCAAGAAATATGCGCGAACACCGCCAATAAAATACCGGAGGTTAAAAAGGCAATGGCGATCGGCGCGATGGTGTGCGCATAAAACACTTCCAACAATTCAATATCATTGGTGACCAAGGAAAGCAATTGACCGGATTGTTTGTCCTGCAATTTCACAAACGCCAAACGACGTAATGCACTGAACACTTTGTCGCGCAACAACGCCAATAATTTGAAGGCGATGTAATGGCCGGACATTTGTTCCAAATAACGTAAAATGCCACGCGCTACTGCGAGCACAATAAGTGCGGTCAAAATTTGCGATAAATTTAAGTGGGAGTGGAAATTAAGCAATTCCGACAAACCCATCGCACCCAGCACCATAATGAAAATAGCACTGAGGAAACCGAGGGTACCCATAATAATGGTGAAACTCATGATATGCGCCAACGGCGTCACCAATTTCATGAGTTGCCACATGACGACAAATCCGTTCTTACGCATGATTTGCCCCCGTTCTGATATTTTCTAAGTTCTTTTGTTGATTAAACATTTCTGCATAAATTCCGTTTTCAGTCATTAAAGAAGCATGATCGCCCGATTCTGCCAAGTGACCGCTTTGTAACACATAAATTTGGTCGGCATTTACCGCATTCGCCAGACGGTGAGAAATCATGACAATAGTTTTTTCGTGTTTAAGCTGTTGAATAAATTGCAGAATGATTTCTTCACTTTCTACGTCGATGTTGCTGGTGGCTTCATCGAAAACGTATAAGTCGGCATTGTGCAACAAGGCACGCGCCAATGCTAAACGTTGAATTTGACCACCGGACAAGTTAGTTCCACGACTTAATAACGTCATATCCAACCCGCCGTTTTCACGGACGAAATTCGCCAAATTCACTTGTTCCAAGCATTGATAAATAGCGTCATCAGAAGCATCAGACAATGCCATCAACATATTTTCTCTGAGGCTTCCTTTGAAAATGTAACTGCTGTGGCTCACCAACGAAACGTGACGATATAAGGAATGACGGTTAATTTGTTTAATATCGACCCCGTTAAACAAAATTTCCCCTTGCTGCGCTTGGTAAAAACCCATCAGCAAAGAAACCAACGTGGATTTACCGCAACCGCTCTTACCCACAAAAACCGTTAATTGCTTCGGTTGAATATCAAGGTTTAAGCCGTTAATGGCCGGTTTTTCTGCAGAATAGGCAAAATGTAAATCCTTAATTTGCACGGTGACTTCATTTTTAGCCGGAAAATCCACCGCACTTTTATTTTCTTCTACCGGGGTATCCAACAGCGTAAAGATTTTCTCTGAAGCCGCCTTACCGTTCATTGCCACATGGAAGAAAGAACCCAGTAAGCGTAACGGAATGAAAAATTCGGAAGAAAGCAAAATAAATAAAATAACACCGAAAATGCTTAAATTACCATCTTGGTATTGTAAAAGCGCCGTCAAAATCCCTAATGCCGCACCGCCGTAAGCCAATAAATCCATTAAAGAAACGGAATTTAGCTGCATGGTCAATACTTTCATGGTGATGGTACGGAAATTCTCCGCTTCGATGTCCATTTGTTTGGCTTTGTAATCATCATCTTGATAGATTTTCAAAGTAATCAAACCTTGTAGATTATCCAAAAAGCTACTGCCTAACCCGACATAAATAGACCAATATTTCGCCAACAAACGTTTCGCGATTTTATTTACCGCAATGATGGACATTGGAATTAACGGCACGCAAACCAAAAGAATTAATGAGGTCGGTGCGTTAAAAAAGACCAGAAAAACAAACAATGTAAGCGGCGCAAGCAGGCTGTAAAACAACTGCGGAAGATAACGACCGAAATAAATTTCCAGTTGCTCCACGCCTTCAGATGCCACTTGGATCACGGAAGAGGTAGATTGTTGGTTAACCTGATTCAGCGGCATGGAAGACAATTTTTGATAAATCAGTGTGCGCAATTTATGCTTCACTTGCGTACTCGCTTTATAGGAGGCTTTCACCGCCATTTTTCCTGCCCAAGCACGCAACGCCAGACAAGCAACCAAAACGACGGTAAAAATGACCGCACTTTGTAGTGTAAGTGAACGTTCAAACGCCCATTGTAAGCAAATGGCAAACACTACTGCACTTATAATTCCGCCAATTAAGGCAACCCAGTTCCATAACACATTAATAGCAATCCATTTTTTGCTATCCTCGACTGTGTTTATCAGCCGTTTATCAATCATCATAACGTTTATTTGTCCTTAAAAATTACTTTAATGAAAAGTGCTATATCATAACATTTATATAACAAATGATAATTAATTTTATTCTAATTTTTGGTATTTTTATATTTGACGCTTAAATTTAAAACAAAAAAATAGCACCTTAAGAAAGGTGCTATTTGTATAAAATTCAAATCGGTTTATAGCAAGATATTGGCAAATAACAAACCAAAACCTAAGCAAAATGCCATACTTAATAAACCAGGTAGCATGAAACTGTGGTTGAAAATGTATTTACCGATTCGAGTAGTACCCGTGGTATCAAAGTCGATTGAAGCGATGATTGGACCGTAGTTCGGGATGAAGAAATAGCCGTTTACCGCAACAAACACACCAATCAAAATTGCAGGTGGAATACCAAGAGCAATACCCAATGGGAATAGAGTTGCTACAGTAGCACCTTGGCTGTTAACTAACACTGAAAGTATGAACAAGGCGAAAGCAAATGTCCAAGGTGCGGTTTCGACTAAACCTTTTACTAAACCTTTAACTTCTTCCATATGGGCTTGCATTAAGGTATCACCTAACCATGCAATACCGAAAATAGCGATTACCGCACGCATACCGGCGTGGAATACAGAACCTTTAGTAATTTCAGTGCCATCCGGTTTACAGGTTAAGATAATTAACGCACCGATAGATAGCATGATGATCTCAATGGTATGCGCCATACCCATTGGTTTGCCATCAAATACCGGACGAAGAGAAGGCATTGCTCCCATTAACACAACAAGTAATGCACCAAATAAGAAAAGGGATACGGAGATTTTGGCGGATTTGCTAATTTCAAGCTCTTTACCGACAACAGTTGAATTAAAGGCTTCCGCATATTTTGGATCGTGTAAACGACGTTGATATTCCGGATCATCTTTTAATTCTTTACCCATTTTATTGACAAATAGACAAGCGCAGAAAATTCCTAGAATAGTAGAAGGAATTGTAACGATTAACACATCCCCTAAATGAATGCCTTGCGGTTCAAGATACGCGACAACTGCAACTACAGCGGCAGCAATCGGACTGGCAACAATCGCAAATTGAGAGGCGATAACCGCCATGGACATTGGACGTTCAGGACGGACGCCATTTTGACGACTCACTTCAGCAATTACCGGTAATACAGAATAGGCAACGTGGCCCGTACCGGCTAATAGCGTAAAGGTCCAAGTCACTGCAGGGGCGATAAATGTAATATGTTTTGGATTGCGACGTAAAATATTTGTCGCAATTTTGATCATGTAATCTAAACCACCTGATGCTTGCATTGCTGCTGCCGCAGAAACTACTGCCATAATCATAAACATCACGTCAATTGGCAAACCTGCCGGTTTTAAACCAAAACCGAAAGACAAAATAGCAAGCCCCAAGCCGCCAAAAACACCCAAACCGATACCGCCAACACGTGCACCGACCAAAATACAGAGCAACACGATGGCGAATTGAAGTAAAAACATAGCAGACATACTGCCTCCTTAGAGAATGAAAATAAAATCTGTGTAACGTATAAGAAATTATACTCAGTTATATTTTGATAGAGATGCCTTCCCAAGGCAATCGGGATTTAACAGCCCAAAATTCAGCTTAATTATATAAGAATGTTGTAACACTGAGTATGGCTGATTTTGAATGTTTTCATTAAATTATGATCCATATCAGGTTTTAAACAAAATTTTGATGGTTATTTCAACAAAATCAACATTCTCCGTAGAAACAATAACTTTTGATAAATAGTCAAAGTAAAGTTATACTTGAGCCCTTATTTTTAAACCTAATTATTGAGAAATATATGGAAGAATTTATGCCAATGGCAATTGAATTTGCCAAAAATCATTCTTTAATTGTTGTTGCTTGGGTGGCTATTTTTCTAATGGTTATCTACCACTTCATCAAATCAGCCACCAGCAAAACGAAAGTGATTGAAAATACTGAAGCCATTGCGTTAATCAACAACCAAAATGCTGTTATTATTGATTTACGCTCAATGGATGACTTTAATAAAGGCCATATCATTAACAGTTTAAACCTGCTTCCTACCGAAATAAAAAATCACAATGTTGGTAAAATCGAACAACATAAAGAAACGCCTGTTATTTTAGTTTGTGCCAACGGTGTGACTTCCGCTTCTTCTGCTGAAATTTTGGCAAAACAAGGATTTAGTCACGTTTATTCCTTGAAAGAAGGCATTGCAGGCTGGCGAGCAGCAAATTTACCTTTAGTTAAAAAATAAATAAGGACACAAAAATGACCGAAGAAAACAAAGATGTTGTAAACAACGAGGAACAAGAAGTCCAAGCAGTACTTCAAATTCAACGTATTTATGTCAAAGACGTTTCTTTTGAAGCACCTAATTTGCCACACATTTTCAATCAAGAGTGGAAACCAAAACTGGCTTTTGATTTATCTACTGAAACCGTTAAATTAGCCGATGATTTATACGAAGTTTGTTTAAATATTTCCGTTGAAACCACTTTGGAAGATTCCGGCGATGTGGCTTTTATTTGTGAAGTAAAACAAGCCGGTGTATTTACCATTAGCGGTTTAGAAGATATGCAAATGGCACATTGCTTAACTGCTCAATGCCCAAATATGTTATTCCCTTACGCCCGTGAATTGGTTTCCAACTTAGTCAACCGTGGCACTTTCCCTGCATTAAATCTTTCTCCGGTTAACTTCGATGCTTTGTTTGTTGAATATTTACAACGTCAACAACAAGAGCAAGAATCTGCCGAGCAAGCAAAAGCAAATTAATCTCAAAAAACCCACTTTTGATAAAGTGGGTTCTATTTTTTCGTTACTCTCATTTTTATCCGTCAAGGAGTCAATGATGAATACGACCTTAACTCATTCTTCTATTACCGTATTAGGCGCCGGTTCTTTTGGTACCGCCTTGGCTATCGCATTTTCCCGCAATGGACATTTAACCCGTCTTTGGGGACATAATCCGACAAAAATGCAAAAACTTGATAGCGAGCGACAAAATACAGAATTTTTACCAGAGATTGTTTTTCCCGATTCGTTACAAATAGAAACGGATTTAGCCAAAGCCATTCAAGCTTCACGCGATTTATTATTAGCTGTTCCCAGTCATTGTTTTGGTGAAATTCTCGATCAAATTCGACCGCACTTACGTCCTGATAGCCGTATTGTTTGGGCTACAAAAGGCTTAGAAAGAGATACCGGTCGTTTGTTGGAAGACGTTATTAAAGAAAAATTAGGCAACCACTATCCTTTAGCGGTGCTTTCCGGTCCAACCTTTGCCAAAGAATTGGCTTCAGGTCTCCCGACAGCAATTACCTTAGCTTCCAACGATGAAGAATTTGCATTGCAATTTCAAGCGCGCATTCATTGCAGCAAACATTTTCGCGTTTACATTAATAACGATATGCTTGGTGTACAACTTGGCGGTGCCATTAAAAACGTCATTGCCATTGGCGCAGGAATGTCCGACGGCATGGGATTTGGCGCAAATGCTAGAACAGCACTTATCACGCGCGGTATTGCCGAAATATCTCGTTTAGGTATCGCTCTAGGCGCAAATCCAAATACTTTTATGGGTATGTCCGGCTTAGGTGATCTCGTTTTAACCTGTACGGATAACCAGTCCCGTAACCGTCGTTTCGGTATGATGTTAGGGCAAGGTTTTTCCGCTCAAACAGCAATGGATAATATCGGTCAAGTAGTAGAAGGTTTCTATAATACTAAGGAAGCCCATTTACTTGCACAACGACACGGCATTGAAATGCCTATCACTGAACAAATTTACCAAGTCCTGTTCTGTGGCAAAAATGCGAAAGAAGCCGCATTGAGTTTATTAGGTAGAGAACGTAAAGAGGAATAATCCATGTCATCAACGGTTTGGCAAAATATTCGTCAGGAAGCAAAAGAGTTAGTGGATAACGAACCTATGCTTGCCAGTTTTTTCCATTCAACGATTTTAAAACATCATAATTTAGGCAGTGCATTAAGTTACATTTTAGCCAACAAATTAGCTAACACGATTATGCCGGCTATTGCACTACGCGAAATTATCGAAGAAACCTATCAGGAAAAACCAAGCATTATTGAATGTGCCGCTTTTGATATTCAAGCCGTTCGTCAACGAGATCCGGCGGTAGAACTTTGGTCAACCCCTTTGCTTTATTTAAAAGGGTTTCACGCTATTCAAAGTTATCGTATTACCCATCATTTATGGCAACAAAACCGCAAAGCACTAGCTATTTATTTGCAAAACCAAATTTCCGTTGCGTTTGACGTGGACATTCACCCTGCTGCCAAAATAGGCCATGGCATTATGTTCGACCATGCCACCGGTATTGTTGTCGGCGAAACCTCCGTGATTGAAAATAACGTGTCTATTCTACAAGGTGTCACCCTAGGAGGTACCGGAAAAGAATGTGGTGATCGTCATCCAAAAATTCGTGAAGGCGTGATGATTGGTGCGGGTGCAAAAATTTTGGGCAATATTGAAGTGGGTAAATACGCCAAAATCGGCGCGAATTCTGTTGTATTACAACCTATCCCCGACTATGCCACCGCCGCAGGCGTACCAGCACGAATTATAGGAAAAGATAAAGACGCCAAACCGGCATTTGAAATGAACCAAAATTTTATTGATTTAGGAATGGAATTGAATATTTAGGCTCAACAAGGATCTCAAGGTTGAGCCTAAAACATCTTCAAAAGTGACCGCTCTTTAACGTTTGTTAAGCGCCGATTAAACGTGAAAGTGCGGTGTCTTTCCGGTCTAAATAATGGGTGGATTGAATACGGCGAATTGTTCTGGATTTTCCTCGAATTAATAAGGTTTCCGTGGTTGCCAGATTGCCTTTACGATGAATACCTTTTAATAGGTCACCATTAGTAATTCCGGTGGCCGCAAAAACTAAATTGTCGTCACGCACTAATTGTTCAAGCTGTAATACCGTATTTACTTGAACACCCATTTCTTCACAACGACGTATTTCTTCTGCTGCCAACGCATTATTTTCCGGTGTTTCCCCTTTAACGACATTTCTTGGTAATAAACGGGATTGCATATCCCCCCCTAAAGCTCGAATTGCCGCCGCCGCAATAACCCCTTCCGGTGCACCGCCAATACCATACACCATGTCAATTTCCGCTTCCGGTAAACAACATAATACCGATGCCGCAATATCACCATCTGGAATAGTAAATACACGTACGCCTAATTGATGCATTTTATCAATGACGTCTTTATGACGTGGTTTATCTAAAATGGTTACCGTTAAGTCAGATAATAATTTACCTAATTTAGAGGCGACTCGACGCAAGTTTTGTTCAAGCGGTAAATTTAAATCGATAATGCCTTTTGCTTCTGGGCCAACTACCATTTTTTCCATATACATATCAGGCGCTTTTAAAAAAGTATTTTTCCCCCCTGCCGCCAATACGGAAATGGCATTAGTTTGCCCCATTGCCGTCATACGTGTGCCATCAATTGGATCAACAGCAATCGACACTAACTCACCCATGCCGGATCCCACTTTTTCACCAATATACAGCATTGGTGCTCGATCAATTTCACCTTCTCCAATAACGACTTCTGCATCCATATGGACTAAATTCAACATATAACGCATCGCTTTCACGGCGGCATCATCAGCCGAATTTTTATCACCGCGACCTAACCAAGCAAAACCCGCTAATGCCGCTACTTCTGTTACTCTTGAAAACTCAATGGCTAATGATCTGTTCATGGAAATTCCTTAAAAATGAGAAGTAAAAAATCGGCTTATTTTATCACTAAGCAAACGTTTGCATACCAAAAACATCAAGAAATTTTCTAAGGGGTAATTAATTCAAAGATTATTTGATTCTCCACTTTTATAAAACCAATTAACTAGGTAGAATAAAGCCACTTTTATCCATTTGTTTTAGAGGAAATTACCATGTCATTTGAAGTATTAGATCAATTAGAAAACAAAATTAAGCAAACTGTTGAAACCATTCAATTACTTCAATTAGAAGTTGAAGAATTAAAAGAAAAAAACAACAAATCACAACAAGAAAACGATGCATTACGTGGTGAAAACGAACAGTTAAGAAACGAACAGCAAAATATTCAAGAGCGTTTACGTTCTATCATAGGTATGACTGACGGTATCTAATCGATTAATAAAAAACAAAGGCTTAGTTAATCTAAGCCTTCTTTTTTTGGAGAAAAAAATGCAACCTAAAATTTGCTTAATCACCGGCAGCACCTTAGGCAGTGCCGAATATGTTGCCGAACACTTAGAAAATCTATTACAACAACAGGGTTTCAGTACCGAATTACATCATGGCCCTACATTGAATGAGGTTATCAATGAAAAATTATGGTTGGTGGTAACCTCTACCCATGGCGCGGGAGAACTGCCGGATAACCTCAAACCTTTATTTGAAACTCTTGATACAAGTAATATAGATCTTTCAACGTTGAAATTTGCGGTGATCGGTTTAGGAAATTCCGATTACGACACCTTTTGCTTTGCCGTGGATACGGTAGAACAACATTTATTGGCAAAAAGTGCGGTCAAAATTACCGACGCTTTGCGGATTGACGTCTTAACAGAAACCGACCAAGAACAATACGCAGAGGACTGGTTGCCTAATTTTACGAATAAAATTTCATCAATTTAGTTTTCATAAAATCAATTAATAAGAAAAAACACTTGTGGATAACTTAACATAAAATTGTGAGAAATCTGTTTTTATAACATGAGTAACTTTTTCAAAAGATCATATTGTGGATAAAACACGAAGTTATACACAAGAATTGATATGTAGGATCTGTACGATCTTAACAGTTTTAAAAATGATCTATTTTCTTCATTTACAACATAAAAAAGATCTTATTCAAGTTATTCAGCGATCCTAATAATAGTAATAATAAAATAGATCTTTATATAAAGATCTTACTCTTATTAGCAAGAGATCCTTTTTACGATCTCTCTTTCTCTTTCAATGAAACTGACCTTTTAACAAAACAAGATTTTCAGTAAAATAGCGACCAATTTTTTTAAAGGATCAAAAGATCCGTACCTCATTCAAAATAGAGATCATTCATAATCATGTTTTACACTGAAACCTATGATGTCATCGTGATCGGTGGCGGTCATGCAGGGACTGAAGCCGCATTGGCGCCTGCTCGTATGGGATTAAAAACCCTATTACTTACGCATAATGTAGATACCTTAGGACAAATGTCTTGTAATCCGGCAATTGGCGGAATAGGAAAAGGCCATTTAGTAAGGGAAATTGATTCCATGGGCGGTTTAATGGCAACAGCGGCAGATCAGGCGGGAATTCAATTTCGTACACTGAATAGCAGTAAAGGTCCTGCTGTACGGGCAACACGTGCACAGGCAGATCGTGTGTTGTATCGTCAGGCTGTAAGAATAGCCCTTGAAAATCAACCTAATTTAGATATTTTCCAACAAGAAGTCAGCGATATTTTAGTAGAGCAAGATCGTGCTACCGGTGTCGTGACGAAAATGGGACTGAAATTTCATGCTAAATCAGTAATTTTAACTGCCGGCACGTTCTTAGCCGGTAAGATCCACATTGGTTTAGAAAATTACGAAGGGGGACGTGCGGGGGATCCGGCTTCTGTTACTCTCTCTCATCGTTTAAGAGATCTTGGTTTACGTGTAGATCGTTTAAAAACCGGAACACCCCCACGTATTGATGCACGTACCATTGATTTTTCCGTGCTTGCTAAACAACATGGCGATGCAGAGTTGCCGGTATTTTCTTTTATGGGATCCGTTGATCAGCATCCTCGCCAAATTCCCTGTTTTATTACACATACAAATGAAAAAACGCACGAAGTGATCCGTAATAATTTAGATCGCAGCCCTATGTACACAGGCGTTATCGAAGGAATTGGTCCGCGTTATTGCCCATCTATCGAAGATAAAGTGATGCGTTTTGCTGATCGTAATTCGCATCAAATTTATTTAGAACCGGAAGGTTTAACCACAAATGAAATTTATCCGAACGGGATTTCCACCAGTTTGCCATTTGACGTGCAAATGGGCATTGTGAACTCCATGAAAGGGTTGGAAAATGCGCGCATTATTAAGCCCGGTTATGCCATTGAATATGATTATTTTGACCCACGTGATTTAAAACCAACGTTAGAAACCAAATCCATTCAAGGTTTATTCTTTGCCGGTCAAATTAACGGGACGACCGGTTATGAAGAGGCCGCCTCTCAAGGGTTGTTAGCGGGAATTAACGCCGGTCTTTATGTGCAGGAAAAAGAAGCTTGGTTTCCACGCCGTGACCAGGCTTACATGGGTGTGTTGGTGGATGATCTTTGCACGCTTGGCACCAAAGAACCTTATCGCGTATTCACGTCCCGAGCGGAATATCGTTTGCTATTGCGTGAAGATAATGCCGACATTCGTTTGACACCGATTGCCCATGAATTAGGGTTAATTGATGAAGCCCGTTGGGCACGTTTCAATCAGAAAATGGAAAACATTGAACAAGAACGTCAGCGTTTACGTAGTATTTGGTTACATCCGCGTTCAGAATATTTAGAAGAAGCCAACCAGGTATTGGGTAGTCCGTTGGTGCGTGAAGCCAGTGGTGAAGATTTATTGCGTCGTCCGGAAATAAATTATCAAATTTTGACCGCACTTACGCCGTTTCAGCCGCCGATGGCCGATAAAGAAGCGATTGAACAAGTGGAAATTGCGATTAAATATCAAGGGTATATTGAACATCAGCAAGACGAAATCGAAAAACAAAAACGTCACGAAAATACAGCAATACCGCCGAATTTTGATTATTCTAAAGTTGCCGGATTATCCAATGAAGTTCGCTTTAAATTGGAACAACACCGTCCGGTATCTATTGGACAAGCCAGCCGTATTTCCGGTATTACGCCTGCGGCGATTTCCATTATTTTGGTGAATTTGAAAAAGCAAGGCATGTTGAAACGTGGTGAGTAATGACTAATTTAGAGATTCAGTTGGCGGATAAACTAAAAACGTTGCTAAAACAGACCGCACTTTCTGTGACTGAACAACAGCAACAACAATTAGTTAAGTTGGTTTTATTGATCGATAAATGGAATAAGGCATATAACTTGACTTCTGTGCGTGATCCGCAAGAAATGTTGGTTAAACATATTTTAGACAGTATTGTGGTTAGCCCTTATTTACAAGGTAACCGTTTTATTGATGTCGGCACCGGCCCGGGGTTGCCTGGACTGCCTTTAGCGATTGTTAACCCTGAAAAGCATTTTGTATTGCTGGATAGTTTAGGTAAACGTATTAGTTTTATTCGTAATGCTATTCGTGAGTTGGGGCTAACTAATGTAGAACCAGTACTAAGCCGAGTAGAAGATTATCATCCCGATCATCAATTTGATGGCGTGTTAAGTCGTGCTTTTGCTTCCTTGAAAGACATGACGGAGTGGTGTCATCATTTACCTAAATCGGATGGATTATTTTATGCGCTAAAGGGTCTTTATCACGAAGAAGAAGTGAAAGAATTAAATCCTCAATTTAAGGTGAAAAATGTCATTAAATTAGAGGTTCCCGAACTAACCGGGGAGCGGCATCTCGTCATTTTGTGATGATTTGTTTAAAGTGTGATTTATTTAACACTTTTTTTACTGTTTTATGTTGAATCTCTTTAGTTCAAAGGTATAATTAGCCAGTTTTTGCATATAAAAAGTAAAATAATGTCCAGAGTTTTAACGCAGACTAAAAATCGTTATAAAAAAACGATACTAATAGAGATTGGTATCATCCTCATTTTGAGTGTGTTGTTAGCTTTCTGGAATAGAAAAAGTGCGGTTGATTTTAGTTTAGGATTTCTCTGTGCTTTTTTACCTTTTTGTTTTTTTGTTTATGTGGTTTTTTATCGCAAACAACATTTATCAACAAAACTGACCGCACTTTATCGTGGGGAATTTGTTAAATTTATCTTAACAATTATTCTTATCGCTGTAGCATTTAAATGGTTGGTTATAAAAGAATTTATTCTATTTTTTATAGGTTTTTTTATGGCATTAATGTTGAATAATCTTATTCCATTTTTGCTTAATAGGTCTTAATTTTTTATAAAGGGTTACTATGTCTGGACAAACAACCTCTGAATATATCAGTCACCATTTATCATTTTTAAAAAGTGGTGATGGTTTTTGGAATATTCATGTAGATACCTTATTTTTCTCTATCGTATCAGCCATTATTTTCCTTTTCATTTTTTCACGCGTTGCGAAAAAAGCAACGCCGGGCGTGCCAAGCAAAATGCAATGTTTGGTCGAAATTTTAGTGGAATGGATTAATGGTATCGTAAAAGAGAACTTCCATGGTCCACGTAATGTTGTTGCGCCATTGGCGTTAACCATTTTTTGCTGGGTATTCATCATGAATGCCATCGACTTAATCCCGGTGGATTTTCTTCCGCAATTTGCAGGTTTATTTGGTATTCACTATTTGAGAGCTGTGCCAACAGCGGATATTAGTGCGACACTAGGTATGTCAATCTGTGTATTCTTCCTGATTCTTTTCTATACAGTAAAATCTAAAGGTTTTGGCGGATTGGTTAAGGAATATACGTTACACCCATTTAATCATTGGGCGTTTATTCCGGTTAACTTTATTCTTGAAACGGTAACTTTACTGGCTAAACCGATTTCTCTCGCTTTCCGTTTGTTCGGTAATATGTATGCAGGGGAATTGATCTTTATTCTTATCGCTGTGATGTATTCTGCGGATATGGCACTTGCAGCATTGGGAATCCCGTTACACCTCGCTTGGGCTATTTTCCATATTTTGGTTATTACGTTACAAGCATTCATCTTTATGATGTTGACGGTTGTTTATTTGAGTATTGCTTATAACAAAGCAGATCATTAATTTTATTTTTTTATTAACCAGCTCTAGGGCTAAACTTAACTTCTATTGGAGAACATTATGGAAACTGTAATTACAGCTACAATTATCGGTGCATCAATCCTTCTTGCATTCGCTGCATTAGGTACAGCTATCGGCTTTGCTATCTTAGGTGGTAAATTCTTAGAATCTTCTGCCCGTCAACCTGAGCTTGCATCTAGCCTATTAACTAAAATGTTTATCGTTGCAGGTTTATTGGATGCGATTGCGATGATTGCTGTTGGTATTTCTTTACTTTTCATTTTCGCAAACCCATTCATCGGTTTATTACAATAATCACCTTATTTGCTTATCAACGTAAAACAAGCAGATTAAGGAGGACGTTGTGAATTTAAATGCAACATTGATTGGTCAACTTATTGCATTCGCAATTTTCGTGTGGTTCTGCATGAAATTTGTTTGGCCACCAATTATTAATGCAATTGAAAAACGTCAAAGCCAAATTGCGAATGCTTTAGCTTCTGCTGAAGCGGCGAAAAAAGAACAAGCAGATACAAAAGTGCTTGTTGAAAAAGAAATTTCTCAAGCAAAAATTCAAGCCCAAGAAATTTTAGATTTAGCCAATAAACGTCGCAATGAAGTTTTAGACGAAGTGAAGGCAGAAGCCGAAGAACTTAAAGCTAAAATTATTGAACAAGGCTATGCAGAAGTTGAAGCTGAGCGCAAACGTGTTCAAGAAGAATTACGTATTAAAGTTGCGTCTTTGGCTATTGCAGGTGCTGAAAAAATTGTTGGACGTACTGTGGATGAAGCAGCCAACAATGACATTATTGATAAATTAGTTGCAGAACTATAAGAAGGTTGAGCTTATGTCAGAATTAACTACCATAGCTCGCCCTTATGCTAAAGCAGCGTTTGATTTTGCCGTTGAACAAAGTACATCTGACAAAAGTGCGGTGGAAAAATGGAATGAAATGTTAGGTTTTCTTGCTGAGTTAGTGAAAAACGAAGCAATGCAAAGTTACTTAACAAGTTCTTTTTCAGCTCAAAAACTAGCAGATACGGTGATCTCAATTTGTGGTGAACAATTAGATCAATATGGGCAAAACTTAGTTCGGTTAATGGCTGAAAATAAGCGTTTAACTGCCCTTCCGCAAGTTTTTAAGGAATTTCAACATTATGTTGAAGAATATAAGGCTATTGCGGAAGTTAAAGTAACATCGGCTCAACCATTAAGCGCCATGCAACAAGAAAAAATTGCTGCCGCAATGGAAAAAAGATTAGCCCAAAAAGTTAAGTTAAATTGCAACGTTGATAGCTCGCTCATTGCTGGCGTTATCATTCGTACAGAAGATTTTGTGATTGACGGAAGTAGTCGTGGACAACTTGCTCGTTTAGCAAATGAGTTGCAATTATAAGAGGATTAGAAAATGCAACTAAATTCAACTGAAATTAGTGAATTAATAAAAAAACGCATTGCCCAGTTTAATGTAGAAAGTGAAGCGCGTAATACGGGTACAATCGTTTCTGTAAGCGATGGTATTATTCGTATTCATGGGTTAAGCGAAGTAATGCAAGGGGAGATGATTGCACTTCCAGGTAATCGTTACGCGATGGCATTAAACTTAGAAAGAGATTCTGTTGGTGCTGTGGTAATGGGACCTTATGCAGATCTTGCTGAAGGAATGGAAGTTCAATGTACTGGCCGTATTCTTGAAGTACCGGTTGGTCGCGGTTTATTAGGTCGTGTTGTAAACACGCTTGGTCAACCAATTGATGGTAAAGGTGAAATTGAAAATGACGGTTTCTCTCCGGTTGAAGTTATCGCCCCAGGTGTAATTGAACGTAAATCCGTTGATCAACCTGTACAAACCGGTTATAAAGCGGTTGACTCCATGGTACCAATCGGTCGTGGTCAACGTGAATTGATTATCGGTGACCGTCAAACCGGTAAAACAGCATTAGCGATTGATGCCATCATTAACCAACGTAACTCAGGTATTAAATGTATCTATGTTGCGATTGGTCAAAAAGCATCAACTATTGCTAACGTAGTACGTAAATTAGAAGAACATGGCGCACTAGCTAACACTGTCGTCGTTGCTGCGTCTGCATCTGAATCTGCTGCATTGCAATATTTAGCGCCTTATGCCGGTTGTGCAATGGGTGAATATTTCCGTGATCGTGGTGAAGATGCGTTAATCGTTTATGACGATCTTTCCAAACAAGCAGTTGCTTATCGTCAAATTTCCTTATTATTACGTCGTCCGCCAGGTCGTGAAGCATATCCTGGTGACGTATTCTACTTACACTCACGTTTGCTTGAACGTGCTTCTCGTGTAAATGAAGAATACGTAGAAAAATTCACCAAAGGTGAAGTAAAAGGAAAAACCGGTTCTTTAACTGCTCTTCCAATTATTGAAACTCAAGCGGGTGATGTTTCTGCATTCGTTCCTACTAACGTGATTTCTATTACCGATGGTCAGATTTTCTTAGAATCTAACTTGTTTAACTCAGGTATTCGTCCTGCGGTGAACCCAGGTATTTCTGTTTCTCGTGTAGGTGGTTCTGCACAAACTAAAGTTATTAAGAAACTTGCGGGTGGTATTCGTACTGCACTTGCACAATATCGTGAATTAGCGGCATTTGCTCAGTTTGCTTCAGATCTTGATGATGCAACTCGTAAACAACTTTCTCATGGTGAAAAAGTAACCGAATTGTTGAAACAAAAACAATTTTCTCCGCTTTCTGTTGCTGAGCAAGCAGTAGTGTTATTTGCGGTTGAATTTGGTTATTTAAACGATGTTGAGTTATCTAAAATTGCAAGTTTTGAAACCGCACTTCTAGATTATGCAAATCGTAATTATGCCGAGTTTATGCAAGAGCTTACTAAAACCGGTAACTATAATGATGAAATCAAAGATACATTAAAAGGTATTTTAGATAGTTTCAAAGCTAATAGTGCTTGGTAGTAACGGAGAAATAAGATGGCAGGTGCAAAAGAGATAAAAACCAAAATTGCCAGCGTACAAAGTACGCAGAAAATTACTAAGGCAATGGAAATGGTTGCAACCTCGAAAATGCGTAAAACGCAGGACCGTATGGCGGCATCTCGTCCGTATTCTGAAACTATCCGTAGTGTTATCAGCCATGTGTCTAAAGCAAGTATCGGTTATAAACACCCGTTCTTGGTTGAACGGGATGTAAAAAAAGTTGGTATTTTAGTTATTTCTACTGATCGTGGAATGTGTGGTGGTTTAAACGTGAATTTGTTTAAAACCACACTTAACCAAATTAAAGATTGGAAATCACAAAATGCAACAACTGAGCTTGGCTTGATTGGTTCTAAAGGGATTAGTTTTTTCCGTTCCCTTGGTTTTAAGGTAAAAAGCCAACTTTCTGGTTTGGGTGATAACCCTTCTTTAGAAGAATTAATTGGTGTAGCAAATACCATGTTTGATGCTTATCGTAATGGAGAAATTGATGCAATTTATATTGCATACAATAAATTCATTAATACGATGTCGCAAAAACCGGTTGTACAACAATTAGTTCCTTTACCGGAAATGGAAAACGATCACTTAATCGAAAGACAACAGGCATGGGATTATATTTACGAACCTGAACCAAAAGTGTTATTAGACAGCCTTTTAGTTCGTTATTTAGAATCTCAAGTTTATCAAGCGGTTGTAGATAATTTAGCTTCAGAACAAGCGGCTCGAATGGTAGCGATGAAAGCAGCAACAGATAACGCAGGCAATTTAATTAACGACCTGCGGTTGGTGTATAACAAAGCTCGTCAAGCAAGTATCACAAATGAATTAAATGAAATCGTTGCCGGTGCGGCTGCGATTTAATAGAAGAGGAACGGTAATGGCGACAGGTAAAATTGTACAAATCATCGGTGCGGTGATTGACGTCGAATTTCCACAAGATGCAGTACCAAAAGTTTATGATGCATTAAATGTTGAAACAGGTTTGACCCTTGAAGTTCAACAACAATTAGGTGGCGGTGTGGTACGTTGTATCGCATTAGGTGCTTCCGACGGTTTAAAACGTGGTTTGAAAGTAGAAAACACAAACGATCCGATTCAAGTACCGGTAGGTACAAAAACCCTTGGTCGAATTATGAATGTGTTGGGAGACCCAATTGATGAACAAGGACCGATTGGCGAAGAAGAACGTTGGTCTATTCACCGTTCTGCACCAAGCTACGAAGAACAATCAAACAGTACCGAATTATTAGAAACCGGTATCAAAGTTATCGACTTAATTTGCCCGTTTGCAAAAGGGGGGAAAGTTGGTTTATTCGGTGGTGCGGGTGTAGGTAAAACCGTGAATATGATGGAATTAATCCGTAATATTGCGATTGAGCACTCAGGTTACTCCGTATTCGCAGGTGTAGGTGAGCGTACCCGTGAAGGTAATGACTTCTACCATGAAATGAAAGATTCCAACGTATTGGATAAAGTATCTTTGGTTTACGGACAAATGAATGAGCCACCGGGTAACCGTTTACGTGTTGCGTTAACCGGTTTAACTATGGCGGAAAAATTCCGTGATGAAGGTCGTGATGTATTATTCTTCGTGGATAATATCTATCGTTATACTCTTGCTGGTACGGAAGTATCTGCGCTTTTAGGTCGTATGCCATCAGCGGTAGGTTACCAACCGACCCTTGCTGAGGAAATGGGTGTATTACAAGAGCGTATTACTTCAACTAAAACAGGTTCTATCACGTCCGTACAAGCGGTTTACGTGCCTGCGGATGACTTGACTGACCCATCTCCGGCAACAACCTTTGCGCACTTAGACTCAACCGTTGTATTGAGTCGTCAAATTGCGTCTTTAGGTATTTATCCTGCGGTTGACCCATTAGATTCTACATCTCGTCAATTAGACCCATTAGTTGTTGGTCAAGAGCATTATGATGTTGCTCGTGGCGTACAAGGTATCTTACAACGTTATAAAGAATTGAAAGACATTATTGCGATTCTTGGTATGGATGAATTATCTGAAGAAGATAAATTGGTTGTAGCGCGTGCGCGTAAGATCGAACGTTTCTTATCACAACCGTTCTTCGTTGCTGAAGTATTTAATGGTACACCAGGTAAATACGTTCCGTTAAAAGAAACCATTCGTGGCTTTAAAGGTATTTTAAACGGCGAATACGATCATGTTCCGGAACAAGCGTTCTACATGGTTGGTTCAATTGACGAAGCGCTAGAAAAAGCCAAAAATATGTAATCACTTCAAGCTGATGCATATCAAACTTGAAGGAGAAAAACATGGCAACATTTAATTTAACAGTCGTAAGTGCAGAACAAAAAATCTTTTCCGGTAATGTGAAAAGTGTTCAAGCAACAGGTATTGAGGGTGAGCTTGGTGTTTTACCAGGGCACACCCCTTTATTAACAGCAATCAAGCCAGGTATTGTTAAATTTACTTTAGAAAATGATAATGAAGAAGTTATCTATGTTTCCGGCGGTTTTTTAGAAGTTCAACCAACAATTGTTACTGTTCTTGCGGATGTAGCAATTCGTGGTCAAGAGCTTGATAGCGAGCGTATTCTTGCTGCTAAGAAACGTGCGGAAGAAAACATTCGTCAACATCACCATGATGCTGATTACGAATTGTTAATGTCTAAACTTTCTAAAGAATTGGCAAAACTTCGTGCTTACGAACTTACTGAGAAGTTAGTGAAATCTAAACGCTAATTTCACCGTACTTTAAAACCTGTATTAAATCTGCATTCTAGAATCGAATTGCTTCGTTATTTAGAATGCAGATTTTTTATTTTCACTTAATAACCAGTATCTGTATCTTTTAATCCGTTTACGATAGCAATACCCGCACTGGCCCCAATACGAGTTGCGCCAGCATTTATCATGGCTAATGCTGTTTGTGTATCACGAATACCACCGGAGGCTTTAACACCAATATTGCCTACAGTTTGTTTCATTAGTGCAACATCTTCTACGGTAGCTCCGCCTTTGTTGAAGCCAGTAGAGGTTTTAACAAAAGCCACTTGCAATGCTTTACAAATTTCACAAGCATGGACAATTTCTTCTTTGGTAAGCAAGCAAGTTTCCAGAATTACTTTTAGTGGTACGCCATGACAGGCATTAAGAACACCTTGAATATCTTCTTTTACAGCTTGCCATTTTCCCGATTTAATCCAGCCAACGTTAATTACCATATCAATTTCATTTGCGCCGGCAGCAATGGCCTGTTCTGTTTCAAACGCTTTTACTGAAGTTAAATTGGCACCTAGCGGAAATCCTACAACCGTACAGATTTTTACGTTGGAATGCGCTAATTTTTGTTTTGCTAAAGGAATGTAGTCGGAATTAATGCATACAGAAAAGAATTGGTGGGCAATAGCTTCCTTACAAAGTTTCAAAATATCTGTTTCGCTCTTTTCCGCGGTTAGTGCAGTGTGATCAATATAATGTGCAATTTGTTTTGCTTCCATTTGTATTTCCTCCTTAGAAAAATAATTCAACAATTATAACTAAAATAAATTTAATGAACGTGATCCATTTAACGTTTCTAAGGTTTTGCTGTAAGTGAGAATAATCTTTGTGCTTTTTATTATGGGTATGAAGAAAAAGAGGGAGAAAGTGCGGTGGGTTTTTACCGTGTTTTTCGTTGCAATATTCCGTTAGAATGTGTTGAGAACAGTGTTTTCGCCTGCGTGGCTATTAAAATGTTATATGAGGTTGTAATGAAAAAATGGTGGCGATATGCCTTGTTTGCTTTATTTGTGTTAGTGGTTGGGGTGTGTTCTCTGCCATGGTGGTTGACGCCCAAACAGGTGGAACAAATGGCTAACCATTTTTTATTGCCTGAATACCGTTTACAGCTTTCAGATCAATGGCTGATGCAAAGTAGTGAACTACAACTTTCTGAATTACAGTTGGCTACCTCAGAATGCACGCTTGCTACGTTACAAAATGTTCGTTTGAATTGGTGGCCGCCTCGTCTTGAGGTGGAAAGTGCGGTACTGGATTATGCTTGTTTTGACTATTTGCCTGTGAGTGAAGAGACAAAAACACCGCCAAAATTGACCGCACTTTTTGACATGATTCCTGATAGTGAATTGGTTATTGAACATTTACGTATTAAAGGGCTGGATGAAATACAACAACCAATGTTACATCAATTGATTTCCTCTGATATGTCAGTAACCGCGCATTATGATGGTGAACAACTGAAGCTTCATGCTAATACTAGAACGAATGCAGGATTGCTATTACAACATCATTCTACTCTTGTTCGTCAACATTCCTCCTTTCAATGGCATGGACAAACAGATTTTCATCCCTCTACCACAGAGAACTATCATTTAAATTTCACATTGCAACTTAATGATGAATTATGGCAGCCGCCTTCACAGGGGGACATTATTCTGGATTGGCAGAATTCGCAATGGACGGTAGAAAAAGGACATTTTCAATTTGTTTGGAATGGGGTTGAGGGAAAAATAACCGCGCAAGATTTAACTCGAAATGCTCCTTTGCTTGATGTTCCTTTTACTTTTACGGAGAGCGGATTGGATATTTCTTGGGGGACTTTTTATTGGACGTTTGATGGATATCAGCCGATAAAAGGCTTCTTAGGGTTGGCTGTTCGTAAACCCAAAGAAGGTTGGTTACCTTTAGGCTTAGATTTAAATGTTATATTGCAAACCTTTGGCGAACAAGGTAAAGGAGAAATTGTCATTTCGGGCAAAAATGGAGAGATAGGCGGCGGTGAAAATAAAAATTCTCTTTTCTTTGAGATGATGACTCGGGGGGATTTACGTTATAACAATACAGTGGCGCAAACGAACTTGAAATATCATATTGGTGGTGACTTTGATTTGCCTTTATTGCGTTTTTACCCCGGCTCTATTTTTAAAATGGATAATTTACAGTCTGACTCAAAAATCCATGTGCGCGTACCTTTAGATGATGTTCTAATTGGGCGATATGGCTTAGAAGGGCGATTGCAAGCAACGTTACAAGGATTTACACCACAATTTGAACAATTGGATTTGAAATTAGATGGGTTGGCCCATGAGTTTATTGCCGGTATTAAAACAATTTTTGAATTGCGTGATGAGCGACAAAAACTTCGCGTAGCTGAATTGCAGGCAGCAAATCGTTGGGATTGGACAATTGAAGGTGATGCTCTGTGGAAATCTTTAAAAACACCGGTAAATATGAAAGGTATTGGTTTTTGGGAGGGGGATCATATTGAGCTTAACCAACTTTTTGTGCATTCTGGAAAAGTGAGTATTGATGGCGTCAAAATGGCACCTCTTTCTTTAGAGCTGAAAGATTGTTTACGTTGGAATTACGAAAAAAAACACATTCGAGGATTGATGCAAGCAAAAACCGATTGGATTGAATTTGCCTATGGTGGACGGTTTGAAAAACCGGTTTTTGGTTTAGGGATTGATGGAAAAAGCATCGATCACTTTAATGCTGCAGGCGATTTAAAAGCGGGTTCACTTGGTCCGTTAGATTTGTTTGCAACATATGAAAATAACGTGCTTAGCGGAAAAATTAGTTGGAAGGAACAATCTGCGAAAGTTTTCCAATCCTTGTTTCCGCGACAATGGGAATGGATTATCCACCAAGGCAGTATTAAAGGCGAAAGTGATTTTGTTATTAATGGTGGCGGTATTGCCATGACCGGTATATTAAATTTACACCATGGTAAAATCACCATGCCGGATGGTGAAATTGAGGGACTTAATATTTCTTTTCCTTTGAATTATCAAAACCTTAAATTACAGCTTAAATCAAACCAACCGATTAACTTTTCTGTTAAAAATATGAGAATAGGGGCGCTGACAACACATAATGGAACGTTTGATATATTCGGCACTTATCCTTATTCAGAGCATCATCCGTTAACTTTAAGTAAGGTAAAAATAGGTTTGTTTGATGGAGAATTAACAGTAGATAAGTTGAATTTTCCTCAGCGACAAATGGCATTGCTTTCTTTTAAAAATATTGACTTAGCACAAGTGCTAGAAATGGCGCAGTATAATCAGTTGAGTTTAAACGGGCGGGCAAATGCAACATTTCCTTTTTGGTTGGGACATAAAACGTGTTTGATTTGTAATGGTAAATTGGAGCAAGTAGGTAAATTACACCTTAAAGTGAATGAGAGTGTTGTGGATGGCTTAAAAAAAGGTGGTTGGACAGAAGGTATTTTAGTGGATTTACTTAAAGAATTGGAATTAAACGGCTCTCAGGCTTCCATTGATTTAGCGCCCAATGGGCAAATGACATTACGTGCGACTATCAATGGGTTTAATCCTACTAAGCAAAGCCATCATCCGATAACTTTAAATTATATGCATAGAGAAAATATGTTTGAGTTGTGGGACATGATAGACTACGGCTCGCAATTTGAACAAAAATTACAACATCGACTTTATCGGCAGTTAGAAAAATGAAAAAACACCTGAAAAAATCACCGCACTTTTTTTGCTTATTGCTTTGTTTTGTGCTTGTGGCTTGTACCCCAACGATTCAGCTAGATACGCCTAAAGAAGGCATTACTATCAACATGAATGTAGTAGTAGATCATAATATCACTGTCAAAATGGATGAAAAAACACAAGCGGCAACAGGTGCTAGCGTAAAGTCTTCGGTGAAATAAGGAAATTCCGCATAGGTTCGCACCGTATTATAAGAAATAAAAAGCCTTTAAAACTTTTGTTTTAAAGGCTTTTTATTTTAGTTTATTGGCTGGGGTAATCGGGAGGTTTCTGAACGCTATAAAAAAGAGGTTTTGGGCATTATAAAAAAGCGATTTAACCGGAAGATGATGATGGTTAGAAATGCGAAAAAATTGGCAGTCTCTACGCGTCAGAAACCCCGTGGAGGTGCTATTTCCTCAGGAGCACCTTTCTTCAAGGGTGAATAAATCTGTTTTATCTGCCAACATCACGGTATAAAACGACAACAGAGAAAATCTGCCGTCATCTTGTGCTTGATAGAATTTCGCTAAAAATTCCGTCAGTTTGTCAGGCTCTATGGTGTTCATGCCTTTTACGCGCGGTTTATCAAATTCCCGTTGAATTTCGGCTAGGTTGTTGGTGGCAATCAAGCCACGGTGCAAGGCGTAACGCATAACATGATTTACGTTGTTCAATATTTTCCTGACGGTCTCTAATTTCCCCGCACGCTCTAATGGCTTGAAGGCATTAATGCCAGTAAGTGCGGTTCTGTTTGGCGGCGCTTTCTTGTTTAGCTTGGGCTTCGTAGGTGCGTGGGTCGATATTATTTGCCAATAAGCGCCGATATTCTTCATGCTTGTAGCGCACATCAGCAAGGGATAATTCAGGGTCGCTTCCTAAACCTAATTTATCCCGTTTCTTTGTGATTGGGTGATAGTAATTAAAAATCCATAACTTCGCCCTGGTTGGCTTTATGCGTAGAATAAGACCGCCATTATCGGAAAGCGTATATTCCTTCGATTTGCGCTTCGATTTTCTAATTTCTATTTTAGTTCCTTGCAAAGAACCTATTTATATAAAAATTAGGCAGTAATTAAAAATTCCGCGTCTGGGGAACTGCACGGAGAACTAAAAAATGATTACTAGTAGCTTATGTAGATTTACGATAAATTACAATAAAGCCTTTTAGATACAGGGTTTGTTTGGTGGGTTGTTTATGTGGATTTATGCGGGATGACATGGATTGGCGGAGATCGTAGGAGTTGAATTTATAGTATAAATAATTGTTTTTAAATGATTTAATTTTTACTGTATCTAATTATGGTACTATTTATAGTACTAAAATTTTTTTAATCGTTTATTTTGTCTATTTTTTCACACAATTTTTAAGCTCACGAGGGCTTTTTAAAATTAACCCCATGCAAGCGCTTTTTCCCACGGTTTAACCGGTCGAAAATTTGCTCCCATTCTTCCTTACTCAAAGAGAGAAAAGCCGTACTATACCCACCATGTTTCACGGCATTAAATCGGCTGTTTCGGTAGCTATCTGTTTCGCAATTCATCTTTTCCGCCGTTTTCTATCCAAGATTCAAAGTTGGCTTGCTATCTGTTTCGCAATTCATCTTTTCCTTTCGCATTTCCACCACCGCATAAGAGTTTTTTGACATTATAAAAAGAGAATTCCAACAAATAAAAACGACTGTCTAAGTCATTTTGTTGTATCGGAATAAAACAAAAGGTTATCAATTTGCTAGGACTGTCGGGCTTCAATTGCCATCGTCGCTCACTAGCGTAGATAACCTTTCTGCCGCCAATATTAAAACCCAACCAGATCTAAGTCCATATAATGTCCTGTAACTGCTCAATCTACTCCACTACTTTTGAAAAAAGTCGTTTGCCTGATTGAAGTCTTTTAAAAGTGCGGTCTGTTCTTTTGTTAAATTGGTAGCTTTTGCCAGCTCATTAAACAGCTTTCCACCACCTTTTAACCGCTCCACTAAATCAACACATTCCCCACGCATTTTTAGTTTGTGGTGGAAGTCGTCCGGATAAACTTCAAGGCATTTACGGTTACTATCATGAATTAGCTTAAATTGACGGGAAAGCTGAGCGTACTCAAAGGCTAACGGGTTGAATGATAGTTTCTATTTTTAGTCTCTCTATGCTCGTTTCCTTGCGTATTTTTAACCGATCCAATTTTTGATTGGTTAGTGTTAGTGGAAAGCGCCATTGAGTTAGTTGGTTTCATTTTTGCCCTCCGCTAAAACAGTGATAGTTTCTAAACGTCTGCCGCTAATATCTGTTTCGCCAATCTCGGCTTTTGCTCTGATTTTGGCTTGTAGTGCGTCTCTAAGTGAACAATATTGACCTGCAGTGAACTGGTCGCCGTTGTCATAGGTAAAAACAAGGGTGTAATGGAATTTAGTGTTACTCATCATTTCGCCCCCTGATTTCCACCGTTAAGGTAATAGGTGGCTTCTAGTGATACATTGCGCAATGTGTTTAGAAAATATGCGTTAGCCTGAATTAATGCTCCGATATGTTTTACATTGTCATTGCTCATAGCTTGATGATCAAAGTTTTGCTTACTCTCAGCAAAGAAGCCTAAACGGCTTATCATGTCGCCTAACTCCATCAATCCATATTCGATAGTTCCACAAAGGCATTCACTTTCAGTCTGGATCTTCTCTAAGGTTTCCTCGCTTACTCCGTTACTATTCACTATGTCTTGAAGAATGATTTGAATTGCATCATAACTAAGCATGAGCCACCTCCATTTCAGCAGATACAGAAAGGGAAGTAGTAGCCGCTAAAGTGCGGTTGTTTTTCAGTGGGGGTTGATTGATTCTGCCAACTAATAACAAGGTATTCCCATCAGTAAAACGTGAACGTGCTTGTTGTTCATTATCGGCAAGAAGTCTGATTTTGAGTTCTCAATTATGATTTTTTAAGTTTCAATAGGTATTTATAGGTTAATTTGATAGAAATGAAAAAAGCTCACAGTTCTATGTGAGCTTAATATTTGGATAATAAAACTATTTATCTTCTACTTGTAAATACTCAGCTAAAGGAGCAAATTCAGCCATTATTTTATCTTGCCCTTGTTCGAATATGTTATCTAATAATTTATTAACACATTTAAAGTCTATATTGTCTTTACACTCAGCAAAATCATCTGTTTTTTTCGATACTACTGACACTAAAAATGCAATCTGCCTAATTGAAACTGGAACATTAACAATATGACCTAATTTTAACTCTTCGATCTGCTTCATATAAGATACCAAAGTATCATCAATAATCTCTTTTTTATTAACAAATTCACAATTGTGTAACGCTATAGAATCTTTAATAATCGCTGCTCCAGTACAAGATAGAACAATTTGTGAAAATGTTCGGAAGTCCGCTAGTTTATCTTGCTCAGGCTTTTTAAATCTAGCCTCTACTGTATTAAATTGATATTTGTTCGCTGTTGCGAATGAAACATACGGTTCATCATTAGCTCCTCTATAAATGTCTTTTATTATTCCTTTAACAATGAGTGTTTTATTCTTGTAGAGCTTATCCCCTTTAGTCTTGTTTTCACTATATGTTTTTAAAATAGTTTCAGTATCTATACTTTTTTTTAAACTACGAAGACGTTCATTGTTTTTATAGTCTTCTTCAAATGCGGTTTCACCATTATTAATAAATGATTTTATATCGTCCTCAAAAATTAGACGTATTGCGTTTATTTCTCTATCCGTTGGTTGGAATTTCACTCCCTCAGCAAAAGCAAAACCCGTTATAGATGATAAAATTAGTAATAATATTTTTTTCATTTTATTAGATCCTATTGATTTAAAGCTGTTGATTCTACTATAAACTACTTTTTATGTTTGTAATATATCAAAACATAAGAAAATCCAACTATAAAACAACATAAATTTAGATTTTCTCAAGTATGATTTGGGAACTAAGTTGGTATGATTTTGTAACGTTATTGTTTAAATGTTGAGCTAAAAATACTGTTTTTTCTTTTTGGCGTTATGAAATAATACTTATTTTAGGGGGGGACTTGGTATGATTTTGTAACGTGTTTATATATCTAGCCATATAGTATAAAAAAAATCATTGTTGCCAATTGAAGAAAAAAATTATTTCACCGGATAATTACGCCATTTATGAGAGGCTGTCTTTGTTGGTGCTAAATTATGAACACTTAAGCCATTCTTCAATACTTCATCAATAGGTTCAATCGTTACTGCATAATACGATAAACGCCCTTTCCCGCCTTGTCTGCTTTTTTCTATCCAGCCTTTCACTTCAAGGCCTTTCAAGGCCCTACTTAATCGTTGGCGGCTAATATTCAGATCTTCATCGGCCTTATTGTATGGTAGTGCTAAATAACCGTTATTTGAGCCGTTATATTCGCCGTAAAGGTGTAGAAATACTTTCGTTTCTGTACCGGTTAAACTGCGAAAATGAGGGCTTTTAAGAATATCCTTTCTAATCCCCATAAAAGGGCTTGTACCTCTTCGCGCTTTCTTTTCTGCGTAACCCGTCATATAATAAACCCGTTCAATTTGATACTTAATCTTGCCTATGCCCATTATTGAAGAAAGCATAGGCATTTTTGTTTATGAATGGTGGCGTTCCCGTTCTGCCAGTGTTATCAATCGCCCTACTTTCAAAAGTCGGTGAACATCGCGCGCATTAATGCCTTGATTTCCACCATCAAGGGCTTGCGTAGTTTGTAATAGATTGATAATTTCAGCTTTCATCTTGTCGTACTTCCTGCCCGTAACTCATTATCTAAATCCTCTTTAGTTGCTCTTGTGCGATTTCAATCAAGCGTTCTGTGTTACCTAACTGCACATGAACAAGATTCCATATATCGGCTGGCGTCAGGTTGTCTTTAAGTTTTCTTCCTGCCACCATTGCGCCGCTAATTTCTCTCAGTTTGGCGATATATGCCCACGCCATTGTCAGCGTAGGCTTTTCTTGTTCTTCGTTGGTGGCTTGGTTTGTTTCTTGTTCAATTATTGCGCACCTCCTAAGTCCACCACCGGCAACGTTAAATAATCCCGCTCAGCTTTGGCTTCGTGGTGAATGGCTAGGGCTTCAATTTGTCGTTTTAGATCATCAATATCCATCAAAGCCAATGTGACCCTATCCAAAATCAGATCTAACACTTCCTCTTTGCTCTTGCTGATTCTTTCGCCGTGTTCATTCACTTGATAAATCGCACCGTTCAATCCTGCGTCTGCGATTTCGTAAATCTCGGCAATTTGAGCTTCAATGCTCCACAGTGTTGCTGTGCCGTGCTTTTGTGGTTGAGTTGGTGTGTTTGTGCTATTCATAGTTAAAGTCCCTCTATGCTTGTCTGATTGCGTTTTTGGCTTACTGCGTTTTCATGTAAAACATAAACACCTACGCGGTGAATTAAGCCGGTGTTGTCGGTTTCATCACGAAAGAACGTATCAATTAAATAACCTTGATTGCGCAATTCCTTAATGCGTGCTGGTGGAGAATAAACGCCCATTTGTCGCAATTCGTTTGTGCTGTGCGGGCGCTCTTTTAATCGCTCAATAGTGAATCGGCGTTGTTCGCCGGTGCTGGTGGTGGAAAGAAAAGGCATTTGATTCATTCGTTCCCCTCCCTATTAGTGCGCCTGTGCCGTTTCGCCATTTAGCCACGCCATCACATCGGCATATTTCCAACGGCTCATACGTCCTAATTTTTCAGGTGGTGCTAATAAGCCCTTTTTCACTTGCTGATAAATGAATGTGTGTGATACGCCGCCGGCAAGATTCTTTACTTCTGCCAGTGAACAACGTTTATTTGGATCGGTTTGTAGTTGAAGTGTCATTGCTTACCCCTTATGTTTATAAGTGAATATCAACCGCCATCAGTGGACGGCGTAGGGGTATTGTGGGAGGGTTTTACGGTGAATAAAATCACATCAACAGTAGATAAAATTCAATAACTGTTAAATAGTTTTATTGACTGTTGTTCGAATAATTTAGGCAATAAAAAAGCCGGTATAAACCGGCTATTTTTTCTTTCTTCTAGTTGGATTATATTTTGAAATCCATTGTTTTACTGTGGAATGTGATTTATCGGTAATTCTAGCATTTCTAATTCTTTCCGCCACCTCATCTAGCGAATAATTAGGGGAGTTCCCCCATATCCTAATAGCTTCATCTATTGCTTTTTGTTTATTAGGATTAGTTCGGTCTTGTTTAGCTCTATTTTGTTTTGCGACTGCATTTTTAGCTATACCTAATAAATTGAGTAAGCGTTCATACTTTACGACTAAGTGAGCAATTCTTAATATATTGTCTTTTTTAAACAACTCATCTTGCCCAGTCTCTCCGATATAAAGCAGAAAAGAAATAAGTTCAGTTTTAAAACTGAAAAGATCTATTTTTCTGCTTAGTTCATCCTCAAGCTCATTAAAATCTTCAAAAATATCTCTTCCGTAGAACGTTACCACATTGTCTAAAATACGCTTTAAGCTTTCCAATTTTTCATTAAACTTATTTTTACTTAAAAAGTAATCGTAGTTTTTTTCAGCCCAGCAAGTATTATCTTCCTCATCATAACATGCTTTGTATGGAAATTCGCTCATAAAAACGCCCCTATGCGTTGCCCTATTCATGAAAGGAAGTGCGACAAAATGAAAATAGGGTTTCATTCTTTCGGCTCGGGTAATTAATCCGCACCTAGTCGCACTTTGTTTGCTAGCCTGTTGAACTATTAGAAATTTTCTAATGGTTGAATTTTGTTCTAACTCTCTAAAATTGCCATATATTGCGCCAGTTTTTCCCGTTCATAACCGGCGATTAATTCCGCCAACATATCAACCTTGCCTGTACGGTGATAATCGTCAAAACAAGCGTAATATTTTGCTCGGTCGGTGAATTTAATATCTACCGGTAAAAGCCCGTGTTTCATTAATTCAAAATTCAATAGTAAACGCCCGGTGCGTCCGTTTCCGTCAATAAACGGGTGAATTGATTCAAAGGCTAAATGTAACCACGAGATCGATTCTATCCGGTGTTCTTGGTGGTGGCTTATTCGCTCATGATAGGTATCTATTAAACGCGCCATTTCTTCTGCTATGAAGTGCGGTTCTGTTGGTGAATTTTCTGCCCCAAGTATCTTCACAGGAATTTTCCGATATTGCCCTTTATGTTCGGCATTGCTCATTAATACCAATGAATGAAGTTCTTTTATTGTGCGTTCACTTAACTGCTCATCATCTGCCACCATTGAAAAGAGAAAATAAAATGCGTCTTTATAACCAATAACATCTAAATGCTCTCTTATTGGTTTTTCGGCAATGGTTACGCCATCATTTAAAATAAGCGCAGTTTCCCGCAAGGTAAGCGAGTTTCCCTCAATAGCGTTTGAGTTGTACGTTGTCTCAATAACAAATTCTTTACGCAACCGTGCTAGCTCCTCTCCGGTGAGTGGTCTCAAAGTGGAAAGGCGGCTTTTTAATTCATCACATTGCTGTAAAAGTGCGGTTAAATTTTTATTCATATTTCTGTGGCTTTACGGCATTTTACGTTGGTTTATTCTTTCATAAGGCAAGTGGTGTTTCAATACTGTCTGCAAGAAAAATCTGTATAAATAAACAGGTTTTCGACCGCTATAAAAAAGCAATTTAGCCGGAAGATGATGATGACTAGAAATTCAAAAAATAGGCAATCTCCGCGCGCTCTAAACCCCGTGGGAGTGCTATTCCCCTCAGGAGTACCTTTACTTAGTGGCGAATCAGTCTGCTTTATCTGACATCATGTTAAATCTTAATTTCGCGGTTATGAAAATTGAATTGAATGAGCGGTCTATTCTGCTGCCGGTGATAGAGATTTTATCGCCCCTGCCGCTTGCTTTTATTCTAAATAATCCTCAAAAAACAAAAAATAAAACGGGTTTAAATCGTCAAAAATGCCCTTTTACCCCTCAGTAACCACTTTAACCACTTGTGTAACCAATTCTAACTATTCTTTATTTTTTAATGACTTATAAGAAAATAAGTGGTTGAAGTGGCAAAGTGGTTAAGATTTGAAAAAAAACTCCCGCAACAGAATTAATTAATAAAAAACGGCAGCCTATAAAGACTACCGTTCGAGTGTAAAAAGAATGTGGGTTGATTGTTATTTCCCGACTATTGGAGAGGGAGCTAATGATTCCACATAATCCGCCCATGCTTGCAACATTTCCGCCCGCTGATTGATATAGTAAGCCTTGTTATATGTTCCTCTAATGGCGTTCTTATCCTTGTGTGATAGGGCTTTTTCAATCCAATCTGCGTTGTAGTTTTTGTCATTAAGTGAGGTGCTGAATAGGTGTCTAATACCGTGGGTTGTTAATCTCCCGTCGCCCATGCTCCGAATAATTGCCATGCGCAAGGCTTCAATGGTGATATGTCCACTCTTGGCAGTACTACTAGCAAAAACAAAGGCGCTGTTTAGATTAAGTGCGGTCTGAATTTCCCGCATTTTCTCAAAGATAGCCACAGCTTGACGGGAGAGGGTGACGATATGCAATCGCCCCTCCGGTAAATTCTTATTGCCTTTCTGTACTCGGTAGCTCCATGTCTGCGCTGTGGTGTCTATATCATCCCATTGCGCCCGTGCTATTTCGCTTGGTCTGCTTCCGGTTAACACTGCCAACATCACGGCATAGAACGACAATAGAGAAAATCTGCCGTCATCTCTTGCTTGATAGAATTTCGCTAAAAATTCCGCCAGCTCGTCCGGTTCTATGGTGTTCATGCCTTTTACACGCGGTTTATCAAATTCCCGTTGAATTTCGGCTAAGTTGTTGGTGGCAATCAAGCCACGGTGTAAGGCATAGCGCATTACATGATTCACGTTGTTTAGTATTTTTCTAACGGTCTCTAATTTTCCTGCGCGCTCTAATGGCTTGAAAGCATTAATGCCGATAAGTGCGGTCAGTTGGTCGATTGGATATTTGCCGATAGCGGGGAGAATATGCCGTTCAAATAAAGCCCATGTGTCTTTTGCGGTGCGCTCGGTGAAATTAGCTTTAAGCTGTCTATCCTTAAACCATGCTTCCGCCATGCGCTCAAAAGTGCGGTTCTGTTTGGCGGCGCTTTCTTGTTTAGCTTGGGCTTTGTAGGTGCGTGGGTCGATATTCTTTGCTAAGAGTTGCCGATATTCTTCACGCTTTGCCCGTGCTTGTGTCAATGTCATATCAGATAGTTTACCTAGGCTGATGTTGGTTCTTTTTTGGGTAAAAGGTTTGAAGTAATTAAAACGCCATATTTTCGCGCCGGTGGTGGTAAGTTCTAGAGATAATCTGTTGCTGTCTCTGAGTGGAAATTATCCGCTTTGGCAGTGCGAATTTCTTTGTCGGTTAAGGGTTTAATTATGCGTGCCATAAATTTTAGTACCATCAAAAACAGAAGAAGTCCTGTTAATTGCTGATTTCTAGTGAATTGATTTATAAGAACTAAATTGCGTTTTAGTACTATAATTTTTTGAGGTTTAGAGAGTTCTCAGGGAGTAAATTAGAAAAAAATAGTACTATCGGAAAAATATAGTACTAAAAATCGTTGCTAGTAGTTTATGTAGATTTACGATAAATTACAATAAAGCCTTTTAAATACTGGGTTTGTTTGGTCGATTGTTTATGTGGATTTATGCAGGATGACATGAATTGGCGGAAGATCGTAGGAGTTGAACCTACCCGAGACTGCTGGCAGCCTCAACAGGATTTGAAGTCCTGCCGCTTCACCGGAAACGACGATCTTCCTTTTCGAAATTGGTGCGAACTTTAGCGCAAAAGTCGGAGCGATTCAAGCTGAGTCGCAAAATAATAGCCTGAATTGATTAAATAAAAAGTGCGGTCAGAAAAATGATTAAATTTCTGACCGCACTTTTAGTTTTATAAGTTGAAATTAACGACGTGGTAAATAACGTGTCGGATCAACGGATTTTCCTTTGTAACGAATTTCAAAGTGAAGTTTTACATCGTTAGTGCCGGTGTTCCCCATTTTGGCAATTTGTTGGCCGGCTTTCACTTCTTGCTGATCTTTCACTAAGATGCTGTCGTTGTGGGCATAGGCACTGAGGAAATCATCGTTATGTTTGATGATGATAAGATTTCCGTAACCGCGGAGTGCGTTGCCGGCGTAAACGACACGTCCATCTGCCGCAGCGTTAACGGCTTGACCACGAGAACCTCCAATATCAATCCCTTTATTGCCACCATCGGAACTAGAGAAACCTTGAACGACATTACCACTTGTTGGCCAGCGCCAAGCAATGGTGGAGGCGAGCGGTGCATTGTCTTGTGGGATTGGTTGGCTTACCACGGGTTGGTTTTGAATTTGTACTGGTTGATTTACCGGTGTGGTATTTACCGGCGGTAAACCGCCTGCGGTGGCTTTTACCGGGCCGGTGATAGTGCCATCAGAACCATATTGTGTGCCATTTGCGCCCGGTGTGTAAGTAACGGTTGGTTCACTGCTCACCGGTTGTTGAACTGGCGTTTGTGGTTGTGGCGCAACAGCAGGTTGTGCCACGCTTTGAGAACGTCCGTTAGACACTTTCAAGGTTTGTCCTACGCTTAAATTGTAAGGTTCCTTCATATTATTTAAAGCCGCCAATTCTTTTACATCCAAACCGGAAATGTATGCGATAAGGAACATGGTATCGCCTTTGCGTACGGTGTAGGTGTTACCTTTGTAGAAACCTTTGTTAATTTGGCTGTAATCCGGTGCGTTGGTGGTTGGATTACGTGGAATCGTGAAATCCTGTGAGGTTTGTTGTGGTTTATTTTGCACTGCCGGCGTTGGTTGTGGTTTTTGTACCGGTTGTGGTTGATAAGTTGGTTGGAAATTCGGCTGTGGCGCAGATTGTGCCGGTGCTTGAGGCATTCGCGCATTCATACTGTTGGGTACGCTACTTTGTTGAATTTGCGGTTCCCATGTCGCATTCCCCCCCATAGATGGGCTATCAACCGGTTGCATCATGCCCGGTGATAACGTGCCGTCGGCACTTTCTACCGGGGCTGGAGAATCTGAGCTACAAGCTGTAAGAACAGCAAGGGTAATTGGTAAAAGTAAAAAGGATTTTTTCATGGAGGTATTCCTTATTGCATATTTGTTGGCATACGTTGTTGTTGAATTTCGGGCATCCAACTACCGCCTGCGATAGCGCCGGTGCCTTCTACCGGTTGCATGATGCCCGGTGGAAGTGAATTTTCGTCTTTGCGCGCGTCATCAGAAGAACAAGCCGCGAGAGTTAATATCATAGACAATAATAAAATTGATTTTTTCATTTTATAACCTTGATTAACGTAAAATAAAATAAGCGACAACGGCTAAAATCACCACCGACCAACCGATGACTTCAATGGATTTGCGCAGTTTAGCTGCAAATTTTTCGCCACCCCAAGCGGCTAATTTGGCGACCAATAAGAACCTTGCCGCACGGGAAATAAACGCGGTGATGACAAAGGGTAAAAATGCCATTTGCATCACGCCGGCACAAATGGTGAAAACCTTGTAAGGAATTGGTGAGAACCCAGCCACAAACACCACTAAAATGCCCCATTTTTCAAACCACTGAACGGCAGTTTGCCAATGTGCTTGATAGCCCCATTGGTTAATATAATGTTCTACAAAATCAAACGCATAATAACCCAGTGCATAGCCTATGATACCGCCCAACACGGAGGCGATCGCCGTAAACAAGGCAAATTTCACCGCACTTTGCGGTTTTGACATGGACATTGGGATAAGCATGACATCCGGCGGAATGGGGAAGAAAATTGCTTCGATAAAACTGACAAACGATAACCAAAATGGGGCGAAACGGTGTTTCGACCAAGCCATGGTTTTATCGTACATTGCGCCAAACAAATTCATTTCGTTTCCTTATCTTGAAGGGTGAAATTATTCACTTTCTAACCAATGTTGTAAAGCCTTCATTGAGTGGTGCGCCGTCATGTCCACTTGAATTGGCGTGATGGAGACATAGCCGTTTTTTACCGCATGAAAATCTGTACCTTCGCCCTCATATTCCGGCAATCCGCTCAGCCCGATCCAATAAATATCTTCGCCACGCGGGCTTTGTTGTTTAATGACTTCGGCGGAAGAAGAACGGTAACCCAAATGGCAGACTTTAATGCCTTTGAGCTCTTCATAAGGTACATCCGGCACATTAATATTAAGAATTTCGTGTTTGCCCAATAATTGAGAATGTAATTTAGGGACGAGTTCGCATACCACACTGGCTGCTGTTTCAAAATGTTGACGGCCGTCAAGAGACACCGCAATAGACGGCAAGCCAAGATGACGCCCTTCAAAGGCGGCAGCCACGGTACCAGAATACAATACATCGTCCCCCAAGTTTGCGCCGGCGTTAATGCCGGATACCACTAAATCGATGCGCCCGGAAAGAAAACCGTTGAGCGCAATGTGCACGCAATCGGCGGGCGTACCGTTAACGCAATAATCGCCACTTTCCAAATGTAACGGTTGTAATGGTTTCACTAAGGTTAACGAACTTGAGGCGGCACTGCGGTTGCTGTCAGGTGCGACGATGGTGACGTTGGCGATCTTGCGCAAGGCATCTGCCATGGCGCGAATGCCCGGCGCGTGAATGCCGTCGTCGTTACTCAATAAAATATTCATATTCTTCCTGTGTTTTAATTTTCGACATTGACCAATTCGCGAATGAGCGCAGTGGCATAACTGCCCGCCGGTAAGTCAAATTGAAGTCGCAAGCCGTTTGGTTCAAATTGCCATTGGAATTGCTGTGGCTGCATTAATATTGGGCGACGTGCCGCTTTCATACGTTCTTGGCGCATTAACGCGAATAACGCCTGATGTTGGGCGAAAATTTCATGTTCAAAATCCACCGCACTTTTCTCTTCTTCGCCGATAAGTGGCGCAGTGAGTAAAACATCTTGTTGTGCCAAACGCTGTTGCAGCTGCGCCAAATCTTCCCACTCGTCCACCACAAACCAGCTGTGCGAACCGTTAAGTTGCAAAACATCGCCGACCAAAATCTGCTGTGCCAAGTTCAATTCCATCCGTTTGGACACGATTAAATTGAAAATTTCGCTGCGTGCAGCAGAAAGATAGAAGCTACGTTTATTGCGATCTTTGATTTTAATTTCGCCGTTTGCCCAACGTAATGCTTGCGTTAAGTTATTACCATCACGGCCAAAACGTTGTTCGGTGAAATAATTTGGGAAACCGTTTTTTGCCAGAAAATCTAACCGCACTTTGAGTTCGTCGGTCTCTTCGGCATTGCGGAGTAAAATCTCAAAATGGTTGCCTTGTAGGCTACCGATACGAATTTTGCGTTGGTGGCGGGTGACTTCCAGAATTTCTACCCCTTCGAGGGAAAATTGACTGAAATCCGGTGTCGGTTGCCCGGGCATTTGCAGACTGAACCATTGCTCGGTAACAGCCTTGCGATCTTTCAAACCGGCGTAGCTCATATTGCGGGCAGAAATACCGGCAAATTTCGCCAGTTGCTCGCCCACAAACAAGGTGTTGCAATCGGTTTTTCGCACTTTCACGGCAACAAATTCACCATCGCCACTCATGTCGTAGCCGAGTTGTTCTTTCACCACAAAATCTGCACATTCCGCTTTTAAAAGTGCGGTCTGTTTTGGCGGTGTTTTTTGCAGATAGGCTAAGTCCATCATGGTTTGCGTACCAATAAGGCGACCGCTTCACAGGCAATGCCTTCACCGCGACCGGTAAAGCCAAGTTTTTCTGAGGTGGTGGCTTTGACATTCACTTGTTCGATGTCGACAGACAAATCCTGTGCGATCAGGGCACGCATAGCGTCAATATGCGGGCGCATTTTTGGTGCTTGGGCGATAATGGTGACATCCACGTTGCCTACGACATAGCCTTTTTCCTGTACTTGACGGTACGCCTCGCGCAATAACACGCGGCTGTCTGCGCCTTTGTATTGCATATCCGTGTCGGGGAACAGCTTGCCGATATCGCCTAAGGCCACCGCGCCAAGCAACGCATCAGTCAGTGCATGGAGCGCCACATCCCCGTCGGAATGAGCGATAAAGCCTTTGTCAAAGGGAATTTTGACGCCGCCGATAATGAGCGGATTGTCGGTGCCGAAAGCGTGAACGTCAAAACCATGGCCGATTCGTATCATGTTGTCTTCCTCATTAAATAAAATTCCGCCAACGCCAAATCTTCCGGGCGGGTGACTTTAATATTATCGCTACGCCCAGCCACCAAGTGCGGTCGAAATCCCGCGAGTTCCATGGCAGAGGCTTCGTCAGTCACGGCAAGCTGTTGCTGTTGTGCATGGATTAGCGCATTTCGTAACAACTCTGCGCGGAAAAATTGTGGCGTCTGCGCCAACCAAAGTTGGTTGCGATCTTCGGTGTGGGCAATTTGTTGTGAAGGCAGCGCACGCTTGATGGTATCCGTCGCCGGAATCGCCAAAATCGCGCCATTGTCATCATTAATTTCAAGCAATTTATCCAAATCGCCGTGGGTTAAACAAGGACGTGCCGCATCATGCACCATTACCCAAACATCCGTGCCGGCATTTTGTATTGCGTTTAATCCGTTTAACACCGAATCCGCACGGGTTGCCCCACCTTCGACCAACGTCATTTTTGGGTTTTGTGTCAGATTAAGTTGAGCAATGTAAGGATCGTCGGCAGCCACTGCCAACACGATTTGGCTGATATGTGGATAAGAAAGCAACACGTTTAAGGTGTGCTGCAAAATAGGTTGTCCGTGAATAGGAAGGTATTGTTTCGGTTTGTCCGCCTGCATCCGACTGCCAATGCCGGCCGCCGGCACAACGGCGATAATCTTGCGATTTGAGGTCATTATTTGTGTTCTTTGACGATGTGATAGAAAGTTTCGTTCGGTTTCACCATTTCATGCTGTAAACGGGCGCGTTCTTCAATGGCATCCACCCCTTCTTTTAAGTCTTTAATTTCTGCAGCAATGATTTGATTTCGTTGGGAAAGTTTTTCATTCTCCTGTTGATGGACGGCGATTTCTTTGGTGGTGTTTTTATAATCCCAATAGCCGTTTTTGCCGAACCAAAAATCGTATTGGAACAGCACCAAAACCGCGAATAATAAAGAGAGAAATAAGCGCATAAAAAACCGGTAAATCGAATCGAAAAAAATTGCGCCTAGTTTACCTTGAATTGCACCAAAATGCGATATTGCCCGCCCTGCGCCGAATAATTTCTTAAAAATTGAGGTGTATCGTAGTAAGATAAGGCAATTTTTAATAGCCTGTGAGGTGCCTATGAAACCCTATTTAATTGCTCCTTCCATTCTTTCTGCTGACTTAGCGCGTTTGGGTGAAGATGTGGAAAATGTCTTAAAGTGCGGTGGTGATGTCGTTCATTTTGATGTGATGGATAACCATTATGTCCCGAACTTAACTTTTGGTCCAGCCGTGTGCAAAGCCTTACGCGATTATGGTATTACTGCGCCGATTGATGTGCATTTGATGGTGAAGCCCGTAGATCGCATTATCCCCGATTTCGCTAAAGCCGGTGCCAGTTACATTACCTTCCATCCGGAAGCCTCTGAACATATCGACCGCACTTTGCAACTTATCCGTGATAACGGCTGTAAATCCGGTTTGGTGTTCAACCCGGCAACGCCGTTAAGCTATTTAGATTATGTGATGGACAAAGTGGATATTATTTTATTGATGTCGGTGAATCCGGGCTTTGGTGGACAATCTTTCATTCCAGCAACCTTAGAAAAACTGAAACAGGCAAGAAAACGCATTGATGAGAGCGGATTAGATATTCGTTTGGAAGTGGATGGCGGCGTGAAAGCGAGCAATATTGCGGAAATTGCCCGCGCCGGTGCGGATATGTTCGTTGCCGGTTCGGCGATTTTCGATCAACCGGATTACAAAAAAGTCATTGATGAAATGCGTCAACAGTTAGCTGCAGTAGGAAAATAAGCATGACAGGACAGTTTAAATTAATCGGTTTCGATTTAGATGGCACCTTGGTGGATAGCCTGCCTGATTTGGCGCTATCCGTGAATTCAGCGTTAGCAGAATTCGATTTGCCACAAGCGCCTGAAGCGTTGGTGCTCACTTGGATTGGCAACGGCGCGCAGATTTTAATTGCCCGCGCGTTAGAATGGGCAACAGCACAATCAGGCAAAACCTTGACAGACGCTCAAATTGCCACATTAAAGGAACGTTTTAATGTCTTTTACGGTGAAAACATCTGCAATCGCAGCCGTTTATTTCCTCACGTGAAAGAGACTTTGCAGAAACTTAAAGCCAAAGGCTATCGTTTGGCTGTGGTTACCAACAAACCGACCCAACATACCCGCCCCGTGTTGAAGGCTTTCGGCATTGAAGACTTATTCGATGAAGTGTTGGGCGGACAATCGTTACCGGCCATCAAACCGCACCCGGGCCCGCTATTCTATTTATGCGGCAAATTCGGTTTATACCCAAAACAAGTGCTGTTTGTCGGCGATTCCCGCAACGATATTATTGCCGCCCATAATGCTGGCTGTCCGGTAGTGGGGTTGACTTACGGTTACAACTACAATATTCCAATTTCCGAATCCCATCCGGATTGGGTGTTTGAGGATTTCGCGGACTTATTGACGCTTGTTTGATTGATTCTTTTGAATGGATGGCGCAAACGTCCACGTTTGTGCCTTTATTTAATTTTGGCTACAGCACAAGCGTGGACGCTTGCGCTATCAATAATAAGATTTAAAAATTAAGGATGTAAAAATGAGCAAACCTATTGTGTTCAGCGGCGTACAGCCATCAGGTGAATTGACTATCGGTAACTACCTCGGTGCGTTGCGTCAGTGGGTGAAAATGCAGGATGACTACGAATGCTTGTTCTGTATTGTGGATCAACATGCCATCACCGTGCGTCAAGACCCGGCAGCATTACGCAAAGCCACTTTGGACGTATTGGCGTTATATTTAGCCTGTGGCATCGACCCGGCAAAATCCACGATTTTCATTCAATCTCATGTGCCGGAACACGCACAGTTGGCTTGGGTATTAAATTGTTACACGTATTTCGGCGAAATGAGTCGCATGACCCAATTTAAAGATAAATCCGCCCGTTATGCGGAAAATATCAACGTCGGCTTGTTCACTTATCCGGTCTTAATGGCGGCAGACATTTTGCTTTACCAAGCCAACCAAGTGCCGGTAGGCGAAGATCAAAAACAACATTTGGAAATCACCCGCGACATCGCGCAACGTTTTAATGCGTTATACGGACCGCACTTTGCCGTGCCGGAAGTGTTTATCCCGAAAGCAGGCGCACGCGTGATGTCCTTGTTGGAGCCTGAAAAGAAAATGTCTAAATCGGACGAAAACCGCAACAACGTTATCGGCTTATTAGAAGACCCGAAAGCGGTTGCGAAGAAAATCAAACGCGCGGTAACCGACTCCGATGAGCCGCCGGTGATTCGTTATGACGTGAAAAATAAAGCGGGCGTGTCCAATCTGCTCGATATTCTCTCCGGCGTGAGCGGCAAAACCATTGCAGAACTTGAGCTGGAATTTGAAGGCAAAATGTATGGTCACTTGAAAGGTGCTGTTGCTGACGAAGTTTCTGCCATGTTGACTACGTTGCAAGAACGCTACCATCATTTCCGCAATAACGAGGAATTACTCCTCCAAATTGCTAAAGACGGTGCGGAAAAAGCCAAAGCACGTGCACAAGAAACGTTAGCGAAAGTGTATGACGCCATTGGGTTTATTGGTGCGAAGTAAGCTATTTCACATAAAAACAGAAGCGGCGTTAAAGCCGCTTTTTTATTTCAAGGGAAAAGCTAAAGGCAAACAAAAAGTGCGGTGAAAATCCATTGTAAATTTTGACCGCACTTTATAGAAAACAAATCGATTCATTAACTCATCTGCGTAAAGAAATCACGAATGCCCACCAACATATTGTTAATAGCAACCGCGGCTAAAATTAACCCCATCACCCGACTAATCACCGCTGCACCGGTGTTACCAATCCAGCGTTGAATGCGGTTGGCGGCGAGGAATAAAAGATAGGTAATCAACAACACAGAAAGCATGATTAAGGTTGTCATAGTTTGATCGAACAGGCTGAAACGATGGTTGTCGGTGAGCAACACAATCGCCATCATCGCGCCGGGCGAGGCAATAGACGGCACGGCTAACGGATAGACGGCCAGTTCGTTGAGATTGGATGAGAGTTTAATTTCTTGTTCCGGTTTGCCTTCGCCGAAAATCATGGTCAAGGCGAACAGCAATAACACCAAACCACCTGCAATTTGGAAGGCAGTGAGGGGAATTTGCATAGCTTCTAACAAGGCTTGTCCGGCGATGAGGAAGAAAATCAAAATACCGGCGGAAATCATGACCGCTTTTAAAGCGATTTTGCGGCGATCTTCCACTGAAAGGCCCACTGTTTTGGTTAAATAAACGGGAATAGAACCGATTGGATCGATGACCGCCCACAGCACCACGAATTGAACGACGAGAGAATCAAACATTGGCAACTCCGAGAAAAAAGTGGAAAATAACGCGTCTTTTTACAAATCAATATCTTATATTAAATTCATTATAAACCAATGCTTTTTTTCACAAATTTAACCCTAAAACGGGGCTTGACTACGCTCCTCGAAAACGCCAACGCCACCATTAATCCGGGACAAAAAGTCGGCCTGGTCGGCAAAAATGGTTGTGGCAAATCTTCCTTATTTGCGTTGCTTAAAAATGAAATGAGCGCCGAAGGCGGCGAGGTGTCTTTTCCGTCAACGTGGGCGTTGGCGTGGGTGAATCAAGAAACGCCTGCACTGGATTGTCGCGCCATTGATTATGTGATTCAGGGCGACCGTGAATATACTCGCCTGCAACAGGCGTTACAGCAAGCGAACGCGGACAACGACGGTAATGCGATTGCCACTTTGCATAACCAACTTGATGCCATTGATGCTTGGACGATTGAAGCACGCGCCGGCGAGTTGTTGCACGGTTTGGGGTTTTCTCAGGCGGAATTGGCGCAGCCGGTGAAGGCCTTTTCCGGTGGTTGGCGGATGCGGTTGAATTTGGCCCAAGCTTTGATTTGTCGCTCTGATTTATTATTGCTTGACGAACCCACCAACCACTTGGATTTAGACGCGGTGATTTGGTTGGAGCGTTGGTTAAAACAATATCCGGGGACATTGATTCTAATCTCTCACGATCGTGACTTTTTAGATCCGATTGTCGGCAAAATTCTGCATATTGAACAACAAAAACTCAATGAATACACGGGCGATTATTCTTCCTTTGAATTGCAACGGGCGACTAAATTGGCACAACAAAATGCCATGTATCGCCAGCAACAACTGAAAATCGATCACTTGCAGCGTTATATCGACCGTTTCAAAGCCAAAGCCACCAAGGCTAAACAGGCACAAAGCCGTATTAAGGCATTGGAACGCATGGAAAAAATTGCGCCGGCGTATGTGGATAATCCGTTTCATTTTGAATTTCGTGAACCGCTCTCCCTGCCAAGTCCTCTATTAATGATGGAAAACGCTTCTGCCGGTTATGGTTCGGGTGAAAGTGCGGTGGAAATTTTAAGTAAAATTAAACTGAATCTGGTGCCCGGTTCACGTATCGGGTTGCTCGGTAAAAATGGTGCAGGAAAATCTACCTTAATTAAATTATTGGCAGGCGAAATCCCCCCGACCGGCGGCACGATTCAATTGGCGAAAGGCGTGCAGTTAGGCTATTTCGCCCAGCACCAATTAGACACGTTACGCGCGGATGAAAGCGCCTTGTGGCATTTGCAAAAAATAGCGCCTCAACAAACGGAGCAACAACTGCGCGATTATTTAGGTGGCTTTGCTTTTCATGGCGACAAAGTGAATCAGCCGGTGGCGTCTTTTTCCGGTGGCGAAAAAGCGCGTTTGGTGTTGGCACTTATTGTGTGGCAACGCCCGAACTTACTGTTGCTAGATGAACCGACCAACCATTTGGATTTGGATATGCGTCAGGCGCTGACCGAAGCGTTGGTGGATTATCAAGGTTCTTTGGTATTGGTATCGCACGATCGCCATTTGTTGCGCAATACCGTGGATGAATTCTATTTGGTGCATGATAAGCAAGTGGAAGAATTTAAAGGGGATTTGGCGGATTATCAGAAGTGGCTGAACGAGCAGAATGCACAACCACCAGAGATAAAAGCACAAAATGAGTTGAGTGAAAATGAAAATTCTGCTGCCAACCGTAAAGAGCAAAAACGTAAAGAAGCGGAACTTCGCCAACAACTTGCGCCATTACGTAAACAAGCAACGCAGCTGGAAACTCAAATGGAAAAACTGGGGGCTAAATTACAGCAGATTGAAACGGATTTGGCGGATCCGAGTTTGTACGACGTAGAAATGAAAGCAAAACTGACCGCACTTTTAGCCGAGCAGGTGCAGGTGAAAAAGCAGCTGGAAGAGGTAGAAGTTGACTGGTTGGCACTGCAAGAAAGCATAGAAGACATCATGTCTCAAGCAGAATAAAACGAAAAATAATTGTGTTTTGGAAGCGGTGTCACATTATTTTTAAAAAGATCAAAATTTCACTTGATACTGTATATTGATACAGTTATTATAAGTGAGAATGTTGATAATGATTTTCCCGAGGTAAAAAATGGCAACTCAAGAAGAAAAACAAAAAGCGCTCGAAGCCGCGTTAGGTCAAATCGAAAAACAATTTGGTAAAGGCGCCATCATGAAATTAGGCGACAGCCAAAAATTGGATATTGAAGCGATTTCCACCGGTTCCTTCGGTCTTGACTTAGCGTTAGGGATCGGCGGTTTGCCAATGGGACGTATCGTTGAAATTTTTGGCCCGGAATCTTCTGGTAAAACCACTTTGACGCTTTCTGTGATCGCTGAAGCGCAAAAAGCGGGTAAAACCTGTGCCTTTATCGATGCGGAACATGCCTTAGACCCAATTTATGCCTCTAAACTGGGCGTGGATGTGAAAGAGTTGTTGGTTTCTCAACCGGATAACGGTGAGCAAGCGTTAGAAATCTGTGATGCCTTAGTGCGTTCCGGCGCGGTGGATGTGATTATTGTTGACTCCGTTGCAGCTTTAACGCCGAAAGCAGAAATTGAAGGCGATATGGGTGATTCTCATGTGGGCTTGCAAGCGCGTCTTATGTCTCAAGCATTGCGTAAATTGACCGGACAAATTAAAAATGCCAACTGTTTAGTGATTTTCATCAACCAAATCCGTATGAAGATCGGCGTGATGTTTGGTAACCCGGAAACCACTACCGGTGGTAATGCACTGAAATTCTATGCCTCTGTGCGTTTGGATATTCGCCGTGTCGGTTCAATTAAAGAAGGCGATGAGGTCATTGGTAATGAAACGCGCGTGAAAGTGGTGAAAAACAAAGTCGCACCGCCATTCCGTCAAGTGGATTTCCAAATTCTGTACGGCGAAGGGATTTCTAAAGAAAGCGAATTGATTGATCTTGGTGTAAAACACAAGCTCATCAGTAAGGCCGGCGCATGGTATGCTTATGAAAACGAGAAAATCGGTCAGGGCAAAACCAATGCAATGAAATGGTTAAAAGAGAATCCAGAACAAGCGAAATTAATTGAAAGCACCTTACGTGATGAGTTGTTAGCGCATCCAGAAACGGCCATTACCGCCGACGTTGAAGACGAAGCCGGTGACGCTGATTTCGAATAAAATGAGTGATGTAAAAAAGTGCGGTCATTTTTGACCGCACTTTTTCTATCTGTTTTTAACCATAATCACAAGTGACACAATATGTCCTCCCTTGCTCTTAATTATGTGATGAATTTACTTTCTCGCCGTGAATACAGCGAATTTGAACTGCGTTGTAAAATGCAGGAAAAAGCTTTTTCTGAGGAAGACATTGATCAGGCTATCGCGAATTGCCAGCAAAAAAACTGGCAAAGTGATCAACGTTTTACTGAAAGTTATTTGAATAGCCGTTCTCAACGAGGTTATGGCACTAATCGAATCAAACAAGAATTGCGTCAATTAAAAGGGATTGAAAGCGCCACCATTGAAGCGGTTGTCCGTGAATGCGATATTGATTGGTCGGCATTGGCGTTAAATGTGTTACGCAAAAAGTTTCCTGATTATAAGGAAAAGCAACCGCCGAAAATGCGCCAAAAAATTTGGCAATACATGCTGTCACATGGTTTTACTCAAGAGGATTTTGCGGATTATGTTGGGTCTGACCCGAGCGAGTTTGATTAGTGTTGTATGGTAACTGACATGTTATCGATTTCAACGTAGAATAGCGTTCCACAAAATCATCAGTTAGGAGAAAAAATGACGAAAGTAGTTCATACAGAGAAGGCGCCGGCTGCTATCGGGCCTTATGTACAAGCCGTTGATTTAGGCAATTTAGTGCTGACTTCTGGACAAATTCCGGTCAATCCGGCAACCGGTGAAGTGCCGAAAGACATTGTGGCACAAGCTCGTCAGTCTTTGGAAAATGTGAAAGCGATCATTGAACAAGCCGGACTCACTGTTGCAGATATTGTGAAAACGACGGTATTCGTGAAAGATTTAAACGATTTTGCGGCAGTCAATGGCGAATATGAGCGTTTCTTCAAAGAAAATCATCACTCGAGTTTTCCTGCGCGTTCTTGCGTGGAAGTAGCCCGCCTGCCGAAAGATGTTGGCTTAGAAATTGAGGCTATTGCCGTAAGGGCGTAGTTTTGTTCACGGATGTGTTTATAAAAAATCCCGCAAGTGAGTTTGCGGGATTTTTTATGTTTTACGTTGCGTTACGGCAATAAGCTTTCTAATTGCCACAATTCGTTTAAAGCCTCGCGACGGCGGATAAGATACGCTTTATCGCCATCCACCATCACTTCCGCTGTTCTTGGGCGAGAGTTATAGTTGGAAGACATACTTGCACCGTAGGCACCGGCAGATCGTTGGGCTAAATAATCTCCTTCCGCAATGGCAAGTTTGCGTTGTTTGCCGAGGAAATCGGAAGTTTCGCAAATTGGGCCGACCACATCATAGATTTTTTCTTCACGCGCTAAAGTGCGGTCGATTTCCAGAATGTTCATGTAGGCTTGATAAAGCGCCGGGCGAATCATGTCGTTCATGCCGGCATCCACAATGGCAAAATTACGGCTTTCATTGGATTTTAAATACTCTACTTTGGTGACTAAAATACCCGCATTGGCGGTAATGGCGCGACCCGGTTCGACGATGATTTCTAGCTCACTGAACGCACTCAATTTTTCCCACAATGCTTTGGCATATTCTGTCGGATGTGGCGGTGCTTCATCAGTGTAAGTCACGCCTAAGCCGCCGCCTAAGTCTAAGTGTTTTAAATGAATGCCATCTTGTTTTAATTGTTCCATGAGCACAATTAAGCGATCTACGGCATCTAAAAAGGGTTGTAATTCAGTGAGTTGTGAGCCGATGTGACAATCCATGCCGACAATTTTAATATTTGGTAAGGTGGCGGCTAATTTATAGACTTCTCGAGCCTGTTCAACACTTATGCCGAATTTATTTTCTTTCAAACCGGTGGAGATATAAGGGTGGGTATGAGCATCCACATCCGGATTTACGCGCAATGAAATCGGGGCGATTTTGCCCATATCACCGGCGATTTGGTTAATGCGCAACAATTCTGCTTCCGACTCCACGTTGAAACAACGAATATTGACTTCTAAGGCACGAGCGATTTCTTGGTGAGATTTTGCGACGCCGGAAAAGACCACTTTGGCCGCGTCACCGCCGGCGGCAAGGACTCGTTCCAATTCCCCTTGGGACACAATGTCAAAGCCTGATCCTAATTTTGCCATTACGTTTAAAATCGCAATATTCGGGTTGGATTTCACCGCAAAACACACCAAGTGCGGATGCTCATCGAAAGCGTTATTAAATGCGTGCCAATGGCGTTCAAGGGTGGCTCGGGAATAAACATACAACGGCGTACCAAATTGTTCGGCCAATTGTTTGACCGGCAGATTTTCCGCCATGAGTTGATTGTTTTTATATTGGAAAAAGTCCATAAGGTTGCCTATAAAAAGTTATTTGCTTGTTTTCTGAGCGCTGTCTTGTTCAGGAAAATATAATGGGCCTTTGACGCCGCAGCCGGTACTTAGCGCACACAATGTGATGAGTAAAAATACGGAAATCAGTTTTTTCATTGGTTGCTCCTTGTGCTCAAATTAGACTGTTCTTTTTACCACTAAATCCGGCTTTGTGCTATCACAACGCACAGAAAATCTTTATAATTTCCGCCCTACTGTCATTTATTGGAGTGATTTTATGAATATCGTCGAGTTTCATCAGAAAATCGAGCAAATTTGGGATGAAATTGAAGAGCAACTGGAAGCGCACGATTGTGATGCCGATTGTGAACGCCAAGGTTCCGTGTTCACGATTACGCTTGGCGATCGCAGTCAAATTGTGATCAACAAACAAGAACCGTTGTTGGAATTATGGTTGGCGAGCCACAATGGCGGTTTCCATTTTTCCTATAAAAATGAACGTTGGGTCAGCAACGACGGCTTGGATTTTTGGCAAGCCCTAACCGAAGCGCTTGCTAAACATGGTGAGCAGGTGCAGCTCGGTTAATGAATCACCTTCCCCCATCCAAATCTACCAAAAGTGCGGTGGATTTTCTCGATAAATCGTCGGCAAAATCCACCGCACTTTATGCGACGGCAAAGAATGTGTTGCATTCGGTGTTCGGCTATCAAGCTTTCCGCAAAGGGCAAGAGGAAATTATCCAGGCGGCGCTGAACGGTCAGGACTGTTTGGTCATCATGGCGACGGGCACGGGAAAATCCTTGTGCTATCAAATTCCTGCGTTATGTTTTGACGGTATGACTTTGGTGGTGTCGCCGTTGATTTCGCTGATGAAAGACCAAGTGGATCAGCTACGCGCCAGTGGCGTAGAAGCGGATTATTTAAACTCCTCGCAAACCTTTGAAGAACAGCAACAGGTGCAAAATAGGGCGATTTCCGGGCAGTTAAAATTATTGTATTTGTCCCCGGAAAAAGTCATGACCAACAGCTTTTTCCAATTTATTTCTTTATGTCAGGTGAGCTTTATCGCCATTGATGAGGCGCACTGTATTTCCCAATGGGGGCATGATTTTCGCCCTGAATATACCCAACTTGGCGGCTTAAAAGGCAGTTTCCCGAATGTGCCCATTATGGCGCTCACTGCAACGGCAGACCCCACAACACAACAAGATATTCTGCAAAATCTCCGCCTAAATCGACCGTACTTTCATGTGGGGAGTTTCGATCGCCCGAATATTCGTTATACCTTGGTGGAAAAATTTAAGCCGATGGAGCAGCTTTGCCGTTTTGTGGTGGCACAGAAAGGCAAAAGTGGCATTGTGTATTGCAACAGCCGCAACAAAGTGGAACGCATTGCGGAAACCCTGTGCAACAAAGGTGTGCGGGCAGCGGCGTATCATGCGGGGATGGAAAATAGCTTACGGGAAAAAGTGCAACGGGATTTTCAGCGGGACAACATTCAAGTGGTGGTGGCGACGATCGCCTTCGGCATGGGGATCAACAAATCCAACGTGCGCTTTGTGGCGCATTTTGATTTGCCGCGTAGCATTGAATCCTACTATCAAGAAACCGGCCGAGCAGGGCGTGACGATTTGCCGGCAGAAGCGGTGCTATTTTACGATCCGGCGGATTATGTGTGGTTGAACAAAATGCTCATGGAAAAGCCGGAAACGCCACAACGTCAAATCGAACAGCATAAATTGCAAGCCATTGGCGAATTTGCCGAGAGCCAAACCTGTCGCCGTTTAGTTTTATTAAATTATTTCGGCGAACATCGTCAAACAGCCTGTCAAAATTGCGATATTTGTCTCGATCCACCGAAAAAATACGATGGGTTGTTGGACGCGCAAAAAATCATGTCGGCGATTTATCGTACCGGTCAATGTTATGGTGCTCATTATGTCATTGCCGTCTTGCGTGGCATGAATAACCAGAAAATTCGTGACCAGCAGCACGACCAACTGAGTGTGTATGGCATTGGCAAAGAACACAGCACGGAATACTGGCAGTCCGTGTTGCGTCAGCTCATTCATTTGGGCTTAGTGCGCCAAATGATCAGTGAATATGGCAATACGTTACAGCTCACAGAAAACGCCAAGCCGATTTTGCGTGGCGAAATCCCGTTGGAGTTGGCAACGCCACGTCTGTCATCTATCGTCACTACTGCGATGATGCACAAAAGTGCGGTCGGTTCTTACGACAAAGATTTATTTGCACGTTTGCGCTTCCTGCGTAAGCAAATTGCCGATAAGGAAAATATTCCGCCATATATCGTGTTTAACGATGCGACTTTGCAAGAAATGGCGCAATACCAACCGGTCAGCAATATTGAGATGTTACAAATTAACGGTGTCGGTACGATTAAATTGGAGCGTTTCGGACAAGCGTTTCTGGCTTTAATCCGCGAACATAAAAATGCCCGCGCAACCGAATAAGTCTAAGTACCGTTTAAGTGCAGTTATGTTTAGCTAATTGCACAAAATTTTGCTATAATCCCGCCCAATTTTTTACGAATTACACAGAGAAGAATTATGTCAACAACTACTCCAGAAACTTATGGTGCAAACAGTATTAAAGTGCTGAAAGGGCTTGATGCGGTGCGTAAACGTCCCGGTATGTATATCGGTGACACAGACGATGGAACGGGTTTACACCATATGGTTTTTGAGGTGGTGGATAACGCCATTGATGAAGCCTTGGCCGGGTATTGTGATGACATCGTGGTGACTATTCATTCCGATAATTCTGTTTCCGTGCAAGATGACGGGCGCGGTATTCCGGTAGATATTCACCCAGAAGAAGGTGTGTCTGCCGCAGAAGTGATCATGACGGTTTTGCATGCGGGCGGTAAGTTTGACGATAACTCCTATAAAGTCTCCGGTGGTTTGCACGGAGTGGGCGTGTCTGTGGTTAATGCATTGTCTGATAAATTACAACTGACTATTCGCCGTCAAGGCAAAGTGCATGAACAATTTTATCGCCTTGGCGATCCCGTTGCTCCGTTAGCGGTCATCGGCGAAACCACCCAAACCGGAACCACCGTGCGTTTCTGGCCGAGTTCGACCATCTTCACAAATATTGAATTTGAATACGATATTTTAGCTAAACGCCTAAGAGAGTTATCTTTCTTAAACTCCGGCGTTTCTATTCGTTTAATTGACGAACGTACCGACAAACAAGACCATTTCCACTACGAAGGTGGTATTCAAGCGTTCGTGGAATATATCAATCGTGGTAAAACGCCAATCCACCCGAAACCATTCTATTTCTCTGCGGAAAAAGACGGCATTGGCGTGGAAATTGCGTTGCAATGGAACGATGGCTATGCAGAAAACATTTACTGCTTTACCAACAACATTCCACAGCGCGATGGCGGTACGCACTTGGCTGGTTTCCGCGGGGCGATGACCCGTACGTTGAATAACTACATGGAAAACGAAGGCTACACCAAGAAATCCAAAGTGGCGACTTCCGGTGATGATGCGCGTGAAGGCCTGGTTGCTGTGATTTCCGTGAAAGTACCGGATCCAAAATTCTCTTCTCAAACCAAAGACAAATTGGTTTCCTCCGAAGTAAAAAGTGCGGTGGAATCTTTGATGAACGAGTATTTGCAAACCTATTTGTTGGAAAATCCAAATGATGTAAAAATCATCGTGACCAAAATCATTGATGCGGCGCGCGCGCGTGAAGCCGCACGTAAAGCCCGTGAGATGACCCGTCGTAAAGGCGCATTAGACTTAGGCGGCTTACCGGGTAAATTGGCGGATTGTCAGGAGCGAGATCCGGCGTTATCCGAACTTTATATCGTGGAGGGTGACTCTGCGGGCGGTTCGGCAAAACAAGGGCGTAATCGTAAAAACCAAGCGATTCTGCCGTTAAAAGGAAAAATCTTGAACGTGGAAAAAGCCCGCTTTGACAAAATGTTATCTTCTGCAGAAGTGGGTACATTAATTACGGCGTTAGGTTGCGGTATCGGTCGTGACGAATATAACCCGGATAAATTGCGTTATCACAGCATTATTATCATGACCGATGCGGATGTGGACGGCTCGCACATTCGTACGTTGTTATTGACCTTCTTCTATCGTCAAATGCCGGAGCTGATTGAGCGCGGTTATGTATATATTGCACAACCACCGTTGTATAAAGTGAAAAAAGGCAAACAAGAGCAATACATTAAAGACGATGAAGCCATGGCGGAATTTGAATTGGCGATTGCGTTGGAAAATGCGGCGCTTTATGTGAATGACAATGCACCGGGTATGCAAGGTATGGCGTTACAAAATCTCGCCTCCGAATATCTTGCAGTACAAAAAATGACGACCCGCTTGAGCCGTTATTATCCGGAAAGCGTGTTGAAAGAATTGATTTATCAACCGGCGTTGACCACAGCGTTAATGCAACAGGAAAGTGCGGTCAATTCTTGGGCTGATTCTTTGGTTGCTTCTTTAAATGGAAAAGAAACTGACGGCAGACATTATAACTATCGTTTGCAATTCAATGCTGAGCGAAACTTGCATGAAGTGGTATTGACGGTGAGAACCCACGGCATTGATACGGATTATTTCTTGAACTTCCAATTTGTGACCGGTAATGAATATGCCCGCTTAATTGCGTTGGGTGAAAAATTGGTCGGTTTATTAGAAGAAAACGCTTATGTTATGCGTGGTGAGCGCAAAGTTGCAGTCGCTTCTTTTGAACAGGCGATTGAATGGTTAATGAAAGAATCTCGCCGAGGTTTGATGATTCAACGCTATAAAGGGTTAGGTGAAATGAACCCGGAACAGCTTTGGGAAACGACAATGGATCCGAATACTCGCCGTATGTTGAAAGTGTCTATCAAGGATGCTGTGGCGGCAGATCAGTTATTCACCACCTTAATGGGGGATGAAGTAGAGCCTCGTCGCGAATTCATTGAAAGTAATGCATTAAGAGCAAATCTAGATATTTAACATTCACTTAAAAAAACACCGCACTTTGAATAAAAAGTGCGGTGCTTTTTTTGTTATTTTTTTAATCTCACTAATTCGACTTCATGATTTGCACCCTTTTTCAGGATTAAATCGGCACGTTCTCGCGTAGGTAGAATATTTTCTTTCAGGTTTAATCCGTTAATTTCATCCCAAATTTTTCCCGCTGTGGTAACCGCTTCTTGTTCAGAGAGATTGGCGTAATGTTTGAAATATGAGTTTGGATCAGAAAAAGCGCTTTGGCGGAATTTCAGAAAACGGTGAATATACCATTCTTTTAATAAGTCTTCTTCCGCATCAACATAAATAGAGAAATCGACAAAATCAGACACAAACAGCTCATTGGCTTGATTTCTGTTAGGTTGTAAGACGTTTAACCCTTCTAAAATCAGAATGTCAGGTTGATCGATGACATTAAATTGATCAGGGATAATGTCATAGGTTAGGTGAGAATAAATTGGCGCAGTAACATTCGGCTTGCCGGATTTTATATCTGCTAAAAAACGAATCAGTTTTGGCGTGTTGTAAGAAATCGGAAAGCCTTTTTTATGCAATAAATTGTGTTCCTGAAGATAGGCTAACGGGTGTAGGAAGCCATCTGTCGTAATCAAATCAACTTTACGTTGTTGTGGCCAATGGCTTAAGAGCGATTGCAGAATCCGGGCAGAGGTGCTTTTCCCTACCGCTACGCTACCTGCAATACTAATAATGTAGGGCACTTTCGTGTTTTGTCCGCCAAGAAAACGACGCAACACATTTTGGCGACGAATGTTTTCATCTATATAGTAGTTAATCAAACGGACTAACGGCAAATAGATTGTACGAACTTCGTCAAGGGAAAGCTCTTCATTTATCCCAAGCAGAGGTTTGAGATCCTGTTCGGTTAATGTTAACGGTACTGATTTACGCAATTCCGCCCAACGTTGCCGATCAAATGATAAAAACGGCGTAAGTTGTTCCGACATAGAAGGAGAAACCGAAAAGTCCACGTGCTGAATTACTCTTTTTTAACCAATGATAGGTTGCAAAATATACCTTATAAATAAGAGATTGAGCAGTAAAATTTTTGCATAATCAGCTAAATTCACCGACGTTAGAGGGTTTTTGCTTGATAATTAAACGAATAACCAAAAAAAACTTTATTTACTAAAAAAAAACTTGTCAGGCATAAAAAAATCCCTATAATACGCCTCACTTGTTTACGACGCCGACTTAGCTCAGTAGGTAGAGCAACTGACTTGTAATCAGTAGGTCATCAGTTCGATTCCGATAGTCGGCACCATTTCTCGTATTCAAGTTCCAACTTAGAGTGGAGGGATTCCCGAGCGGCCAAAGGGAGCAGACTGTAAATCTGCCGGCTCAGCCTTCGAAGGTTCGAATCCTTCTCCCTCCACCATTTCTAAGCGACCGATGGGACAGATGAATTAAGAACGGCGGGCATCGTATAATGGCTATTACCTTAGCCTTCCAAGCTAATGACGCGGGTTCGATTCCCGCTGCCCGCTCCAAGCGCTGATATAGCTCAGTTGGTAGAGCGCACCCTTGGTAAGGGTGAGGTCGGCAGTTCGAATCTGCCTATCAGCACCACTTCTTAATAATCTCTCCATTACAAATTTTAATACTTTGGTTAGTCTGGTAAATTGAACCATCGATAACCGTGTTTGTTTAGAGGGACTCTCAATGTCTAAAGAAAAATTTGAACGTACAAAACCGCACGTTAACGTGGGTACAATCGGCCACGTTGACCATGGTAAAACCACTTTAACCGCAGCTATCACAACCGTATTAGCAAAACACTACGGTGGTGCAGCTCGTGCATTCGACCAAATCGATAACGCGCCGGAAGAAAAAGCGCGTGGTATCACCATCAACACATCTCACGTTGAATACGACACACCAACACGTCACTACGCACACGTTGACTGTCCGGGACACGCCGACTATGTTAAAAACATGATTACCGGTGCGGCACAAATGGATGGTGCTATCTTAGTAGTAGCAGCAACTGATGGTCCTATGCCACAAACTCGTGAGCACATCTTATTAGGTCGCCAAGTAGGTGTTCCTTACATCATCGTATTCTTAAACAAATGCGACATGGTAGATGACGAAGAGTTATTAGAATTAGTTGAAATGGAAGTTCGTGAACTTCTTTCTCAATATGACTTCCCAGGTGATGATACTCCAATCATTCGTGGTTCTGCATTACAAGCGTTAAACGGCGTAGCAGAATGGGAAGAAAAAATCCTTGAATTAGCTCAAGCATTAGATACTTACATTCCTGAACCTGAGCGTGCAATCGACCAACCGTTCCTTCTTCCAATTGAAGACGTGTTCTCTATCTCCGGTCGTGGTACTGTGGTAACAGGTCGTGTTGAGCGTGGTATCATCCGTACCGGTGATGAAGTTGAAATCGTAGGTATCAAACCAACGGCGAAAACAACCGTAACCGGTGTTGAAATGTTCCGTAAATTACTTGACGAAGGTCGTGCAGGTGAAAACATCGGTGCATTATTACGTGGTACTAAACGTGAAGAAATCGAACGTGGTCAAGTATTAGCGAAACCGGGTTCAATCACTCCGCACACTGATTTCGAATCTGAAGTGTACGTATTATCCAAAGAAGAAGGTGGTCGTCATACTCCATTCTTCAAAGGTTACCGTCCACAATTCTATTTCCGTACAACTGACGTAACGGGTACTATCGAGTTACCGGAAGGCGTGGAAATGGTTATGCCTGGCGATAACATCAAAATGACCGTATCCTTAATCCACCCAATCGCGATGGACCAAGGTTTACGTTTCGCTATCCGTGAAGGTGGCCGTACAGTAGGTGCCGGTGTGGTAGCTAAAATTATCAAATAATTGATAAGAAACCCAATTGAAAAGGCGTATCGAATGATACGCCTTTTTGTTTTCATCATGTTGATAAAATGAATCTGATGAAAACACAATAAAAAATGACCGCACTTTAATGAAATAAAGTGCGGTCATTTTTTCTATTATTTTTTATTTTCTAGCAAGTGGTGGAACGAAACAAATGCCCATATCCCAAGGTTGTTCGATCCATGTGTTTTGTGGAATATCCACCACATAATCATCGACTAATTCTGCACCGGCTGGTTTTGCGAAAACAGTAACAAAATGAGCATTTGGGTACATCTCACGAATAGCGCGTGCAGTGTTTCCAGTGTCCACTAAATCGTCAATAACAATAAAGCCTTCTCCGCCATTTTCTAATTGAGCTGCATGTAAGACCTGCAATTCACCTTGTTTATCGTGGTTATAGCTGGCGATACAAATGGTTTCTACATGACGAATACCTAACTCACGGGCAAGTACTGCGCCAGGAAATAGGCCGCCACGGCTGACTGCGACGATGCCCTTCCATTGGGAAGCTGGAAGTAAACGTTCGGATAATTTGCGTGCGTGCATATGGAACATATCCCACGTCACAACATATTTTTCACTCATAAACACACCTTTTAAAAATTTTACGGGCATCGCCCTGGAAATAAAAATTGCGTTAGGATAACCCGAAATGGCATTTTATGCTATTATTTTCCCTAATTTTTTAAGGAGGAACTATGTCAGAAATACAACAATTAAGTCCGAATTTATTATGGAAATGGTTTGATCAAATTTGTGCAATCCCACATCCATCCTACCAAGAAAATGAACTTGCGGAATTCATCATCAACTGGGCAAAAGGGAAAGGGTTTTACGCGGAACGAGATGATGTAGGCAATGTATTAATCCGTAAACCGGCAACAAAAGGCATGGAAAATCGTCAAAAAGTTGCTTTACAGGCGCATTTGGATATGGTGCCGCAAGCGAATGAAGGTAGCTCACATAATTTTGCCACGGATCCTATCCGTCCTTATATTGATGGTGAATGGGTTCGTGCTACAGACACGACCTTGGGGGCAGACAACGGTATTGGGATGGCATCGACGTTAGCCATTTTAGACAGTGATGATGTCGCCCATCCTGATTTAGAAGTGTTACTCACCATGACAGAAGAACGTGGCATGGAAGGGGCTATCGGATTGCGCCCAAACTGGCTACAAAGCGACATCATGATTAACACTGACACAGAAGAAAACGCAGAAATTTATGTGGGTTGCGCCGGTGGCGAAAATGCGAATGTGACATTACCGGTGGAATATCAAGACAATGCCTTCGCTCACAGTTATCAAATCATGCTGAAAGGTTTGCGTGGCGGACATTCCGGTTGCGATATCCATACTGGACGTGCCAATGCGATTAAAGTGCTTGCGCGTTTCTTAGCAAAACTCACCCAAAATCAACCGCACTTTGATTTCCTTTTAGGTGACATTCGCGGTGGTTCTATTCGTAACGCTATTCCGCGCGAAGCGTTTGCAACGTTGAACTTCAACGGTGATGTGGCTCAACTAAAAAGTGCGGTGGAAAATTTTGCTGTTTTATTAAAAGCTGAACTGGCACTAATTGAACCGAATCTTACGTTTGATTTGCAGCCTGTTGAGAAATCTGAGAGAACCTTTACTGCAGCTAGCTCACAACGTGTGATTCATTTCTTGAACGTGCTACCGAATGGTGTGATTCGTAATAGCGACGTATTAGAAAACACCGTGGAAACATCCCTCAGTGTTGGCGTATTAAAAACAGAAGAGAATCAAATTAAAGCCACAATTTTAGTACGTTCACTTATTGATAGCGGCAAAGAATATGTCGCCGAGATGTTGACATCGCTTGCTTCATTAAGTGGTGCTTGCGCCGAATTCTCCGGTTCTTATCCGGGTTGGGAGCCACAGACACATTCACCAATTGTTGATTTAACCCATAAAATCTATGCGGACGTCTTGGGCTATGAGCCGACAATTAAAGTGATTCACGCCGGTCTGGAATGTGGTTTATTGAAGAAAATTTATCCGAATATGGATATGGTGTCTATCGGGCCAACAATCAAAAATGCACACTCACCGGATGAGAAAGTTCATATTCCGGCAGTACAAATTTATTGGTCGTTAATCACGAAATTATTGGCAGAAATTCCGGCGAAATAACTTCGTTGGAAAAAGAGAAAACCCGCTCTCGATGGAGCGGGTTTTCTCTTTTTTATGAGAGTTAAAACGCGTTAAAAACTGACCGCACTTTTTAATTTTTTCAGTGCGTTAGTTTCTAGTTGACGAACACGTTCTGCGGAGATGTTATATTTTGCAGCTAAGTCTTGCAAAGTCGCTTTGGTTTCATCCAACCAGCGGGCTTTTATAATGTCTTGGCTACGTGCATCAAGATTATTTAATGCCACTGCAAGTTGATCTGTGGCTTGCGCTTCATAGTTTTCGTTTTCTAACTCGGCAGCAAAATTGGAGCCTTTGTCTTCCAAGTATAACGCCGGTGCATAGGTTTCTGCATCATGATCGTCTGTTGGCAAATCAAACGCCACATCCGCCCCTGTCATGCGAGATTCCATTTCTACCACATCTTGCGGAGAAACGCCTAACTCATTCGCCACCATGTCCACTTCGTTTTCATTAAACCAACCTAAGCGTTGTTTTGTTTTGCGTAGATTAAAGAACAACTTACGTTGCGCTTTGGTCGTCGCGACTTTCACAATACGCCAGTTACGTAAAACATATTCGTGAATTTCCGCTTTGATCCAATGCACGGCGAAAGAGACCAAGCGAACACCTACTTCCGGGTTAAAACGCTTAACCGCTTTCATTAAACCGATATTGCCTTCTTGAATTAAATCCGCTTGCGGCAAGCCATAACCGGAATAACCACGGGCAACATGGATAACAAAGCGCAAGTGAGATAACACGAGTTTTTTTGCTGCTTCAATATCTTCGTTGTAATACAAACGTTCCGCGAGTTCCTTTTCCTCTTCCGCCGTTAACATCGGGTATTCATTCGCTGTGCGAATATAGGCTTCTAAGCTTCCTTGGGGAACTAACATCATGGTTTGAGTTTCTTTATCCATCATCTTCCTTCTTACTAAAGTCACCAGGCTTGATTGAGAGAGCCCAGTTATAACACAATTCATGAGAATTTCAATCGGTTTTAGCGATTGGAATTCGTCTTTTCATCGTTTATATGACCAATTTTTTGCCTGAAAGTTCTTTTATTTTACTAAAAAACGACCGCGCATCATGAGGTAAATTGTCCCTAAAATCAATAGGCCAATCATCGTCGAAGCAAACCAAAATAGGGATAGGCCAATAACGCTTAGGATAGGGTCTGATGTACCTTGATAAATATGCAATCCCACGTTTGCCATGGATGCTAGTCCAAACGAGAATGCCCAAAATGAAACCGTGAAACCATTTTGGAATAGCCAAGGCAATAAACGGATTAAGAACAACAGTTGCAATACACCATAACCGACGAATAGCTTCACCAATAAATCTACCTCACCACCATTTAACGTTAAGTAGGTGGAACAACCCACAAATGCCGGTGCAAGTTGAATGCCCATCGCTGGCCGGACGGCAGGTGCAATGGGCTCTAAATTGCGTAAGCGCTGCAAAATTGCCGGTTCAAGGCTTAGCCACGAAAACACGCCAGCACCAAAAAAGAGCATTCCCAACTCGCTATACCCCAAATAGCCTAATGCTGTGCCGCTGACAAAATTAGTTGCTACGGTTGGTAAATACATAATCGGTGTTGCGGCTTCTGCTTTGTGAATGCCGCGCCATAACCCAGCGACGCGGAAAGCAGCGAAACCTAACTGCCCTATGATCCCTAATGCAATTAATCCTATGGATAATGGGAAGGCATATGGCAAGACAGCCAAGCCAATTAAAATGGTGGTGATGGGAATTAAACTGATAAAACAGCCCAGAATTAAGTGATGTAATTCTTCTTTGGCTTGTTGAGGGAAATGTAACCATTTCACGACATAAGCCACAATAAATATCAACCAAATGATAGTCGCTAAACCTAGCAAGGTTTCGCTAACAATCGAAGGCAGTCCTACAGTATGCGTGCCATAACGCCAAGCCAAGCCTAACGCGGATAAGCCTAAAACAATACTGAAATAATTGACAGGAATAGGAAATGGTTTTTGCTGTTCCATTAGTGAGCCTCAATGTGATAATACAAGTCTTGTTCAATCACGCGCAGTAATAAATCAATATTCGGGTGTTTACCCGGAAATTGACGAGCATCTTCCGTATGCTCAGCGAAGAGTTGCAAGCCTTTCTGTGCAGAAGTGCGGTCTAATTTTCCGTTAAATTCCTCTGCCAGTGCGTTATATACTCGTAATGAACCTAATTTTCCAGGTGCAGCCGGAATTTGGTGAACCTGTTTACCGTTTTCTAAAATTTTGATTTCATTTAAATGGTCAATTGTGGGCAATGTGGCTAAAATTTCGTTAAATGTCATGGTGTTCCTGTAATTAACTGATGGTTTGTTGGCTATCCACTTCACCGTACTTGCCGATAAAACGTACTTCCGGTTGTAATTGAATGTCGAAGCGAAGTGCTACCAAATGATAAATGTGATGCGCCAATTCAACGACATCAGATGCGGTGGCATTGCCTTTGTTTATAAGAACCAAAGCTTGCTGTTGATGTACCGCTGCGCCGCCGATTTGGTAGCCTTTTAAGTTGCATTGGTCAATAAGCCAACCTGCGGCTAATTTTATGCTGCCGTCTGCTTGTGGGAAATGCGGAATCGTCGCGTATTCTTGTTGTAGACGCTCAAATTGTTGGGCGGAAACAACAGGGTTTTTGAAGAAACTGCCTACATTACCAAATTGTTTCGGATCGGGTAATTTACTTTGGCGAACGGCACAAATTTCTGAAAAAATGTCCGCAGAACTGACCGCACTTTTATCTAGGTTTGCCAAGTTGCCATATTTCAATACCGGTTTCCAATCTTTTGCCAGTTTTAATCCGACGGCTGTCACCACATAACCTTTTACATATTTATGTTTGAATACACTTTCCCGATAACCAAACTCGCATTCGATATTGGTTAAACGGAATTGCTCGCCGGAGGCTAAGTTTAATACCTCTACATAGTCGCACACATCTTTAAATTCAACGCCGTAGGCACCGATATTTTGGATGGGAGCGGAACCAGCGCAACCTGGGATTAAGGCGAGATTTTCCAAGCCGTAAATGCCTTGTTCGATGCTCCATTGCACCAAATTATGCCATACTTCGCCACCATTAACGTGCAGATAATGGAAATGCTGGTCTTCTTTGTGTTGAATGCCGAGCAGGCAGTTAATGAGCACAGCACCGGCAAAATCCTCAATAAATAACACATTGCTACCTTGCCCCAAAAACAACACGGGCAGATTTTCTTGTTGGCACTCGTCCCATACCTGTTTCAGTTGAGGAATGGAGGCAATTTTAATGATTTTTTCGGCATGCGCCGGAATAGCAAAGGTATGAAACGATTGTAAATTCTGCATAATTTCCTCTGAATTAAGATGATGTGTGCGCCAACGTAACTTTTACTTCTGTGCCGCCACTTGCTTGATTAGTAATGGTGAGCTTGGCGTTGAGTTGTGCGCTACGCTCGTGCATGATGTTAAGTCCGTAATGTCCATCCGGTTCTTCTAAACTTGGAATGCCGATGCCGTTATCACGCACAATGAGTTCTTGTTCGCCATCTTCGTTGGTACGAGCGATGACTTCAATGAGCGTGGCTTGTGAGTGTTTAATGGCATTGAGTACAGCCTCGCGTACGATTTGCAAGGCGTTGACTAATTGTTGTGCATTAAAACTTTGCGAAGGTAAAGAACAATCTACGCTCATTTGAATATCTGTTTGATTGCGTAAGGAATCAATTACTTGTTCTAACGCGAGTTTCAAATTGGCTTCCTGAATGGTTAAGCGGAAAGTAGCCAACAGTTCGCGCAACTGGCTGTAACCATCACTTAAGGCTTGCTCAAACTGTTTAATGATCATCAAACTTTTGTGTTTAGAACCCGGTTCGTCTTTATTTAAGTTATGTTTAAGTAGAGTCAGTTGAATTTGTAAAAATGCCAAAACTTGCGCCAACGAATCATGCAATTCACGCGCAATAATAGAACGTTCCTCCATGAGCAATAGCTGTTCTTGTTGGCGTTGAGTGCGCTGGAAATACAAGGAGCGGCTTAGCATTTGCGCTAAGTTTTGCATGGTGCGTAAATCCGGGCAAGGAAGCCCTGCTTGCCAATACAACACCGCCAAGGTTTCTCCTTCAATGGTCACTTCTGTTTGTTGTAATTCCAAGCAATCATTTTTCTCACCTAAGCAAATGTGCCAATGTGCCATATCCAATACATCTAGCTCCAGATAGCGCAAATGTTCGCTGTGCATGATGTTTTGTAAGACTAACTGCAAAATTTTACTGTCAATTTTATTGGTGGTGACAAGTTGTGAACAGTGATACAGCGTGCTTAAAGAGTGGTTAGTTTGTTGCAATTTTTGGGTTTTTTCATTTACCGTCGCTTCCAAGCCGGAATATAACTTGCTTAAATCCGAAGCCATTTTGGTAAACGTGCGTGCTAAATGGCCTAACTCATCTTCTTTCTTAAGATCTAGCGGAATATGATTGAATTGCCCCATTTGTACTTGAATACTGGCGCGCGTCAGTTGTTCCAATGGTGTTACGACGGCTTTGCGAGTATACCAATTTACATAAGACACCATGGCGACGATGAGTAGCATCGAAACAATAATGACGCATAATGCCCAAATCCATCTTTCTTCCGCTGAATGTTGTAAGGCGAACACGAACCGATCCACTTGCGCCACATAATTAGCAATATTTTGTTGATACTCAGAAAAGTTGCCTTCTCGTGCAAGACATTCCATGCCTTCCCAGCGTTTAATCAAATTGCGATAGGCATCTTTTACTTCTTGTGAGGCGAAAGGATGATAATTAATTTCTATCAGGGATTTTGAATGCAAACTGACGCGATATTGACGTAGGCTTGTTTCCACCATTTGGGGATTATGTTCGATTTCATAGAGTAAGCGGTAACTCTGCATCCGTAATGAACCAGACACATTAATTGCTTCTGCATAGGAACGATTACCTTCCATTAGTGTTAAACTAAATGCGCTGATAATGCCAACAAAGATAATAATTACGATGAGATAGTTGGCTATGCGGGTAGAAACAGAATGCTTGATTTTCACAATAAAAAACCTTGGTGGAAAATGTGCCGCTAGTTTAACAAAAAGTGCGGTCTCTTTTATAAGAGTTTTTTAGGGAGAATGAGAGCAAACCAATAATAGAGTTTGATCTAAAACAAATTGAAGACAGAAGGTGAGGTAAATACTTATTTGTAGTTATGTTAATTGGCTGTGAAGGAATTAACATACAGGATCTAAAAATAGATTAATAGGTAAAGACGAATGACAACGCCTGATGTTTCACGGCGCCATTTTTTACGTGGTTCTTTCTTGTCATCGTTACAGACAGAACAACAAAAAGTCCAAGGTTTTAATGGTATTCGACCACCTTGGAGCAAAGATAACCAAGTATTTATTCAGCATTGCACCCGTTGTGACGACTGTATTGAAGTGTGTGAAACGCATATTTTGATTAAGGGTGAGGGCGGTTTTCCGCAAGTGCAATTTAGCCAAGGCGAATGTACTTTTTGCCATAAATGCGTGGATGTTTGCAAACAACCGATTTTCCGTTTAATAGAAGAGAAACCTTGGGAACATAAGGTAGAAATCACCTCTTTATGCTTAACGCAACAGAAAATCGAGTGTCGTAGCTGTCAAGATAACTGTCCGGTAAATGCCATTCGATTCCGCTTACAAATAGGTGGTGTGGCACAGCCGATGGTAAACGTGGATAACTGTAATGGGTGTGGCGCCTGTTTAAACAGTTGTCCGGTGAATGCAATAAAAATTACATATCCTAACAACGATGAATGAAACTGAAGTTTTAACCATGGAAGAAGCGAAAGACTGGCACGTCGTCGGTTTGGTGGTGCAAGGAAAACCCCAAAAAATACCTGCGATTCGTACCGCACTTTTAGCGATTCCAAACACAGAAGTGCCAACCTTTGACGAAAAGATTGGTAAGATTGTTGCTGTTATGCAATCTCACGATCAGCATATCTTGCTTAACAACATGGAATCTGTGAAAGATATTGACGGTGTTATTACCGTTTCGCTGATTTATCATCAACAGGATGAACAGCCTGAATAACTCAAAAATCATATAGTGGGGGGAAAACACTATGAATTTAAGTCGTAGAGACTTTATGAAAGCCAATGCTGCTGTTGCTGCAGCTACGGCTGCCGGATTAACTATTCCGGTAAAAAATGTAGAAGCCGCTGAATCCGAAATTAAATGGGATAAAGCCGTTTGTCGTTTCTGTGGTACCGGTTGTGCCGTATTGGTAGGAACCAAAGATGGTCGCGTTGTAGCATCACAAGGTGACCCGGATGCAGAAGTAAACCGTGGTTTAAACTGTATTAAAGGTTATTTCTTACCGAAAATCATGTACGGTAAAGACCGTTTAACCCAGCCGATGCTACGTATGAAAGACGGCAAATACGATAAAAACGGTGATTTTACGCCAGTTAGCTGGGATGTCGCATTTAAAACCATGGCAGAAAAATTCAAAGCTGCTGTGAAAGAATTAGGGCCAAACGGTGTGGGTATGTTCAGTTCCGGTCAAAGCACCATCTTTGAAGGTTATGCTAAAGCTAAACTTTGGAAAGCCGGTTTCCGTTCTAATAATATCGACCCGAATGCGCGCCACTGTATGGCATCCGCAGCAGTAGCCTTTCTGCGTACTTTCGGTATGGATGAACCGATGGGTTGTTATAATGATATTGAGAATGCTGAAGCTTTCGTGCTTTGGGGTTCCAATATGGCGGAAATGCACCCAATTTTGTGGTCTCGTATTACCGACCGTCGCTTATCCAACCCAGATGTGAAAGTCGCCGTACTTTCAACCTATGAACATCGTAGTTTCGAGTTGGCTGACTATAGTCTAGTCTTTAAGCCACATACTGACTTAGTGATTTTAAACTACATTATCAATTACTTAATTCAAAACGATGCGATTAACTGGGATTTCGTCAATAAACACACCAAATTCAAACGTGGTGAAACCGATATCGGTTACGGCTTGCGTGATAATCACCCATTGCAAAAAGCGGCAAAAAATCCGAACAGCGGCAAAATGTATGACAGTAACTTTGAGGAATTAAAAGCCCTAGTTGCTGAATACACCTTAGATAAAGCCCACGAAATGTCCGGCGTACCAAAAGATGTGTTGGAAAACTTGGCGAAATTATATGCTGATCCAAAACGTAAAGTGGTTTCTTATTGGACCATGGGTTTCAACCAACACACTCGCGGTGTGTGGGCAAACCACTTAATCTATAACATCCATCTATTAACCGGAAAAATTTCTATTCCGGGTTGTGGTCCGTTCTCCTTAACCGGTCAACCGTCTGCGTGTGGTACAGCCCGTGAAGTAGGTACCTTTATTAACCGCTTGCCGGCAGACTTAGTGGTTACCAATCCAAAACACCGTGAAATTGCAGAAAAAATCTGGAAATTACCTGCAGGACTTATTACGGATGTATTAGGTTTCCATGCTGTTGCTCAAAGCCGTGCATTAAAAGACGGTAAAATGCGTGTGTTATGGCAAATGTGTACCAACAATATGCAAGGCGGTCCAAATATTAATGAAGAAACTTTCCCGGGCTGGCGTAATCCGGACAACTTTATCGTGGTGTCCGACCCATACCCAACTGTTTCCTGTTTAGCCGCAGACTTAATGCTTCCAACAGCAATGTGGGTAGAAAAAGAAGGCGCTTATGGTAACGCAGAGCGTCGTACTCAATTCTGGCGTCAACAAGTCAAAGCACCGGGTGAAGCGAAGTCTGACGTATGGCAATTAGTGGAGTTCTCTAAATATTTCACCACCGATGAAATGTGGCCGGCAGAAATTCTAGAGAAAAATCCGGAGTACAAAGGCAAAACCTTATATGAAGTGTTGTACCGCAATGGTCAAGTGGATAAATTCCCACTAAGCGAGCTTGCAGAAGGCCAATTAAATGATGAGTCTTACCACTTCGGTTTCTATTTACATAAAGGCTTGTTTGAAGAATACGCATCATTCGGTCGTGGTCATGGTCATGACTTAGCGCCGTTCGATATGTATCACAAGGCACGTGGTTTGCGTTGGCCTGTTGTGGACGGTAAAGAAACCTTATGGCGTTACCGTGAAGGCTTTGACCCGTATGTGAAAGAAGGTGAAGGCGTGGCGTTCTACGGTTACCCGGATAAAAAAGCGATTATTCTTGCTGTGCCTTATGAACCACCTGCAGAGTCACCGGATGCTGAATACGATTTATGGTTATGTACCGGCCGTGTATTGGAGCACTGGCACACAGGTACAATGACCCGTCGTGTACCGGAATTGCACCGTTCCTTCCCGAACAATGTTGTTTGGATGCACCCGAACGATGCGCAAAAACGCGGATTACGCCATGGCGATAAGATTAAAATTGCCTCACGTCGCGGTGAAATGATTTCTTACTTAGATACCCGTGGTCGTAATAAAGTACCGGAAGGCTTGGTTTACACCACCTTCTTTGACGCAGGACAGTTAGCCAATAAGTTAACATTGGATGCAACTGACCCAATTTCCAAAGAAACCGACTTTAAGAAATGTGCGGTAAAAGTGGAAAAAGCTTAAAAAAACGGTGAGAAAACAGACCGCACTTTATGGTGCGGTCATTAAGACAATGAAAAAACCAACAGTAACACCTGAGCGCCGAAAATTCCTCAAAGAAGCAACCCGTACTGCGGGCGGTTTAGTTGGGCTCGGCCTTTTATTAGGTTTACAACAAAAACAAAGCTTAGCCCGTGAAGGTGTGGCGTTACGTCCGCCGTTTGCTATTGAGGATGACGAGAAGTTTGCGGCTGCCTGTATTCGTTGTGGTCAATGTGTGCAAGCTTGCCCATATGATATGTTGCATTTGGCATCCTTACTTTCTCCAATGGAAGCAGGTACGCCATACTTTATTGCGCGAGATAAACCTTGTGAAATGTGTCCCGATATTCCTTGCGCTCACGCTTGTCCAAGTGGTGCGTTAGATCGCCATGCACAGGATATTAACGAATCCCGCATGGGGCTTTCTGTATTGCTAGACCACGAAACCTGCCTTAACTGGCAAGGTTTGCGTTGTGATGTATGTTATCGTGTTTGTCCTTTAATCGATAAGGCGATTACGTTAGAAAGTCATCGTAACGAACGTACCGGTAAGCATGCTATGTTTATTCCGACGGTGCATTCTGATGCTTGTACCGGTTGTGGTAAATGTGAGGAAGCTTGCGTATTAGATGAGGCGGCAATCAAAGTATTACCGATGTCTCTTGCTAAAGGTATGTTGGGTAAACATTATCGTTTAGGTTGGGAAGAAAAATCGAAAGCAGGACATTCTCTTGCACCGGACAATTTGATTTCTATGCCGACCCGATTACCGGAGGGAATACCAACACCTGCAGGTGCTATTCCAGCAGTGGGTGTGGAGCAAATTCCAGAGCCTGTTTTGGCACCGGTATTAGGAGGTAAGTAATGGCTAATGCACCAAAATTTGCCGGACGAGAAGCCAGAGAAAAGCTGGGCTGGTGGCATGCTAATCGTTTCCTATTTTGGCGACGTGTAAGTCAGCTAAGCATTTTGTTGATGTTTTTAAGCGGACCTTATTTGGGCGTTTGGATTTTAAAAGGCAATTATAGCGGAAGTATACTTTTCGACATTATTCCGTTTAGTGATCCGTTAATTACCTTAGAAAGTCTGGCTTCCGGCCATTTACCGGGTATTCTGACTCTCAGCGGCGCATTGGTTATCTTTATAACCTATGCGTTATTAGGTAGTAAGGTTTTCTGTGGTTGGGTTTGTCCGTTAAATGTCGTCACCGATTGTGCGGCTTGGATTCGCCGTAAGTTGGGAATTCGTCAAACGGCAAAAATTCCACGCAGTTTACGCTATGCTATCTTAGTCATGATTTTAGCCGGTAGTGCGGTAAGCGGTTTGTTACTATGGGAATGGGTGAACCCGGTTGCTGCATTAGGAAGGGCTCTAATTTATAGCTTTGGTGCAACAGCGTGGTTAATCTTAGTTGTTTTCTTCTTTGATTTATTCATTGTCGAACACGGATGGTGCGGACACCTTTGCCCAATCGGCGCAACTTATGGTGTTATCGGTGCGAAAAGTCTGCTTCGGATCAAAGTGATTGACCGAGCAAGATGCGATAATTGCATGGATTGCTATAATGTTTGTCCGGAACCACAAGTGTTACGTTCTCCGTTACACGGCAAAAATAACGAAAGCCTGCTTGTGCTTTCTCAAGATTGTATCAGTTGCGGACGTTGTATCGATGTTTGCGCTGAAAAAGTATTCACCTTTAGCCATAGGTTTAATAACGATATTCCTGTCGTCAATTTAAACCAATAAAAATAAAAAATTTCCATCATTCGGGGGAGTGATTAAAATGACTAGAAAAAACCTCTTTGCTTTTAGCGGTGCTGTATTCGCGGCATTGTTTGCGACTTCTGTCATGGCAGAACAATCAAACAGCGGTGCCGGAGACTTTTTCAATAATTCACCGGAAAGTGTTGCACCGGCATTCCACGATGCACCGAAACAAAGTGAATTACCCGCATTAAATTATGTTAACCAACCACCAATGGTGCCACATAGCGTAAAAAACTATCAAGTCACCAAAAATGTTAACCAATGCTTGAACTGTCACAGCGTTGAAGCCTCTCGTGTTACCGGTGCAACGCGCATCAGCCCGACACACTTTGCTGATCGCGATGGTAATATCGGCTCCAGTTCATCTCCTCGCCGTTATTTCTGTTTGCAATGTCACGTTTCTCAATCTGATGTTGAGCCAATCGTGCCAAATGAGTTCAAACCAATGAAAGGTTACGGTAAGTAATTAAGGGGCGATTATGTCAGATAAAAAAGCAAATATTCTTATTCGGCTTTGGCGCTGGTTTAGATCACCTAGCCGCGTTGCGGTTGGCACCATTATCGTTTTATCTTTTATCGGCGGTATTTTATCCTGGGTCGGCTTTAACTATGGCTTAGAACAAACCAACACAGAACAATTCTGTTCAGGTTGCCATACAAATGATGCTTATCCGGAATATTTACACAGCGTGCACTATCAAACGCGTACCGGTGTGGGTGCAAGCTGCCCGGATTGTCACGTGCCACATGAGTTTGGTCCAAAAATGTGGCGTAAGATGGTGGCAGCAAAAGAGGTGTACGCTCATTACATGGGGTTAACCGATACTATTGAGAAATTCAACGCACGTCGTCCGCACATGGCGGAAAATGAATGGGCGCGTATGAAAGCTAATGATTCTAAAGAATGTCGTAACTGCCATAAAATGGATCGCATGGACTTCTCTCAACAAAAAACGGTGGCGCAAAAAATGCATAAATTTGCGCAAGAAAACGGCAAAACCTGTATTGACTGCCATAAAGGTATTGCACACAATTTACCGGATATGAGTAAAGTTGCTCCGGGTTGGTTGCAAGGTGCTGAGGTTGAGCCGGCTGAGTCAAAAGACAAAAAATAAACCGGTTCAAAAACGTTGAGTTTTTTGACCGCACTTTAAAGTAAAAATAGGCACCTTGAAGGTGCCTATTTTGATCTCCCCTAAATCTATTTTACCTTCTGTGTAAACGCCTTATCACTTAATATACGCAATGGTTGCATATCGCTATTACCGACAATCACACGGGTTGGATCGGAACGCAAACAGCTGCCGGCATAATGTCCACCTACGGTAAAAGTACACACCTGTACATACTGCTCTTCGACTTTAGGCAAGCACCATAACTGTTGATAAATGTTCTCTTGTTTACCAAAACGCCCATTTGTACTGTCTAGCACGCTTTTACATTCACCAATCAGTTTCACATTATCACCACGTCTCCCGGCAATTGGTTTTTGTGCATAACCGTTGGCAATTAATGCTGGCGTGAGCTCAAACGCCGCCTCCAACAAATAACGATGATTGGGAAACAATGACCATAACACCGGTAAAATAGCTTTGTTACTTGGAATAGCCGTCCATAAGGGTTCATAAACCAACACTTCCGGGCGAAGTAATACATCAATTAACCGCACTTTATCTTCCGGATAACCGGTACGAATCGGTGGGGCAACCTCGCGACCTGTGGCATCCTCGCGTAATTGTTCCAACACGGTTTCCCACGCCCAGGTTTTCCATACGCTTTGGACTCGCTGATTTTCATCATCTAATAACTGCCCACGAATATCCCAATGTAGCCCTTCTGTGCCGTGAATAATCTTTGTGTTAAAACCGGCCTGGGTTAGTGCATCACGCATAAATAGGGCGTGGTAATCTTCTTCGGCATCGTAGTCCTGCATAATATGTGCGAGTGGCGTAGCACGACTGTGTTTCCAACTGTCCGCCAACGCATTACGTAATCCTTTGCTCGGGTCATGCCCTGCTGTGATGCCAGCTTGTTTTGCCCATTGTGGCAAAATTGCGCCTGCTTCAGCATGACAAGATGCGGAATCGGCATTGTATTCATACACCTTCAAACCACGCTCATCGAGACAGAAATCTAACCGCCCAGTGATGGTTTGATAACGACGATTTTGCCAAGATAATCGCAGGCGAGGCCAAAGCAGTTTTGGGATATTGAAATATTGCAATAAGTTATCGTCTTTAAGCACTTTGTCGGTGGCGTGTAAATACATGAGGTGTAATTCATTCGTGGCGCGAATCAGTTCATGCTGTGCACTTTCTGAAAGCACAAAATAACGATATTGATCACCATGATTCACAATATGCCCTTGCATTGCTTTAACGTAAGCTGCCTCTAGTGGTTTTGTTTCATCAAGCCAGTTTGTTGAAAACTGTCCTTGGTTCTCAATGTGTTCCGCATAAATGTTGAGTTTATTCGGTTCCGGCATAGGTTGTGGCAGGCTGAATTCCTCGTTGTCCGTTTGAATCATCCAACCGAGGATTTCTGTATCATCAAAGGTATCATGTAAGCGATAGCCGTCCTTTGTAATCGTCATCGGCAATTCACGGGTCCATTGTTGACCACTCGGTAGGCGGGAGTGAATCACATTTTGTTCCGCGATGCGTACTTTATCTGTCAGCACCTCGGTGATAATCGCCACATGGCCGGTGTGTTTGAATTCACCACCTTCCTGCCAAATCAGCAATGCACCACATTCCGGGGCTCGCTTGCCACCATTGGCAAAGGCTTGTAGTGGTAACAACGCGTCATTGACCACTTGGCGTAGAAAACGCAGAGAAAAAATTTCGTACGCCATGCCAACATCGGTGAAGACCATGCCGTAATTGAGATAAAGATAGCGACGGGCGAATTCCACACATTGCCACTTATAGCCCATATATTCGCCACCCAGGTAGCTACGAAAAGCGGCGTCGTCAGGGTATTCCTGCGCATCTGCTGTGTTGTAGTCTGAAGAGTAAATGGCAACACCGCCGGGTGCATAACCCAACAAGCTGCCGAAGGGATCATGTGTTGCGATATTAGGAGAACGATCCGGCATAACAACTCCGAAAGAGTAAATTAAAGCCGTAGTATAGATCTTTTACTTTTTGCCCCCCAACGAATTTATCAAAAAAATCACCGCACTTTGGCGGTGATTTAACTATTTATTCAGTAATGCGGTGAGTTTTTCAAATACGCTTTGTGGCGTAATATCGATCAAACTTTGATGATATCCTTCCGCGCTGTCGGTACTTTTACGCACTTTAATCAAATCGCCTTCAATTAAACGGATGATTTCTGCTTTCTCGGATAAAGGCGGCGTGTATGTTGGGCTGGTTGGGCCGTAAAGCGCTACTAGCGGGCGATCAGTAGCCGCGGCAATGTGCATTAAACCACTGTCGTTACTCACGATCGCCGTGCAGTGAGCAATTAAATCTACCGCCTGATTTAGATTGGTTTGTCCCGCTAAATTTAAACAAAACGGTTGCAACTCGGCAGGCAATGCATTGCGAATTTGTTCACCGGCTTCTATGTCTTTCGGCGAACCAAACAATTCCACGGCATAGCCTTTTTCAATCAGCATTTCCGCCAATTTAGCGTAATGATAATGCGGCCAACGTTTTGCCGGGCCAAATTCGGCCCCCGGACAAAAACCAATAATCGGGCGATTGCCTAAAAGTGCGGTCTGTTTTTCAAATGTTTTTAAGGTTTCTGCCTGTTGGGTTGGCTCAACGGTTAAGTAAGGTTTTAAAACGGGAATATCTGCCGCCTTCGGCACCGCATTTTTTTCAAACGCCAATGCCACATAACGCTGCACCATCATCGGGTAGTCCCGTTTGTTGTTACGTAAGTCATTGAGCAGAAAATAACGACTTTCCCCTTTCCAACCACGGCGCACGGCAATTTTCGCAAATAAAGGGATAAACGCGGATTTTAAAGAGTTCGGCAAAACAATCGCTATGTCATACTGATGACGTAACGCTTTGCCTAAACGATAACGTTCACATAGCGCAAATTTGCCGTGTCCGAGCGGCATTTCAATGGCGTTACGCACTTCCGGCATGCGTGCCAGCAACGGCTTACACCAGTTCGGTGCCATCACGTCGATTTGGCAAGTTGGATATTGCTGTTTAAGTTGTTGATATAAACTGTGCGACATCATCATATCGCCGACCCAAGAGGGGCCGATAATTAGGATATTCATGTTTTGCCTTATGCTAAAAGTGCGGTTAATTTAATTCCCGCATTAATTTATTTAACGCGAGTAATGCGGTTTCTAACTCATTTTTTGCCTGTCCGATCAATTCTAAGGGCTCTGGCAAGTCTTCGCTATCGACGGCAGATTTATCTTTTAGCCAGGAAATATCCAAGCTATCGCTTTTATTTTCGGCGATCCATTCACGACTGAAACAGCGCCAACGGCTGTTTTCCGCTGTATGTTCTCCCTCAGTGAAAGACCATTCGCCTTCTTTGCGGGCATGGAGTACTTCCTGCAAATTTTCATCGTTAAATTTGACCGCACTTGTCGGGTCAAAAACCTGCTCAAATGCGGCTAAGTGATGTTCCGTAAAAGGCGTACGTTTACCAAAGCTCGGCATATTGGTGCGTAAATCATACACCCAAACCTGCTGAGTGCTGTTTTCTGCATGGTTAGAAACTTTGTTGAAAAATAACACATTAGTTTTAACGCCTTGTGCATAGAAAATGCCGGTTGGCAAACGCAAGATGGTGTGTAAATTGCATTTGTTCATCAAGTCGTGACGAATATCCGTGCCTTTGCCCGCTTCAAACAAGACATTATCCGGCAATACAACGGCGGCACGTCCGCCTTCTTTTAAATTGCGGTAAATATGCTGTAAAAAGGCAAGTTGTTTATTGGTTGTCTCATAAGTCAAATCATCGCGGGTAATTGCCGCATCACCACCTTTGGAAGTGCCAAAAGGTGGATTAGCAAGAATAATGTCTGCCGATTTTAAGCATTTTCCAGTCTCACCAAGGGTGTTTCCTTGCAACACCGCGCCTTGTGGACCGCCTTCAATGTCATGTAATAGGCAATTCATCAACGCCAAACGACGGGTATTCGGCACTAGTTCGACACCGACAAACGCGTGCTTACTTTGAAATTGCTGTTCTTCAAAACTAATATCCATGTAGTCGCCGGTTTGTTTTCGCATATATTGATCCGCAGCGATTAAAAATCCGGCAGTACCGGCGGCGGGATCTTGAACGGTTTCTTTAGGCTGCGGTTTAATGCAACGCACCATGGCATTAATGAGGGCGCGAGGCGTAAAGTATTGACCCGCGCCGGATTTGGTTTCCGTAGCGTTTTTTTCCAATAACCCTTCGTATAAGTCGCCCAACCCGTCTTTTTGCACCGTAAACCAATCCATTTCATCAAAATTACGAATCAGTTGTTCCAGGTGTTTAGGTTCACGCAAATGGGTTTGCGCATTATCATAAATCGCCATTAACAGCGGATTTTTATGCACCACTTTGTCGTCGTCTTTGCCGGTGGACAGAATCAATAACATCTTTTTGTAATCATCGAGCAACGCTTGCCCGGCACGTCCGCTAAGGTTTTCCCAACGGCAACCTTTCGGCAATAAATGTTCGATTTCATTACGCCCGTCATCACTTTTGAGCAATTCTTTTTCATGGGTCATTTTGATAAATAACAACATGACCAATTCGGTAAGATATTGGTTGTAATTAATCCCGTCATCCCGCAAAACATCGCAGAGATTCCAGAGTTTTTGAACGATTTCGTTGTTGGTCATAATTCAATTCCTTGTTGTTTCAACCATTCTCTACCTTTCGGAGTCGTTAGATAAGCTTGTTCCGGATGATTTGGGGTTTCTAAAAATTTGTAAGTTAAAAGTTCCTCTTTTAAGAGAGGGGCTAAATAAGCTGTTCGGACATAATTTAAATTTCTGTTTAATGCTTTTGCGATGGATTCAGCTTGTGTAGCAGATTCCATACAAAGTATGAGAATAATTTGATGAACTTTGTCTTTTGTCGCTTTTTTTGCTAATCCTTGTAACTGCAACATCAGCAACTCTCCAGATTTATCGATGAACTCTCCAGATTTATCGATGAACTCTTCAGGTTTATCGATTAGCTCTTCAGGTTTATCGATTAGCTCTTCAGATTTAGTGATTAAGTTTTCAGGTTTACGATTAAGTTGTTCAAGTTCCTTGTCTTTGGCTAAATCGGATAAAACATAGTACGTGTGTTGTCCTTTACCTAACATGATGAGCAGTTCTTTTTTGCGAAGTTTCATTAATAATTTACTGGAAGATAGCGTATCCAGTCCGGTAATTTCTCTTAATCCGGAGTTATCTACATACCCCGTTTCTTTGGCGAGTATGAGTGCGGATGATTCTTCATAAGACAACTCGTAATCTGCAAATAATTTTAACCAGTTGAGTTGTTCTTCTTGCATTAAATGTTGCAACAAGAACACCGCTCGAAATTGGTTATCATCTTGATTGCTATAAAAGACCGGCGGGGTTAATTTTGCTTCCTTCAATTTTTTGCGCATTGTATTTATACCGCTGCCTTTTGTTTCGGCATAACGTAAATCATAAAGAACCGTTGCAATTAACGGGTTGCGGGTAATCGATTTGGGGCTACCTAAATCATCAATATTTTTTAAGGAATAGCCTGCATTTTGTAATTCTAGACGGTTACTAAAACGGTTAATTTGTGATGGTTGGTTTTGTGAATAATCACGGTGCATGAGCATATTTACTACAGCCTCACGGACAACGCGTTGTGGCAAAATAGATTGATCGCTTCTCTGTAATGCGTTTTCTTCCAGATTAAAATAGTTTGGCATATCATCCAAGATAACGCCCTCTAAGCGAGGAACAACACTAATTAGCGACTCTCTAAAATCTTTGGTATAGAGAAAACGCTGATCACTTTCTTCAACCCATTGCGTGCCGATATGGCGAATGTAATCGATACGTGCCATAGGTAAGTGTTTGCGCAATGCCACATCAGAGCCAAATAACAGTAGACCGGCGATATTCGGCTGAATTACGCCATCTTTTTCTCGGATAAGATTAAATGCATTCAATAACTCTACGTCGTCAAATTCAAGTTCAGAAGCATTAGGTTGTACTCTTGCGCGCAATTTACGGTAAAGCGTGATTTTTTCAATATCGATGTCTTTCCACGAAGCGTTGGGTAAGAACGTATTTTCGTACGATAAACCTTGTTTTTCGGTAAAGATGAATTGCAGTTCTTCGACATTTGCTTCATAGTCACCATTAATGCCTCTTCGCCAAATACCTGTCTTAGAAAAGTTTTTCTTATTTTTACCCGCACTTTTGAAACCGCAAGGTTTGGAGGCAGGATCCAGTTCAAACACTTTAATGGCAATAACGGTTTTATTTTCAATTGTCGCAATGCCGGCATCAATATTCACCACGACAGTGAATTGGTTGCGGCAATTTGTTTGAATTTGGTCAAGTACAGTATCCGGATTGTTTACACCTGAAACCCAATGTGTTGGATTGGCTTCATTTGGTTCACTAATGCCTAATAACAAGTAGCCGTATTCAATGCCACTTTCATTTGCAAAAGCACAAATTGTCTGCATAAGGGAATCACTGACAGAATCTAAACAACGTTTTGCTTCAATATTTTTTATTTCTGATTTCTGCTGTTTTAGTTGCGTATAAAGCTCAAAAATTTCCTTCGGATAAATCATACGTTCCCCTGAGTTTCTGTCACTTTTGAGTTACGCCAAGCCGCCGACAATTCCCCGCTGAAGACTTTGGCTAAAATGGATTGGGTGAGCAAATTGACGTTCTCCAATGCTGCGTTTACTTGAGCTTCAATTTCGTCGGCAAGGGCGAAGTAGGTTTCGACTTTTTGGACGATTTGGGTTTGTTCTTCTATGCTAGGAATCGGTACTTCGAATTCTTTTAGTATTCCTGCTGGTAATTGTGGCTGCGCGCTTCCCGTTTGTTTATCTGTAATCATTTGTTTAAATAAAGGAGAAGCAATCAAGATTTTTGAATATTCATTTAATATATTATTTTCTTTTTTACGTAGAATAAGCATTCCGGAATTTATTCTCACATTATCAAAGGCGACCTTTTCATCATAACTTGCTACATTTCCTAATGTTCCTCGTGTAGTAATAATAACATCACCTCTATTTAATTTTCCTTTTCTTAATACAGAATCTTTTTCTTGAGAAATATATATACACTCAGAAAAGTCAAAACCGAACTCACGAACATTTTTAGTAGAAAGAAATAAGCAATATCCTTTATCTGAATATTCATCCTTCTTAGGATAATTAGGACCTCTATCACCATCAATAAAATCAAAATAATCTTTTAATTTATGGTCTTTGTATTTATCTGAATCCGTCAACCTCCCACTTACCGCGTCTGCCAGAACTGATTGGCTGAATTGTTTTAACAGTGCTGGGATGGCTTCTAGACGTTGTTTGGTTTGTGCCACTTCGTCCAAAAGTGCGGTCAGTTTTTGGGATAAATATTGTTGTTCGGGGAGGGGGGGAAGATTTATATCATGTTCTTTGATGATAGCTTGCGAAATATTTGGTTGCGCCCCTCCTTTTCCTTTTTTAATAAAAATGTCTTTTTGGCTTAAAAGAAAATAATAAAGAAATTCGGTATCAATATTTTCATTCGGAATGATAACTGCACAGGCTTGATTTGTACTTGCTTCAATATCCAAAATAGATACCTTACCGATAGTCGCACCATACATCGCTAATACGATTGCCCCTTTCGGAAACATTTTTGCACTGGAGTTTTTTAAACCTAATTTGCTTATGTATTCGCTTGATTTGAATAAATATTTTTCTCCTAAATCACCTGTTTTTACCCATGAAATATCACCTTCATAATATTCTTTGTATTTCCGGTTTGGTGTACCTCCAGATCCCCATTTCCCTAAATATTCCAACGTGGTTTTCATCCACCCTTCCGGCAATACATCTTCTTTCATCACTCAAAAACTCCTTAAATTTTGACCGCACTTTTCTTTCGTTTTTATCGGTTGAGCGGGTTAACTGACGTTTTCCCACAGGGCTTCGTTGATTTCTTCCAGCAACGGTTCCAGTTGATTTTTCAACAACAAATCCACGCCTTTGGCGCCGCGATATTCGCGGGATTGCTCAAATAATTCGTTAATGTGGGCGCGGTCGATGATTTCATCGTGGTTAAGAATCAGTTGTTTGCGTAGGCGTTCCAACCAGTCTTTTTGCGCTTTGTTCCAATCGTGTTTGGCATAGATTTTCTGCATGGCGTGTTCTACCCGTTGTTCAAAAGGAATCAGCGCGTCGCCTAAGGCCGCTCGGCGAATATGGGCGAGAATGCCGGCGGCGATCATCTGGTTGGTTTTTTCATTAAAGGCGCGATTGAGCGCGGTTTTATTGAACCCTTCCTTGTTAAGGGTAAGCTCGATTTCTTTTAATTGCTGGCGGGTGAGATTGCGCGGGCGGTTAATAATCGCCTGTAACGCCATGTTTTCGTTTTTTTGACTGGAGATATACTGCACAAAACGGGAAATATAATCATCGGCATTGCCTTTGGTGTCATAAAGGACTTTGACCTCGCGAATCTCATCAGGGTGGTGGGACAAAATCGGGTTGTGTTCGCTGCCGATTTCCGCGCGAATCTGTTCCAGTTGGTATAAAAAATCTTGATGTTGCTGGAAGAATTGCTGCGCACCTTCCACGCCGAGTTTTTGCAGGTATTGATGCAGTTGCGCCGGTTTGCAGCCCCATTCTTGTTCGCATTCCGCCAAGAAGGTTTTGAGTTGCGGGTTCTTGTGCGCCTTATGTTCCGCTTTGCGCAACACGCGCATGATTTTTTGCGTGATTTGGGCAAACACCTCATTTTTGTGCGTTAATTCCACCGCACTTTGATCCGCATTTAGCTCCTCAATGAGCTGCTCCAAAGGAATTTTCACATCTTTGACAATCGGCTTCATGGTATCGACCTCTTCCAAGGCTTCATACAAGCCGACGGCATCGTAAATATGGAAAACCTCTTTGCCTAATTTTTCACATTTTCGGGTGGCACGCCCCTTCATTTGTTCATACAACACACGGGATTTGACGCGACGCAGGAAAACCAAGTTGCAGATTTCCGGCACGTCGATGCCGGTGGTGAGCAAGTCCACCGTGATGGCGATATTCGGATAACGTTCATTTTTGTAACGTTTAATCAACTTTTCCGGAGCATCGCTTTGTCCGGTAATTTTGGCGACGGCGGCTTGGTTATAAAGCTCACCGTAAAGGGCAGAAAATTCGTCGTCCAAAATACGTTCTACCATGTCGGCATGTAAATCCGTGGCGCAGAAAATCAAGGTTTTTCCTTCGTCTAGCGGGCTGATTTTTTTTACCAATTCGCGACAAACCACCCGATTGAAATTTTCATTAATCACACGCTTATTGAAGGCTTCGACGTCAAAATTCATTTCATCTTCCAATTCGGCTGAAATAATTTCTCCGGAGAAGGTATCAATGGCTTCCACCGCTTCGCCTTTGTCAAAATGAATACCGTCTTGGCTTAATGCGGTTGCAATAGAGATTGCTGGTTCGTAATCTACCAAGAAATCATCGATTACCGCTTCACGATAAGAATAGGTAAACACCGGATGCCCGAAAATCTCTGTCGTATGTTTTGCCGGTGTGGCGGTTAAGGCGATTTTGACCGCGTCGAAATAATCCAGCACGCGACGATAAGTGGAGAGGTACTGCGCATTATCGCGAATTTCCAATTCGGCATCTGTCATTTCTTGATCGAGAGTGTAGCCTCGGTGTGCTTCATCAACAATAATGCAGTCAAATTGGTCGATAGGCGGCGGGTTATCGGAATAAAACAACTGTTTCACCATAGATTGCACGGTGGCGACTTTCACTTTAGTTTCCGGCGCCACTTCGCCGTTTAAGGCAAAATTATAATGCTCGGTCAAGGATTTATTTTGCTCCAGTGGCATTTCCCTAAACGTGTCATGTGCTTGGGTGCCGAGGGATTTTCTATCCACCAAAAATAAAATGCGGTTAAAGCGTTCGGCTTTCAGCAAACGATAAATTAAACCGACAATGGTGCGGGTTTTCCCCGTGCCGGTAGCCATTGCAACCAGAATGTCGCGTTGTCCGAGAGAGAGTACCTTTTCCACCGCATGAATAGCATTGATTTGGTAGTAGCGCAGATTTAAGTAATCGACCGGTTCTTTTTCCAGTTTTTCTTGCGCCGCTTCCGGCTCATTGCGCAGCATGTCCAGTAATTTTTGCGGTGAGTGGAATGTATTGAGCGGACGTTTTAAATGGGAATGATGGCGAACGTCCCGAAACCATGTGCCGGATTTTTCTGCAATTTGTTTGGTGAGGGCGCGCCCGTTACAGGAATACACGAAGGGAAGCAAATAATGCCCTTCTTCGTCATCTGCCCATGCTACTGTACGTTTGGCAAGTTCCCACGGGGCTTTGATGTCTTTTATCTCAATATGTTTGGCATAACGTTCTGCTTGTCCAATCTTGCCGGCAACATCCGTATTGGCTTTTTTGGCTTCTACGGCGGCGGCCGGCATTAAACCGCAGAACAGCACATAATCTGCACGTTCCCGACCACAAGGATATTCCGCAATGGCTTTATTTTTCCCCCTTTCAGGGCGTGCGCCCTTGGCGTAAACCAGATTTTCCGAATCCGCTTCCCAACCGGCATCACGCAATTGCTGATCGATAATTAGCAGGCGGGTTTGTTTTTCGTCCAAATCCCGTTTCTTTCTGCTGTTGGCTAAACGCTGATTCAGTTTGGATTGGTAGGCCTGTTTTTGTTTTTCCGTTTGTTGTGCCAGTTCGGCGCGCAAGGTATTCAATTCCGCTTCATATTTTTCGCGTAGCTGTTGTTCCTGTTGTTCACGGAAAACGTTGGATTTTTCCACCGCACTTTGCTGACTTTCTACACTATCCGCTTTGCCCTGTACCTGCAAAATATCCCGGCTGAAAGGTGTCGGCTCAAATTCTTCCTGCTCGTCGGCAAAGGTGCGGTAAAACCACACGGCCAATTGCCACGCCAGCTCGATACTTTGAATCGCCGATTTGCGATCGCTTTCGTAAGTGTGCGTTGCGTCATTTCCTTGTTTGCGTAAATAGTGAAATAGCGTCAGGATGTCTTGGTCAAGATCGAGATCGTATTTAAATTTTCGCAGTAAATCATTTTGGGTTAATGAATTGCCTTCGGCAATGCGGTAATGCACGGCGATGGTTTTGGCAATGAGTTCGGCAAATTGACGGGTTTTGATTAACGCGGTGTTCGGGTCGTGCCAGAAGTATTTTTCCGCATTAGAGGCTAGGGTAAACAGTGTCGGGTAGGCTTGCAGAAAATCAAAATTGGATTGTGCCATGATGGAATTTCCTTGGATTTTTATAAAACAGGGAAAAACGGTAAAAATATGAGATTAATGGGCGGAAATTATCCGCCCGAGTTTTATTATTTACTATTCAACCACGCCATATATTCCGCTACGCCTTCTGCCACGGTTTTAAACGGTTTGTCGTAGCCGGTAGTACGGAGTTTGGTTAAATCCGCTTGGGTGTATTCTTGATAGCGGGATTTTAAATGTTCCGGGAATGGAATGGTTTCCACTTCGCCTTTGCCGTGGAATTTAATCACGGCTTTTGCCACTTCAGCAAAAGATTCTGCGTTACCTGAGCCACAGTTGAAAATACCGGAAATGCCGTTTTGCCAGCACCAAATGTTCACCGCGGCGACATCGCCTACATACACGAAATCACGGCGGAAATGTTCGCTACCGGCGAAGAGTTTCGGGTTTTCACCTTTGAGAATTTGATTATTTAAGTGGAACGCGACACTTGCCATAGAGCCTTTATGGCCTTCACGTGGGCCGTACACGTTGAAATAACGGAAACCGCACACCGGTGATTGGGCTTCAGGTAAAATCGCGCGTACATATTGGTCGAATAAGAATTTGGAATAGCCGTACACGTTCAATGGGCCTTCAAATTCGCGTTCTTCGCGGAATTCGGTTTTGTCGCCGTAAGTGGCGGCACTGGAGGCATAGAAGAATGGAATTTGGCGATCTAAGCAGTAATGCAACAACTCTTTGGAATATTCGTAGTTGTTATGCATGATGTATTTGCCATCCCATTCGGTGGTGGCAGAACATGCGCCTTCATGGAAAACGGCATCGATATCGCCTAAATCATCGCCGGCGATAATGGAGGCGATGAAGTCTTCTTTGTCGCAATAATCAGCGATGTCTAGATCCACTAAATTAATGAACTTTGTGCCGTCTTTTAAGTTATCTACCACTAAAATGTCTTTACGACCCATGTCATTTAATGCTTTGACGATATTGCTACCAATAAAGCCTGCGCCACCGGTTACGATAATCATAGTTCTGTCCTCTTACTAGATATGAAAGTTGTCGCTCATTGTAATTGATTTACTCACCAAGGTAAAAGTATTCACAATCAAGTTAGGCTTGATTGTTCGCCGATTGATGCTGTTGGCAACGCCAATATTCAAAAAATGTTGGTTTTTGTGTGATGGGTTTTAAATGTGTTTTTTCTTATAAAAACGTCGCCAAAAACAACCGCACTTTTAGTCCCCAATAACTTGTCCAACCGGTTGTCGCCAAATCCATTTTGCCGTGACGCAAAATGATAATGGTGGGGGTAACACCCACATCCCATTGTGTGGCTAATTTTCCTTGCGGATCGTTAACCGTGGTAAAACCATATTGATGTTCCATCAGATAATTCGCCACATCTTGTGCAGAACCTGAATGCAATGCAACGGAAACCACAGGATAGCCTTCTTTTGCCAGATCATTAATTGCTGACGAGGTGTAACGACAGTAGCTACACCAGGTTCCCCAAAAATAAAGTACCGTTGGCTTGTCTTGATCCAGTTGTGGCAGAAAAAATGGGTTGCCTTGTAAGTCATATAATGCCGTGGCGTTGAGATTATCCGGTACAGTCGGTTTGCGAATAAAATCTAAGATACTGCTCATGATCAGTAAAGTGAGCAATAAAGAAACGGCATTTTTCAGTAATTTTTTGATATTAATCGATGTCATGGCGGTCTTTGGCTTCGTGTTTGGTGCCTTTAGCTAACATTCTGAGCTGTAAAATCAACCGCTCTTTTAACTGTTCCCGTTCTGTTTTACTCATGTCCAAGGCGTTGGCGCCGGCAGTAAAAACAATGGTTACCATGCCTTCCGCCTGCACGTAGGCAATGTATTGGGAATAGTTGTTTTTGTGAGCGATGTACTCTGCCAGTTCATCAATGAAATGTTTGATTTCACGGGCGGCTGCGGTACGGAAGGATTGGGATGTGCCGGAACTTTCGCGCAATAACAGGCGGAATACGTTTGGGCTGTTATTGATGAATTCAAAAAAGGTTTCCACCGAAATCACAATGACGCTGCCGCCGTTGGCGATGCGTTTACGTGCCTGCCGCATGAGTTGACGTAGGGTTAGTCCCGCTTCGTCAACCATGGTGAGACCTAATTCGTTCATATCGCGAAAATGTCGATAAAATGAGGTCGGTGCAATGCCGGCTTCGCGAGACACTTCCCGTAGGCTTAAATTGGAAAAACTTTTTTCCGCCGTCAGCTGGTTGAATGCGGCATCAATGAGAGCTCGACGAGTTTTTTCTTTTTGTTGTGCGCGAATACCGACCATGCTTTTACTCCATTAATCTAAAAGCGGTTTAATCGAGTTAGAAACCGCTTCGGCAATGCGTTCATAACGTACACGCAATGGGGAACCGGGACGATAAACTAAAATGACATCACGCGCCGGCTGTGGTGTGTGACATGGCAGGTATTTCACGCCGCCACGAGCGCCCTCACTAAGAACCGCAAGTTGTGGCATTAAGGTCATACCGGCATTGGCCGCCACCATGTTACGCAAGGTTTCCAAACTGGTTGCTTGGTAATGTGAATTTTCTTTTGCGCCGGCAGTGAAACAATAGCCAAGAGCTTGATTTCGCAAACAGTGTCCGTCATCTAACATTAACATTTCACGATCTTTCAGCATACTCATTGGAATGGTCTCTTCCTTCGCCCAAGGATGGGTTTCGGAAACGGCCAGTAGCATTTTTTCGTTAAATAGTGGCACTTCGATGAACTGTTCTGTTTCTCGCACGGAAGCCACAATCGCGCAATCGAGCCGGCCGGTTTCTAATTGTTCTAATAATTGATGGGTTTGTGCTTCGTACAAGAATAACTCGAGTTCTGGGAACGCTTGTTGTAACGCCGGAACAATGTGCGGCATTAAATAAGGTCCGATAGTTGGAATGACGCCGACGTGTAATGGCCCGGTCATTTCTTTGCCTTGGTTGCTCGCCATTTCTTTTAATAATTTTACTTCTCGCAAAATGGTTTTGGCTTGATCAACCAACAATAAACCTGATTGAGTGAATAAAACCTTACGACTGGTACGTTCCAATAAAATAATGCCGAGCTCGTCTTCTAATTTACGAATTTGACCGCTTAAGGTAGGTTGGCTGACATGACAAGAATCTGCCGCACGACGAAAATGCTTGTATTCAGCAAGCGCCACAAGGTATTCTAAATCGCGAATATTCATAGGTCCTCATTATAGAAAGTAACAATTAAAAGGATAGAATTAATTGATTGTGACTATATCATAATTTTACCTATAATTCATCGACATTTGGAATCTGTTTAGGTTTTGTATAGCAGTTTCTAATCCGTTCCACATCATTAATAGGAGAAAAATCATGTCCAATATGGAAGGTAAAAAAGTTCCTCAAGTGACATTCCGCACTCGCCAAGGCGACCAATGGGTTGATGTAACTTCATCTGAATTATTTGATAACAAAACTGTTATCGTTTTCTCTCTACCGGGTGCATTTACCCCAACTTGTTCTTCTTCCCACTTACCACGTTACAACGAATTAGCACCAGTATTCAAAAAATACGGCGTTGATGACATTCTCGTGGTTTCCGTGAACGATACTTTCGTTATGAACGCATGGAAAGAAGATGAAAAAGCCGACAACATCACTTTCGTTCCGGACGGTAATGGTGAATTTACCGAAGGCATGGGTATGTTGGTAGGTAAAGAAGATTTAGGTTTCGGTAAACGTTCATGGCGTTATTCTATGCTCGTGAAAAACGGCGTAGTAGAAAAAATGTTCATCGAGCCAAATGAGCCGGGCGACCCGTTCAAAGTGTCCGATGCCGACACCATGTTGAAATACCTTGCACCACAACACCAAGTTCAAGAATCCATCGCGATCTTTACTAAACCTGGTTGTCCGTTCTGTGCAAAAGCAAAACAAATGTTACATGACAAAGGCTTAAGCTTTGAAGAAATCGTATTAGGTCATGATGCAACTATCGTGAGCGTGCGTGCGGTTTCCGGTCGTGCGACTGTGCCACAAGTCTTCATCGGTGGTAAACACATCGGTGGTAGCGATGATTTAGAAGCGTATTTCGCGAAATAATCACCGTATCAACGGAAGAAAAAAGGACGTCAACATGACGTCCTTTTTGTTTTTAGTTAATAATGTGGCGGCGGGGTTTCTTCCGCTTGGCTGGCGATATTGGAAGGCTGCATGTCTTTCATTTTATTCACCACATAACGAAGTTGTAGCTGCATTTTGTCCAAAATAAATTGCTGCTCGATTAACGCCTGATTCAATTCTTCAATCACCGTTTCCTGAAAGGTGACTTTCATTTCCAACTCGGCAATTCGCTGTTCTAAATGTTGTTGTATCGACATAATAATTTCCTAAATAAATGTTGTGAATTTGTTGAATCCGTTTTACCCTATCCAACGCATCTGTCACTTATTATAAAGGATTGAACACAATGTTAAAAATTCAAAAAGTCTCCGCTTTAGCGCTTATGTTAAGTGCGGTCATTTCCGGCAACGTTTTAGCAGCAGAACAAAACGATGCTAAATTCAAAGAAGAATCTTCTTATGCCGTCGGAGTGTTATTTGGTACTGATTTACAAGGCCTTATCAATGCCCAAAAAGGCGTTATCGACTATGACAACGCAAAAGTGGTGGCCGGGATTGCCGATGTATTAAACGGCAAAGTTAAGTTGGAAGACAACAAAGACATCGCGACTGCTTTGCAAGGCATTGATGCTAAATTAAAAGCAGAGAGTGAAAAACGTGCCGCTGCCGTGGCACAGAAAGCCGAAGAGGAAGGCAATAAATTTGCCGCGGAATTTGCTAAAAAAGATGGCGTGAAGAAAACGGCTTCCGGTTTGTTATATCGTGTCGAAAAAGCCGGCTCCGGTAATGCGATCAACGCGACAGATGTCGTAAAAGTACACTATACCGGAAAATTACCGGATGGTACGGTGTTCGATAGCTCCGTACAACGCGGCACTCCGGCAGAATTCCCATTAAACCAAGTGATTAAAGGTTGGACAGAAGGTCTGCAATTAGTGAAAAAAGGCGGCAAAATCGAATTGGTATTACCACCAGATTTAGCTTATGGCAAAGATGGTGCCGGTGCGAGCATTCCGCCAAACTCAACACTTTATTTTGACGTCGAAGTCTTAGACGTGATGCCTGCGAAAAAATAACTAAAAAAACGACCGCACTTTTCGGTGTTGAACTGATAAGTGCGGTCATTTGTTTGAATCGACTCAACACGCTCTTTCATGCTCACAGATAAACGCCCTTTTACCGACGAAGATCGCACGATTTTAAATTCCTATATTGCCGTGGTTGACGGTGTCAGTGCGCTCATCGGGCAACATTGTGAAATCGTTCTACATTCTTTTGAGGATTTAGAACACTCTGCCATTTACATCGCTAACGGACATAACACCAACCGCCAAGTGGGCTCGCCCATGACCGATCTCGCGTTGCGTTCATTGCACAATATGAAATCGGAAAGCGTCAGCAAACCGTATTTTACCCGCGCCAAGAAAAGCAGTGGCTTGATGAAGTCAGTGACTATCGCGATTCGTAACAGCGCAAAACGTATCATTGGCCTGCTTTGTATCAACATTAATTTAGATGTGCCCATGTCGCAATTCCTGCAAAATTTTATCCCGGCATCGGATCACAGTGAAACCTCTGCGGTGAACTTTGCCAGTTCGGTGGAAGAACTGGTGGTGCAAACCGTGGAAAAAACCATTGAGGAAGTGACTTCCAACCGTATGGTGGCAAATAATAATAAAAACCGCCAAATCGTCGTTTCGTTGTATGAAAAAGGCATTTTCGACATTAAAGATGCCATCAATTTGGTGGCGGAACGCCTTAATATTTCCCGTCATACCGTGTATTTATACATCCGCCAAATCAAACAGGATCAGGACGAGTAATCATGGATTATGTATTGGTGGTTAAACAGCCGGTTTACGGTAGCCAAGGCGCTTTTCTTGCGTATCAGTTAGCGCAAGAACTGGTTCACAAACATTACATCCGCCAAATCTTTTTCTATCAAGACGGTGTCAGCAATGGCAATGCTTTGGTGTATCCCGCCAATGATGAATTCAATTTGGTCAAAGCGTGGCAAGCGTTTTCTCGCCAGTTTAATGTGCCATTACATTTATGTGTCGCTGCGGCACAACGCCGAGGCGTGGTGGACGGTGATTCGGCGGCGGATAAAAGTGCGGTCAGTTTGGCGGACGTTTTTCAACTTGCCGGCTTAGGTGAATTTAGCCAAGCCTTGCTTCAAGCCGATCGGGTGATAACCGTATGAGTAAACTTGCCTTTATTTTTCGTCATGCGCCCTACGGCACGGCCAATACGCGAGAAGGATTAGATGCGCTGCTTGCTGCGACAGCATTTTGTGCCGAAGAAGACATTGCGGTGTTTTTCCTAGATGACGGTGTGTTGAACTTGCAAAAACAGCAACAATCGGAAGTCGTCTTGCAAAAAGACACGGCAAGTGCGTTGAAATTATTGGATTTATACGATATTGAACAGCGCTATGTGTGTGCCGATTCACTGCAACAATTTCAGCTGACATCGTCGGATTTCGTCTTGGATTGTGATGTACTACCGCGTCAACAGTTGTTACAAATCCTGCAACAAAGTGAAAAAATTTTGACTTTTTGATTATGCTTTATACTTTTTCTCAAGCCCATTATTCACAAACAGAACTGGAACATTATTTGCTAAATGCCACGGCGCAGGATGCGGTGGTGTTATGGCAAGATGGCGTGTTATTGGCGTTAAAACAAGCGGATGTGTTGGCGCGTTGTCATGCTTCCTGTTTTGCCTTAGAGAACGACATTTTGGCGAGAAATTTAACCGCACTTCTGCCAAGTGATTCAAAAGTGCGGTCCATTTCGTTAGCGGATTTTGTTGCGCTCAGCGAACAGTATTTCCCACAAATTGCGCTATAAAGAATGCGTTAAATTTCATATTCCACGCAAACGGGAATTTTTGCCTGCAATAAGAATTGCTTGGTGCGTTCATGTTGTGGATTTTCAAAAAATTCGCGCGCGCTGTTTTGTTCCACCACATTTCCGTCAGCCATCAAAATCACACGATCTGCCACATCACGGGCGAATTGCATTTCATGGGTCACGATAATCATCGTCCAGCCTTCTTGTGCCAGTAACTTTAACGTTTGTAGCACTTCGCCCACTAATTCCGGATCCAACGCCGAGGTAGGTTCATCTAGCAAAATAATATCCGGTTGAACCGCTAACGCGCGGGCAATGCCTACCCGTTGTTGCTGACCACCGGAAAGTTGCGATGGATATAAGTGCATTTTGTCTTTTAAGCCCACTTTGGTGAGCAATTCCACGGCACATTGTTCCGCTTCCATCTTGCTTTTCTTTTGCACCACGACCATGCCTTCTATCACATTTTCAAGTGCGGTGCGATGGGGGAACAAATTGTATTGCTGAAACACCATAGATGAGCGACGACGTAATTTGAGTTCGTCCGCTTTGCTGATTTTCTTGGCAAAATCTAAGAAGAGGCTACCGTCGGTAAAACGTAGCGTGCCCTGTTCAGCGCGTTCCAATAGGTTTAAACAGCGCAAGAAGGTGGTTTTGCCTGAGCCGGAAGGGCCGAGAATCGCCACGACTTCGCCTTTTTCAATGTGAAAATCGATCCCTTTGAGCACCGGATTGCCATTAAATGTTTTATGAATGTTGTTCACTTCTAACATGCGATTTCCTTAGGCTTTAAGATGGCGGGATAGGCGTTGTTCTAAACGGTCTTGTGCAAAGGATAAAATCAAACAAATGCACCAGTAAATCAGTGCGGCTTCGCTATAAATCATAATAAATTCATAGTTTTCTGCGGTGATGTTTTGTGCCACACGAAACATTTCCGTCACTAATACTAACGACGCCAAAGAAGTATCTTTCACATTGCTGATAAAGGTGTTTGCTAATGGCGGCACAGACACACGCAGAGCCTGTGGCATGATGGTGCGGACGAAGGTTTGATAATAATTCATGCCGATGGAATAGGAGGCTTCCCATTGTCCTTTCGGAATCGATAAAATCGCCGCGCGAATGGTTTCTGAGGCATAAGCGCCAATGTTAATGGAAAAGGCGATAATCGCGGTGGGGAACGGATCGAGCTTAATCCCTACTTCCGGCAGCCCGTAGAAAATAATGAAAATCTGCACCAACATCGGTGTACCGCGAATGGTGGAAACATAAATGCGGCAAAGTATTTGCAATAAACGCATGCCGAGATTTGGCTTTTCCACAATGCGAATCAACGCCACAACTAACGCGATAGCGACTCCGGCAAAGAAAGAAATCACTGCTAACGGAATGGTTTTATCGATGGCGGCTTCCAACATAGGCCAAAAAGAGCTGATGACCTCATCAGCTCTTTCTGCATTCATAAAGGGGAGTGACGCGAGAAAATTATTGAGTAATGTCATCGCCGAACCATTTGATTGAAATTTGTTTCAAGGTACCGTCTTTTCTTAACTCTTCCAGTGCTTGGTTAATTTTTTCGATCAACGGTTCTTCTCCTTTTAACACGGCGAAGCCGGAAGGCACTTTTTCATCACGTTTTACGGCAATTTTCAAACCGGCATTCGGTTGTTTTTTGAAGTAATCCAATACTGCCAAGTGGTCGTTTACTGTGGTTTCGGCGCGATCTTGGGTGATCAATTTCAACGCTTGCGCCAAACCGTCCACCACGATTAATTCTGCCCCGTTGGCTTTGGCGATTTTGCCGTAGTTGCTGGTTAAGGATTGTGCCGCTTTTTTGCCTTTTAAATCTTCAAAGGTTTTAATGCTGTCGTCGCCTTCTTTGGTCACGATAACCGCAGTGGAATAGTTATACGGCGCGGTGTAAAGGTATTTTTTCAAACGTTCCGGGCTTGGGTTGGTTTGGTTGGCGATTAAGTCGAAACGTTTGGCGTTTAAACCTGCGTACATGGAATCCCATTGGGTTTCGTTAAATTGAATGGTTAAGCCTAAACGTTGTGCCACCGCTTCAATCACCTCCACATCAAAGCCGGTTGATTTGCCGCTGTCATCGTGGAAGGTGAAGGGCGCATAAGTGCCTTCGGTGCCCACTAATAAGGTTTTGGTTTTTTCTACGCGGTCAGAAATTTCACCCGCCATGGTTTGAGTGGCAATACCCAGTGCCAAGCCGGATAACAGTAATACGTTTGCAAAAATAGATTTTTTCATGAGTCATTCCTCTCTTGAGAATTTGCTTAATAAGACCAAAAGTGCGGTGAATTATTACAGTAAATTTACACCCAATAAAATAATCATTTTCTCTATCGTATAACCAAAAGAAATAAAATGATGTCACCAAATTAACGGTATTTATCCAAGAAACGGTAATAGTTCACGCCGATTTTTAATGCGAGGTTCTTCACTAATTTGCCGCCGAATACTGAAGGCACTTTTAATTTACTGAAGATAGCCAAGCGTTCATCGTTGCCTAAAATGGCTTCTGCGACAACGCGTCCCGCCAAACCGGTGAGCGCCACGCCGTGGCCGGAATAGCCATGGGCGAAATAAATATGTGGCGAAATGCGTCCAAAATGTGGATTGGAATTGATGGTCATGTCGATAGGGCCGCCCCAGCCATAATCAATTTTAACGTTTTCCAACTGCGGAAAAACGCGCAACATATTGTGTCGCATGACCTCAATCATGTTTTTCTCGGAACTGGAATCGCTACCAAACAATAAGCGGTTGTCGGCGCTTAAGCGGTAATAATCCAGCAAATAATTGCTGTCGCACACAGACATGCCGTTGTTGATCACGGAATCAGCGGTGGCTTGATCAAGCGGCTCGGTGGCGATGATAAAACTTTCTACCGGCAGAATTTTGCGTGCAATGCCGTGGTGAATGCTTTTCGGCAAGGCTGCAATGTAGGCATTGGTTGCCAGCACCACATCTTTGGCGATGACAGCGCTTTGATCGGTTATCACTTCAATTTCTGTCGCCTTTTCACGCAAATCTACCACAGGCGATTGCTCATAAATACGCACGCCCAAATCCAAACAAGCTTTTGCCAAACCTAAGCAATAATTGAGCGGATGCAAATGCCCGGAATTACTGTCATACAACGCACCGCAATAAATCTTACTGCCGAGATGTTGTTCCAGTTTTGTCTTATCCCAAAGCTGCATATGTTGATAGCCAAAAATCTCGTGGCTGGCTTTTTCAATAGCGATTAAATCTTCCATACGACGCTCGTTGAGCGCTAACGTGGCATAGCCTTTCTTCCAATCACACTCAATACCGTATTTCGCAATGCGTTCATCAATAATATCAATGGCTTCTAAGGACATTTGCCATAGCTTACGGGCAGTTTCCAAGCCTACTTGCTCGATATATTCATCGATGCCGTCTTCAAAACCGTTAATGGCTTGCCCGCCACTACGCCCAGATGCGCCAAAGCCAACCCGCGCGCCTTCCAGTACGATCACGCTTTTGCCTTGTTCAGCAAGTTCTAATGCTGTGGATAAACCGAAAAAGCCTGCACCGACAACACACACGTCAGCCGATTCTTTTTGATTTAACGGCGGTAACTCGAAATGTTGGTTACGGGTGACAGAATAATAGGATTCAATATGTTCTTGATGTGAAAACGCTAGCATAAATAAACGCCTGTAATGAAAAGTGGGTGCATATTACTACGCAAGGGGGAGAAGTCAATATTTGAACGAATGACAAAAGAGAACGGTGAATTTTCCGTGGCTTAAACGTAGAAAAATGTCATCAAAAATGACCGCACTTTGCTTTATGTTAAGAGGATTGATTAACAAAGTGCGGTCTATTTTTAAAATCGTTTTTCGATTTCCAAGGAAACTTGGTTATTTTTACGTTGATAAAACGCCGGAATATTACTGTCGATGTTAAGTCGTTGATAACTTAATTTCGGCATAATGCCTTGCCATTGGAGTATGGGGGACCAAAGTTTAAACGTCATTTGTTTTTCTTTATCTTTGCGGGTAATCGGGAATAAGAAGTGCTCGTCACCAAAAAGGCGAGTGCCGTAACGGGCGTCTAGGCTAAAACCGATTTTTTCTCGCCATTCATAGGACACGCCAAGTTGTAGTCCCTTACGAATGTAAGATTCTTGTCGATCTCGCGCATATTGTCGTGACCAATCGCCTCCGCCGTAGATGACCAATTCAGGCATTGGATTCCAAGCTAGAATAAGCGTTGCTTGGTTTTGGGTTCCGTTATAGGAATTCGCATGATGTTTGTTGACGTAATAGCGCCAATAACGAGCAAGGGAAAGATTGACCTGCCAATGTGATGAAAGCCATTGGCTATATTGTGTTAGTAAACCATATTTACGGTTGTAAAAATGACCGGAATACCATTCAAACTCTACTGTTGGCAGTAATCGGAAAGATTTCACAATATCTTGATACTGGTAGCCTAACTGCAATTTTGTGCGTTCTTCGTTGTATTTCCGATTATCCCAGTAATAAATGCCGTCACCCCCTATTTTGCTAAAGATAAAATGATTCCTGCCAAGGTTTTTGGCTCGAGTTAATGAGGCCGCATAGCGTAATCCGTTGGCCGATTGAGGTAGGGCTTTTTCATCGCGAATGAAAGTGCGGTTACCGAGTCGAATTTCTCGTTGATCTGACGCATTATTCACATTATTGGTTTTTTCGTACAACAAATTACCGTCAAATTGCCAACTTTGGGCATTTTTCATAGCTTGTTGGTACTGTTGAATTAATTGTTGTAAACCTATTGGTAGAGGCGTGTTAGAGAGTTTCTCACTTTCTTTTTGCGCTTGTTTGAATTGTTTATTTTCAAACAACATCGCCATGTAGTCGAAACGAACATAAGGCAAATCGGGATTTTCCACTAAAATGTCATGATAATTCTGAATCGCCTCGTGATGTTTACGTTGAGTACGTAGCAAAGCCCCTTTTGCGTAGCGGTATAAATTTTGGTCGGCATGAGGAATGCGTTGATAAACGAGCAATAAATCAGTTAATAAATCCCACTGGCTACCAACGAGAGCCTGATTAATTAAATTTTCCGTTAGCGCTAAATTCTTTTCTAAATCTTGTTGAGTGAGTTGAATGCCACCAGTTTGTTTTGTTGTTGATATCTGTTGGGTGGCATTGGCAACTACCGGTTGAGGCATAATATCTATTGGACTCCAAGTTGGTTTGTCCGCAGGTTCAGCAAGTGCCGATAGCGATAGAAAAAGAAAACTCCCCAGTAATGTATGTATTAATTTTTTTTTCGTTATTTTATTCATGAGTTATTTTTCCGAAAATAAGACATCCAATTTGAATTGGATGTCTTATTAAGTGACCGTTATGGTTGTTTTTCACCGCCAAAGCCGACGTGCCACTCACCTTCTTTGCTGTTACGGGAGCCGGTTACGTAACCCGCGACTTCTTCTGCTTTCGGTCCGAAAATGGAAACATAATAGTAGTATGCTTTCATTTTTTCAGTTTCTGCGCTGCTACTAATGCCTTTCACTCTACCGGCTGTTGATAGCGGATTAAATGGTGAAGCAGAGCCGATACTACCTTCTTTTAGCGTAATCTTACCGGTTGAATCAATGCCGGTTATGCTACCGCTTCCTTTTTTGCTATCAAAGTCGATAGCGTAGGTCAATTCACCCGTTTCTACCCCTTTTCCAAAGTTAGCAAAGGCTTTCCCTTGATAAGTCGCTTTGCCGTTTAGTGATTTAATAACATCATCTGATGTTGGTAAACCGCTGACTAATTTCACTTGGAAGGTGTTTTCTTTGCCTAAACGTCCTTTAGGATCAGATTTTCCGTCATATTGATATTCGGTCGGTAACGTAGCGATCACAACAGAATAAGGCTGTTGATAGAGATACATTGTGCCTTTTTCACGCGTCTCAACGATTTTGTTATCCGGGTAAGCGACAAGTAATTCTTTTCCTTTCGCATCATATTTTCGTTCTAATAAACCGTCCGGCAACGCAGTAATGTCAATACGGTCGGTCATGTTATAAGTATGCCCATTGATCGTTAACGTCATTTCTTTTTCACCGCTTGACCAGTTACCCGCTTGTGGCCCTTTTACTGTTTGAATGGCCAATACGGACTTACTTGCAAGCACTTCTTTATAATTACGTCTGTAATCAAGGGACTTGCTTGCATTTTGGGTGTGCGATGCTTCACCTTGTAATGGCGGTTCTGGGTTATTTGAACTACAAGCCGTCACGCTTAAAATAAGTAAGCTAACATAAGTTAGTTTTCTTAACATAATTGCTCCTTATGAATTTCATTATTAATATTTTCCCTTTGGTAAAATCAAACAGCAGTAATACCTAAGAGTAATCGTAATATATGAATATATACAACACAAGTCGGGGAGTGATTTTAACTCCTTATTTTTGTTATCTTTATTAATCGAAAACAATTTCGTTAAAGCATCAATTTTGCTTTATCGTTACAGTTAAATTCTGAGTTAGAGAGATTTTTGAGCTGAGTCACTTGGAAAAGTGCGGTAGGAATTTGATGTGTTTTTGGGGAATGAGATATCAACGGTGGGGCGTAAATCTTGCCTTTGCCGGCATGCGTTCTTGAATGCGTGCGCGGTTGAGTGCGAGGGCGGTTTCTGTGGGGTCGTAATCTTGCCATAAGGCGGGATCTAGGGGTAAATCTTCGTTCCAAATGTATTGCACGTTAAAGCCGCGCGCTTTGCATTCGACGTGTAGGAGGTCATAGCGTTTTTTCAAAAAAGCCATTTTGTTGAAGAAGAAACGCACATGTCCTTCGCCTAATTTGTATTCCGTTGGTTGTCCTTTTAAATGGTATTTGCCTTTGGCGACGGCATTGGGGATGCGGGTAAGCTCGCGGTGTTCGGCGAGTAGATGTTGATCGCACAATTCGGCAGGTGGCACCAGGTTGATTCGGGTCATGCTTTGTCTATAAGGTTAAAAATGATGCGTCATACTAGAAGAAATCGGCGATATCGTCCAGTGACTTTTTAGGCGGAATCCATCAAAGTATAAAGTGCGGTCAAAAATTAATGTGTTTTTTGACCGCACTTTAGTTTTTTGATTATTGCAACGCTTTCAATGCCTTGCGGTATTCTTTTGATTGTTGCAATAAAATTTTAGCGGCTTCGCGCAGTTTATCCACGTCTGATTCCGGCAAATAGAAAGAGGTCCCGATGTTGAGGACGTCATTTTTCAACTGTCCTTCCGGTAGATTTTTCAAACTTAAATTCACAAAATAAATCTTAATTTTTACGTCTTTTTTACGCTTAGCGTAAGCGTTCCATTGCTCGGCAAATTTTTGTGAATATTTCACCGTAGATTCCGTGGTTTTATCAATCGGTACATTTATGACCGTGTTCACCACTTCTTTAATGCCCGGTACGTCGGCAGATTTATCAATGTGGCTGGTGCGCTCGTTTTGTGCGTTGACGTTGACCACGACAATATTGCGTAAATTGTAGTGTTTAAGCTCAGCATATAATTTACGCATGCTGAGTAAATTCGACACATCCAATAAACTGGCTAGGCCAAGATTGTCTGTTAAGCCACCGTCAACCAGATGTAAATACGGTCTTTCCGCACTGTTTTGATAACGCGCAACACGTTTTTTCATGGCTTCAAAATTGCTCAACAACAGACGATTTTTCGGTTGTGTCAGCATCAGCAAGTCTTTCTTGCTTTCCGCATGGCAGGTGCCACCGTGATTGTTTTGTGTGATTGGCGAGAAAATTAGCGGCACGGCACTGGAAGCGGCTACCGCGCGGGCGATTTCAACATCATTGAGATCCACGCAAAGCCAATCGAAGAAATCTTGTGTAAAGGAAATTTTTTGTTCTGCGGTCATGTCGGTGGCGTTAATGACGGCAAAGGGCCCTTTGCGTTGTTCAAGATCCGCAAATTTTTTCCCACCATACAGCGCAAGATTCAGCTGCTCCTGTAACAAATCGCTGCGCCCGAATTGTGGGGAGGTAAGGCGAGGTACGTTGCTCATGGAAAAGACTTCATTAATGACTTTTTTCTGGAAATTCTTTTTCAAAAAGGACTCATTGAATTTTGGAATAATGTCTTGTCCTTCTAACGCAAAATATGCGGCAAGTACGGAGCCACCCGAAACGCCATACACCACGTCAATATTTTGTAACAAGGTATCGCCTTTTTCTGTTGGGCGTATTGTCGCATGTTGGAACTGTTCTAACACACTGTAACCTAAGGAGGCTGCCCGTGAACCACCGCCGGAAAAGGCGACAATCACCAAATTTTCTTTTTGCAACGCCTGTTGCATGGCATTTTCTAAACGATAGCCTTTTTCCGGCTCAATTTGTTCAATGGTTTTGGCGGGGTGATAAATAATGGAATGGCATGCGGTAAGTAAAGCAAGGCTGCCAGCAAGTAAGGTGCATTTGAAAGAAAAGTGAAGGTGTTTCATAACAATATCCCTTTGCTTTGATTGGATAATTTTTATTCTACAACGCTTATAAGCAAGGTGAAAGGGAGGTTGATCACACATCATGGATTTTGACCGTTGGTTATGCCATTGCGTTAGCCTAAGTGCGGTAGGAATTTGTAACGTTTTACATAAAAACAACCTGAAAATCCACCGCACTTTATGCGGTAAAAATTCACCCGATTTGTCCGAAAGCACGGGACAAGCGTTTAAAATCTGCTATACTGCCCGCCGAGTTTTTACTCAGTTCTTTTATGAAAATTAACCACTCGCTATGATTAGCTTTGGAGGACAATAAATTGAAAAATTTGTTTGCAAAAACGCTTAAAACCCTCGGCTTGACGCTGACTCTCCTTTCCACCACCGCCTTTGCGCAAGAAAAACTGTACGTTTATAACTGGACCGATTATGTCCCTTCCAGTCTTGTTGCTGAATTTACCAAAGAAACCGGTATTGAAGTGATTTATTCCACCTTTGAAAGCAACGAAGAAATGTATGCCAAACTCAAACTGATTTCTGATAACGCCGGTTATGACTTGGTGTTTCCGTCCAGCTATTATGTGAACAAAATGGCGAAAGACGGCATGTTGCAAAAGCTCGATCACAGTAAGTTAAGCAATTTCAAACAAATTCCGGACAATTTATTGCATAAAGACTTCGATCCAAACAACGAGTATTCCTTGCCTTATGTTTACGGCTTAACGGGATTGGCGGTGAATTCCGAAGATATTGACCCGAGCAAAATCACCAGCTGGGCGGATTTATGGAATCCTGAATACAAAGGCAAAGTGTTGCTGACCAGTGATGCGCGTGAAGTGTTTCATATTGCGTTGTTGTTAGACGGCAAATCACCGAATACGACTAACGAAGAAGAGATTAAAGCGGCTTATGAACGTTTGGTGAAACTGCTGCCGAACGTGGCAGTGTTTAACTCCGATTCGCCGGAATTGCCTTACGTGCAAGGCGAAGTGTCATTGGGCATGATTTGGAACGGTTCCGCTTATTTAGCGCATAAAGAAAACGACAAAATTGTTTTTGTGTATCCGAAAGAAGGTGCGATTTTCTGGATGGATAATTACGCTATTCCCAAAGGTGCAAAAAATGTCGAAAATGCTTATAAATTCATTGACTTCCTATTGCGTCCTGAAAACGCCAAAGTGGTGTTGGAACGATTGGGTTATTCCATGCCAAATAATGGGGTGAAAGCCTTGTTAGAACCGGCAATGGCTGAAAATCCAACTCTCTTCCCACCGGCAGCGGAAGTGGAAAAAGGCATTATCCAAAGCGATGTAGGCTCCGCGGTAGATATTTATGAAAAATATTGGAATCAATTAAAAACCAATTAATTTCTATTCTGCCAATAAATACATGAAAAACGACCCGCACTTTATATGTAAGTGCGGGTCGTTTTTTATTTAAGCCATCAAATGATAAAAATCCACCGAATTAACATTTATTTTATAAGATGAAACCTATTGATTTCATTACGTAAGAACACGTCTTAAAAGTTGCTTTCTGGGCTAAGTGGGGGTATATTCCTAGTACTTTTTGGCTATGCGCAAAGATAGCTATCTTAACGATTCAACTCGTTTTTCCACCCTCCAAATAAAGGAATACATTATGACTAACCAGTTAGATTCTCTTCGCGAACTTACCGTTGTTGTTGCCGATACCGGTGACATTGATGCCATTCGTCAATATAAACCTGAAGATGCCACGACGAATCCATCTTTGATTCTGAGTGCAGCGGCGCTACCACAATATGCGGCGTTGATTGATGAAGCAATTGCTTATGGTAAACAACAAAGTCAGGACAAAGCACAGCAACTTGTTGATGCGGAAGATAAATTGGCGGTCAACATTGGTTTGGAAATCTTAAAATTAGTCCCTGGCCGTGTTTCTACGGAAGTGGATGCGCGTCTTTCTTATGACACCGATGCAACAGTGGCAAAAGCGAGAAAATTGATTGCGTTGTATGAAGCGGCAGGCATTAATAAAAATCGTATTTTGATTAAAATCGCCTCTACATGGCAAGGTATCCGTGCTGCGGAAATCTTAGAAAAAGAAGGCATCAATTGTAACCTGACGTTGTTGTTCTCCGAAGCGCAAGCACGCGCTTGTGCAGAAGCGGGCGTTTATTTGATCTCACCATTTGTGGGCCGTATTTTAGACTGGTACAAAGCTAACACCGATAAAAAAGAATACGCACCGGCAGAAGATCCGGGCGTGATTTCTGTGACCAAAATTTACAATTACTACAAACAATATGGCTACAAAACGGTAGTGATGGGCGCAAGTTTCCGTAATGTAGGCGAAATCATTGAATTAGCCGGTTGCGACCGTTTAACCATTGCTCCGCCGTTGTTAAAAACCTTACATGAAACCCCAAATGCGGTGGTGAGAAAACTGGCTTTCCAAGGCGAAGTACAAGCCAAACCGCAACCATTAACCGAAGCGGAATTCTATTGGCAGCATAATAGCGATGCGATGGCAGTGGAAAAACTGGCCGAGGGTATTCGTAAATTTGCTGTTGACCAAGGCAAATTAGAAGAGATGTTACTGTCTAAATGGTAATGGTTTATTAGTCATGTTTTAAGCAAAAGTGCGGTGGAAATTTTCCGTGTTTAAAAACGCCGAAAAATCTGACCGCACTTTTTTATGAGCACACCCTATTTTGTCAATTTATCTCAATCAGGAGGCACAATGTCAACTCGTCAACAACTCGCCAATGCCATTCGCTTTTTAAGTATGGACTCGGTGCAAAAAGCTAAATCCGGTCACCCGGGTGCACCGATGGGCATGGCGGATATCGCAGAAGTATTATGGCGTGATTTTTTACATCACAACCCAACCAACCCGCAATGGGCTAACCGCGACCGTTTCGTGCTATCTAACGGCCACGGTTCTATGCTGATTTACAGCTTGTTACATTTAAGCGGTTACGATGTATCTATTGAAGATTTAAAACAATTCCGTCAATTACATTCCAAAACTCCGGGACACCCTGAATTTGGTTACACACCGGGCGTTGAAACCACTACAGGCCCTCTAGGTCAAGGCATCACCAACGCAGTCGGTATGGCGATTGCAGAGAAAACGTTAGCGGGTCAATTTAACCGTGAAGGTCATAACATCGTGGATCACCACACCTATGTTTTCTTGGGCGATGGCTGTTTAATGGAAGGGATTTCCCACGAGGCTTGTTCTTTAGCAGGTACCTTGGGCTTAGGTAAATTAATTGCCTTCTACGATGACAATAACATTTCTATCGATGGTCATGTTGACGGTTGGTTTACCGATGATACACAAAAACGCTTTGAAGCTTACGGCTGGCAAGTAATTCCGGCAGTGGATGGTCACAACCCGGCACAAATCATTGAGGCGATCAAACAAGCGCAAGCGGAAACCAATAAACCGACCTTAATTATTTGTAAAACCATTATTGGTTTCGGTTCCCCGAATAAATCTAACTCTCACGATTGCCACGGCGCACCATTAGGTGATGAAGAAATCGCATTAACCCGTAAAGCACTAAACTGGGATTACGCACCGTTTGAGATCCCAGCTGATATTTATGCACAATGGGATGCAAAAGCGAAAGGCGCAGAGCTAGAAAAAGCATGGCATGAAAAATTTGCTGCTTATGCGAAAGCCTATCCGGAATTGGCTGCTGAATTTACCCGCCGCATGGAGAAAAACCTTCCGGCTGATTGGGCAAAAGAATCTCAGGCGTTTATTGAGCATTTACAAGCGAACCCGGCAAGCATTGCAAGCCGTAAAGCCTCACAAAATGCTATTGAAGCTTATGCAAAAGTGTTACCGGAATTACTTGGCGGTTCTGCCGACTTGGCAAGTTCCAACCTTACGCTTTGGTCCGGTTCTAAACCGATTCGCGCGACTCAAAACGTGGATGGTAACTACCTCAACTATGGGGTACGTGAGTTTGGTATGGCGGCAATCATGAACGGTATTGCGCTTCATGGCGGTTTCATCCCTTATGGTGCAACGTTCCTTATGTTCATGGAATACGCTCATAACGCGATTCGCATGGCAGCCTTAATGAAACAACGCAGCTTGTTCGTGTTCACCCATGATTCCATCGGTTTAGGCGAAGATGGTCCAACCCATCAACCGGTTGAACAAACCTCCGCATTGCGTTTAATCCCGAACTTGAACACATGGCGCCCTTGCGACCAAGTAGAATCTGCCATTGCTTGGAAAGCGGCGATTGAAAGAACCGATGGCCCAAGTGCATTAATTTTCACCCGTCAAAACTTGGCACAAATGGACCGCACTTCTGAGCAATTAGCTAACATAGCGCGCGGTGCTTATGTGTTAAAAGATTGCGCCGGCACGCCGGATCTGATTTTCATTGCGACCGGTTCTGAAGTGGAATTGGCAGTGAAAGCCGCAGAACAATTAACGGCAGAAGGCAAAAAAATCCGTGTGGTTTCTATGCCAAGTACGAACGTGTTCGACAAACAGGACGAGGCTTATCGCGAAGCCGTATTGCCAAGCGCGGTGACTAAACGTGTTGCTGTTGAAGCGGGCATTGCCGACTTCTGGTACAAATACGTCGGTTTCAACGGTCGTATCGTTGGTATGAACAGCTTCGGTGAATCCGCACCGGCAGACCAATTGTTCAAACTCTTTGGTTTCACGGTAGATAACGTGGTCGCTAAAGCGAAAGAAATTCTTTAATTTCAGACCGCACTTTAAACAAAAAAACCACCTCTGTATGAGGTGGTTTTTTCTTATAATTCAAATCAATGAAATGAAGGTACAATCGTTTCTTTCAGAATTTTTATTCTAGTCAGGTTTTATGTCTTTAAAAGAATGATTAGACCTTTTTTGAGAGGTAATATGAGGAAAAAGAAATAAAGGGAGGAGGTATGATAAAACGTTGTGCTTGGTCGGAGGAGTTGCCAATTTATCGAGATTATCACGATAACGAATGGGGCAAGCCGCAATTTGATGAGCAGAAATTATTTGAAAAGCTATGTTTGGAAGGTCAGCAAGCGGGGTTGTCTTGGATTACGATTTTGAAAAAGCGAGAAAATTACCGAAACGCTTTTTTTCAATTTGATCCGGAAAAAGTTGCCCAAATGACGGCTGAAGACATTGATCAATGTATGCGAAATCCGGGATTGATTCGTTACCGAGCAAAGCTAGAAGCCATTGTTAAAAATGCGCAGGCATTTCTTGCCATGAAAAAGTGCGGTGAGAATTTCAGTGATTTTATTTGGTCTTTTGTAAACCATCAGCCGCAAGTGAATGATGTTTCCAAACTTTCGGTGGTACCGGCACAAACGCCAACGTCTATTGAAATGTCAAAAGCGTTAAAAAAACGCGGTTTTGTGTTTGTCGGTCCAACCACTTGTTATGCCTTTATGCAATCCATGGGATTGGTGGACGATCACTGGAATCAATGTCACTGTAAATCGCCGGATTAAACAGTGCGATCCCCCTTATTTTCCCGTATAATCACGCCATTATTTGGCTAGAAAATGGTTGTCCAATGAAGAAAAATGCTTATACCTTAATTTCACTGTCAATTTTGACCGCACTTTATAGCGCAACAAGTGCCGCCGATTTAGCAAAACAATGTTTATCCGGCGTACCGCACTTTACCGGTGAGGCGGTGTCCGAAAATCCAAATGATTTGCCGATTTACATCGAGGCGGACAGTGCGGAAATCAACCAATCTAACGGCGGTGTTTATAAAGGCAACGTAGATATCAAGCAAGGTGCTCGCCATTTGCAATCTGCGGAAGTGGAAATTCAGCAGACAGGTGAAGGTGATAACCTAGAACGTTATGCGTTTGCGCGTGGCGGTTTTGATTACCGGGACAACCAAATTAATCTTTTGGGTGACGATGCGAAAGTGCATTTAAACAACAAAGATACGGATATTCAAAATGCCAATTATCAATTAGTGGATCGCCAAGGCCGTGGCACCGCAGAAAGTGTGGAATTGCGTGATGACTATCGTGTGATGAAAAATGCCACCTTTACCTCTTGTTTGCCGGACGATAATTCTTGGTCTATTTACGCCAATGAAATGCGCCAACATGTCAAAGAAGAATATGCGGAAATGTGGCATGCCCGTTTACGCGTACATGGCGTGCCGGTATTTTATACCCCGTATTTACAGTTACCAATTGGTGATCGCCGTCGTTCCGGTTTACTTGTGCCGGTTGTGGGACATTCCAGCCGTGACGGTTATTTCTATGCCCAGCCGGTGTATTGGAATATTGCGCCGAATTTTGATGCCACGATTGCACCAAAATATATGTCTCGCCGTGGTTGGCAAGTTAACGGTGAATTTCGTTATCTTAGTGCCTTGGGTGAAGGGCAAATTGCCGGTGAATATTTGAATGATGACCGCTTAAGTGATTACATCAGCGACAACCGTAAACGTCATTTATTCCATTGGAAACACAATGCGGCGTTTGCACAGGATTGGCGCTTAGATATTGATTACACCAACGTGAGTGACAAACGTTATTTTACCGATATTGATTCCAACTATGGTAGCAGCACCGACGGCTATACAAATCAAATCGCGCGTTTAGCCTATTATCAACCGAACTACAATATCGCCCTTTCCGCCAAACAATTCCAAATTTTTGATGAAGTAGATGTTGGGCCTTATCGTGCGTTACCGCAAATTGACTTCAATTATTACCAAAACGGTTTACTTGACTATAAAGTCGATTTTAAACTCTTTTCTCAAGCGGTACGCTTTGATAATGACAGCGCAAGCATGCCAAAAGCGTGGCGTTTCCACCTTGAGCCAAGTTTAAATAGTACGTTGTCGAATCGTTATGGTAGTGCAAATTTTGAAACCAAATTATATGCGACCCATTACCAACAAAAGCGGGGTAAGGGAGCGGCTGCCGAGGATGTTGAACGTAGCGTTACTCGTGTAATTCCACAATTTAAAGCAGATTTCCAAACCGTATTGGCGAGCAACAAGAGTTTCTTAGAGGGCTACACACAAACCCTTGAGCCGCGTGTGCAATATTTGTATCGCCCTTATGAAAACCAAAGCAATATCGGTTCCAAACGAAATTCAGAGTACCTTGGCTTTGGATACGATTCTTCATTATTGCAACAAGACTATTTCTCTTTGTTCCGCGATCGCCGTTATAGCGGTTTAGACCGTATTGCTTCCGCTAACCAAGTGACGGTTGGGGGAACGATGCGTTTCTTTGACGAAAACAAAGAAGAACGTTTTAATGTTGCCGCCGGACAAACCTATTATTTGGAGTCTTCACGCATTGACGATGATCCACGTAATAAAACCTCCGGTTTATCTTCTTCCTGGGCGGTTGAGTCTAACTGGAAGATTGATGAACAATGGCACTGGCGTGCGAGTTTCCAATACGACCAACAGTTAAAACAAATTTCTTTGGCAAATACCGGCATCGAATTTAACCCAATGAACCATAATGTCATTCAGTTAAATTATCGTTATGTAAGTCGAGAATATATTGAGCAAAACTTAACGTCCAATGCTCAAGGCTACAACCAAGACATTAATCAGTTAGGGATTCAATTTGGTTGGGAATTAACGGATAACTGGGCAATCGTTGGTCGTTATTACCAAGATCTTTCCTTGCAAAAACCGGTAGAACAATATCTTGGTTTGCAATATAACACCTGTTGCTGGAGTGTTGGTGTGGGAGCAAGACGTTATGTCACAAACCGTCAAAATCAAAGAAACGATGAGATGTTTTATGATAATGCCATCGGGGTGACATTTGAATTGCGTGGTTTCGGCAATGATCACCAAAGCGGTATCGAGAATATGATGAGACGGGGTAAATTGCCTTATCTACAAGCGTTCAGCTTATATTAACCGCATGAGATAAACGAAAAACGTGAGCCATGAACTCACGTTTTTTTATTGTCGAACGCCATCAAAAGAGCGGTTATTTTTCTCGGCGTTTTTAGGCTGCCAAGGCGCCCTGTAATCGCCCTTTGTTCTGCGCTAAAACTGCTTCTGCCTGCGCTTTATCTAATCCGCTCAACAGCATCATAATCGCTAATTTTGCATTGCCATTGGTGGTGTGTAAGGTTTGTTCGGCGGTGGTTTGGTCGCAATCAGTGGCTTGCATGACAATACGGATGGCGCGCGCTTTGAGTTTTTGGTTGGTGGCTTGCACGTCCACCATGAGATTTTGATAGCACTTGCCGAGACGAATCATGGCAGCGGTAGTGAGCATATTCAGTACCATTTTTTGCGCTGTACCGGATTTTAAACGGCTGGAACCGGTGAGGGCTTCGGGACCTACTGCGGTGGTGATGGCAATGTCCGCGATTTCGCTCATGATAGCGTTCGGGTTGCTGACCAAAGAAACTGTGGTGGCGCCGAGCTGTTTGGCATACCGCAATCCGCCGATGACATAAGGCGTACGCCCACTGGCTGCAATCCCGACTAACACATCTTTGCGACTAAAATGAATGTGACGTAAATCCTGTTCGCCTGCTTCGCGATTATCCTCCGCGCCTTCAACGGCGTTGCGTAAGGCGGTTTCGCCACCGGCAATTAATCCCACCACCATGCTTGACGACACGCCAAACGTTGGTGGGCATTCGGACGCATCCAGTACGCCAAGGCGACCGCTGGTGCCGGCGCCCATGTAAACCAAACGACCGCCCACCTGAAATGCCGCCACGATGTGTTCTACTGCCTGTGCGATTTGTGGCAGATTTTTCTCCACGGCGGAAGCCACTTGTTTGTCTTCATTATTTAACAGCGTGACAACCTCTAACGATGACAAGGCATCAATGTGCAAGGTATTTGGATTGCGTTGTTCGCTTAACATCGTTTCAAGCGTTTTTAATAAATTGTGTTCGCTCATGCCTGTTTCTCCGCAGGAAAAATTGCGCCTAAACTGACCGCACTTTTGGCACCGGTCACACTTGGCAAATTAGACGGTTGGTTGTGTATGCGGCGATAGGCAAGCCAAGCAAAGGCAGCGGCTTCCACATAGTCTGCATCCAATCCTTCATCATTGGTCGGGCGGCATTGCCATTGTGGTAATAGCGCTTGTAATCGCGTCATCAACAAGCTGTTTTTTGCACCGCCTCCGCAGACCAATAAACGGCGGGGTAATGACGTTTCAAGTTGATTTAACGCAAGAGCGATGCTTTGTGCGGTAAATTCTAACAAGGTAGCTTGTACGTCTTGTGGTGGTATCTCGCCTAAAAGTGCGGTGGTTTTTTCTAATGTTTTTTCAAGCCATGTCGAATTGAACAATTCGCGCCCGGTGCTTTTCGGTGGAGGCAGCTGGAAATAAGGATCTTTCAGCATTTCCGCCAATAATGCCGACCGCACTTTGCCACTTCGCGCCCATTGCCCGTCAGCATCATAAGATTTTCCTAGATGGCGTTCGATCCAACCGTCCATCAGCGCATTGCCGGTGCCGGTGTCGTAGCCAATAATCGGTTGATGGGGAAAGAGTATGGAAATATTGCTGATGCCGCCAATATTCAGTACCACTGTCACCCAGTTGTCATCATAAAACCACGCTTGATGAAACGCCGGCACTAACGGCGCGCCTTGCCCGCCAAATGCCATATCTTTACGACGGAAATCCCCAACCACATCAATCCCGGTGTGGGCAGCCAGGAGATTCATGTCGCCTAATTGCATGGTGAACGGAAAATTGCCTTGAGGCGCATGCCAAACAGTTTGTCCGTGGCAGCCAATCGCGCGAATTTGCTGTGGTTGCAGTTGGTGACGGGTGAGAAAATGATTGACCGCCTCGGCGTAAAGTAAGGCTAAGCGCTGATCTAATTCGCCCAGTCGCTGCAATGTGCTGTTGCCTTGCGAAATTAATTGCAATAAATCTTGGCGCAAATCTGCCGGCATCGGGGTGAATTGTGCTGCGATAAATTGCGTTTTTTCGCCAAATGTCATCAGCGCAATATCCACACCGTCCAAACTGGTGCCGGACATGATGCCGAGATAATATTCTTGTTGCATGGCGGCTTATCCTTAACTTAACTCGAAATGGCAAGAATGATATACTAGCGCACAATTTTTAGCGAACAAAAGAGACATTTTTATGACAACTCAAGCACTCAGCGTCGTCATTTTGGCGGCCGGCAAAGGCACACGCATGTATTCCGATTTACCTAAAGTCTTACATCCGATTGCGGGCAAACCGATGGTAAAACACGTTATTGATACGGCGAAACAACTTGGCGCGCGCAATATTCATTTGGTTTACGGACACGGTGGCGATTTGATGCAACAGCGTTTGGCGGCGGAACCGGTGAATTGGGTTTTGCAAACAGAACAGCTCGGCACAGGGCATGCGATGCAACAGGCTGCACCGTTTTTTGCGGATGACGAAAATATTTTGATGGTGTACGGCGATGGACCGATGATCACGCCTGAAACCTTGCAAAAGTTGATTAATGCCAAGCCTGAAAATGGCGTTGCTGTTTTAACGGTGGTATTGGATAACCCAACAGGATATGGCCGAATTTTACGTGAAAACGGTAAAGTCATTGGGATTGTGGAGCAAAAAGATGCCTCACCGGAACAACGGGAGATTCGTGAGATCAATACGGGGGTTTTGGTTGCTGACGGCGCGAGTTTTAAGAAATGGCTTGCTCAGTTAGACAATAATAATGCGCAAGGCGAGTATTACATTACAGATGTCATTGGGCTAGCAAATCGTGATGGGCGTGCTGTTGTTGCAGTACAAGCTGAGGATTTTATGGAAGTTGAAGGTATTAATAACCGTCAACAATTAGCGCGCATGGAGCGTTATTTTCAGCGTAAACAAGCGGATAAACTGATGTTGGCAGGCGTGATGCTGTTAGATCCTGAGCGTTTTGATTTGCGTGGTAACTTGACTCACGGCAAGGATGTTGAAATTGATGTTAACGTGATTTTAAACGGCGAAGTGCGGTTGGGAAATCGCGTGAAAATCGGTGCCGGCTGCGTGCTGACAAACTGTGACATCGGCGATGACGTGGAAATTAAACCGTATTCTGTACTGGAAGATGCCACCGTGGGCGCCAATGCGGCTATTGGCCCATTCTCCCGCTTACGCCCGGGCGCCGAACTGGCAGAAAACACCCATGTGGGCAACTTTGTGGAAATAAAAAAAGCACAAATCGGCAAAGGTTCTAAAGTGAACCACTTAACCTATGTGGGCGATGCGGAAATCGGTCAAAATTGTAATATCGGCGCAGGCGTGATTACCTGTAACTATGACGGTGCCAATAAATTTAAAACCACCATCGGCGATAACGTCTTTGTGGGCTCCGACAGCCAACTTATCGCACCGGTGACAATTGAAAGCGGTGCGACGATTGGTGCCGGCTCCACCATTCGCCGTAACGTGAAACAAGATGAGCTGGTGACCACTCGTGTGCCGCAAAAACACGTGCAAGGTTGGGAAAGACCGAAGAAGAAATAAGTCAAATTGATTTCACGCTTCAAAGGGCAACAGGCTTAGGCTATGTTGCTCTTTTTTTATGGTATTGGATAAAAAAGTGCGGTTAAAAATGTTGACGTTTCCAACCGCACTTTACCCTTGGGATGTGACCCATTGCATGAGAGAAATTCATCTTCTCATGCACCGCTATTAAAATATTGGCAACCCATTGCTTTAGGCTGTCACCGAAATCCCCAGTAGAGAGTTTGTCGATCCTTCGACATATCTTTAGTGTACAAAAATGATATTGAAAAACAGGGAAGCAGATCACATTTTTGAACATTAATGTCTAAAAAAACAGCATTAAATGCCTATTTTCCCCCGATCACAGAGTTCTTTTCGTACAAAATTTGACGGTCTTATTTAGGGTGTTATACTCCCGCCACCTTAATTACAGAGAAGAATAAAATTATGATCAAAAAAGCAACGTTGACAGGTTTACTGTTATTTGGAATGTTTTTCGGCGCAGGAAATTTGATTTTTCCGCCAAGCCTAGGCGCCTTGTCCGGAGAGAATTTTTGGCAAGCGATTAGTGGATTTGTGTTGTCCGGCGTGGGTATTGCCATTCTCACCTTGGTGATTGGTGCGCTTAACCCGAAAGGTTATGTGTATGAAATTTCGATAAAAATTGCCCCTTGGTTTGCAACCTTATATTTAGTCGCGCTTTACCTTTCCATCGGGCCGTTTTTTGCGATTCCGCGTACGGCAACGGTGGCCTACGAAGTGGGTGTAGCACCTATGTTGCCTGCATCGTTTAGTGCTACCGGGTTGATTGCTTTTACGGTGATTTATTTTATTGCGGCTTATTTGATTGCGTTAAACCCATCTAAAATTCTCGACAGTATCGGCCGCATTTTGACCCCGATTTTTGCTCTACTTATCGTATTGTTAGTCACATTAGGCTTTTTCCAATACGGTGATACGACGCCGTCTTCTGCCCTTGGCGACTATGCGACTTCTGCGTTTGGCACTGGATTTATTGAAGGGTATAACACCCTGGATGCGTTGGCTTCCGTGGCATTTAGTGTGGTCGCGGTACAAACCTTGAAGCAGCTCGGTTTCCGAAATAAACAGGAATATGTTTCTACGGTGTGGCTAGTGAGTCTTGTGGTGGCGTTAGGCTTTAGTTTGCTGTATATCGGCTTGGCGTATTTGGGCAACCATTTCCCTGTGCCTGCCGATGTGATGGCATCTGACACAAACAAAGGCGTGTATATTCTTTCTCAAGCGACACAAGCCATTTTCGGGACTAACGCGCAAATTTTCTTGGCCGTGATGGTGACCATGACTTGCTTTACGACAACGGCGGGGTTAATTGTTGCGGTTTCCGAGTTTTTCCGTGAGCGTTTTCCTCAGTTGGGTTACAAAACTTACGCCACGCTGTTTACCTTAATTGGTTTTGGGATCGCAAATTTAGGCTTGGGCGCAATCATCCAATATTCCATTCCGGTGTTGTTAGTGCTTTATCCGATCACGATTGCCATTGTGTTGCTGATTATTGCGAATAAATTTGTTGCGTTATCCAAAATTGGTATGCAACTTACCATTGCGTTGGTGACGGCAATTTCTCTTGCTGGGGTCATTGCAGATCACTATCAATTAGCGTGGTTAACAGATTTTCTTCATCATCTGCCGTTTGCTGAGTACTCGCTTTCTTGGCTTACCCCGGCACTGGTGGGGATTGGGCTTTCTCTGGTGTTACCGCAGCGACAACGTAGTGAAACTTTTGAAATGGAATAATAGTGACGGCGAATCTAAAAGGTTCGCCGTTTTTTTCTAAAAAACGTTTTTAAAACCGACCGCACTTTGGGCTATGACTGAAAGTGCGGTCTGTTTTTTCTGTGTTTTTATTTTGCTTTTACTGCTGCAAATGTTGGGAAGTGTTCCGTTTACGCTTCCCAACTGAATTTTTAATGCGGTTAATTTCTCGTCCGCACTCATTGCTGCAGTAACTCTGTGCTATGATAGCGCCATTCAAACTCAATGTTTTGATACGACAGAAATGTCTTTTGGATACGATGAAAAGGGGAAAGTAAAAACTTTCTAGTAACGTTTATGATGAAAAAGAAAAATCAAATTTTAGTGACATTATCCGTGGTAGCGCTGTTGGGTGGTTGCTCGGAAGATGAAGTGCAACGGGATGTGTACAACAGTCTAGACGATTGCATTGCGGACTGGATTAGACCGGAATTATGTGAACAGGATAAATCTCAAAGCACAAACACGGGCCCTGTGGCAAATAACAATGGCAGTGTGGCGAGCAGCGAAAATAACGCGGTTGCCGGCGACAATAATGCCACACCAACCACTACCGCCAGCGGCGATGAAGGCCCTTCTATCGGCAGCGCCATTGCCGGGGCGGCAGCAGGTTACATGATCGCTAAAGCCATGAGTGGTTTTCTAGGGCCGAGTTACAATCCCAATAATCGCGCCGTTTCGACACCAACCGGGCAAATTATTCGACCGCAAGGCAACCATTCTGTGGGCAAGCCGGTGTTGGTTAAGGGCGGTGCCGGCAGCTCGAACAGCAAACCTGTTTCACGCGGTGGGTTTAGTAGCAGTAACACCAGTAAAAGTGGCGGTGGTTAATCATGAAGCGTATCACCGGTACTCCAACCCGTCCCGACATGGAGCAACAGCTTCTTGAGGTGGGATTTGATTATTACAATCTGCCTTCTACCGATGGATCGCATTATTGGTCGGACAATATCGCCTACGAATTTACGTTAGCGGAAATCGATAAAATTGAAGATGCCACCAACGAATTACATGCCATGTGTATGGATTTCGTTGCCGATGAAGTAAAACAAGGCGATTATGAGCACTATCGCTTCACCGATTTACAAAAAAATCTGATTGAACAATCTTGGCGTGAAAACGCACCGCACTTATATGGGCGTTTTGATTTCGGCTATGACGGCGACAATCTCAAAATGTTTGAATATAACGCCGATACGCCGACCTCTTTATTGGAAGCCGCAGTGGTGCAATGGCAGTGGTTGGAGCAAGTGGAAGGTTTACCGAATCGCGATCAATTCAACTGGATTCATGAAGAATTGATTACCCGTTTTTCCGTGTTGCAACAGCAAAGCGGCAAAACCGGTTTCCATTTTGCTGCGATGGCGGATGCCGGACGGGAAGATTGGGGCAATTTGGATTATCTTGCCGATGTAGCGTATAACGCCGGTTGGCATATTCACCGCTTGACCATTGAAGACATCGGCTACGATAACGACACGCAACAATTTGTCGATCTCAACAATCAACCCATTGAAGCATTGTTCAAATTGTATCCGTTAGAATGGATGACGACTACTGAATACGCACCGCACATGTTAAACAGTGGAACGCAATTTTTTGAACCGGCATGGAAATTGTTACTGAGCAATAAAGCGCTGCTTGCTAAACTCTGGCAAAAACACCCGAACCATCCGTATTTATTGCCAACCTATTTCAATCGACACGACATTACGGATCGCAATGTTATTTGGGTGAAAAAACCGTTATTAGGCCGCGAAGGGGCTAACGTGTTTTATTATGAAAAAAGCAACGGCTTGGAGTTTGCTGCCAAAGGCAGTGAGCATTCAAATTTCTATGCCAATGCCGGCTATATTTATCAGCAGAAATTTGAGTTACCGAATTTTGACGGGATGTATCCGGTCATCGGTTCTTGGGTGGTGGGCGATGTGGCATGCGGCATGGGCTTGCGTGAAGACTTCACCGCCGTCACCGGCAACGACAGCCATTTTATTCCTCATTATTTTGTGGAATAGAACGGCTTAGTCGTGTTTCACATACACATCAAAGCGGTGATTCTTCGTTTCGCGCGAAAAGTGCGGTGCTTTTTGCGCGAGAAAATCAGCGTAGTCGGGGCGCTTGACCACGACGCGCTGACGGGCGAGTTGGAGTGCGGGCGCAAGTAGTTCGTCCGCATCTAAATCGGCACCGACCAAATGTTGAAACACACGCATTTCTTTCTTCACCAAAGCGCTTTTGGCTTTGTGTGGGTACATCGGGTCGAGATACACTACATCCGCGAAATCCGTGTCAGGATTCAGTTGATTGATGTGTTGATAAGGCAACAGTTGCATATTTTGTTGCATCCACGGACCGATTTCTTCGTCAGCATAAGCACGTTGTAAGCCATCTTGTAACAACAAACGTACGACCGGGTGGCGTTCAACCAGTTTCACTTGGCAGCCAAGTGACGCTAATACAAAGGCATCACGCCCTAAGCCTGCCGTCGCGTCAATCACCGTCGGCAGATTATCTTGTTTAATACCTACCGCTTTTGCCACCGCTTCGCCACGCCCGCCGCCAAATTTGCGGCGATGTGCCATAGTGCCGCCAACAAAATCCACAAACACCGCGCCCAGTTTCGGCTCGTCTAATTTGCGTAATTCCAAGCGTTCTATGCCTTCCGCTTCCGTCCATACTAACGCCAACGGGCTGTTCGGATCATGTGTTAAGCCGGCTTCGGCAAAAAGTGCGGTTGGTTTTTGCGGTGTTTTGGTTTCGCAGAGGAGTTGGATGTTCATGTTTATCCCTTTCTCACTAACCAAACGCCCGCTTCCATGTGTTCCGTGTAAGGAAACTGATCGAACAATGCGGCTTTTTCAATACGATGGGTTTGGCTGAGTGTTTTCAGGTTGTCACACAGCGTATGCGGATTGCAGGAAATATACAAAATGCGCTCATATTGTTGCACCAGTTTAACGGTCTCCGCATCTAAGCCGGCGCGTGGCGGATCGACGAAAATGGTGTTGCATTCATAGGCTTTCAAATCAATGCCTTTTAAGCGATTAAATTCGCGTACGCCTTGCATGGCTTGGGTAAATTCTTCGGCAGACATGCGAATAATCTGTAAATTCTCTACCTCGTTGGCGGCAATATTAAATTGTGCCGCAGCCACGGACGGTTTGGCGATTTCTGTGGCCAACACTTTACGGAAATTTTGTGCCAGCGCGATAGAAAAATTGCCGTTGCCGCAATAAAGCTCCAATAAATCCCCATAGCTGTTACGCGTGCAATCCACCGCCCATTCCAACATTTTGCTGTTTACTGCCGCGTTTGGTTGCGTGAAGCTGTTTTCCACTTGACGATAAATGTAGTCTTTGCCCTGTACCTGTAGGATCTCATCTACATAATCTTGTTCCAGACAAATTTTCTGCTTGCTGGCACGCCCGACAATTTGCACGTTAAAACCTTGCTGTTGGAGTTGTGAACGCAAAGTTTGCGCAGCGATTTGCCAATTTTCATCCAAGGCTTTGTGATACAACAAACTGACGATAATCTGTTGGCTTTGGGTGCTTAAATAATCGATTTGGAACAATCTGTGGTGTAAGACTTTTTGCTGTTTTAGCAACGCTAACAATGCCTTCATCATGCGATTAATCAGTTCGCTGGCGATAGGGAAATTCTCTACCCGATAACGTTGTTTGCTCTGTTGATCGAACATGATGTGATAGAAATCATCGCCTTCATGCCAAATGCGAAACTCTGCCCGCATTCGGAAATGTTGTGTAGGCGAGGCGAACACCTGCAAATCAGGTGCGTTAAATGGCGCCAAAAGTGCGGTCAGTTTTTCTTGTTTTTCTGCAAGCAGGGCGGAATAGTGGGTTACGGGTAAATTCTGCATGGTGATAAGTAAAACAAAAGGCTCGGAATCCCAAGCCTTCTGATTGTTGTTTAAATGATTAGTCTGCCGAGTAGTCGTCCAGATTGTCCACGCCAACCACACCGGATAAGGTGTAAAGGCGTTTGTTGGTGGAGATACGGCTACGATATTTCTGCCAGGTTTTTTCGAAGAAAGTTTCTGCAGCACGTTCACCACGACAGAATGCAACAAAGCTTTTTTCTTCTTTGGTTACCGGCTTACGTTCGCCTGAATCTAATGCGCGGAAGGCTTGTCCGTATTGTTCTAAAGCTTGTGCTTCTTTGATGGTGTAATCACCGTGACGGGCAAAGCCGCGCGGATAGTTTTTGTCGTCAAAAAAACGACGGGTTACGCTAAAACTCTCAGCCATATAATCCTCTAAAATAGGTATCGAAAATAAAAATCGGCAGGCATTAAACCAATTTTTGTTTATTTTTGCAATAAACCTTTTACGGTTTCGACGTATTCGGTCACAAAAGTGTTTTCATCATGCGCCAAGCCTTCCATGTTCACACGATATTTGCCGTTTACATAGAAATCGGGCACGCCACGCACTTGGTATTTTTCCACTAAATGTTGTTGTTTGGTGACTAAACCGTTTACCGCGAAGCTATTGATGCCGCCGTCAAATTGTTCGGCAGAGATGCCGTTATCAATAAAGATTTGGCGAATGTCGTTCATTGAGCTCAACGTATTGGCTTGTGCCGCTTTAAATAATGGTAGTTTGACTTTTTCTTCCGCTTTAATTGCAATAGCCAACGCCCAAGCGCGCGTGAGATTTTCAGATTGGCGACCTAAAAAATCCACGTGATATTGCTTGAATGGCGTGCCTTCCGGCAGGCTCTCACTAATTTTTTGTGGAATGTGAAATTGTGTTTCAAAGTAATAGCAATGCGGGCAATAAAAAGAGAAAAATTCTAATACTTCCGGTTGTGCACTCTGTTGTTGCCCTTCTACCACAACATATTGTTTACCTTCCGTTAAGTCAGCCGCTTGAACAGAAACAGATAACGCTGCTGTCAGCGCTAAAAATAACCATTTTTTCATTTGTTATCCTTAATAATCGATTTATTTAATAATACCGCGCGCTTTTAATAACGCGGTTTTAAAGTCTTCTTCGTAATCTTTTTTAATGCCGGGAATTGGCTCGAATTTATCTTTGCCAGCCATTTTCAGGTGGTAAATGATGACTTCATCAGATAATTCTGCGAGCGGTTTATCAAATCCGGTTTCGTCAGCAATTTTTTGCATAATTTGCATTAATGATAAATCGGGGTCTTTAGACCAGTAAGGTTGTAAAAGTTCCAACACTTCATTCAGGCGATGACATTTCATACGCATTTCCTTATTATTGTGAGATAAACGGGCGGGATCATACTTGAATTAACTTCATAAGAAAACAAAGAAGCATGACAATTTCAATTAGCGCAGTCATTTTAGCCGGCGGGCAAGCAAAACGCATGGGCGGTGTGGATAAAGGCTTGCAGCCCCTGCAGGGAAAACCGTTATTTCAATTTATTTACGATCGCCTGCATTCGCAGGTGGAACATATTTCTGTTAACGCCAATCGCAATCAGGCCATTTATGCTGTCGCCGGATTGCCGGTGTTTGGCGATAATATCGAAGGCTTTCAAGGGCCGTTAAGTGGGATTTTGACCGCGCTGGAACGATCTGAGACGGATTTTGTCTTATTTGTGCCTTGTGATAGCCCCTTCTTCCCGGACAATTTACTGGAAAAATTGAAAAGTGCGGTGGTTTTTCGCGGCGTTTCTATTGCGTATGTGCATGATGGTGAGCGTGAACATCCGACCTTCTGTTTAATGGCGCGTAGCTTAAAAGAGAAACTTGCGGCTTATTTGGCTACCGGCGAGCGCAGAATGTTGCAGTTTATGCGCCAAAACGGGGCGGTGAGTGTGGATTTCTCAGAAAATAAGGCAGCATTTACCAATATCAACACATTGGATGAGTTACAGCAGTTTAACGAGCAATCCTCGTGAGCTATTTATTGCGCACCGGAGAAACAGTATAATGAGCGCCACGCTTGAGTTAGTTTGTTTTCTTCCACCGAAATTCAAGGATTTTTATGATTAAGAAACTTTCCATTCTTTTCCTAGCCTCTTTATTGAGCGCTTGTTCCCTTTCCTCGTATGTGCCTTTCATGGGTGACAAAAAAACGGTCATTGACTTAGACGAAGATAAAATTGACCAAAAATCTTACGCTACTGCGTATGAGGCTACGGTCGCAACCTATCAAGGGCGCGTGCACAGCGATTTTAATGTGAATTCTTTCGCCAGTGGTGCCAATGATTGGTATTTAGGCCGAATTCTTGTGCCTGTTGAACAAATCAAAGAAAAATTGTATAGCCCACAAGGACAGGATTCCGATGTTTATGCCTACTACAGCGGCGTCGTACATGCCTCTGCGTTGCAAAATAATTTTGGCAAACTGAATACAAAATGCTGGAGTCTTATCGATACGCCGAGCGTGACCCAAGGTATTTATGACGCCATGTTAGATTTGAAAAAAGACAAAGTGCGGTCTGAAAATGACGAATATATCGTGCAAGGTTCCGAGCAATTACTCAAATTATGCACCGGAAAATAATTTACAAAACTGTCGGTTTTTACCGGCAGTTTTTTGTATTTTAAACCTTAGCTGAAAGGTTTTTGCAATATTCAGCACCCAATTTATACCCTCGTAGAAACAAGGAGACAGAATGTTTAATTTACCCGAAAGTAACATTCATTTGGCGGCGAGTGCCGATAATAAACAGCAAGCCATTACGCTGGCGGCAAATGCCCTTGAACAGGCTGGTTATGTGGAAAGCGGTTATTTACAAGGCATGTTAGGGCGCGAACAACAAACATCGACCTTTTTAGGCAATGGCATCGCCATTCCGCACGGCACGTTAGAAACCCGTGGCATGGTGAAAGATACCGGCGTGCAGATTTTCCAGTTTCCACAAGGGATTGAATGGGGCGAAGGCAATATTGCTTATGTGGTGATAGGCATTGCGGCGCGTTCTGACGAACATTTGGCATTATTGCGTCAACTGACTCATGTTCTCGGCGATGAAGACACGGCAGAAAAATTGGCCACGCTCACCGATGTAAAAAAATTTCGCGCTATTTTAATGGGCGAAGCGGACGAATTTAATGTGGCTGATGAAAACATCAGCTTAGATGTGGACACCAGCAGTTTGCTCACCTTAATCGCCATTAACGCCGGCAAATTAGAACAACAAAGTGCGGTCAATCATCAGTATGTTTCGGAAGTCATTGCCAATCCGGCATTGCCGTTGGCACAAGGCCTATGGGTGACCGATGCCGCCGTAGGAAACCAAAAGAATGGGTTGGCGTTCAGTCGCGCAAAACAGGCGTTTAATTTGAATAATAAACTCGTGCATGGCGTGGTAACGGTGGCTTATGCCAACGAGCAAATTGACGACACGTTAGCTCGTCTGTTAGATACCGAAGTACAGCAAATCTTGTTAAACGGCGACAGCGATCAAATCGTGGCAGCATTAAACGGCAAGGCGATTCCACAAGCGGCGACACAGGCGACATCAACTGCTTCCGCCGTGCCATCTGTGGCTGCCGGCAGTGTCGTCGGTACCTTTACTATTCGTAACGAACACGGCTTACACGCCCGTCCAAGCGCTATTTTGGTTAACGAAGTGAAAAAATTCACCTCTAAGATTACCGTGGAAAATCTTACCCGAGCCAGCGCACCGGTGAGTGCCAAGAGCTTGATGAAAATTGTCGCCTTGGGGGTGACGCAGGGGCATCGTTTACGTTTTGTGGCAGAGGGCGATGATGCGCAAGCTGCAGTTGAGGCTATTGGTAAATTGATTGCGTCAGGGCTTGGCGAAACTATTTCTGCAGTGCCACCAAGCGAACCGGACAGCATTGAAGTGATGGAGCAAGTTGTGCCGGCAATTTCCACGCCAAGTGGTGAAAGTGCGGTGGAAAATCCGAGTGAATCCGTGGAAGGCATTTTCGAAGTAAAAAATGAACATGGATTGCATGCGCGCCCAGCAGCGATTCTCGTCAGTGAAGTAAAAAAATATAACGCCAATATCGCCGTACAAAATCTTGATCGCGATACGCCGTTGGTCAGTGCGAAAAGTCTGATGAAAGTAGTGGCATTAGGCGTAGTGAAAGGTCATCGTTTGCGTTTTGTCGCCAGCGGCGAGCAAGCGCAACAAGCCATTGACGGTATCGGTGCAGTAATTAATGCAGGATTAGGGGAATAATGATGGCAAACGTCGCAACTATCACTTTAAACGCCGCTTATGACTTGGTCGGGCGTTTAAAACGTATCGAATTGGGCGAAGTCAACACCGTGGAAACCCTCGGACTTTTCCCTGCGGGCAAAGGCATTAACGTGGCGAAAGTGTTAAAAGATTTAGGCGTTGATGTCACGGTGGGCGGTTTTCTCGGCGAAGACAACCAAGGGGATTTTGTTGCCTTATTCGACAAACTGGGATTACAAGACAAATTCCAACGCGTGCCGGGCAGAACCCGAATCAACGTGAAAATTACCGAAACCGAGGCTGATGTTACCGATTTAAACTTTTTAGGCTATGAAATCAGTGAAAGTGCGTGGCAACAATTTGTGGCGGATTCTCTTGCGTATTGCAAATCCTTCGACATCGTTGCCGTGTGCGGTAGCTTACCGCGTGGTGTGACGCCGGACTTGTTCGCTGATTGGCTAAAACAACTCCATCAGGCGGGTATAAAAGTCGTATTAGACAGCAGTAATGCAGCGCTAACTGCGGGCTTGAGCGCACGACCTTGGTTGGTGAAACCGAATCATCGCGAATTAGAGGCCTGGGTGGGTTATACCTTAAATTCACTGGAGGAAATTGTGTCTGCCGCCAAGAAATTAAAAGCGCAAGGCATTGCCAATGTGATTATTTCCATGGGCGCTCAAGGTTCCGTTTGGTTAAGTGACGAGGCTGTGATCCAAGCGCAACCGCCAAAATGCGAAAATGTGGTGAGCACCGTCGGTGCCGGTGATTCTATGGTGGCGGGTTTGATTTACGGCTTAATTAACGGCCTTCCGCAAAAAGACACCCTTGCCTTTGCTAGTGCGGTGTCCGCTTTTGCCGTGTCGCAAAGTAACGTGGGCATTTCTGACCGCACTTTGCTTGAACCGATTTTAAACAATGTCAACATTACTGCCATTGAGGGATAATCTTATGCATATTTATTTAACTCCATCCGCTAATTTTGGTTATGCAAAGGCCTTTTTATTGCGTGAAATGCTAAGCAAAGCCGCGCAAGCGCAACATCAAATTGTGGACAGTGCCGAAGCGGCGGATCTGATCATCGTTTTGGGGAATGTTTTACCCAATAATGCTCAATTCAATGGCAAAAAAGTGTTTTTGGCAAAAATTGACGAACATTTCAACGCACCCGAAAACTTGTTAGACCAGGCCATTCAACAGGCGCAGGATTATGTTCCGCCTGCCGAAAGTGCGGTCGTTTCTAACGGTAAAATGAAAAATATTGTGGCGGTGACTGCTTGCCCGACAGGCGTAGCGCATACGTTCATGTCTGCCGAAGCCATCGAAACCTACGCCAAACAACAAGGTTGGCAGGTGAAAGTGGAAACCCGCGGACAAGTGGGTACGGGCAATGAAATCACGGCAGAAGAAGTGGCTGCAGCGGATTTGGTGTTTGTGGCGGCGGATATTGATGTGCCGTTGGACAAATTCAAAGGCAAATTAATGTATCGCACCTCCACCGGACTTGCGCTGAAGAAAACCGCGCAAGAATTTGACAAAGCCTTTAAAGAAGCCAAAATTTACGAAGGCGGCGCAACGTCCGCGGCGAAAGCCGAAGAGCGCGGCGAGAAGAAAGGCGTCTATAAGCACCTAATGACAGGCGTATCGCACATGTTGCCGTTGGTGGTGGCAGGCGGTTTGCTTATCGCCATTTCCTTCATGTTCGGTATTGAAGCGTTCAAAGACGAAAATATCGCGGGCGGCTTGCCGAAAGCCTTAATGGATATCGGTGGTGGCGCGGCGTTCCACTTAATGATCGCGGTGTTCGCAGGTTATGTGGCGTTCTCCATCGCCGACCGTCCGGGACTTGCCGTGGGGTTAATCGGCGGGATGTTGGCGACGACCGCAGGCGCGGGGATTTTAGGCGGGATTATCGCCGGCTTCCTTGCAGGTTATGTGGTGAAAGGGCTTAATGATGTGATTAAATTACCACCAAGCCTGATGTCCCTTAAACCGATCTTAATTTTGCCGTTATTGGGGTCTTTCATTGTCGGCTTAGCCATGATTTATCTCATTAACCCGCCTGTTGCGAAAATCATGGCGGCGTTGAGTGAATGGCTAAAATCCATGGGCGATGTGAATGCCATGGTGCTTGGCGTGATTATCGGCACCATGATGTGTATCGACATGGGTGGTCCGGTAAACAAAGCGGCTTATACCTTCTCCGTAGGCATGATCGCCTCTCAGGTTTACACCCCAATGGCAGCGGCAATGGCTGCAGGCATGGTGCCGCCAATCGGCATGGCTATCGCCACTTGGTTAGCGCGCAGTAAATTCACCTCCAATCAACATGATGCGGGTAAAGCCTCTTTCGTACTTGGCTTCTGTTTTATCTCCGAAGGGGCATTGCCATTTGTGGCGGCAGATCCGCTCCGTGTGATTATCAGCAGTGTGCTAGGTGGTGCGACTGCAGGCGCCATTTCCATGAGTTTAGGCATTACCTTGCAAGCGCCACACGGTGGTTTATTTGTGATACCGTTTGTTTCTGAGCCATTGATGTATCTTGCGGCTATCGCCATAGGTTCTGTCGTCACCGGTGTGATTTATGCGGTGATTAAACCGAAGGCGGAAGCATAAAGTGGAACAAAGTGCGGTGGATTTTCACCGCATTTTTTATCTTATAAGGAAATACTATGCCATTGAGTGAAGAGGAAAAACGTAGCCTTTTATCTCAAAAAGGTATCGGCGCAACAATCTTAAAGCGTTTAGAAGAAATGGGATTAGATGATGTTAAAATACTGGCGGTGACCAGCCCTGATTTTATTCTTCAAAGAGGTGCTGAAATCACGGGTTCAACCTGTTGGCGAAATAGCCCGCAAGCCAGAAAGACCATTGAAACAGCGGTAAATTGGGCAAAAGTGATGTCTCAAAAATAACCTCATTTTAAACGAGGCAGAGACCTTTTATTGACGAAGTATTCTATGGATATCGCATTTATTCTTGGCAGCAAAATTGTTGAGCTTACGCTCATTGTCTTAATGGGCTATGGGTTGGTAAAAGCCAAATTGCTGAAATCAGAAGACAGCAAGCCATTGTCTATTATCGGTTTGTATATTATTAGCCCTGCCGTCATGATTGAGGCCTTCCAGATTTCGTATACGCCGGAAATTCTAGAGGGATTAATGCTGTCTTTTGGAATGGCGGTGTTTTTACATGGCATGCTGGTGATTATCGGTACGGTGTTAAAGAGAACGCTGAAATTGGATCCTATCGAGCATGCGGCATCTATTTATGCCAATTCAGGTAATTTGATTATTCCGTTGGTGATGGGATTGTTCGGTAAAGAATGGGTGGTTTACGCCAGTTGTTTTATTATCGTGCAAACGTTTATGTTTTGGACGCACTGTCGTCTGATTATTGCCGGCAAAGGTAATTTAACGCTAAAAACCATAGTAAAAAATATTAATATTTGGTCGATTATGATGGGCTTAGTGATGTTTGCCTTGCAAATTAAACTGCCAGACACCATCAACGGCACATTGTCTTCTGTTGGGATGTTTATTGGTCCAAATGCGATGTTGATTGCCGGCATGCTGATTGCTTCTATTCCACTGCGGGATCTTTTTTCGTCTAAACGAATTTATTTGGTGACGTTTCTGCGTTTATTAGTGATTCCGCTGTTTTTAATGGTTGTCGTTAAACTTTGCGGCTTTTCAGGTTGGGTAGAAAACGGTGAAACGATCGCTTTGATTAGTTTCCTGGCGACAACGAGCCCAGCGGCTTCCACGGTCACGCAAATGGCGTTAATTTTTGGGAATAATCCGCAAAAAGCCAGTGCCATTTATGGGGTTACCACCCTCCTTTGCATGTTTAGCATGCCCTTCATTATTGCACTGTATCAGTTGTGGTAAAAAGTGCGGTGGATTTTGAGAATGTTTAAAAACACGCTGAAAAACGACCGCACTTGTGTAAATGCGCAATTTTTAATTGTGAAACTGGAAAATTAGCTGCTATAATCCTACGTTCGAAAAAGGATCCCTGTTTTTTAAAGTTACATAATGGATAAATTTTTATGGCATTAGAGATTGAGAAAAAGAAAAATGAATCTGAGGCTTCCGTTGAAAAGTCTAAAGGATTAAACATTTTTTTATGGTTGTTAACCGTTGCAATCATTGCAGCGAGTGCATTTGGTAATATCTATTTCCAAGATCAATATTCCACTCCAATTCGTGTTGTTGCGGTTATCGTGTTGTTGTTGATCTCTTTAGGGGTTGCAGCGACAACCAATCAAGGCAGAAAAGCTCTTGGTTTCTTTCAAGATGCCCGTACTGAATTACGTCGAATTGTTTGGCCAAGCCGCCCGGAAGCAACGCAAACCACCTTTATCGTTGTTGGCGTGACCGTATTTGTGTCTTTAATCCTTTGGGGCTTGGATTCAATTATTGTTAGTATCATTACCTTCTTAACCGACTGGAGATTCTAAAATGACCGAAACCGCAAATAAAAAACGTTGGTATGTGTTGCAAGCGTTCTCCGGTTTTGAAGCGCGCGTAGCGACCACATTGCGTGAATACATCAAACTTCACAATATGGAAGAACAGTTTGGTGAAGTGTTAGTGCCGACAGAAGAAGTCGTGGAAAATGTGGCAGGTAAACGTCGCAAAAGTGAACGTAAATATTTCCCAGGTTATGTATTAGTACAAATGGAAATGAACGATGACACTTGGCACTTGGTGCGTAGCGTGCCACGCGTGATGGGTTTCATTGGTGGCACACCGGACAAACCGGCGCCAATTAGCAATCGTGAAGCGGATATCATTTTAAATCGCTTAGAACAAAATAGCGATAAACCGAAACCAAGAACAACTTTCCAACCTGGGGAAGAAGTACGAGTAACCGAAGGTCCATTTATGGATTTCAATGGTACAGTAGAAGAAATCGACTACGAAAAAGGCCGCTTGAAAGTGTTTGTGTCTATCTTCGGTCGTGCTACACCGGTTGAACTTGAGTTCGGACAAGTAGAAAAGAATAACTAGTAAAATGGTTGAATTTTCCACCGCACTTTTTTAAGTGCGGTACATTTTTTCGACGTTTTACTTGAAAAACCGGTTGCGTTTGATTAGAATGCAACCCTTTTTAACAACAGGGGAGCTAGCAATAGCGTTATCACCCATTTAGAGGAAACTAAAATGGCAAAAAAAGTCCAAGCCTACGTTAAGTTGCAAGTTGCAGCTGGTATGGCAAACCCATCACCACCAGTTGGTCCTGCATTAGGTCAACAAGGTGTGAACATCATGGAATTCTGTAAAGCATTCAACGCTCGTACTGAGAGTTTAGAAAAAGGTTTACCTATTCCAGTTGTTATCACTGTATATGCAGACCGTTCATTTACTTTCGTAACTAAAACTCCACCAGCAGCAGTATTATTGAAAAAAGCTGCAGGTATCAAATCTGGTTCTGGTAAACCGAACAAAGAGAAAGTGGGTAAAGTAACTTTAGATCAAGTTCGTCAAATCGCTGAAACTAAAGCAGCAGATATGACAGGCGCATCTATCGAAACCAAAATGAAATCAATTGCTGGTACTGCTCGCTCAATGGGCTTAGTGGTGGAGGAATAATACGATGGCTAAATTGACTAAAAAAATGAAAGCAATCAAAGCTGGCGTAGATTCTACTAAAGCATACGAAATCAACGAAGCGATCGCGGTATTAAAACAATTCGCAACAGCTAAATTCGTTGAAAGTGTTGACGTTGCAGTAAACTTAGGTATCGATCCTCGTAAATCTGACCAAAACGTTCGTGGTGCAACAGTATTACCACACGGTACTGGTCGTGAAGTACGCGTAGCTGTGTTCACTCAAGGTGCTAACGCAGATGCAGCTAAAGAAGCAGGTGCTGATTTAGTCGGTATGGAAGATTTAGCAGAGCAAATCAAAAAAGGCGAAATGAACTTTGATGTTGTTATCGCTTCTCCTGATGCAATGCGTGTTGTTGGTCAATTAGGTCAAGTATTAGGTCCACGTGGTTTAATGCCAAACCCTAAAGTTGGTACTGTGACACCAAACGTTGCTGAAGCAGTTAAAAATGCTAAATCTGGTCAGATCCGTTATCGTAATGATAAAAACGGTATCATCCACACCACTATCGGTAAAGCAAACTTCTCTGAAGTACAATTGAAAGAAAACCTTGAAGCGTTGTTAGCGGCTTTAACTAAAGCGAAACCTGCAACATCTAAAGGTATCTTCATTAAGAAAGTAAGTCTTTCTACTACAATGGGTGCCGGTGTAGCTGTTGATCAAGCTTCACTATAATCCGTAGAAATACGATGAAATATGACCGCACTTTTACAAGTGCGGTTATTTTTTTCGACATTTATCGTTGTCGAATTGGTGATTTTTTTATCATCAGGCATTTACAAATGCTATTTCGACCGTTATAATTTGGGTCCTTTTTAGGCCGTAGTTTATTTGCGGTTTAGCATTTCTGGTTGGTGCTTGACCTCATTCAAGCCCCGTCCAAGACCGTAGGGGAGCAATCTTAATCATCCTACGTAGATGGTGAACAGAATAAGAATTTTCTTGCTTCTGTGCACCGAATTCGTCCTAATAGTCGTTTTATTAGGTATTTAAATTCCGAGCAATCGGAGTGTATTCAGGAGCTAAAAGCCAATGGCATTAAATCTTCAAGACAAACAAGCAATTGTTGCCGAAGTAAATGAAGCAGCCAAAGGTGCCCTTTCTGCTGTGATCGCGGATTCCCGTGGTGTGACAGTAGACAAAATGACCGAATTGCGTAAATCAGCACGCGAAGCCGGTGTTTCTATGCGCGTTGTTCGTAATACTTTATTACGTCGTGCGGTAGAAGGCACTGAATTCGAATGTTTGAAAGACACATTTACCGGTCCAACACTTATCGCATTCTCTACTGAACATCCAGGTGCTGCAGCACGTTTGTTCAAAGAATTCGCGAAAGCAAACGATAAGTTTGAACTTAAAGGTGCAGCCTTTGAAGGTAAGATCCAAGATGTTGAATTCTTAGCAACATTACCGACTTACGACGAAGCAATTGCACGTTTAATGGGCACAATGAAAGAAGCTGCGGCAGGCAAACTTGTTCGCACTTTTGCGGCATTACGCGACAAATTACAAGAAGCGGCTTAATCAAGCGTTTCTTCATCCAATTAACTTTATTTACTTTAGGAATTGATTGTTATGTCATTAACTAACGAACAAATCATTGAAGCGATTGCTTCTAAATCTGTAACTGAAATTGTTGAATTAATCACAGCGATGGAAGAAAAATTCGGTGTTTCAGCAGCGGCAGCAGTAGCAGCAGCTCCGGCAGCAGGCGCAGCAGCAGTTGAAGAAAAAACTGAATTTGACGTAGTTCTTGCTGAAGCTGGTGCTAACAAAGTAGCAGTAATCAAAGCAGTACGTGGTGCAACAGGTTTAGGCTTGAAAGAAGCTAAAGACTTAGTTGAATCTGCACCAGCTGTGTTGAAAGAAGGCATTGCTAAAGCAGAAGCAGAAGCGCTTAAGAAAGAATTAGAAGAAGCTGGCGCGAAAGTAGAAATCAAATAATTTTGATTTTGTTTCCTCCTGTTTCTCAGGCTAAATGGCTGGTGGGTGACCATCAGCCATTTTGTGCTATCAAAAACAGAAGTAAATTTGCCGTTTGATTACTTTTGTTTCCTCAAGTTAAACAAAGCATTTTAATTTGAGCTACCCACTCAAGAAGTAAGGTTCATAGTGCGGTCATCTAAAAACGGTATCTAATGCATTATCACCAATATTTGCCATAAATATTGCGTGTTGATTGTGGGTCACTGAACAGCAAGCAGAGGAACCCTATGGTTTACTCCTATACCGAGAAAAAACGAATTCGTAAAGACTTCGGCAAACGTCCGCAAGTTTTAAATATTCCTTATTTATTAACAATCCAGCTTGATTCTTTTGAAAAATTTATTCAAAGAGATCCTGATGGTCAACAAGGCTTAGAAGCCGCTTTTCGTTCTGTATTTCCGATTGTTAGTACGAATGGAAATACCGAATTACAATATGTCAGCTATCAATTAGGTGAGCCAGTATTTGATGTGCGCGAATGCCAAATTCGCGGCACTACTTATTCTGCGCCATTACGCGTCAAACTACGTTTAGTCAGCTATGACAAAGACGCTGCACCAGGCACGATCAAAGATATTAAAGAACAAGAAGTTTACATGGGTGAGATCCCATTAATGACCGATAACGGTACTTTCGTGATTAACGGTACCGAGCGTGTTATCGTGTCTCAATTACACCGTAGTCCGGGTGTATTCTTTGATAGTGACAAAGGTAAAACTCACTCTTCAGGTAAAGTGCTGTATAACGCACGTATTATTCCTTACCGTGGTTCATGGTTGGATTTTGAATTTGATCCGAAAGATAACTTATATGCACGTATCGACCGTCGTCGTAAATTACCATCAACGATTATCTTGCGCGCGTTGGGTTACACCACTGAACAAATCTTAGATCTTTTCTTTGATAAAGTTGTCTTCGAAATTAAAGATAATAAATTGCTGATGAATTTAATGCCTGAACGTTTACGTGGTGAAACGGCGGCATTTGATATTGAAGCAAATGGCAAAGTGTATGTGGAACGTGGTCGTCGCATCACTGCTCGTCATATTAAAGCATTAGAAAAAGATAATATTAAACAAGTAGACGTACCAACTGAATATATCGTGGGTAAAGTTGCTGCGAAAGACTATGTCAATTTAGATACCGGCGAATTAGTTTGTGCGGCGAATATGGAGCTTTCTCTTGAGGTATTGGCGAAATTAGCACAAGCAGGCTATACCACAGTTGAAACCTTATTCACCAATGACTTGGATTACGGCCCATATATTTCCGAAACATTACGTGTTGATCCGTCTAGCGATCGTTTAAGCGCATTAGTGGAAATTTACCGTATGATGCGTCCGGGTGAGCCACCGACAAAAGAAGCGGCAGAAGCGTTATTTGAGAATTTATTCTTCTCTTCCGACCGTTATGACTTGTCTGCGGTAGGCCGCATGAAATTCAACCGCTCTTTAGGGATTGAAGAAACCACCGGCAGTGGCACATTAAGTAACGAAGATATCGTGAGTGTCATGAAGAAATTGATCGAAATTCGTAACGGTCGTGGTGAAGTAGATGATATTGACCACTTAGGTAACCGTCGTATTCGTTCTGTGGGTGAAATGGCAGAAAACCAATTCCGTATTGGCTTAGTGCGTGTTGAACGTGCAGTGAAAGAACGCTTATCTTTAGGTGATCTGGAAGCTGTGACACCACAAGATTTAATTAATGCGAAACCGATTTCTGCTGCAGTGAAAGAATTCTTTGGTTCATCTCAATTATCCCAATTTATGGACCAAAACAACCCGTTATCAGAAGTCACACACAAACGTCGTATTTCTGCATTGGGTCCAGGCGGTTTAACTCGTGAACGTGCCGGCTTTGAAGTGCGTGACGTACATGCTACCCACTATGGTCGCGTGTGTCCGATTGAAACACCTGAAGGTCCGAACATCGGTTTGATTAACTCCCTTTCCGTTTATGCGCGTACCAACGACTACGGTTTCTTAGAAACACCATATCGTAAAGTCGTGAATGGCCAAGTGACTGAAGAAATCGAATACCTTTCTGCGATTGAAGAAGGTAAATACGTTATCGCACAGGCGAACTCAAATCTTGATGACGAGTTCCGCTTTACCGATGCGTTTGTTACCTGTCGTGGTGAACATGGTGAATCAGGTCTTTATAAACCTGAAGAAATTCACTATATGGACGTTTCTACCCAACAAGTGGTTTCTGTGGCGGCAGCTTTGATTCCATTCTTAGAGCATGACGATGCGAACCGTGCCTTGATGGGGGCGAACATGCAACGTCAAGCCGTACCAACATTACGCGCAGACAAACCATTAGTCGGTACCGGTATTGAGAAAGCGGTAGCGCTTGACTCCGGTGTTGCGGTTGTTGCAAAACGCGGTGGTACGATTCAATACGTGGACGCTTCCCGTATTGTAGTGAAAGTCAATGAAGACGAAACCGTTGCGGGCGAAGCCGGTATTGATATTTATAACTTAATAAAATATACCCGTTCTAACCAAAACACCTGTATCAACCAAATTCCTTGTGTGGAATTAGGTGAGCCAGTTGAGCGTGGTGAAATTTTGGCAGATGGTCCTTCTACCGATTTAGGTGAGTTGGCACTCGGTCAAAATATTCGTGTAGCGTTCATGCCGTGGAACGGTTATAACTTCGAAGACTCCATGTTAGTTTCTGAACGTGTCGTACAACAAGACCGTTTCACCACTATTCACATTCAAGAGCTTTCTTGTGTGGCACGTGATACCAAATTAGGTGCGGAAGAAATTACCGCAGATATTCCTAATGTCGGTGAGGCTGCATTAAGTAAATTGGACGAGTCCGGTATCGTGTATATCGGGGCGGAAGTGAAGGGCGGCGATATTCTGGTCGGTAAAGTGACACCAAAAGGTGAAACCCAATTAACCCCGGAAGAAAAATTATTACGCGCGATCTTCGGTGAAAAAGCGTCTGATGTGAAAGACTCTTCTTTACGCGTACCAAACAGCGTTTCCGGTACCGTTATTGACGTACAAGTGTTTACCCGTGATGGCGTAGAAAAAGACAAACGTGCGTTAGAAATTGAAGAAATGCAGTTAAAACAAGCGAAAAAAGACTTGAGCGAAGAGTTTGAGATCTTGGAAGCCGGCTTGTTTATGCGTGTCCGCAATCTATTGTTGTCCGGCGGTTTCGATGCGAAATCCTTAGATAAATTAGACCGCACTAAATGGTTGGAACAAACCTTAGATAACGAGGAAAAACAACACCAATTAGAGCAGTTAGCGGAACAACACGAAGAATTACGCAAAGAATTTGAACGTAAATTAGAAGTTCAACGCAACAAGATTATCCAAGGCGACGATTTGGCTCCGGGCGTGTTGAAAGTCGTTAAAGTGTACTTGGCGGTGAAACGTCAAATTCAACCGGGTGATAAAATGGCGGGTCGTCACGGTAACAAAGGGGTTATCTCAAAAATTAACCCTGTGGAAGACATGCCATACGATGAAAACGGTCAACCTGTTGAAATCGTATTGAACCCGCTGGGCGTTCCGTCCCGTATGAATATCGGTCAAATCTTAGAAACTCACTTAGGTTTGGCGGCAAAAGGTATCGGTGATCAAATTAACGCGATGATTAAACAACAACAATCTATCGCGAAATTGCGTGAATATATGCAGAAAGCCTATGACCTTGGCGGCGGTTCACAAAAAGTGGATCTCAGCACCTTTACTGACGAAGAAGTGATGCGTTTAGCACAAAACTTGCGTAAAGGCTTGCCGATTGCGACACCGGTATTTGACGGTGCCCATGAAAAAGAAATTAAAGGCTTATTAGAGCTTGGTGGTTTACCGACTTCCGGTCAAATTACCCTTTATGATGGTCGTACAGGTGAGAAATTCGAGCGTCCGGTAACGGTAGGTTACATGTATATGCTCAAATTGAACCACTTGGTTGATGACAAAATGCACGCGCGTTCAACCGGTTCTTATAGTCTTGTTACTCAACAACCGTTGGGTGGTAAGGCGCAATTCGGTGGTCAACGTTTCGGTGAGATGGAGGTGTGGGCACTTGAAGCTTATGGTGCGGCTTATACCTTACAAGAAATGTTAACTGTGAAATCCGATGACGTGAACGGTCGTACGAAGATGTATAAAAACATCGTCAGCGGCAACCAACACATGGATCCGGGCACACCAGAATCTTTCAATGTAATTATGAAAGAAATCCGTTCACTTGGTATCAACATCGACTTGGACGAAGAATAAGTCAGGGTATTGACCCCTATTGAGCCCAAGTGCGGTCGATTTTAAAAACGTTTTGAAAAACGACCGCACTTGAATAAGTTTAACTCCGACAGGAGCAAATCTGTGAAAGACTTAGTTAAGTTTTTAAAAGCACAATCAAAAACCGCTGAAGATTTTGATGTGATTAAAATCGGTTTAGCCTCACCTGACATGATCCGTTCTTGGTCATACGGTGAAGTTAAAAAACCTGAAACAATCAACTATCGTACCTTTAAACCGGAACGTGACGGTCTTTTCTGTGCCCGTATCTTCGGACCGGTAAAAGATTACGAATGTTTGTGCGGTAAGTACAAACGCTTAAAACACCGCGGTGTGATTTGTGAAAAATGTGGCGTAGAAGTCACTCAAACTAAAGTTCGTCGTGAACGTATGGGGCACATTGAATTGGCCTCACCGGTGGCGCACATTTGGTTCTTAAAATCCCTGCCGTCCCGTATCGGTTTATTGTTAGATATGCCGTTGCGTGATATTGAACGCGTACTTTATTTTGAATCTTACATTGTGATCGAACCGGGTATGACCGATCTTGAGCGTGGTCAGTTGTTAACCGAAGAACAATATCTTGACGCGGAAGATCGTTGGCAAGATGAGTTCGATGCCAAAATGGGTGCGGAAGCCATTCAAGCCTTATTGCGCGGTATCGATTTGGAAGCGGAATGCGAAAATTTACGTGAAGAATTACAAGAAACTAATTCCGAAACCAAACGTAAGAAAATCACTAAACGCTTAAAATTATTGGAAGCCTTCTTACAATCCGGCAACAAACCGGAATGGATGGTGATGACCGTATTACCGGTGCTTCCACCGGATTTACGTCCGTTAGTGCCGTTAGATGGCGGTCGTTTTGCGACTTCCGACTTGAACGATTTATACCGTCGTGTCATCAACCGTAACAACCGTTTAAAACGTTTATTGGATTTAATCGCACCGGATATTATCGTGCGTAACGAAAAACGTATGTTACAAGAATCCGTTGATGCGTTGTTAGATAACGGTCGTCGCGGTCGTGCTATTACCGGTTCTAACCGTCGTCCGTTAAAATCATTAGCGGATATGATTAAAGGTAAACAAGGTCGTTTCCGTCAAAACTTGTTGGGTAAACGTGTTGACTACTCCGGTCGTTCCGTAATTACCGTAGGTCCATACTTACGCTTACATCAATGCGGTTTGCCGAAGAAAATGGCGTTGGAATTATTCCGTCCGTTTATCTATGCAAAATTAGAAAGCCGTGGTTATGCGACAACGATTAAAGCCGCGAAGAAAATGGTGGAGCGTGAAGACGCTATCGTTTGGGATATCTTGGCTGAAGTTATTCGTGAGCACCCGATTCTATTGAACCGTGCACCAACATTGCACCGTTTGGGGATTCAAGCATTTGAACCGATCTTAATCGAAGGTAAAGCGATTCAATTACACCCACTTGTTTGTGCGGCGTTCAACGCGGACTTCGATGGTGACCAAATGGCGGTACACGTACCATTAACCTTGGAAGCGCAATTAGAAGCGCGCGCGTTAATGATGTCTACGAACAACATCCTTTCTCCGGCGAACGGTGATCCGATTATCGTTCCATCACAAGACGTGGTGTTGGGTCTTTACTACATGACTCGTGAAAAAGTGAACGGCAAAGGTGAAGGCATGTTATTGCAAGACCCGCGCGAAGCAGAAAAAGCCTATCGTACCGGTCAAGCAGAATTACATTCTCGCGTGAAAGTACGTATTACTGAGTATGTGAAAAACGAAGTCGGTGAGTTTGAATCCAAAACGACGTTAACCGATACCACTATCGGTCGTGCGATTTTATGGATGATTGCACCGAAAGGTATGCCGTTTAGCTTGTTTAACCAAACACTTGGTAAAAAAGCGATTTCTAAGTTAATTAACGAAAGCTATCGTCGTTTAGGCTTGAAAGCCAGCGTTATGTTTGCTGACCACATTATGTATACCGGTTTTGCTTATGCAGCACGTTCTGGTTCTTCCGTTGGTATCGACGATATGGTCATTCCGGCGAAGAAATACGAAATTATTTCTGCGGCGGAAGAAGAAGTGGCTGAAATTCAGGAACAATTCCAATCTGGTCTTGTGACTGCCGGTGAGCGCTATAACAAAGTGATCGATATTTGGGCCGCCGCCAACGAACGTGTTGCTAAAGCCATGATGGAAAACCTTTCAACGGAAGAAGTGATGAACCGTGAAGGGAAACCGGAAAAACAAGCGTCCTTCAACAGCATCTTTATGATGGCGGATTCCGGTGCGCGTGGTTCTGCGGCACAGATTCGTCAGTTAGCGGGTATGCGTGGTTTGATGGCTCGTCCGGACGGTTCGATTATCGAAACCCCGATTACGGCAAACTTCCGTGAAGGCTTGAACGTTTTACAATACTTTATTTCTACCCACGGTGCGCGTAAAGGTTTGGCGGATACCGCGTTGAAAACAGCGAACTCCGGTTACTTAACCCGTCGTTTGGTTGACGTAGCGCAAGACCTCGTTATCGTAGAAGATGACTGTGGTACACACGAAGGTATCGTGATGACCCCGTTAATTGAGGGTGGCGATGAAAAAGTGCCTCTACGCGAACAAGTTTTAGGTCGTGTCGTCGCTGAAGACATCTTAAAACCTGGCTCAGAAGAAGTGTTAATTCCACGCAATACCTTATTAGATGAAAAATTGTGTGACGTATTAGACGAAAATTCTGTGGACAGCGTGAAGGTACGTTCTGTTGTAACCTGTAATACCGACTTTGGCGTGTGTGCGAAATGTTACGGTCGTGACTTAGCGCGCGGTCACCTGATTAACCAAGGTGAAGCCGTGGGTGTTATTGCGGCACAATCTATCGGTGAGCCGGGAACACAGTTAACGATGCGTACGTTCCACATCGGTGGTGCGGCATCTGCAGCAGCCAAAGAGTCTAGCGTACAAGTGAAAAACAACGGTACATTGCGTTTGGCCAATGCGAAATTCGTTACAAATAACGAAGGTAAATTGGTGCTAACCTCTCGTAATACCGAATTAACCGTTGTGGATACCTTCGGTCGTACCAAAGAACACTATAAAGTGCCTTACGGTGCCATTTTGAACAAAGGCGATCAGCAAGATGTAAATGCCGGTGAAACCATTGCGAACTGGGATCCGCATACTATGCCGGTTATCTCTGAAGTGAGCGGTTTTGTAAAATTCGTGGATATCGTGGATGGTTTAACTGTTACCCGTCAAACCGACGAATTAACCGGTCTTTCTTCTATCGTGGTGCAAGACGTGGGTGAACGTGCAACAGCAGGTAAAGACTTACGTCCGGCGATTAAACTGGTTGATGACAAAGGTAATGATATTGTTGTTCCAGGTACTGATGTTGTAGCGCAATACTTCTTACCAAGTAAAGCTATCGTGACCTTAGATGACGGCACAGAAGTGCATGTCGGTGATCCGTTAGCACGTATTCCGCAAGAATCCGTAGGAACGAAAGATATTACCGGTGGTCTTCCTCGCGTGGCAGACTTGTTTGAAGCGCGTAAACCGAAAGAGCCTGCGATTTTAGCGGAAATCTCCGGTATTGTGTCCTTCGGTAAAGAAACCAAAGGTAAACGTCGCTTGTTGATTACCCCGGCAGAAGGCGAAGTGTACGAAGAAATGATTCCAAAATGGCGTCAATTGAACGTATTCGAAGGTGAAATGGTAGAGCGCGGTGATTTAATCTCCGACGGTGCGGAAACACCACATGACATCTTACGTTTGCGCGGTGTACACGCGGTAACCGAATATATCGTGAATGAAGTCCAAGAAGTTTACCGCTTACAAGGGGTAAAAATTAACGATAAACACATCGAAGTTATCGTACGCCAAATGTTACGTAAAGCGATCGTCACCAAAGCTTACGACTCCGAATTCCTTGAAGGGGAACAAGTGGAAGTGGCTCGTGTGAAAATCGTTAACCGTAAACGTGAAGCGGAAGGCAAACCACCGGTGGAATTTGAACGTGAATTATTGGGTATTACCAAAGCGTCCTTGGCAACCGAGTCCTTCATCTCTGCGGCATCCTTCCAAGAAACCACACGTGTGTTAACGGAAGCAGCAGTAGCAGGTAAACGCGATGAATTACGCGGCTTGAAAGAAAACGTCATCGTGGGTCGTCTGATCCCGGCGGGTACCGGTTTTGCGTATCACCAAAATCGTCACAAAAACCCGGCAGTTATCGCTGATGAAGAAGTGCCGCTAAGATTATCGGCCGCGGATGAAGAAGAAATTGCTTCTGAATTCGTTATGACTTCTGAAGATGCTTCCGCCAGCTTAACTGAAATGTTAAACATGGTAGAAGATGACGAGCATGCGGAATAATATTCCCTCGTATAAAAACCCGAGCTAAACCTCGGGTTTTTTTATGGGCATAATTCGCTAAATAAAAAAATACCTTTTATAATGACCGCACTTTTTTCTTCTTAGAACAACAAAGTGCGGTGAAAAATTTAAGCGTTTTTCACGTATGTAAACGGGTATTAAAAAATGAAATTAATTCAAGCTGAAGACAAGGGTTTTTGGCTTTTTACGCAGGGTTCCACCATACATCTTGTTGATGGCAATCTTCCTTTTGGTTCTGCGGCTGAATTAGGTTTAACAGGGCATCATGCGCTTTTTCTTGGCGAGTGGTCAGCGCAACCGTTATATCTCGTGGAGCCTCAACCGAACGATGCGTGTGCGTATTTTTCCTTACGCGATCAGCTGTCATTACCACAGGAACAATTTAATCTGCTTGCTCGTGGCGTAGAATTAAATCATTTTTACCAAACGCATCAATTTTGTGGCAAGTGCGGTGGCAAAACCGAACAAAAATCGGATGAATGGGCGGTACAATGTCAAGTTTGCGGCTTTCGTACTTATCCTGTAATCTGCCCTTGTGTGATTGTTGCCGTTCGGCGCGGTTCGCAAATTTTGTTAGCAAATCATATGCGCCACAAAGGCGGTATGTACACGACGCTGGCAGGTTTTGTGGAAGTGGGTGAAACCTTTGAAGAGGCTGTACACCGTGAAATTTGGGAAGAAACACAGATTAAAGTGAAAAATTTACGCTATGTTGGCAATCAGCCGTGGGCATTTCCTAATTCGCAAATGGTGGGTTTTTTGGCTGATTACGCAGCAGGAGAAATTCACGTCCAACCGGAAGAAATCTATGATGCGCAGTGGTTTGATTGCGAACAGCCTTTGCCTGAATTGCCGCCACATGGCACTATTGCGCGTAAATTAATTGAAGCAACGCTTGTTTTATGTCAACAAGATAAAAATAAATCATGAGGTTTTATGAGCACATTAAAAAATGACCGTTATTTAAGAGCCCTTTTACGCCAACCTGTGGATATGACGCCGATTTGGATGATGCGCCAAGCGGGGCGTTATTTGCCGGAATACAAAGCCACTCGTGCGCAAGCCGGTGATTTTATGTCCTTGTGTCGTAATGCAGATTTAGCCTGTGAAGTGACATTACAACCGTTGCGCCGTTATGCTTTGGATGCCGCGATTTTATTTTCTGATATTTTAACGATTCCTGATGCCATGGGGCTCGGCTTAAGCTTTGGCGCCGGTGAAGGGCCGAAATTTGAACGGGTTATTGATAGCAAAAGTGCGGTGGAAAATTTACCTATTCCGGATCCGGAACAAGAACTGCAATATGTGATGAATGCGGTGCGCACGATTCGTCGTGAACTCAATGGAGAAGTGCCCCTTATCGGCTTTTCCGGGAGTCCGTGGACATTGGCCACTTATATGGTAGAAGGCGGATCTTCGAAAGCCTTTACGAAAATTAAAAAAATGCTGTATAGCGAACCGCACTTATTACACGCCTTGTTAGATAAACTGGCAGACAGCGTGATTCTTTACTTAAATGCGCAAATTAAAGCCGGCGCCCAGGCGGTCATGGTGTTTGATACGTGGGGCGGCGTGTTGGCGCATCGTGAATATCCGGAGTTTTCCTTGCGTTATATGCACAAAATCGTAGATGGTTTGATTCGCGAGCATGAGGGGCGTCGTGTGCCGGTCACCTTATTTACCAAAGGTGGCGGATTATGGTTAGAAGCCATTGCCGACACCGGTTGTGATGCGGTAGGCTTGGATTGGACGGTGGATATTGCTGAGGCACGTCGTCGCGTAGGGCATAAAGTGGCATTACAAGGCAACATGGATCCGAGCGTACTCTATGCGCCTGCCGACCGAATTGAAGACGAAGTGCGGTCAATTTTAGCGGCGTTTGGTGAAGGGAGCGGCCATGTATTTAACCTTGGGCATGGCATTCATCAGGATGTGCCGGAAGAAAGCCCGAAAGTGTTGGTGGATGCCGTACATCAGCTCTCTAAACCTTATCATCGCTAAAGTGCGGAGAAAAAATGATGCGAAATCCGATTCAGAAACGTTTAGAAAATCTCGCTACTTGGCAACATTTAACTTTTATGGCGTGCTTGTGTGAGCGAATGTATCCCAACTACCATTTATTCTGCCAAATCACAGAACAGCCACAAAACGCCAAGGTATATCACAATATTTTGAATTTAGTGTGGGAATATTTAACGGTTAAAGATGCTAACATTAATTTTGAAAATCAGTTAGAGAAGTTAGAAAACATTATTCCCGATGTGAATGACTATGATTTTTACGGTGTTGTACCGGCGTTGGATGCCTGTGAGGGGCTTGCTGAAGTGTTGCATACGATCATTGCCGGCGATTCATGTATGCAAGCGGTTAAATTGAGTGAACTTTCTCTGCAAACGGTGGCAGATTTATTAGTCGAGCAAAATGGCCGTGAATTATCCGAAGCAGAATTAAAGGAAACGGAAGAAATTCAGCAGGAATTAGACGTGCAATGGCAGATTTATCGTGCATTGAAAGAGGCTGAAAAACACAACGTTGAGTTGATTTCTGATTTAAAAAATGAGTTACGCGAGGTGGGAGTTTCAAATATTTGTGTGAAAATTGACCAATAATGTGATTTTTTCCACAAATTTTAAAAATCCTGCTTTGTTTTCAAGGCAACTTAGATTAAGCTTTGCCTGCACTCACTGCAGTGATTCTGGCTTATTGAATAAGGTATCTTAAAATACATATTCAGCCACTGTTAAATTTTTAAAAATAGAAGGTACTAATCTATGAACAAAACAGATTTAATTGATGCTATTGCAAGCGCCGCTGAATTAAATAAAAAACAAGCTAAAGCAGCTTTAGAAGCAACTTTAGATGCAATCACCGAAAGTTTAAAGAAAGGTGATGCCGTACAATTAATCGGTTTCGGTACATTTAAAGTAAACGCGCGCAAAGAACGTACCGGTCGTAATCCGCAAACTGGCGCAGAAATTAAAATTGCGGCTTCTAAAGTGCCGGCATTCGTTTCTGGTAAAGCATTAAAAGATGCTGTTAAATAATTAGTTCTGATATTTAATCTTTAAACCCTGTTTCTAGTAAACAGGGTTTTTTGTTGCCTATCTTTTTATTTACATCCTTTCTAAATGGCTATAAACTTTCGAACCGAAATTTAACTGGAACTATTTTGGTTTGGAAATGACTAAACGACACATTCAGCCTCGCAATACCCAACAACGCCGCCATGGCATCATGCAGTTATTGCTTGAGCGTGGAGAAGTCAGTGTTGAACAGCTTGTTCAGCTGTTTGATACCTCGGAAGTAACAATTCGTAAAGATTTAACTGTTTTAGAAAACAACGGTTTCTTAGTACGCCGTTACGGTGGTGCGATCTTGATGCCACAAGAACTCATTGAGGATGAACAGGAAGATTTTCTTTCGGAACGAAAGTTGTCCATTGCTAAACGGGCAGCCGAACGTATTTTAGATCACAATCGCATTATTATTGATAGCGGCACCACAACGGCGGCGTTGATTAAACAGTTGAACAACAAGCAAGGATTGGTGGTGATGACCAATTCTATGTATGTGGCGAATGAACTGCGTTCTCTAGAAAATGAGCCCACCTTATTAATGACGGGGGGGACATGGGATAAAGCTTCAGAGTCTTTTCAAGGTAAAGTGGCGGAGCAGGTATTGCGTTCTTATAACTTTGACCAGCTGTTTATCGGTGCTGATGGAATTGATTTTGAACGGGGAACGACAACGTTTAACGAGTTAGTTGGTTTAAGTCAAGTGATGGCAGAGGTGGCTCGCGAAGTAATTGTGATGGTGGAATCACAAAAAATAGGGCGGAAGATGCCTAACGTTGAATTGGTATGGCAACAAATTGATGTATTGATTACGGACAATTTGTTGTCGGAAGAAAGTAAAAAACGCATAGAGGCACATGGCGTGGAAGTCATTTGTGCTTAAAAGTGCGGTTGTTTTGCTGAGTGTTTTTTAAATTGAATTTAGGAGAGCAAAATTTATGTGTGGAATTGTTGGTACAGTCGCTCAACGTGATGTGGCAGAAATTTTAATTAACGGATTACATCGCCTTGAATATCGCGGTTATGACTCGGCCGGTTTAGCCGTGGTGGATGCACAGCACGAATTACGACGTATTCGTTGTTTAGGTAAAGTTAAAGCGCTTGATGAGGCGGTAGAAAAATCGCCGATTATTGGGGGCACCGGCATTGCGCATACCCGTTGGGCAACCCATGGTGCGCCTTCAGAAGATAACGCCCATCCGCACGTTTCCGGTAATTTCGCCGTAGTGCATAACGGCATTATCGAAAATTATGAAGAATTACGGACATTGCTAAAATCCCGTGGTTATATTTTTACTTCTCAAACCGACACAGAGGTGATTGCGCATTTGGTGGAATGGGAAATGCGCAGTACAGAAAGTTTATTGGTTGCGGTACAAAAAGTCGTGAAGCAACTGACCGGCGCGTATGGTATGGTCGTGATGGATCGCATGCATCCGGAACATTTAGTGGCGGCTCGTTCCGGTAGCCCATTAGTGATTGGTTTAGGGATAGGTGAAAATTTCCTCGCCTCCGACCAACTTGCATTATTAAGTGTCACCCGCCGTTTTATTTATTTAGAAGAAGGGGATATTGCGGAAATTACCCGCCGTTCTGTGGATATTTACGATCGCGATGGTAATAAAGTGGAACGTGGTATGAATGATTCCAATGCTGAGAATGATGCGGCAGAGAAAGGAAAATTCCGTCACTACATGCAGAAAGAAATTTACGAACAACCGACCGCACTGGTAAACACCATGCAAGGGCGTTTGACACATGATAATTTAGTCATTGAATCCATTGGCAATGGGGCAAAAGCGATTTTAGAAAATGTAGAACACATCCAAATCGTGGCCTGTGGTACCTCGTATAATTCTGGTATGGTGGCACGTTATTGGTTTGAAAGCTTAGCCGGCATCAGTTGCGATGTGGAAATTGCCTCCGAATTTCGCTATCGCAAGTTTGTGACCCGTCCGAACAGTTTATTGGTCACCATTTCTCAATCAGGTGAAACCGCTGATACCTTGGCGGCATTACGCTTGGCAAAACAAAAAGGTTACATGGCGGCCATGACCATTTGTAACGTGGCCAGCTCCTCGTTGGTGCGCGAATCGGATTTAGCCTTTATGACCCGTGCAGGCGTGGAAATCGGCGTCGCGTCCACCAAAGCCTTTACGACACAGTTAACCGCGTTATTAATGTTGGTGGTTGCGGTCGGTAAAGCGAAAGGTGCTATCTCAGCAGAGAAAGAACAGGATATCGTGAAAGCGTTAGAGGCGTTACCGGCAGAAATTGAAAAAGCCCTGGCTTTTGATCAACACATTGAACAGCTCGCGGAAGATTTTGCTGAAAAGAACCATGCATTATTTTTAGGCCGAGGCGCGTTTTATCCGATAGCCATGGAAGCCTCGCTAAAATTAAAAGAAATTTCTTATATTCATGCGGAAGCCTATGCTGCCGGCGAATTGAAACACGGTCCGTTAGCATTAATTGACGCCGATATGCCGGTGATTGTGGTGGCACCAAACAATGAATTACTGGAGAAAATCAAATCCAATATTGAGGAAGTTCGCGCACGCGGCGGTCAGTTGTATGTTTTCGCTGATAAAGAAGCCGGATTTACCGAAGCCGATGGCATGAAAATTATCACCATGCCGACGGTAAGCGAAATCACCGCGCCGATTTATTACACGGTACCGATGCAGCTGTTGGCCTATCACATTGCGCTCATTAAAGGCACCGATGTGGATCAGCCACGTAATTTAGCGAAAGCCGTCACGGTGGAATAATTCCCCTAAAAACAGCGGAAAAAATAACCGCACTTTGGTTGTTCAGATCAAAGTGCGGTTATTTTTTATGATGAATTTTACTTCTTAAGCGCGCCCAAAATGCCACGCATAATTTGTTTGGTGATTTGGCTGCGGATGTTGCGTCCTACGGCTTTGGCGACGCCGCTGACCAGCTCTTCCGTTACGGTCAGTTGTTCACCGCGTTTTTTGGTGCCGAAAATCATGCGGCTAAGGCTACCCATAATGCCGTTTTCTTCTTCCTGCTTGGCCTGTTCCGCTTGTTTTTGCGCTACAGCGGCTAAATCCGCTTGTTGGTTTAACACCTCAAAAGCAGATTCGTTATCCACATAATCTTTATAGAAGGCATACAAATCGTCGTCTTTCACCCAAGCGGTGCGTTGTTCGGCAGTAATCGGCGCGAGTTGGCTTTTCGGTGGGAAAATGTAAGCAATTTCCACCGGTGTCGGCATGCCTTTTTCATCTAAGAACGAGACTAATGCCTGACCTACGCCGAGTGTTGAAATGGTTTCAACCACATTAATGTTTGGGTTGGAACGGAAGGTTTCCGCGGCTGATTTCACGGCCTTTTGATCGCGTGGCGTAAAGGCGCGCAAGGCGTGTTGCACGCGGTTGCCTAATTGACCAAGTACGGTATCCGGTAAATCCAATGGGTTTTGGGTCACGAAATAAATGCCCACGCCTTTGGAACGAATCAAACGCACAACCTGTTCTACTTTATCTACTAATACGCTTGGTGCGCCGTCAAACAGCAAATGCGCTTCGTCAAAGAACATCACGAATTTCGGTTTGTCGGGATCGCCCACTTCCGGTAGCTGTTCAAACAACTCTGCCATCAACCAAAGCAAGAATGCACTGTACATACGCGGAGAGTTAATGAGCTTTTCCGAATTCAGTACATTGATAACACCGCGTCCATCACGGGTTTGTAGCCAATCATCCAAATTTAGTGCAGGCTCGCCGAATAAATTGGCCGCACCTTCGTTTTCTAAGGTTAATAAGGCACGTTGAATGGCGCCCACGCTGGCGGCGGACACGTTGCCATATTCCACTTGGAAGGTTTTGGCATTTTCCGCTACATATTTCAACATAGCACGCAGGTCTTTTAGGTCGATAAGCAATAAGCCTTTGTCATCCGCCACACGGAACACGAGGTTGAGCAAGCCTTCTTGCGTCGCGTTGAGGTTTAATAAACGGGAGAGCAACAACGGCCCCATTTCGGAAATGGTGGTGCGTAGCGGAATGCCGGTTTCGCCGAACACATCCCAGAAGGAGACTGGGTAGCCGCTTAAATAGCTTTCACCGCCTAAATTGAATTGTTCGATACGCTCGGCAATTTTGCCCTGCATCGCACCCGGTTGCACTAAGCCGGAAAGGTCGCCTTTCACATCCACTAAAAACACAGGCACGCCGTCGTCACTAAAGGCTTCCGCCATTTTGCGTAATGTCACGGTTTTACCTGTGCCGGTGGCGCCGGCGATTAAACCGTGGCGGTTCGCCATTTTCGCGGTGATACCAAGTTGTTGGTTTTGGCTGGTTTGGGCGAGTAAATATTGCATATTTTCATTCCTAATTGATTGCGTATTAAGCGAGGCATGATATTTAAAAAAGCCAGTGCGGTCAAAAAAGATTATGTTTTTACGGTATAATTTACCTCCTTTCATTTATGCAGTTTGGGGTGACGTATGTCCAATGCGGAAATTTTAGTGATTAAAATCGGTCAAGTGCAGTCTTTAACATTTGCGGATGGTTCGTGTTATGAAAGCGCCATTCGCAAGCAACCGGTAGAAGCTGTGAATATTCATTCGCTCGGTGCGGAAGGCAATGATGTGGGATTAAAAGCCCATCACGGCGGCGTGGATAAGGCGCTTTTTTTTATGTCGGCAGATTCTTTCCCTGCGTTAAATGCGTTATTGGATGAAAATTTTTCTTATCAAGGCACTGCGGTTTACGGCGAGAATTTTGTGGTTTCTGAATTGAATGAAGATTCCGTATGCGTAGGAGATCGTTTTCAAATCGGTTCTTGCGTGGTGGAAGTGTCGCAGCCGCGTAAACCTTGTGAGCGTTTGTCGAAAAATACCAACAATTCGAATACACAACAAACCGTGTATCGTTCCGGCTGGTCGGGCTGGTATGTACGGGTGGTACAAGCGGGCGTCATCCATAAAGGTGATCGGCTGGTATTGTTGAGCCGTCCGCATCCTGGATTTACCATTCGCCATTTGAACCGTTTATTGTCAGCCCCCGAACACACGGACGAGTTAGAACAAGCCTTGGCGCTTGAGGTGTTGGCACCGGCCTTTAAGCGTTCGTTAAATTCACAACTGATGAAATTACAAGAAAAACAGAGCTAAATATGACCGCACTTTTAGATTCGATTTGCCCTTGTCAGTCAAATAAATCTTACGAGGATTGTTGTAGGCGTTTTCATACACATACGCAATTCCCTGAAACCGCTGAGCAACTCATGCGTTCCCGCTATGCCGCTTATGTGTTGAAAAATGTACCTTATATTGTGGAAACCACCGTACCAAGCCAACAGGGGTTACTCAACGTACAAGCTATTCAAACATGGGCGGAGGAAACACAATGGGTCGGATTAAAAATTTTGAACACGGAAAGCTTAACGAAAACCCAAAGTGCGGTGGAATTTAACGCCGTTTTTCAAGGTGAGGAGGGGGAACAGACGCATCATGAGCGGTCGATTTTTGTGAAAATTGACGAGCGTTGGTATTTTGTCGATCCAACCGTGCCGCTACCGACGATGAAACAACCTTGCGTGTGCGGTTCCGGCAAAAAATTTAAGCATTGTTGCGGAGGCTTTTTATGATTGAGTGGAAAACGTTTTGTACGATCTTTTGGCAGCGTTTTAATCAGAATAAATTAACCCAAGCCGCCGGTTATTTAACTTACAGCACCATGCTTGCCATTGTGCCGTTGATTATGGTGGTGTTTTCTATTTTTTCGGCATTTCCGGTATTTAATGAAGTAACGGGGGCGTTGAAAGAGTTTATTTTCACCAATTTTGCCCCGTCGGCAAGTGACATGGTGGGTCAGTACATTGATGAATTTGTGAATAATTCCAAAAAAATGAGTGCGGTGGGGATTATCAGCTTGATTGTCGTGGCACTAATGTTGATTAATTCTATCGATCGCACGCTAAACAGCATTTGGCATGATACCGGCACGCGACCGATTTTTACGTCTTTTGCGATTTATTGGTTGATTCTGACACTTGGCCCGCTGTTAGTTGGCGTCAGTATTGCCGCCAGTGCTTATGTGAAAACCATGTTTGAGAGCGCATCAAACTTTTCTTTCGGTTTAAAACTGTTGAGTTTTGTGCCGTTTTTATCCACGTGGTTTATTTTTACCCTGATTTACATGGTGGTACCGAATAAGAAAGTTAGTATCAAACATTCTGCCGCAGGTGCGCTGATTGCCGCTGTGTTTTTTACCTTGGGTAAGCAGGCGTTTGCTTGGTATATCGTGACGTTCCCGTCTTATCAATTAATTTATGGCGCCATGGCCACCTTACCAATCATGTTGCTATGGATTCAGTTAAGCTGGACGGTGGTATTACTCGGCGCACAATTAGCGGCAGTATTGGAAGAAGTGCGGTCGAAAAAAATGATGAATTTGGAACAAAGTGAGGAAACAAAATGATCGCATTAATTCAGCGTGTCTCCAGTGCAAAAGTGGAAGTTGACGGTGAAATTGTTGGGCAAATTGGCAAAGGTCTGCTGGTGCTGTTAGGCGTGGAAAAGGATGATGACCGACACAAGGTAGATAAGTTGGCGGAGAAAGTCCTGAATTATCGTGTTTTCAGCGATGCAGATGACAAGATGAATTTGAACGTACAACAAGTGGCTGGTGAAGTCTTGGTGGTGTCGCAATTTACGTTGGTGGCGGATACACAAAAAGGGCTTCGTCCGAGCTTTTCCAAAGGCGCAACACCATCGTTAGCAAACGAACTTTATGAATATTTTGCACAAAAGTGCGGTGAAAAAGTGAACGTGGAATGCGGCCGATTTGCAGCGGACATGCAAGTCAGTCTAGTAAATGAGGGACCGGTCACATTTTGGTTAAATAGTTAGAAATTGAGAAAATCTTTTTGAGTTTTTTGTAGAAGCGATGTTTTTTTTCTGTTAAATTGAAATTCCTTTTGTGATTAATAGAAATTTTTATTCTTCGCATAAATTTATTTTATATAAAATCATCAACGATGATTTCGTATAAATAATCATCAGAAAGAGGCTGTTCTATGAATTTTAATACCTATGAAACCCTTGCTTTGGCAGGCTTTGTGCTCTTGCTAGGATACTTTTTAGTAAAACGTATCTCCCTATTAAAAAACTACAATATTCCGGAACCTGTTGTTGGCGGTTTTCTTGTCGCGATCATCTTAACGATGTTATATCAAGGTTGGGGTATTTCTTTTACCTTTGATACGAATTTACAAACATCAATGATGTTAGTCTTTTTCTCTTCTATCGGTTTAAGTGCTAACTTTGCCCGATTGATTAAAGGTGGAAAACCCTTAATTATTTTTGTGGTTGCCGCAGGGATTTTGATTGCATTACAAAATACGGTAGGTGTTGCCGGTTCTTTGTTGCTTGGGATTGATCCTGCTTACGGTTTGATTGCCGGTTCGGTTACCTTAACCGGTGGTCATGGTACAGGTGCAGCGTGGGCCAAAACCTTTACTGAAACATTTGGCTTACAGGGTGCGACAGAGCTTGCTATGGCCTGTGCAACATTCGGTTTGGTGTCCGGTGGGATTATCGGTGGACCGGTAGCGCGTCATTTATTGAAAAAAATGCACCGTGATGAAAGCCCGGAAAATGAAGACAATAGCGACATTCAAGAAGCGTTTGAACACCCGACTTTCCAACGTAAAATCAATACCCGTTCATTAATTGAAACCATCACTATGTTGGCCTGTTGTTTACTTATCGGTCAATTCTTAGATGCGCAAACAAAAGGCACCGCACTTGCATTACCTACCTTTGTATGGTGCTTATTCACTGGGGTAATCATTCGTAACACATTAACTCATATCTTCAAATTTAATGTGGCGGATTCGGCCGTTGATGTGTTAGGTAACGTTGGTTTGTCTCTGTTCTTGGCTATTGCATTAATGTCTTTGAAATTATGGCAATTGGCCGGCTTGGCATTACCGGTAATGGTAATTTTAGCGGTTCAAGTTGTTTTAATGGCAGCATTTGCAATCTATGTGACTTATCGCATGATGGGCAAAGACTATGATGCGGTTGTGTTAAGTGCCGGTCACTGTGGTTTCGGTCTTGGTGCGACACCAACAGCTGTTGCAAATATGCAAGCAATTACGAGCCGTTTTGGACCATCACACAAAGCATTCTTAATTGTGCCAATGGTTGGTGCATTCTTTATTGACCTGGTGAATGCCGCCGTATTGAAAGGCTTTATGGTTGTGGTGACATCCCTACATTAATTACCAGGTATTTAGTCATAAAAAAGAACCCTATTGAGAAATCAATAGGGTTTTTCTTTGACTGAAATCTTCTAAAAGTGCAGTCTATTTGGACGGCGATTTAGTTATTTTTAAGCAGAATATACCCTTTGCCTCTGACGGTTTTAAACCAAGGTAATCCATTTTCTCGGCTAGGCAATTTTTTGCGCAAATTGGACATATGCATATCAATGGCTCGGTCAAAAGGTGTTAATAACTTATTGAGGATTGCCACGCTTAATTCCTCGCGCGTAATCAGTATGTTTGGGCGTTTGATGAATTGGAGAAGCAAAGCAAATTCAGTGTGGGTTAATTCAATAGGGGAACTACCAAAAAAAAGTTGCTGGGTTTCCGGATGAAGGGTCAATAAATCAAATTTAATTTGCTCTGCTGTAGCTGAATGTGATTCGATAAAGTTGGCTTGTTGCCCGCTCCGACGCAAAAGCATTTTTATTCTGATAATCAGCTCATGAGCGTTAAAGGGTTTTACCAAATAATCATCTGCACCCAGCTCTAAGTACAGGATTCGACTCATCGCATCATTTTGGGCGTTTAAGATGATAATCGGTGTGGAATAATGTTTCCGGATTTGTTTGAGAGTTGCGATGCCGTTCCATGTGGGAGCAATAACATCTAATAAGATAAGATCGTAAGACAGATCAAGTTGCTGTGCTATTTGATCTGTCTTTGCGATAGTGACCCGGAAACCTTCCAATGTCAGGAAGTTGGCGAGCAATTCAGATAATTCAGTATCATCATCGACAAGTAAGATTTGGGGCATAAAGAAAACCGTGTTTATGTCAATCTATATGATGAAACTTTAAGACTATTACCAGAATTTCCACCAGCTCTTTGAGGGAGTGCTTGGTCCGTTGATAATCGTATTGTTGACTTCTGCTTGGCCGCTATTTGGTAATGCTTTATCTAAATCGACGTTAGTCACAATACCACGTTGGTCAAAGTTGACGACCAATGTATGTTGGTCCGGTGTTTCATAAGCTTTTTGTTGTAGGAAAACGTAGTACCAAGTTTGGTTGCTGTATGGATCGATGAGAACCGGCGTACCTAACAAGTACTGAACTTGCTGTGCTGTCATACCGGTCTTAACTTGAGCCACAGTTTCTGCTTGCAAGTAGTTGCCTTGCGGCACGTCAATACGATAAACAATTTTGTTAACGCTCGAACAGGCAGTTACGCTGAGTGCCAAAATGAGTGTGGTGAGAACAGATTTGAATTGCATTTTTGCTTTTTATCCTCTGTAAATAGTTGCAATGATCATACTGAAAGTTTAGTGCATTGCCAAATTAATTCAATGCTTTTAACCGTCGCTGTAATTGATCCCGTAAATTCGGTGGAAGCCCTTTGATGGTTAAAGTATCGGCTGCCTCATCCCAAATGATTCTCTGATCAATTAATTCGGCATCAAAGCTAATGGTAACGCCTTTGCCGGAGCCAGAAAATTTGGTCAACGATTTAAGTGCGGTGCGTACCGGCGGAATATTTTCTTCCAGGTCGTAGTTTTGTTCTTGGGTAAACGCCATAAACGGTTGCTGGTTTAGAGTTGGCAGCTCATTGGAAAGTTCCGCTAATTCAATTTCTTCTCCGCTGTTTAATTGACCTTTGCAATATTCAAATACTTGTTTTTTCACCGCTTGCGTTTGTTCTCGGTTTAATTCGCCTTGGACACAATAATCATCAACCGCTTGTAATAAGCATTGGTTTTGTACTTGTGGATTTAATCCTTCCTCCGCCCCAAGAAAATCCATAAAAAAGTCAGCAATTTTCCGTCCAACGCGACCTTTAATGAAGGTTAAATAGCGGTTTGAATTGGCATTCAGTTGTAAATCCGTCAAGTTAATCCGGGCGGCAATGTCGAATTGAGTAATATCAAGATATTCTGTACGTTGAATTTCTAATTGTTCGTTAACTAGCATACTGATTCGGCTGTCTAGCAATGCTATAAATAAATAGTCGGTGGCTAAAAAGTTGTACTGACACAGCACCAATGTACCGTTATCAGCAAAGTTATACTTGCTTAATTCGTTGATGAGTAAATGTGTGGATTCATGACTAAAAGGCAGAAAGTCCGTTTCGTTTTCCAGTAAGCGATTCAAACTTTGTGCAAAAACAGATGATTCCTGAAAGATGCCATAGCCTTTGGCTTTATTTTGATAGCCTTGATGAAGTTGTAACATCATTTGTTCCACTTCCGGCGTGATAGCAAGTAATTGTTCGCGCAAAACAGCGGTTAATTGAGGAGAATTTTCAGCTTCTTCATTGGATTTAACAAGTTGATGAAGAATGATTTGTTTAACGGTAATGCTCATAAATTTGCCTCTAAAAAATTTCCGCTATTATAACCGCACTTTTTAACAGAACTAACAAAATATGTTAGGATTAGCGCAATTATCAGTTAATATAAACGGCATTTTAAACCGGTAAATTATTCATTATGGCAATCCAATCTAAATATCAAGATAAACAAATCGATACGATCTTAAATGACATGATTGCAGTGCTTGAGAAACATCAAGCCCCTTTAGACTTATCCTTAATTGTTCTCGGTAACATGACCACAAATTTACTTACCGGCAGCGTGGGCAAGCAGCAGCAACAAGTTTTAGCACAAGCATTTTCTGATGCCTTACTCAACTCTATTAAAACGGCAAAATAATTAGCGTATGTGGACATTTAAAAGCAGACAATATCGTGAAGAAACCTCACAGAAAATTTCTTGGGGTCACTGGTTTGCTTTTTTTAATATTCTTTGGGCTGTTTTTATTGGTGCCCGTTATGCGTTTATCATTGATTGGCCGGATACGTTATTCGGCAAAATTTACTTCTTTATCAGCTTACTTGGGCATTTTAGTTTTATTGTTTTCGCCTTTTATTTGCTAGTCATTTTTCCGCTCAGTTTCATTGTTAAAAACCACCGCACTTTTCGTGGACTGACGGTCATTCTTGCAACGATTGGCAACACTTTGTTGTTGGTGGATAGCGAAGTATTCTTGCGTTCTAACTTGCACTTGTCGTCATTAGTCTGGAATCTCTTAGTTAACCCGGAGAACGGAGAGTTATCGCGCAACTGGCAAATTTTCTTTGTGCCGATGCCATTGATTTTATTGGTGCAAATGTTGTTTTCCCGCTGGTCTTGGCAAAAACTGCGTAGCTTAGAACGCCAAAAATGGCTAAAAGCAGTGGGTGTCTTTTTTGTTTGCACCTTTAGTGCAACACACCTAATTTATGCATGGGCAGATGCCTATTTATACCGTCCTATCACCATGCAACGTTCTAATTTTCCTTTGTCTTATCCGATGACAGCACGTTCCTTTTTAGAGAAACACGGTTTCTTAGATAAAGCAGAATATGCACAACGTCTCGCACAAGAGGGGCGATTAGATGCCTTAGCCATCGACTATCCGAAAAACCCGTTAGTCTTTGCTGAGCAACAGGAAAATACCAATATCCTCTTAATTACGCTTTCCGGTTTACGACATGATGTGATAGATGCGGAAAAAATGCCGAATTTGGCACAATTTGCAGAGAATTCGACACAATTTATCAATCATTACAGCAGTGGCAATAACAATAATACAGGGCTAGTCGGATTGTTTTATGGCCTCAATGGCAGTTATACCGACAGCTTGCTCAACAATAAAACGCCTTCTGTGTTAGTGGAACGTTTAACACAACAACAATATGCGCAAGGCGTGTTTTCTTCTAAAAAGATGGATCCGGGTATTTTCCGTCGTGCCATTTATCCAAAAACGAAGCTTGTTGCGGAGAGTGGTAATCAGGCCGCGATTCGTTCCTTCACGCGTTGGTTGGATACCGCAAAAACGCAGAATAAACCGTTTTGGGGGCATTTAAGCTTGAATATCGAACCCAATCTTACGCAAGAGAAATATGAGCAGCAACTGGCAGATATTGATGCGTCATTGGGACAGTTGTTGCCCGAGTTAAATTTGCCAAATACCCTTGTGATTATTACTGCTGAGCATGGCTATACATTCAAAAAATTATCAGAAAAAGAAGAAACGAATTATTTTTCGCGTGATGAAGTGCAAGTGCCAATGATTGTTCACTGGAATGGTTTGGCAACCGGGAAAATCTCCAAGTTAACTTCACATGTGGATTTAGTGCCGGCTTTAATGAAGCATATTTTTAAAGTGAAAAATCCGATTGCTGATTATGCACAAGGACGAGATTTGTTTGATCTTACGTCTAGTGCAGATTGGGTTTTGGTTTCTAATTATCGTTGGAATGTGATTGTTCAACCGGATGGTACGCAATATCATATCGATAATCGTGGAAACTATGAAAAATACGACCGCACTTATCAAAAAATGTCGTCTGAAAGACCACCGCTAGGACTATTTTTAGAAGCCTTTAGCCAGGAGCGTTCTTTTTTAGAAAAATAATGAAATAGGCGCAGACCAATAGCTAAAATCAATTATATTTTTGTGGCGACGAGTTTTATACTAGCGCGCAATTCCATCAGGACAAATAAGATGTTATTAATTAAAAATCTGAGAATTTTTCATAACATTGTTCGTTATTTCAATGCATTATCATTGAACCTCTTTCTATTTTCAATTAATAAGCGATCCTCTTTTATGAGGATTTTTTTCTATTTGCTCCCTGCCAGTTTCCAAAACTTACTCATTACGGAGTCGTTATGACCAAAAATCACGTTCGTAGTTTTAAAACTTATATTCGGGATGAAATCATCAAAAAAGGGGGCTGGGTAAATGCTCATGCCCATGCGGATCGTGCTTTTACCATGACGCCGGAAAAAATTGGTATTTACCAAAGTTGCAATTTACAACAAAAATGGGATTTGGTGGATGAGGTCAAACGGACCTCTTCGGTAGATGACTACTATGCCCGTTTCTGCCAATCTATCGAATTAATGATTTCTCAAGGGGTAACGGCTTTCGGAACCTTTGTTGATATCGACCCGGTGTGTGAAGATCGGGCGATTATCGCAGCACATAAAGCACGTGAAGTCTATAAACATGACATCGTATTGAAATTTGCTAACCAAACCTTAAAAGGGGTTATTGAGCCAACCGCACGTAAATGGTTTGATATTGGTTCTGAAATGGTCGATATGATCGGCGGTTTGCCCTATCGCGACGAGCTAGACTATGGTCGCGGTTTGGAAGCGATGGATATTTTGTTGGATAAGGCGAAATCTTTAGGGATTATGTGCCATGTGCATGTGGACCAATTTAATTCGCCAACCGAAATTGAAACCGAACAACTTTGTGACAAAACCATTGAACATGGAATGCAAGGACGTGTCGTGGCGATTCACGGGATTTCTATCGGCTCACATTCCAAAGAATATCGTTATCGTTTATACGAAAAAATGCGCCAAGCACAAATGATGATGATTGCTTGCCCGATGGCGTGGATTGATAGTAATCGTAAAGAAGAACTTATGCCTTTCCATAATGCTTTAACACCGGCTGATGAAATGATTCCGGAAGGCATCACGGTAGCGATTGGCACAGATAATATTTGTGATTACATGGTGCCGTTGTGCGAAGGGGATATGTGGCAAGAATTAAGTTTGCTGGCTGCAGGTTGCCGCTTCCCTGATTTAGACGCTATGGTGAATATTGCCAGTATTAATGGTCGTAAAGTTTTGGGATTGGATTAACTCTCTGAGTTCATATTAAAAATACCGAGCAATTGCTCGGTATTTTTTCTGAAAGTGCGGTCATTTTTAGCAGTGTTTTTCTTCTTTCTTCACTTCATCCCAAAGCACATCCATTTCCACTAAGCTTGCATCTTCAAGACTACGGTTTTGTTGTTTTAACTTCCCTTCGACTTTACGGAAGCGTTGTTCAAACTTTTGGTTAGCTTTGCGTAGGCTTTCTTCTGCCTGACAGTGTATATGACGACTTAGATTTACTGTTGCAAAGAGCAAATCCCCCATTTCCTCTTCAATTTTTGCCTGGTCTTGTGGTTGACGTTCAAGTTCTTGTCTGACTTCTTGTAATTCCTCCTCGACTTTGGCGAAGACCGGGGAAATGTTATCCCAATCAAATCCGACTTTTGAGCAGCGTTTTTGTAGTTTTTCTGCCCGCATCAAAGCGGGAAAGGACTGTGGAATATTGTCTAAAATTGACGTATGCCCAAGTGTTTTGTGTTCTTCGGCTTTCATCGCATTCCAATTTTGTAAAGCTTCTTGCTCATTTTTAGCCTGTTTATCGCCAAACACATGAGGGTGGCGCCGAACAATCTTTTCGGCTACGTTTTGTACGACATGGTCAAACGTAAATTTATTTTCTTCCGTCGCAAGTTGACTCAGAAATACTACCTGAAGTAGTAAATCGCCCAGTTCTTCTTTTAGATTTTCAACATCATTTTTTTCAATCGCTTCAATGACTTCATAGGTTTCTTCTTTTAAACAAGAAATCATGGAATGGTAGTTTTGTTTAATATCCCACGGACAGCCATTTATAGGATCGCGTAATTGGGCAATTAATTTTAAAAAGTCGTTTATTGAATAGGTCATATTTTTTGAAAATAGAGAGAAAAAGGAGACAAAATAATAACATAAAAGACATTTAGGATCTTTTTTCCAAAATGTGATCTTGCACATATTTTTTCTTGAAACCTAGTGATACTATACTGATGAAGATTAATTAACCCTGATCGGATAAGGAGTCGATTATGTATAAACATGTATTAGTTGCAGTAGATCTTTCAGAAGAAAGTCCAATTCTCTTGAAAAAAGCGGTGGGTGTTGCAAAACGCCACGATGCGAAATTATCTATTATCCATGTTGATGTAAATTTTTCGGATCTTTATACAGGGCTGATTGATGTAAATATGGTGTCAATGCAGGATCGTATTTCCAGTGAAACGCAACAAGCGTTATTACAATTAGCAGAACAAGCCGGTTATCCGATCAATGAAAAACTTAGCGGTAGCGGCGACTTAGGTCAAGTGTTGACGGATGCTATCGAACAATATGATGTTGATTTATTGGTAACAGGACACCATCAAGATTTCTGGAGTAAATTGATGTCTTCTACTCGCCAGGTGATGAACTCAATTACCATTGATATGCTCGTAGTTCCTCTTCGTGAAGAATGATTACAAAGCGTAGCCAGTTATTAAAAATATTATAAAAACCGACCGCACTTTCACGAGTTCAGAGCGTAAGTGCGGTTTTATTTTCTCTATTATTAGAAAATAAAGTGTGCGGTATAAAAAGTTTTTTTATAAATTTCAAAAATATGTAAGAATACAGAGTTACTCCGTGAATTGACGGTATTTAATAAGATTTAAAAGCTAAGGCGTGTACATGAAAACAACAGCACAAATTCGACAGTCGTACCTTGATTTTTTCCATAGTAAAGGGCATCAAGTTGTAGCAAGTAGTTCTTTGGTTCCAGACAATGATCCGACGTTATTATTTACCAACGCCGGGATGAACCAATTTAAAAATGTTTTTTTAGGATTAGAAAAACGCCCTTATACCCGAGCAACTACAGCACAACGCTGTGTACGCGCGGGGGGAAAACATAACGATTTAGAAAATGTGGGTTATACCGCCAGACACCATACTTTCTTTGAAATGTTAGGTAATTTCAGCTTTGGTGATTATTTTAAACAAGATGCAATTCATTACGGTTGGGAATTTTTAACTTCACCACAATGGTTGGGCTTACCGAAAGAAAGATTATGGGTGACCGTGTACGAAACTGATGATGAAGCCTACAACATTTGGCATAAAGAAATCGGTATTCCTGCAGAGCGTATTATTCGTATTGGCGACAACAAAGGCGCACCTTATGCTTCGGATAACTTCTGGCAAATGGGTGATACCGGTCCTTGCGGTCCTTGTACTGAAATTTTCTACGATCATGGTGATCATATTTGGGGTGGCCCTCCGGGTTCTCCTGAAGAGGATGGTGACCGCTATATTGAAATCTGGAACATCGTGTTCATGCAATTTAACCGCCATGCTGACGGCACAATGGAGAAACTTCCAAAACCGTCTGTGGATACAGGCATGGGCTTGGAGCGAATCAGTGCGGTATTGCAACACGTCAACTCCAACTATGATATTGATATTTTTAAAACCTTAATTGCCAAAGTGGCTGAGTTAACCGGTGAGAAAGATTTAGCCAATAAATCATTACGTGTTATTGCTGATCATATCCGTTCTTGTGCTTATTTAATTGCTGACGGTGTGGTTCCTTCCAATGAAGGACGTGGTTATGTGCTTCGTCGTATTATTCGTCGCGCAGTACGTCATGGGCATTTACTTGGCGCCACAGAAGCGTTCTTCTATAAATTAGTGCCAACATTGATTGATGTGATGGCGGAAGCAGGTGAAGAGGTGAAAAAACACCAAGCCTCAGTGGAAAAATTCTTGCGCTTAGAAGAAGAACAATTTGCTCGCACATTAGAACGTGGTTTGACCTTGTTAGATGAAGCGTTAGCCAATGTAAAAGAGAATGTTTTATCCGGTGAAGTGGCCTTTAAGTTATATGATACCTATGGTTTTCCATTGGATTTAACCGCAGATGTTTGCCGTGAGCGTGGTATTGCGATTGATGAAGTAGGTTTCGAGCGTGAAATGGAATTGCAACGCGTTCGCGCACAATCTGCAAGTCAATTCGGCATGGACTATAACAGTGTAATCCGTGTTGACGGGACAACCCGTTTTGAAGGATATACTGAGTCAGAAACACTGGCAAAAGTGACCGCACTTTTCCATGAGGGAAATCCGGTGGAATCGATTTCAGCCGGTCAAAGTGCAGTGGTTATTTTAGATAATACGCCATTCTATGCGGAATCAGGTGGTCAAATTGGTGATATCGGCCGTTTAGAAGGCAATGGTTTTTGTTTTGACGTAAAAGACACTCAAAAATATGGCCAAGTGTTTGGTCATATTGGTGAGCTTACCCAAGGTAGTTTATCTGTTGGGCAGTCTGTAAATGCAGTGGTTGACGATGTTCGCCGTCAACGTATTTCGTTAAATCACTCCGCAACACACTTGTTGCATGCTGCATTACGTCAAGTATTAGGTGAACATGTCGCGCAAAAAGGCTCACTTGTTTCCGATACGTTGTTACGTTTTGACTTTGCTCAACATGAAGCAATTAGCAAAGCACAATTAGCTGAAGTTGAACGTATTGTGAACCAGCAAGTGAGAGCAAATAATCCAATCCAAACCGACATTATGGAGTTGGAAGCCGCAAAAGCAAAAGGTGCGATGGCGTTATTCGGAGAGAAGTATTCCGAACAAGTTCGTGTCTTAACGATGGGTGATTTCTCTATTGAGTTGTGTGGTGGTATTCATGCAAAACGTACGGGAGATATCGGATTATTTAAAATCGTCACAGAAACTGCTGTGGCAGCAGGTATTCGTCGAATTGAAGCAATTACCGGTGAAACTGCGATTGAATGGTTACAACATCAACAAACTTTATTGAATCAAAGCGCTGAATTACTGAAATCGGACGTTAATTCCGTTACGGATAAGATTTCTCTGTTGCAAGATAAATATAAGAAAGTTGAAAAAGAGTTACAAACATTAAAAGAAAAAGCTGCACTTCAGGCTGGTAATGACTTGGCGAAAAGTGCGGTCGAAATTAATGGCGTTTCTGTGATTATGCAGCAGCTTGATGGTATTGAAGCGAAGTCTTTACGCGCAATGGTTGATAGCCTGAAAAATCAATTAGGCTCTGCCGTCGTGGTGTTTGCTTCCGCATTGGATGAAAAAGTTAACTTAATTGTTGGCGTAACTCAGGATCTAACTGCCAAAGTAAAAGCCGGTGAGCTCGTGAATTTAATGGCTCAACAAGTCGGTGGTAAAGGCGGTGGTCGCCCGGATATGGCGATGGCCGGTGGTACTGAACCACAAAATATCAACAAAGCATTATCCGTTTGTTCTGATTGGTTAAAAGCAAATTTGTAATCTTTGTTTCTTGTTAATTAATTATGGGCACTTATGATTTCATGAGTGCCAAAGTACAAAGTATTGTTTGATAGGGATGTTGGAAGCAAAATAGGGAAGTTGGAAATAAACTATAAAAGGTGAGGAGTTTATATGCTGATCTTAACCCGTAAAGTTGGCGAGAGCTTGCTCATCGGCGATGATGTTTCTATCACGATTCTCAATATACGAGGCAACCAAGTAAAAATTGGCGTGCAAGCCCCCAAGGATGTTTCTGTTCATAGAGAAGAAATTTACCAGCGTATTCATCAAGCTAAGGATGAAAACAAAGCATAGTAGCAAATTTCATTTTATGGACAATTAAAATGGAGTAGTTATGAGTAAATTGACTTGCTTTAAAGCTTACGATATCCGTGGTCGCTTAGGCGAAGAGTTAAACGTGGATATTGTGTATCGTATAGGTCGTGCATTTGGGCAGTTTTTGAAGCCTAAAACCATTGTCGTTGGTGGAGATGTTCGTTTAACGAGCAAAGAACTAAAAAGTGCGGTAACAAATGGATTATTGGATTCCGGTGTTAATGTAATTGATTTAGGTGAAACGGGGACAGAGGAAGTCTATTTTGCTACGTCATTTTTGAAAACCGATGGTGGGATTGAAGTTACCGCAAGCCACAACCCAATGGATTACAACGGACTCAAATTAGTGCGTGAAGGTTCCCGTCCGATTAGTGCAGATACCGGTTTGGCGGATATTCAACGTTTGGCGGAAGAAAATAATTTTCCACCAGTGACTCAACGTGGTGAATATAAACAGCTTTCTGTGCTCGGCGATTACGTTGAACACTTGTTGTCCTACATTAACTTGGCACAGTTGAAGCCTTTAAAGTTAGTGATTAACGCCGGTAATGGCGCGGCAGGACATGTTATTGACGCAATTGAAGCTCAATTTAAAGCAAAACAAGTGCCGGTCGAGTTTATTAAGGTTCATAACAATCCGGATGGGACATTCCCACATGGTATTCCTAATCCTTTATTGCCGGAAAACCGCCAAGATACGATTGATGCTGTTTTGGCAAATCAAGCGGATATGGGAATTGCCTTTGATGGTGATTTTGACCGCTGTTTCCTGTTTGATGAACATGCGAATTTTATCGAAGGTTACTATATCGTTGGTTTGTTAAGCCAAGCCTTCTTGCAAAAAAATAAAGGCGCAAAAATCATTTATGATCCGCGTTTAATTTGGAATACGGTGAAATTAGTGGAAGAAAATGGCGGCGAGGCTGTTATGTCTAAATCAGGCCATTCTTTCATTAAAGAGAAAATGCGTGCAGTAGACGCTATTTACGGCGGAGAAATGAGCGCGCACCATTATTTCCGTGATTTCTTCTATTGTGATAGTGGTATGATCCCATGGTTGCTCGTGATGGAGCTTGTTTCTGTTACCGGTAAATCATTGGGTGAGCTTGTGAACAATAGCGTGAATACCTTCCCATCTCCAGGCGAAATTAACAGCAACTTAGCTGATGCGAAAAGCGCGATTGAGCGTGTACGTGCTGCGTATGAAAAAGAGGCAGTTCGTGTTGATGATATCGACGGGATTAGTATTGAATATCCGAATTGGCGTTTTAATTTGCGTTCATCAAATACTGAGCCGGTGGTTCGTTTGAACTTGGAAACCCGTGGTGATAAACAACTGATGGCGGAAAAAACCGAAGAGATTTTGACATTACTTCGCCAGTAAAAACACATAAAAAACTTACCGCACTTTTCAGAAGAGAAAAGTGCGGTCTTTTTATATAAGGAAAATAGACATGAAAGCAATTATTCCGGTTGCCGGCTTAGGCACACGTATGTTGCCTGCAACAAAGGCGATTCCAAAGGAAATGTTAACGCTGGTGGATAAACCACTTATTCAGTACGTTGTAAATGAATGTGTTGCCGCGGGCATCAAAGAAATTGTGTTGGTTACCCACTCTTCCAAAAATGCTATCGAAAACCATTTTGATACCTCTTTCGAATTGGAAACGATGTTAGAAAAACGGGTAAAACGTCAGCTCTTGGAAGAAGTTCGTTCTATTGTGCCAAAAGATGTCACCATTATGCATGTTCGCCAAGGGAATGCGAAAGGCTTGGGACATGCCGTATTATGTGGTCGTCCGTTAGTCGGCGATGAGTCTTTTGCGGTAATCTTGCCGGATGTGTTGTTAGCGGAATTTTCTGCGAACCAGAAAAAAGAAAATTTAGCAGCAATGTTAAAACGCTTCAATCAAACGAAAGCTAGCCAAATCATGGTAAGTCCGGTTGCAGCGGAAGCTGTCAGCAGCTACGGTATTGCCGACTGCAGCGGTGTTGAAATTCCACCCGGGGAGAGTGCGAAAATTCATAGTATTGTGGAAAAACCAAGTGTTGATGAAGCGCCATCTAACCTCGCGGTTGTGGGACGTTATGTGTTCTCCGCTGCTATTTGGGATTTATTGGAAAGAACACCGATTGGTGTTGGCGATGAAATTCAATTAACCGATGCGATTGATATGTTAATTGAAAAAGAAACTGTCGAAGCGTTCCATATGACCGGCGTTTCTTACGATTGCGGTAATAAAATTGGTTATATGAAAGCCTTCGTAGAATATGGTTTGCATCACAATAAACTGGGTGGTGAATTTAAATCTTATTTAAAAGATTTAGTAAAAACATTTTAATTGTGTTGAATAAAAAGGCATCAATAAGATGCCTTTATTTTTTCTATTTTTAACACTGGAAATCTAGAAGTCTCCACGGCTAGATTGTTATTTTTATTATTTTTTATTAGAATATCTCGACAATTAATAAGGTTATTTTAGGAATCAATTATGGCGGATTGGAACGGACAATATATCAGTCCTTATGCGGAACACGGTAAAAAAAGCGAACAAGTTAAAAAGATTACAGTATCTATTCCGATTAAAGTGCTTGAAATTTTGACCAATGAACGTACCCGTCGTCAAATTCGTAATTTGCGTCACGCGACCAACAGTGAACTGTTATGCGAAGCGTTTTTACATGCTTTTACAGGTCAACCTTTACCAACGGATGAAGATTTGTTAAAGGAACGTAGCGACGAAATTCCGGAAGAAGCGAAAAAAATTATGCGCGAGTTGGGCATTGATCCGACACAGTGGGAATATTAATTTTTTCACTTCGCATTTTTCGTTTTGCCATCTTCTTTTCTGCTATGATAGAACAAATTATTTTTACTTATTTGTTCTATTATGCGAATACCTCGAATTTACCATCCCACTTCTCTTAATTCACTCACCTCTTGCACACTTTCTGAAGATGGTGCTAACCATGTCGGTCGTGTTTTACGTATGCAACCGGGCGATCAACTTGAACTTTTCGATGGCAGTAACCATATTTATCAAGCCGTGATCAATGCAGTAACGAAAAAATCCGTTGATGTCGATATTTTGAACCGTCAGTTAGATGATCGTGAAAGTCCACTTGCGATCCATTTAGGACAAGTGATTTCCCGTGGTGAACGCATGGAATTTACCATTCAGAAATCCGTTGAACTGGGTGTGAATGTCATTACTCCCCTCTGGTCGGAACGTTGTGGCGTGAAATTAGACGGTGAACGCATGGAGAAAAAAATTCAGCAATGGCAAAAAATTGCGATTGCCGCCTGCGAGCAGTGTGGGCGAAATACCATCCCGGAAATTCGTCCATTAATGAAATTACAACAATGGTGTGCCGAACCGGATGACGCACTCAAATTAAATTTACATCCAAGAGCCAGTTATTCCATTCGTACTCTGCCGGCAATCCCTAAGGCGGGGGTTCGCTTATTAATCGGTTCGGAAGGCGGTTTGTCCCCACAAGAAATTGCACAAACCGAGGAACATGGCTTTGTGGAAGTATTATTAGGAAAACGTGTATTACGCACTGAAACCGCAGCGATGGCGGCAATTACCGCCTTGCAAGTGTGTTTTGGTGATTTAGGATAGAGAAAAACGAAATATGATGGATTTACAAGATCATCTCTTGATTGCCATGCCGAATTTAGATGACAGTTATTTTTACCGCTCGGTGATTTATATCTGTGAACATAATGAAAAAGGTTCTATGGGATTGGTATTAAATCAACCGACAGATTTAAGTATTGCGGAGTTGGGTGCCAAGATGAATTTCATGATGGTCAGCAACCGCACTTATAGTGATAAGTTGGTACTTGCCGGCGGGCCGGTCAATGTTGATCGTGGTTTTATTTTGCATACCAACACCCATGAGCCTTTTGATCATAGTTATCGGGTTACCGACAATCTCATGCTCACCACTTCTGCTGATGTCGTGGATACTTTCGGCACGCTATTGGAGCCGGAAAAATATTTGGTAGCACTTGGTTGTGCGAGTTGGGAACCACATCAGCTAGAGCGGGAAATCATGAATAACTCTTGGTTGGTTGTGCCGGCAACAGAACAGATCCTATTTGATTTGCCATATGAAGAGCGTTGGTTGGCAGCAAATCAATTGTTAGGCATTGACTCTCATAACTTTGCCGGTCAAGTAGGGCACAGTTAATGGGCATTACGGTTATCGCCTTTGATTTCGGCACAAAAAGTATCGGTTGCGCTGTGGGGCAAAGTATTACCGGTACGGCACAATCTTTACCCGCATTCAAAGCGCAAGACGGCATTCCAAATTGGGAAGCCATTGAGAAGTGCATTCAAGATTGGCAACCTGAAAGGCTTGTGGTCGGATTACCGTTAAATATGGACGGCACGGAACAGCCGTTAACCTTGCGGGCAAAAAAATTTGCTAACCGCCTTCATGGGCGTTTTAATTTGCCGGTGGAGTTACAGGATGAACGGCTCACTACCACGGAAGCCCGTAGCGAAATTTTTGGGCGAGGCGGTTATCGTGCTTTAAATAAAAGCAAAGTGGATGGCATTTCCGCTTGTTTAATATTGGAAAGTTGGTTTGAGCAATACAGTGAATAAATTGCTTTAAAAAAACACATAAAAAATCACCGCACTTTTTATCTTTCAACAAAAAGTGCGGTGTTTTTTTAGCGCGTTTTAATAACCGCGATGGTTATTAATTAAGCTTGACCTTTAACCGCTTTTAAGCCCGGGAACGGAGCCGGTGTGCCAGCGCGTTCTAATGCTTCTTCGATACGGATTAATTGGTTGTATTTCGCAATACGGTCAGAACGGCTCATAGAACCAGTTTTGATTTGACCCGCTGCAGTACCAACAGCTAAATCTGCAATGGTTGCATCTTCGGTTTCACCGGAACGGTGAGAGATCACAGCGGTATAACCGGCATCTTTCGCCATTTTAATCGCAGCCAAGGTTTCACTTAAAGAACCGATTTGGTTGAATTTGATTAGGATGGAGTTTGCGATACCTTTTTCGATACCTTCTTTTAAGATTTTGGTGTTGGTTACGAATAAGTCGTCACCCACTAATTGAACGCGGTCGCCTAACACTTTAGTTTGGTATGCGAAACCTTCCCAGTCAGATTCATCTTGACCATCTTCGATAGACACGATCGGGTATTGTTTGGTTAATTCTTCAAGATAGTGTGTGAATTCTTGCGAAGTGAATGAACGGCCTTCGCCTTTCATTTCGTATTTACCGGTTTCTTTGTTGTAGAATTCAGAAGATGCGCAGTCCATGGCTAAAGTCACGTCTTTACCTAATACATAACCTGCTTTTTCTACTGCTTCTTTGATACATGCTAAAGCGTCAGCGTTAGAAGCTAAGTTTGGTGCGAAACCACCTTCGTCACCTACAGCTGTGCTCATGCCTTTAGATTTTAATACTTTCGCTAAGTTATGGAATACTTCAGCACCGATACGAAGTGCTTCACGTAAGGTTTTAGCACCAACCGGTTGAATCATGAACTCTTGGATATCAACGTTGTTGTCTGCGTGCTCACCACCGTTGATGATGTTCATCATTGGTAATGGCATAGAGTAAACGCCTGGTGTGCCGTTAAGTTCTGCGATGTAAGCGTAAAGTGGTAAACCTTTAGATGCGGCAGCTGCTTTTGCGTTTGCTAAGGATACCGCTAAGATGGCGTTTGCACCGAAGTTAGATTTGTTGTCAGTGCCATCTAAATCGATCATGATTTGGTCGATTTCAGCTTGGTTAGACGCATCTTTACCAAGAATGGCTTCAGCAATCGGACCGTTTACTGCGGCAACCGCTTTTAATACACCTTTACCTAAGAAACGAGATTTGTCGCCGTCACGTAATTCTAATGCTTCACGAGAACCGGTAGATGCACCTGATGGAGCAGCTGCTAAACCAACGAAACCACCTTCAAGATGAACTTCAGCTTCTACAGTTGGGTTACCACGAGAGTCGATGATTTCACGACCAATGACTTTAACGATTTTTGCCATTTTATTTTCCTCATTAAGTTAATTAAAACGGGTTAGTTTGCTCTAAAAATGTCGGTATCATAAAGCTATTTTCCTCCTTTGTCTTGCAAAAACTACAGACAATTTGATTTTGCTCTATGTTTTCTGCCAACTTAAGTGCGGTTCAATTTTAAGATGAATTTTTCGAGCTATTTCGCCATGAATTTAAACGAAAATAGTCCATTATTCGGCAAAATATTGCAGTAAGTTTTTCACCGCACTTTGCCAGTCTTGAGCCTTGGTTACGGCGGAAATCACGGCAATGCTGCCTACCCCTGTGGCTAAAATATCAGGAAAATGTGAAGCACTGATGCCGCCGATTGCGACAGTCGGCATTTTACCTAAGTTTTTTACCTGAGTGGCTAAATTGGCAACGCCTTGAGGCGCTGAAGGCATCTCTTTGGTTTGTGTCGGGAAAATATGTCCGAGGGCAACATAGGAAGGGCGCAACGGTAACACCAGATCGACTTCTTCTTGGTTGTGGGTGGAAACACCGAGACGTAGCCCTGCTTGTTGGATGGCGTTTAAATCTGCTGTGAGCAAATCCTCCTGCCCAAGATGGACACCATAAGCCTGATACTTAATTGCCAACTGCCAAAAATCATCTACAAATAACCGCACTTGATACTGTTTGGCTAAGGCAATGCAGCGGGCGATTTCCTCTTCTGCTTGTTCTGCAGAACGATCTTTAATACGAATTTGCAAGGTTTTCACACCAGCATGAATGAGCCGTTCAACCCATTTATAACTGTCTACGATAACATACAATCCCAACTTAAATTCAGTGTGCGCAAAAGGGGCTTTGGGTAGGAGGATTTCTGATAAATGAGACACGGCTTCCGACATGGTAATCTCCGATAAGGTGAATAAAAAATAGCTTGTGCGGAAGGTGTGATGAAATTCAAATTGCTCATAACTTGTTCCCTGCGCGGGGATTAACCCACAGGTTCCACGGATCTCGCATTCATTGCGATCTCAGCCTTCCGGCACTCCGACAAGAGGGTTCTCAATATAGTGAAAGACGAGAGGCAGAACAAGAGCAAAGGCCATTTTTTGTGAAGTGGATCACGGCGAGAAAATAAAAAAGTGCGGTCAAAAATCTAAGTGTTTTTCTGACCGAACTTTTATTTCAATTTTTCAGAAAGCCGTTAGTCGGATTTTTTCTGATTGATTTTTGCCGCTTTCACAAAGCCTTCGAATAACGGGTGACCATCACGTGGCGTAGAAGTGAATTCCGGATGGAATTGGCAAGCGACAAACCAAGGGTGGTTTGGTACTTCAATGATTTCCACTAATTTTTTATCGGCAGATAAACCGGTCACTTTTAAGCCTGCTTTTTCGATTTGCGGAAGCAATACATTATTAACTTCGTAACGGTGACGATGGCGTTCTTCAATGGTTTCTGCACCGTATAATTGACGTGCTAAGCTGCCTTCAATTAAATGGCATTTTTGTGCCCCAAGACGCATGGTACCACCCAAGTCGGATTTGTCACTGCGCACTTCGGTGTTGCCGTCGGCGTCTTGCCATTCGGTAATTAAACCGACCACCGGTTGCGGACAAGTGCGGTCGAATTCGGAAGAGTTTGCATGGCTCATGCCTGCAACATGACGGGCAAACTCGATGAGCGCAACTTGCATCCCTAAGCAAATACCTAAATAGGGAATGTTGTTTTCACGCGCATATTGGGCAGTCAGAATTTTGCCTTCGACACCGCGATAGCCGAAGCCGCCCGGCACTAAAATACCGTCTAAGCCTTTTAAGATGTCAACGCCTTTGGTTTCCACATCTTGTGAGTCGATGTATTTAATATTTACGCTCAAGCGATTTTTTAAACCGGCGTGTTTTAGGGCTTCGTTCACGGATTTATACGCATCCGGCAATTCGGTGTATTTACCCACCATACCGATAGTGACTTCGCCTGTCGGGTTGGCTTGTTGATACAATACTTGTTCCCATTCAGATAAATCGGCTTCCGGGCAAGTTAAATGGAAGCGATTGCAAATGAAATCGTCCAACCCTTGAGATTTTAAAAGTGCCGGGATTTGGTAAATGGAAGACACATCTTTCAGAGAAATCACCGCGCGTTCCGGTACGTTACAGAATAACGCAATTTTGGCACGTTCATTTGGCGGAATCATGCGGTCGGAACGGCAAATCAACACGTCCGGTTGAATGCCGATGGACAAGAGTTCTTTCACAGAATGTTGTGTCGGTTTGGTTTTGACTTCGCCGGCAGTCGGAATGTACGGCACAAGCGTTAAGTGCATGAAAATCGTGCGTTCACGTCCTACTTGTACGGCAAGCTGACGTAATGCTTCTAAGAACGGGAGGGATTCAATATCGCCCACTGTGCCACCCACTTCTACGATGGCCACATCATGTCCCGCTGCGCCATCAATCACGCGCGCTTTAATTTCGTTGGTAATGTGTGGAATCACCTGAATGGTCGCGCCGAGATAATCACCGCGACGCTCTTTGCGTAACACTTCGGAATAGATTTTACCGGTCGTGAAGTTGTTACGTTTGGTCATTTTGGTACGAATAAAACGTTCGTAGTGACCTAAATCTAAATCGGTTTCCGCGCCGTCTTGGGTCACGAAAACTTCACCGTGCTGAGTCGGGCTCATGGTGCCCGGATCGACGTTGATATAAGGGTCGAGTTTCATGATCGTGACGTTCAAACCACGCGCTTCTAAGATTGCCGCAAGGGACGCCGCTGCAATACCTTTACCAAGCGAAGAAACCACGCCGCCTGTGACGAAAATATAATTGGTAGCCATAAGAAACCTGTTTGTTGCTATTGGAATGAATGGAAAAATTAGAATAAAGATAATCTATCAAGACGGGAGCGTAGTTTACAACAAAGGTCGGATGAACTCAATCGCCGCGCTTTCGGATTTGGCAGAAAGTGCGGTGGAAAAATATCATACTTTTTTTATGTTTTCTTACGAAATTCACCATTTTTGGTGTAAAATCCGCCGACTTTTTATAACAAAAGAGAAATTTATTTTTTATCACAAGAGAAATTTATTATGTTTTCACGTAAAGATATTATTGTTTTAGGTATGATGATTTTTGCCCTGTTTTTAGGTGCAGGAAACATCATTTTTCCACCTATGGAAGGCTACACTGCTGGGCAACATTGGGCGACAGCGGCATTAGGTTTTGTGGTGACAGGCGTGTTAATGCCATTTATCACCTTAGTGATTGTGTCTGTTTTAGGACGTGGCGAAGAACTCACTCGCGACCTACCAAAATGGGCGGAAATTTTATTTTTAGCCACCTTATATTTAGTGATTGGTTCTACGTTTGCGATGCCGCGAATTACCAACGTAGCCTATGAAATGGCGTTGGTGCCGTTAGAGATTGTCTCGGATACACCGGCAAATCACCTGATTTTTGCCGTGGTCTTTAACATTATTGCCATGTTGTTTATGTTAAAACCAAACACCATTATTTCCAGTGTGGGCAAATTTATGACTCCTGCCTTATTGGTGTTATTGGTCGTGGTCACTGTGACAGTCTTTATGTCTCCCTTGTCTGACATTGCCGCACCAAGCAAAAGTTATGCGGACAGTTCCGCGTTGACCACCGGTTTAATTAGCGGTTACCAAACCATGGATGTCTTGGCGGCAATTGCTTTCGGCGGCATTGTTGCCCGTGCGTTAAGTGCGAAAAATGTTACTGAGCCGCAAAAAATCATGCGTTATACTATTTCTGCCGGCTGCATTTCAGTGGTTTTATTAGCCGCACTTTATTTTTCCCTTTTCTATCTTGGTGCGACCAGTGGCCAAGTGGCGCAAGGCGCTAGCAACGGCGGTCAAATTTTCTCTCGTTATGTAAACGTGTTATTTGGCAAAGAAGGTTCTTGGATTATGTCCGGTATCATCTTCTTGGCAAGTTTAACCACCTTAGTGGGCGTGACCAGTGCTTGTGCTTATTATTTCGCTAAATTCTCTAACCGCTTACCGTACGCCTTTTGGGTGGTGGTATTTACTATCATGACGACCATCATTTCTGAAAACGGCTTAACGAAATTATTACAAGTGACCATTCCTGCATTGTTATTAATTTACCCGGTGGCAATCATGTTAGTGGTGTTGCAATTCGTCCGTGCTAAATTACCACGCGTGAAATTAACCTATAACGCCACGATTGCGGTCACCGTGTGTTTTAGTCTGTGCGACAGCTTAAATAACGTAGGATTATTGTCTGACGGCGTGAAACAATTCCTTGGCAATTTCCCGTTATATGATAATGGCTTGGCGTGGTTAGTGCCGGCGTTAGTCGTGATGTTCTTGACCATGTTGGTTGGTAAATCCGCGAAGAAATAAGAGATGAATTTTACGCTGAGGAATATTTCTGTAAAAAAGCCCTTGCATCGCAAAATTTTCTTGGCTATATTCTATTCATCTTTTGATTAAAAAGGATTCATTATGTATTTAACTAACGCATTACACCATCATCACCGTTTACCTGAATAATCTTTCGGGCATTCGGCGTGTTCGGGAGATAACTTCCGAGTACGAGTGAAATGCAGACATAATCAATCACCGTTTAAACAACCCCTCGGAAGGCAACTTTCGAGGGGTTTTGCGTTTTTAGGTTTTAACAAAATGAGGGCAACAACATGACTGACAAAAAACGTTTACGCATCGCCATGCAAAAGAAAGGGCGCTTAAGCAAAGACTGTGCGGAATTGCTGAGCCAATGCGGTGTGAAAATTAATTGGAACGAGCAACGCCTTATCGCTTATTCGGAAAATATGCCTATTGAAATCTTGCGTGTGCGTGATGATGACATTCCCGGCTTGATCTTTGATGGTGTGGCGGATCTCGGCATTATCGGTGAAAACGTGCTGGAGGAAGAAGAATTGGGGCGCTTGGCTGCCGGAGAAACGGTCGCTTATAAAAAGCTGCGCCAGTTGGATTTCGGCGGTTGCCGTTTATCTTTGGCAATTGATCGTGATCAGCAATATAACGGCGTACAGGATTTTGCTAATGCTCGCATCGCCACCTCCTACCCAAATTTACTCAAACGTTACATGAAAGCGCAAAACGTGCCGTTCAAAAGCACGTTGTTGAACGGCTCTGTGGAAGTTGCCCCTAGCGCAGGGCTTGCCGATGCCATTTGCGATTTAGTGTCCTCCGGCGCAACCTTAGAAGCGAATGGTCTGAAAGAAGTGGAAGTGATTTATCGCTCCAAAGCCTGTTTAATTCAATGTGCCGAACCTTTAAGCGGCGAGAAACAAATCCTGGTAGATAGACTGCTCACCCGCATTCAAGGCGTACAACAAGCCGCCGAATCCAAATACATCATGTTACACGCGCCGAAAAATAAACTCGAAGAAATCACCGCACTTTTACCCGGTGTGGAAAACCCAACAATTCTGCCGCTGGCGCATGACGATTCCAAAGTGGCCATGCATGTGGTCAGTCAGGAAAATCTGTTCTGGGAAACCATGGAGCAGTTGAAAGACATCGGCGCCAGTTCGATTTTGGTGTTGCCGATTGAGAAGATGATGGAGTGATTTGTTATTTTCTTTGTGTTGCCAAAGAAAGCAACCAAAGAAAAACAACGTTAAATAAAAGGAAGGTTTTGTATTATGGAAACACTAAATTGGAATAATCTTTCTGCAACAGAGCAACAACAAGCCCTTACCCGCCCCGCGATTTCCGCTTCAAATGAGATTAAAAGTGCGGTGGAAAATATCGTTAAATTTGTGCAACAGGAAGGCGATAAGGCGTTGTTTGAACTCACGGAGAAATTCGACAAAATCAAACTCGACAGCTTGATTGTTACTCCACAACAAATTGCGGAGGCGACGGCGCGTATTCCTGAGCCGTTGAAGAAGGCGATTCAGAATGCCAAGCGTAATATCACTGCCTTTCACGAAGCACAGAAACCACAGGCGGTGGATATCGAAACCCAGCCCGGCGTGCGTTGTCAGGTGGTGACGCGCCCGATTAATCGTGTCGGTTTATACATTCCGGGCGGCTCCGCGCCGTTATTTTCTACGGTGCTGATGCTTGCCATTCCGGCGAAAATCGCAGGTTGTAAGAAAATCGTACTTTGCTCGCCGCCACCGATTGCGGATGAAATTCTTTACGCCGCCAATCTGTGTGGTGTGCAAACCATTTATGCGGTGGGCGGTGCGCAAGCGGTGGTAGCCATGGCGTTAGGCGCGCAAAGTGTGGCGAAGGTGGATAAAATTTTCGGGCCGGGCAATGCCTTTGTGACGGAAGCCAAACGCCAAGTCAGCCAAATGATTAACGGCGCCAACATCGACATGCCGGCGGGGCCATCAGAAGTGTTGGTGATTGCCGATGAACAGGCCGATCCTGAATTCGTTGCCTCTGATTTGCTTTCTCAGGCGGAACATGGTGTAGATTCGCAAGTGATTTTGGTGACACCGAGCGAAACGCTGGCAAAACAGACCGCACTTTGCGTGGAACAACAGCTTGCCCAACTGCCTCGCGCAGACATCGCCCGCAAGGCGTTATCCCACAGTCGCATTCTCATTGCCGAGGATTTGGCGCAATGTGTCGCCATCAGCAATGAATACGCGCCGGAACACTTAATCGTGCAAACGCAAAACGCCCGTGAATTATTGCCTCAACTGGATAATGCCGGGTCTATTTTCCTCGGTGCTTATTCGCCGGAAAGTATGGGCGATTACGCCAGCGGCACCAATCACGTTCTACCAACCTACGGCTACACGCGCACGTATTCCAGCCTTGGTTTGGCCGATTTCAGTAAACGCATGACCGTGCAGGAACTCACCCCGCAAGGCTTCAAAGACCTAGCAGAAACCGTGGAATTGATGGCGCAGGCAGAACAGCTGGATGCGCACAAAATGGCAGTGAGTTTGAGATTAGCGAAGTTGCAATAAGAGGAAAACCACATGACAATTACAACATTATCCCGACAAAACGTGCAAGCACTCACGCCCTATCAATCCGCCCGCAAACTCGGCGGTAATGGCACGATTTGGCTGAATGCGAACGAATATCCCACTTCGCCGACGTTCCAACTTTCGGGCAAAGATTTAAACCGCTACCCCGAACCGCAACCGCAAGCAGTTGTGCAAGGCTATGCCAATTATGCGGGCGTACCGCCTGAAAATGTGTTGGTGACCCGTGGTGGTGATGAAGGCATTGAGTTGGTTATCCGTGCGTTTTGCGAACCGAATCAAGACGCTATTTTGTTCTGCCCGCCTACGTATGGCATGTACGCCGTGAGTGCCGAAACAGCAGGCGTGGCGTGCAAAACCGTGCCATTAACGGCAGATTTCCAACTGAATCTTGCCGAAATTAAACAGCAACTAGAGGGTGTGAAAGTCGTCTTTGTGTGTAGCCCAAATAACCCGACAGGCAATTTGCTTAAACGGTCGGACTTGCTCGAGCTTTTGCAACTCACTGCCGGCAAAGCCGTTGTGGTGGTGGATGAAGCCTATATCGAATTTTGCCCTGAAGCGACACTCGCAAAAGAGCTGAAAAATTACCCGCACTTAGCCATTATTCGTACCCTCTCCAAAGCTTTTGCCTTGGCAGGATTGCGTTGTGGTTTTGTGTTAGCCAATGCGGCGTTAATCCAAATTCTCAGCAAAGTGATTGCCCCTTATCCTATCCCAGTGCCAAGCGCCGACATCGCGGAACAAGCCTTGCAGGCGGAGAATATCGCCCTTGTGCAAGCTCGCGTACAGGAGATTTTAGCCAACCGTCAGTGGCTGGCCGAAGCCTTGGCAAACTTGCCGCAAGTGGAAAACGTGTACCACAGCGAAGCCAATTATTTGCTCATAAAATGCCAAGATGGTGAGCGCGTTTTCAAGGCGTTGTGGGAGCAAGGGATTATCCTGCGTGATCAAAACAAAGCGTTAAATTTGCAAAATTGCATTCGGATTACTGTGGGGACGAAGGAAGAATGCGAGAGCGTAGTAGGGGCAATTGGGCAAATCTAACGCTCCACGCCTAGGGTAACTTGTTACCCTAGGTTAGTTATAGTCGTACTCCTTTGGAGTACAAACTAGCTTGCCCCAAAGGGGCAGAATGATATGTAACCTAGGGTAGCTAGGCTACCCTAGGCAGACAGAGGAAGAATATATGCAACCCACCCTTTTCATCGACCGCGACGGCACGCTGATTGACGAACCGAAAACCGATTTTCAGATCGACAGTCTGGAAAAACTAAAATTTGAGCCGAACGTGATTCCCGCGTTGCTCAAGCTCAAAGGTAAATACCGTTTTGTGATGGTGTCCAATCAAGACGGGCTAGGCACGGATTCCTTCCCGCAAGAAGATTTCGATAAGCCGCACAACGCCATGATGGCACTGTTTAAATCGCAGGGCATTGAATTTGATGATGTGCTTATTTGCCCACACAAACCGGAAGATAACTGCGCCTGCCGCAAGCCGAAAACCAAGTTGCTGAAAAAATACATCCAAAAAAACTTGTTCGATCCTGACCGTTCTTTTGTGATTGGCGACCGCGCCACCGACGTACAGTTGGCGGAAAATCTCGGCATTCGCGCACTGCAATACCACCCTGAAAAATTAAACTGGGATCTGATCGCAGAAAAACTGCTCGGCGAACCCGTCAGCAACATCGGCAACCGCCCACCTCGCTACGCAGAAGTCGCCCGCAAAACTAAAGAAACGGACATCAAAGTGCAGGTGTGGCTGGACGAAACGGGCGTGAACCAAATCAGTACGGGCGTGGGCTTCTTCGACCACATGCTTGACCAAATTGCGACCCACGGCGGTTTCCGCATGAATGTCAGTTGCAAAGGCGACTTACACATTGACGAACACCACACCGTGGAAGACACCGCCCTCGCGCTCGGCACTGCATTAAAACAAGCCATCGGCGACAAACGCGGCATCGCCCGCTTCGGCTTCGTATTGCCGATGGATGAATGCAAAGCGGAATGCGCGCTGGATTTATCCGGCCGCCCGTGGATCAAATTCAATGCAAAATTCAAACGGGACAACGTAGGTGATTTCAGCACCGAACTCACCGAACATTTCTTCCAATCTCTTGTCTTCTCGCTACTCGCCACGCTGCACTTAAAAGCCATCGGCGACAACGACCACCACAAAATTGAGAGTTTATTTAAGGTGTTTGGGCGGACATTGAGACAAGCGATTCGGATTGAAGGGGAGGAGTTGCCGAGTTCGAAGGGGGTGTTATGAATAGATATGTCACTGAAATAGAGGAAACCAGATTGTTTAGTCAATTACTTCGTGAATATATAAGAGATAATTCGTTAGAAATTGTAGTTGAAAAGTTATCCTCTGAATTATGCAAAGTTGATTGTAACGAAATTAAGAGATTGAAATATATAATAGAACATATTGAATCTTATAAAGATTATAGATATCAACATGATGTTTTATGTTATATAGTGAAAATACTCAATATATATCCTAAAGACCTGCCTAAAGAGAATTTATTAAGTGTTGGCTGGACAAGAGAATATGATCCTGTAAAAAATGGTCAAAATATATTGAAACATAATGTCTCATTTAATGAATTCTTTGATGGTGGTGCGGATGATTTTGCTCTTTATAATATCTCCCTTCCTGAAGGAAGGATTATTTCTTTCGCTACATTAAAAGATGACGAGGAGTTTTCTTCTGCTTTTGGTTTTTGTATATCAGAGAATACAAATAGTTTTAGACTTCGTCCTATTAGTGCTAGAAAGTTTACAATATCTAATTATGAGGAAATTATTGATAATGCAGTTAAAGATAAAAAATTAAGAAAACTGGATAAAAATAAAGAAGAAATGATTTGGCAGCCTCTAAGAGATGAGGCTAAAAAAAATGCAAGAAGTATAATGACCAAACATATGTGTATTGTAATCATCGACACTGGCTGCGCCAACCTCTCCTCCGTCAAATTCGCCTTTGACCGCTTGGGTTATCGCACCGAAATTACGCGGGATATTCACAAAATCCAATCTGCCGATAAATTGCTGTTGCCCGGTGTGGGCACGGCGATGGCGGCGATGCGGAATTTGCAGGAGCGTAACCTGATTGACTGCATCCGCAACGCTACCCAGCCGATGCTCGGTATTTGCTTGGGCATGCAGCTGATGACTGAATTTTCCACCGAAGGCAATGTGGCGACGCTAGGCTTAATGAACGGGCAAACGGATCTCATCCCCAACAGCGGCTTGCCGTTACCGCACATGGGCTGGAACAAGGTGCGTTACACGCCAGACCATCCGCTGTTTACTGGCATTGAACAGGACAGCCATTTTTACTTCGTACACAGCTACGCCGTGCAACCCAATGAAAACACAATTGCGACAAGCTGTTACGGCGTGGACTTCTCCGCTGCCATTGCCAATAAAAATTTCTACGGCGTACAGTTCCACCCCGAACGCTCGGGTAAAAATGGGGCGATGTTGTTGAGGAATTTTGTGGAGAAGGTGAAATAATCCGTTCCCCAAAGGGGAACGATAATGCTTAACCGTGGGTAATTTATTACCCACAGATTAAAAATGCGATCTAGCTCGAAAAATAAAATAGCGTTGTTGCTATTTCTTTCCGCCTAGGGTAACAAGTTACCCTAGGTTAAGCATAAACCTACCCCGTTGGGGTAGAAATTAGGAAAGAAAATGAGCTATACCCGTTTGTTATATCATATTATTTTTCGGACAAAGCATGGTGTGCCCAGCATTAATGAGCAATACGAGAAAGAACTATATCGTTGTATTTGGAAATTTACGCAAGCTCATCATTGCATTTTATATCGTGTAAATGGAATGCCTGATCATATTCATTTATTTGTGGATATTCATCAAACATTGCCGGTTTCTGAATTTGTTCGTAAATTAAAAATCACGACGCACCAATTTTTAGAAAGTCATCCCGATTTATTTCCGGATTTTACGGAATGGTCCGTTGGTTATTGTGCATTAAGTTATAGTGAGCGAGATAAAGCAAAAATCATTAATTACATTAAAAATCAGAAACAACATCATCAATCGCAAAATTTTATAGATGAAATTAAAACACTCTTTCTTGAAGAAGAAATAAAGTTTGATGAAACTTATTTTGAAAAACATTTATAACTACCCCAGCGGGGTAGGTTTATGCTTAACCTAGGGTGGCTTTGCTACCCTAGGCATACCCTGAGAGGATAGTCATCATGAAAAACGCCATCATCATTCCCGCCCTCGATCTTATCGACGGGCACGTTGTCCGCCTGCATCAGGGCGATTATGCGCAGCAGACCACCTACAGCGACAATCCCATTGAGCAGTTCGCAAGTTATATTCAACAAGGCGCGCAGCAGTTGCATTTGGTGGATTTAACCGGCGCCAAAGATCCGTCGAAAAGACAGACCGCACTTATCGGTAAGATTATCGCCGCTACGCAAAGCAACATTCAGGTGGGCGGAGGGATTCGTACCGAACAGGACGTCGCCGATTTGCTGGCGGTGGGCGCGAACCGCGTGGTGATTGGTTCTACGGCGGTGACACAACCCGATATGGTGCAAGGCTGGTTTACCAAATATGGCGCGGAGAAATTCGTGTTAGCGTTAGATGTGCGCATTGAAAATGGGCAGAAATTGGTGGCGATTAAAGGTTGGCAGGAAACCAGTGCGCTTACCCTCGAAAACGTCGTGGAAAACTACCGCACTTTTGGTTTGCAACATGTGCTTTGCACCGACATTTCCCGCGATGGCACGCTGGCAGGTTCCAACGTGCAGCTTTATCGTGAGGTGTGCGCTAAGTTCCCGGATGTGCAGTTCCAGTCTTCCGGCGGCATCGGTTCATTGGCAGATATCGACGCTCTCAAAGGCACAGGCGTGGCGGGCGTGATTGTGGGTCGCGCGTTGTTAGAAGGCAAATTTAACGTAGCGGAGGCAATCGAATGTTGGCAAAACGGATAATTCCTTGTTTGGATGTGCGCGACGGGCAGGTGGTGAAAGGCGTGCAGTTTCGCAATCATGAAATCATCGGCGACATCGTGCCGTTGGCGCAACGTTATGCGCAGGAAGGCGCGGACGAGCTGGTGTTCTATGACATTACCGCCTCTTCGGACGGTCGCACCGTGGATAAAAGCTGGGTGGAACGCGTGGCGCATGTCATCGACATTCCGTTCTGCGTAGCGGGCGGCATTAAAACCATCGCGGACGCGGAACAGATTTTTGCTTTCGGCGCGGATAAAATTTCCATTAATTCCCCCGCCCTTGCCGACCCTGATTTGATTTCCCGCTTGGCAGAACGTTTTGGCGTGCAGGCCATCGTAGTGGGTATTGACAGCTGGTTCGAGCAGGAAACAGGCAAATATTGGGTAAACCAATACACCGGCGATGAAAAACGCACCCGACAAACCCACTGGCAACTGTTAGATTGGGTAGTCGAAGTACAACAACGCGGCGCGGGTGAAATCGTGTTGAATATGATGAACCAAGACGGCGTACGCAACGGCTATGATTTAGCGCAACTGAAACTGGTGCGCCAAGCTTGCCACGTCCCGCTAATCGCCTCCGGTGGCGCGGGCGAAATGGTGCATTTCCGTGATGCTTTTATTGACGCCAACGTGGACGGTGCTTTAGCCGCGAGCGTGTTCCATAAGCAGATCATTAATATCGGTGAATTAAAGGATTATTTAGCACGGGAAGGCGTGGAAGTTCGGCGGTAAAACAAGAAAGTGCGGTCGTTTTTGGGCGTGTTTTTGGTGTTATGTAGCAAAGGTGAACGATGGCGCGCGTTTTCTAACGCGTGCCGAAATAAACAATAAAAAATAAGTGACAAGCACCCGTTGGGAAACGGGCGCTATCAGTGGTCAGATATTTTTAAGAATAACTAAGGTAACTCAATGATATTAGAACAATTAATAAGAAGTGAGACGTTCTTTTTAATATTAATTTTTATTGGTATTGCTGTTTTATTAACCATTCTAAAAGAATTATTAAGGAAGCAAAGAAGAAGGACAAAGAAAACATATCGTTATGTTGAACCATTAATAGCAGATAGGCATGTAACAATAAATTCAAATACTTTTTCCAGCCCAAATCTGGGGGTTGTTGCTAACGCCGAATTTCGTCGTAAGTTACTCTTGAATAAAAGTGAATATCGCTTGTTTACTCGATTGATTTCCTTATTAGAGAAATCTCATCAGGAACAGAAATATCGTTTATTTTCACAAGTGGCTATGGGCGAATTTATTCAAAGTGAAAATTCAGAGGCATTTCGTCTGGTTAATAACAAACGTGTCGATTTTTTAATTACGGATAAATTTGGTAATCCGGTCGTTGTGATTGAATATCAAGGTGGCGGACATTATCAAAATAATGCTATTGAACGTGACGCTATTAAAAAAGAAGCCTGTCGAAAAGCTAGAATTGAATATATTGAATTTCCACAAAAATATGACGAATTACATTTTGAACGAATATCACACGTTTTAAATTTAGAATTTAATAGAAAGAGGGAAAAATAATGTTAGAAATCAACTGGCAAAAAATCAACAACCTCCTTCCCGTTATTGTGCAACACGCGACGACGTGCGAAGTGCTGATGCTTGGGTATATGAATCCGGAGGCGTTGGAGAAAACCTTGGCGGAGAAGAAAGTAACGTTCTTTTCCCGTACGAAGAATCGCCTGTGGACGAAAGGGGAAACCTCGGGTAATTTCTTACATGTGGTAGATATGAGTTTGGATTGTGATCAGGATGCGTTGTTGATTTTGGCGGATCCTGTCGGACCGACTTGCCATACGGGTACGGAAAGCTGTTTTAGTCAGTTGCAAAATGAACTGAATTGGATCTTTTTTAGTAAATTGGAAAAATTGCTGAACGCGCGTAAAGGAGCAGATCCGGAAACCTCTTACACGGCGCAATTATATGCGCGGGGTACGAAACGCATTGCGCAGAAAGTGGGCGAGGAAGGCGTGGAGACGGCGTTGGCGGCGACTGTGAAAGATCGTAATGAAACCATTTGTGAAGCAGCAGATTTGGCATATCACTTGACGGTGTTATTGCAAGATGCGGACTTAAGCTGGGCGGATGTGATTGGTAAATTGAAAGAGCGTCACGCAAAATAGTGTTCGTAGGCAACAAAAAAACCACCTTTTCGGTGGTTTTTTATTTGTGCTTAATAATAAGAATGTTCGCCGCGTTGGTGTTCTGTCACATCTTTCGCGCCTTTTAATTCATCTGGGAAGAGGCTGATTAATTGTTTTTCTACGCCGTCTTTCAAGGTGACATCCACCATAGAGCAACCGTTGCAACCGCCGCCGAATTGTAGAATCGCATAGCCATCATCGGTGATTTCCAATAAGGTGATTTTGCCGCCGTGGCTTGCTAATTGCGGGTTGATTTGGGTTTGAATGACATATTCCACGCGTTCGATTAACGGTGCGTCGTCTGCCACTTTACGCATTTTAGCGTTTGGCGCTTTTAAGGTTAGTTGTGCGCCTAATTCTTCCGTGACATAGTCGATTTCTGCGTCTTCCAAAAATGGCAGACTGATGTCATCCACAAAGGCAGAAAAGGTGTCGTATTTGAATTCGGTATCGCTTGCTTCCACAGAATTTGGTGGACAATAAGACACACCACATTCGGCACTTGGGGTGCCCGGGTTGACGACGAAAATACGAATGTTGGTGCCTTCTTCTTGCTGATCTAATAAACGGCGGAAATGTGCTTGTGCTTCCGCTGAAATAGTAATTTGTTGCATAACGCCCCCACAATAAAACCTAATTAAATTTGTCGGATATGATACGCTTCATGCGGTTTTTTTTCCACCTTTTGGTGTAATAAAAAATGCCGCTGCCTTATCATGCGTTTTATGTTCGCGCCAGCCCCCACACTTGAATATGTGTCACATTGGCTTTGCGTAATAGCTTGGCGATTTCGTTTAACGTAGAACCGGTGGTGATCACATCGTCTATTAAGGCAACATGACGATAAGGAAAATCTCTGGCTTTAGCGGAAAGTTGAAAAGCATTTTTGAGATTTTGTCGTCGATCTTTGGCGCTAAGGCCTCGTTGGGTCGGTGTGCGTTTGGTACGAGTAATTAAGTCGTTTTTGACAGGAATGTTGATCCATTGGCTCAGTTGACGCGCCAATAAATCCGCTTGATTATATCCCCGCTGCCATTGGCGAACATGATGTAACGGCACAGGCAGAATCAGCTCAGGCAAAGGCAATTGATGATTTCGTCGAGCTTCGCGGATGGCCAAATACAGCAGGCGCGCTAAAGTGCGGTCGAGTTGAAATTGTTTTTGAAATTTAAAGCGATGAATCAGCGTGGAAAGCGGTTCGTTGTAACGCCCGATAATCACCATGCGATCCCACGCCGGTTCCTGCTGTAAACAGTTGCCGCAGTGCAAGGCGTTTTCTGCTAGTTCCGCACCGCAGCAACCGCAATAAGGAAAACGCCGAATCGTTCGATTACAACGGCTACATAAGCCGTGTCTGGCAAGTTTAAGAGGCGCATGGCAATGCACGCAGCTGGATCGAAAAACGTTCATAAAAGCGACCGCACTTGATTAAGAAAACCGGCACATCATAAAGTGCGGTGCTTTTTTTCGTTGTTTTTTTGCCCGATTTTAGGATCTGCCTCGCAAAAATGCTAAAATCAGGCAACATTTCTGCCAGACAGTGAATTTAATAGAAGAGAAAAAAACATGACCATTCCGAATTATCGAGACCAAATCAAAGTGGTCTTTTTTGATATCGATGACACATTGTTTATGAAACAACGTGATTTTCTGCCGGCAACAGTGCCCGTGTTTATGCGTAAGTTGAAAGAAAACGGCATTATTCCTGCCATTGCCACAGGGCGTACCCGCTGCGCTTTCCCGCATAAATTGAAGCAAGTGATTGAGCAGGAAGGCATTGATTTGTTTGTGACCATGAACGGGCAGATGGCAAGTTATCGCGGGCAAGTCATTGAGAAACATGTGATTCCAACAGACAAAATTCGCCGTTTAGTGCATTTTTTTGAGCAACATAATATGCCTTATGCATTTGTGTCGGATCATACGGTAGCGGTTTCGGAGCGGAATTCCGTGGTGCAGTTTGCGATGGATCCGATCTTGAAAGATTACATTGTGGATAAAACCTTTTTTGAAATAAATGATGTTGGACAAGTGTTGCCGTTTTATCGCGCAGAGCATGATGAATTTGTACAAAATTCAGGCATATTGGATGGTTTGCGCGTGGTGCGTTGGCATGAAGACTCCGTGGATTTATTTGATGCGGAAGGCTCAAAAGCCCGTGGTATTCAAGCCGTGGTGAAACATTTGGGACTGCAAATGGACAATGTGATGGCGTTCGGTGATCAATTAAACGATTTGGAAATGTTAAGCACCGTCGGCGTAGGGGTCGCTATGGGCAACGGTCATGAAAAACTCAAAGCGATTGCCGATCATGTGGCGGAACCGCTTGACCAAGACGGCATTTATCGGTTTTTACTCAAAGCAGGATTAATTCACGAATAACATTAATAACGCGCCGAAAAGCGCGTTATTTTTTATGCTACTAATCAATGGCATAGCCTTGCGGCGGTAAACGGTTTCCGTCTAAATAGGCGTGATTGTCAATTAACCTCAGCCTTCCTTCAACAAACCACTTAATGACCAACGGGTAAAACCGAATTTCTTGCTCTTTCACCCGTTGCTCAATATCTGCAATATCATCTTCGGCAAAAATAGGCACTTTGGCTTGTAGCACAATGGCACCGCCATCCACGTCTTCATTGACAAAATGAATAGTCATGCCGTGTTCCGTCTCACCGGCTTCGATAGCGCGTTGATAGGTATGCAGACCAGGATATTTTGGTAATAAGGAAGGGTGAATGTTGAGAATTTTTCCCGCAAAGCGTTGGGTAAATTCCGCCGTGAGGATTTTCATGTAGCCGGCCAGCACGATTAAATCCGCGCCGAGATTGTCGATTTCATCGGCGATATGGCGATCCATGGTGAGATTGTCGGCATAGTCACTACGTAAAAAAGTGCGGTTAAAAATACCCGCACTTTTCGCCCGCTGTAGCCCAAAGGCATCCGCTTGATTGCTGAACACGCCGACGACTTCACCGTCAATATAGCGCGATTCACAAGCATCAATAATCGCCTGTAAATTCGCGCCATAACCGGAAATAAGAACAACGATTTTTTTCATTAACGAATAACAACTTGCGCTTCGTTTTTATCAGCGAGATGTTGAATATCCCCGATGACCCAAGCGGTTTCGCCAGCCTGTTGTAGCAGACCTAGTGCGGTTTCCACGTCTTCTTGTGGCAATGCAATCACCATACCCACACCACAGTTAAAAGTGCGATACATTTCGTAGTCGGTGATATTGCCTTGTTGTTGCAACCAATTAAACACCGCCGGCCATTGCCAGCTGTTTTCATTGATTACCGCTTTGACGCTATTTGGTAATACGCGCGGGATATTTTCCCAGAAACCACCACCGGTTAAGTGAGCGATAGCGTGAACATTTACGTGTTTGATTAATTGCAGAATGGATTTCACATAGATTCTTGTCGGTGCCAGTACATGGTCGGCTAATGGACGTCCCTCTAACTGTGCTTCGGCTGGATTCACGCCGGCAACATCAATCACTTTTCGAATTAAAGAGTAGCCATTGGAATGTGGACCGCTAGAAGCGAGGGCGATTAACGCATCACCCACTTTAACTTGGCTGCCATCAATAATTTCAGATTTTTCCACCACGCCAACGCAGAAACCGGCAAGGTCGTAATCGCCTTCGTGGTACATGCCCGGCATTTCAGCCGTTTCGCCGCCCACTAAAGCACAGCCGGATTGTTCACAACCATTTGCAATGCCTTTAATCACGTTGGCGGCAACATCTACATCCAATTTGCCTGTGGCATAATAATCCAGGAAGAATAACGGTTCGGCACCTTGTACCACCAAATCGTTTACACACATTGCCACCAAATCGATACCGATACTGTCGTGACGATTTAAATCAATGGCTAGACGCAATTTTGTGCCGACACCGTCAGTACCTGACACCAAAATCGGCTCTTTATATTTAGACGGAATGGCACAAAGTGCGCCGAAACCGCCTAAACCGCCCATCACCTCAGGACGAGTGGTGCGTTTTACTTCCGGTTTAATGCGTTCAACTAATTCATTACCTGCATGAATATCCACGCCGGCATCTTTATAACTTAAGGATTGTGTACTCACGATGGCTTCCCGTTAATGATGACTAAATTAATTAAGGCGCCATTGTACACGCTTACGCAAACGTTTGCGATATGTGTAAAGGATTTTTCTCCGAAAGCCGGCTTTCAATTAGCTATTGAACAAGAATTGTGCCAAAATGAAAGGCATAGGAATAGTGCCCTTTGGCGTGAATAAGGAGTCTCATATGAAAAAAACGTTTGTATTTTTAACCGCACTTTTATTGGCTGCTTGCTCTTCCTCGCCTTCCACCAAGCCAGCATTAAATTCTCAAGTCAACGCGAAAGCGCAGGGCGATGTGCCGCTTGTTCCGCCGAAAGAAACGAAAAACGGTTTTTTACAACTTGTACCGGGTATTTTTTATTATGTGGATACCAATTCCATTTGGGTAGATAACAAAGACAAACGCCTGATTCATTTTGATGTGGTGATTAACTTGGATAAAGGGTTATATGTATTCAAAGATCATCCGACGCTTTATGCCAAATCCATGCGCCAATATAAAATTTTAAATTGTGAGAGCCACTATTTCACTCACGTGCGCAGCGATTTCTACGCTGATTTTTGGGGTGACGGTATTCGCACCGCGCCGAAACGCCAATCTCAACATACTATCGCGTTACAACCACAATCTTCCCTTTATACGTTAGGGCAAGTGATGTGTGCGAACATGTACCGTCGGAAATAAGAAAAGAAAAAGTGCGGTGAATGTTGACCGCACTTTCTGTCATCGAGATAACAAAAAAGCCATTTAGCATTCACTAAATGGCTTTTGTTTTTATGTTTTATTGTTTAGCCACAATCTTGCCGTCAACGTAATCCACGCTAATCGGTTTTTCCGGTAACAAACTGCCGGACAGGATTTGTTGCGCTAACGGATTCTCAATTTCTTGTTGAATCGCACGTTTTAATGGGCGCGCGCCGTAAATCGGGTCATAGCCGATTTCGCTGATGAAATTGAGAGTCGCATCCGTAAAGGTCAACACATAGCCACGGCTTTCCATGCGGTTGATTAAGCGTTTTAACTGAATTTCCGCAATGGCGCGAATGTTGTCTTTATTCAACGGATGGAACACCACGGTTTCGTCAATTCGGTTAATAAATTCCGGACGGAAATGTTGGCTCACCACAGACATAACTAACGCTTTCATGTCATCGTAACTTTCTTCTTGGTTGCCTTGAATCAAATCGGAACCTAAGTTAGAGGTCATGATCACCACCGTATTGCGGAAATCGACGGTTCTGCCTTGTCCATCGGTTAAACGACCGTCATCCAACACTTGTAACAAGATGTTGAATACATCGTGGTGCGCTTTTTCCACTTCGTCGAGCAAAATCACAGAATATGGACGACGACGCACAGCCTCGGTTAAATAACCGCCTTCTTCATAGCCCACATAGCCCGGAGGTGCACCAACCAAGCGAGACACGCTGTGTTTTTCCATGAATTCGGACATATCAATACGCACCATGGCATCTTCGCTATCAAACAAGAATTTCGCCAAGGTTTTGCACAATTCGGTTTTACCCACGCCGGTTGGTCCTAAGAATAGGAAAGAACCAATCGGACGATTTGGATCGGAAAGACCGGCACGGCTACGACGAATGGCGTTCGCCACGGCATCCACGGCTTCATTTTGTCCGATAACGCGTTTGTGCAATTCTTCTTCCATGCGCAAGAGTTTTTCTTTTTCGCCTTCCATCATTTTAGCGACCGGAATGCCGGTGGCGCGGGAAAGCACTTCGGCAATTTCCTCATCGGTCACGCGGTAGCGTAGCAAGGTCATTTCCTTGCCTTCGCTTGTTTCCGCCTGCGCCAATTGTTTTTCCAATGATGGAATCACACCGTATTGCAATTCGGACATTTTATTTAAATCACCGGCACGACGGGCTTGTTCCATTTGGGTGCGCGCGTTTTCCAGTTCTTCTTTGATATGCTGCGTACCGGAAAGGGCGGCTTTTTCGGATTTCCACACTTCTTCCAGTTCGGCATATTCACGTTCTTTTTCCGCCAATTCTTTTTCTAACATCTCCAAGCGTTTGCGGCTAGCATCGTCATCTTCTTTCTTCAATGCCTGCTGTTCCAGCTTCAACTGGATAATACGACGTTCCAAGCGATCCAATGGCAACGGTTTGGAATCAATTTCCATTCGAATACTAGATGCCGCTTCATCGATTAAGTCGATGGCTTTATCCGGCAACTGACGATCGGAAATATAGCGATTCGACAGGGTTGCTGCCGCGACAATCGCAGGGTCGGTAATTTCAACGTGATGGTGCAATTCATAACGTTCCTGTAAGCCACGCAAAATAGCAATGGTGTCTTCCACGCTTGGTTCGCCCACAAACACTTTTTGGAAACGACGTTCAAGTGCCGCGTCTTTTTCAATGTATTGGCGGTATTCATCTAATGTGGTCGCGCCCACACAGTGCAATTCACCACGCGCCAAACTTGGTTTTAACAAGTTGCCCGCATCCATCGCGCCGTCGGTTTTACCCGCGCCCACCATGGTGTGAATTTCATCAATGAATAAAATGACGCGGCCTTCTTCCTGCGCTAATTCTTTCAAGACGGCTTTCAGGCGTTCTTCAAATTCACCGCGATATTTTGCTCCGGCGATTAATGCACCCATATCAAGGGAAAGTACGCGTTTATTTTTCAAACCTTCCGGCACTTCGCCGTTCACAATACGCTGTGCTAACCCTTCCACAATAGCGGTTTTACCTACGCCAGGTTCACCGATAAGCACAGGGTTGTTTTTGGTGCGGCGTTGCAACACTTGAATGGTGCGGCGGATTTCTTCATCACGCCCAATCACCGGATCCAATTTGCCACTTTCCGCGCGGGCAGTTAAGTCGATAGTATATTTTTCTAAGGCTTGGCGGCTTTCTTCCACATTTTGGTCATTCACGTTTTGTCCTCCACGAATATGATCGATGGCTTGTAAAATTTGTTCTTTTTTCGCACCGCACTTTTTCAGTATCTCGCTAACAGTGCCTTTTTCTTCCAAGGCAGCAAGTAAAAAGAGTTCGGAGGAAATAAATTTATCCTGCCGTTGTTGTGCCAATTTATCGCATAAATTCAAGATGTTAAGCAACTGACGGGAAAGTTGTACATCACCGCCATTGCCGGACACTTGCGGAAGTTTGGCAAGTTCGTTGTTGAGTTCGTTACGCAGCACGGCAACATTCACACCGCTTGCGGTTAAAATCGGCGCCACCGAACCGTCTTGTTGATTTAACAAGGCACTCAATAAATGCACCGGTTCAATAAATTGATTATCCTTGCCAATCGCTAAAGATTGCGCTTCAGCAATGGCTTGTTGGAATTTAGTGGTAAATTTTTCAATATTCATAGTCTTTCCTTCTTCGTTCCATGGATGTTATGTTGAACATTTGTTCGCCAAATTTAAATAAGATCGTTTTGAGGGATTTCAAGAGAAAAAATGAAAAATTTAGTCTTGCCGATTAATTTTTTAGATTTGATAGGCTTTATTTGTTTGAACTTTTAGTACATCTTTGGCTCTAAAAAAAGCGTTTATCATAGAAAAGTGCGGTGTTTTTTCGCCGTCTTTTTATTTAGTAAAAAAGGAAGAAAACATGAAATCATTAAAATCTTTGTTGGCGTTAGCGGTTGCTATTGCTGTTTCCTCCACTGCATTGGCGGAAGAAAGTGTTTTATCTGAAGTGAAAGAAGGCGCAAAATCTGCATGGCAAACCGTGAAAGAAGACAGTAAAGCGACTGGTACTAAAATAAAGAATGGTGTAGTAAAAGTAAAAGAGACGACGAAAGAAAAATTCGGCGAAGCCAAGGATGCAACCAAAGAGAAATTTAGCGAAGCTAAAGACGCAACAAAAGAAAAGTTGACTGAGGCGAAAGAGGTTACTCAAGAAAAAGTTGCAGAAGGTAAGAAAGCGATAAAAGACAAATTACGCAATGACAAACCGGCACAAGTGGAAGATAAATCTACCGCGAAAGAAAAAAGTGCGGTGGAAAATAAAGCCAAAATGACGCAAGGTAAAAAAGTGGATGTTAATACCGCGGATGCGGCGACATTAGAAAGTTTATCCGGTATTGGTGAAGCGAAAGCCAAAGCGATCATTGAATATCGCGAGAAAAACGGTAAGTTTAAAAATCTCAATGATTTATCCAACGTGCCGGGTATTGGCGATGCGACGTTAGAAAAAATGAAATCCCATGTGCGTTTTAATTAATCTTTAAGAATAAGAAAATAAAGGCATAGCAGGGTAAAAACCTACTATGCCTACTTTGTTAATATTGGTAGCCTAGACCTGCACCACCGGAAATATCGCCGGCAGTATTTGCTGTACCGGTTAATTTGATGATTACTTTACCAGTATTAGACGTATTTGACCAACCGACAGCAAGAGCAGATTCATTTTTATAAGCACCTACAGCTACGGCCACCATTGACTTACCTGGTATATTGGATTGTGGTAATGAGATACCTGCAGCCACATTTGCACCAATTCCACGCATTTCCTTACGTGTATTGTTAAGCTTGCTTTCTATATTTCCTACTTTGTGGTTTACGGCGTCTAGCTGGCTTTTATTCACTGCATCAGTTGGATTTACTCCTGCGCTTACATTGGAAATCCGTTTGTTGCCAGCGTCTACACCGGTAGATGTTACTTTAGGACCATTATTGATGGTTAAACCATCAGATTTGATCGTTGTATTTCCTACTTCAACTTTTTCCGTAGCTTTTACTGTTTTGGTGGTTATTGAATTAACATCTACATTATCTTTAAGTGCAACTTTATATCCATCCGTCGTTGTTGGGTCAACTTCAATATTCTTACCTGCAATAACAGGTTTTACACCATTAAAGCCTAGTGTTTCTAATACGCTGTACAACTGACTACCGTTAATTGCATCGGTACTTGTTGCCGAAATCAAACCGGCCGCTACATTTTGAATACGGCGCTCTTTGCCAACATCCCCAACGGAAACTACACCGCTGGCTGAGCCACCTGCAAACGACAATGTTTTACTGATACCGCCGAATGTAAATGAGTCCTTAGCATAGGCATCAATACCTTTTGTTGTTGATGCTGATTCTGATGCTGTCAATGTTTTAGTACCTTCACCTAACGCAATAGATTTTTTAATATTAGCTTTCGCGTTATGACCAATCATGACCACATCTTCAACTGTAGTTTCAAGTTCATCATCAGAAGAACCTAAGATGACATTATGGGAAACGCCGGTGATTTTATGTTTGTCACCAACAATAATATTTTTTTGGGAATTGGTGATAGTATTTTCTGAGCCAATAATGCTCACATTGCTTACATTACTTGCCGTATTTTTATGGCCGTTAAGCATATTTCCAGTACTTACATTGCCCTTAACACCCGTTAGCGTATTATTAGTACCTAAAAGTGCGGAACGAAATGTGTAATCTGCTTTGTTTCCACCGCCGAAAGCCATGGTTGAGCCACCGCTGTTACTACTTTTTATTGCATTTCTTAAGGCTTGGGAAAGTTCGTTTGCAGAATTTCCCCCTTCACTTGGTGCACCTGATAAAGATTGGATAGAGTTTGTGATTTCATTTCCTGCACCATACACTAACGCACCATTTGAATTAGCGACTCTATTAGCCAATCCTGTTACTGCATTAGCAATACCGGAGTAGTACCCACCAGAAGAAGACTCAATACTATTTAATGAACCGTTAATAGTTGCACCAAAGTTTTTAAGCCCGTTTGAAAAGCGTCCGCCAGTATAATCACTCGACATGATGTTATATACCCCGGTGCTGGTTGCAAAAGCACCGTTGATGAAGCTATTCGCCCCGATATTCGTTGTATAAACATGTAGATTAGATGCCCTAGATGCATTACTGTCCACAGTGACATCGCCTAGTGCCCCTCGGTAATTGTGAGAACCGATCATGGTACTACCTGTGCGGGCGAAAGTGTTATCCCCAATTGCCACACTACCAACGACTTTTGTTGGATCCGCTGGAATTCTTGCACTTGAGAAAATATTACCACTATATGTTGTTTGGCCAAAGCCAAAGGACGCTTCTTGACCACCCGCCATATTTTCTATTTTTGCGTTTTTACCAATCGCAACACTCCCCCCTTGGCTTGCATAATTGTTAATATTCGCGTCGTTACCAATGGCAATATCGCCAGTTGCATTGCTTGCGCCATTTGAATAACTTATGACTGCTTTTTTACCTATTGCTACATTTTCAGCCTTCGGTGCATTACTTCCGGTACCGTAAGCAACACCATTTCCCGCGCCTGTAGCTGTGTCTGCCGCATTAGCAAAACTAGCTGATAAAAATAGCGAAATAGCAACTTTTGCCATGTTACCAGTTAGGTTATCTGTAAGCTTTGGTGACGCGTCATTAGTACAGCTGTTTTGGTTGATTGCATTTTGTCTATTTTTCAAATTGTTATTTATTTTTCTCTCCCGTGAGTTGCTCAATATGTGGTCAATTTTACAACTATCATTGGTCATTTTCCACATAAATAATATGACTGTATTTTTTTTGTTTTATGGCTATAAGTTATTTTTATAATATATTAGTCTTTAGCAAGTTTGTACGGCATTGGCGATGCGACATTAGAAAAAGTGAAATCCCATGTGCATTTTCATTTGCGGGATAAAAAAGAAGGGCTGTATTGAACAGCCCTTTGTTTTTATTATTTTACTAATTGCACTAAAATACGGCGAATTGGTTCTGCTGCGCCCCATAATAATTGGTCGCCGACAGTGAATGCCGCCAAATATTCCGGCCCTAAGTTAAGCTTGCGTAAACGTCCTACCGGAATGCTTAATGTGCCGGTGACTTTAGTCGGCGTGAGTTCACGCAAGGTACTTTCTTTATCGTTCGGAATGACTTTCACCCACTCGTTGTGTGATGCCAAAATTTGCTCGATTTCTTCCAGTGGAATGTCGTGTTTTAATTTGATGGTGAACGCTTGGCTATGGCAACGTAATGCACCGATACGCACACATAAACCGTCAACCGGAATTGGATTGTCGCTTAAGCCTAAAATCTTATTGGTTTCCGCATAGCCTTTCCATTCTTCTTTGGTTTGACCGCTTTCTAATAATTTGTCGATCCAAGGGATTAAGCTGCCTGCGAGAGGTGCACCAAAATTATCAATTGGGAAATCGCTGTTGCGCATTTTCGCGGTAACGGCGCGTTCAATGTCTAAAATAGAGGAATTCGGATCTGCTAATAAGCCTTTCACTTCACCGTTTAATTCGCCCATTTGCACTAATAATTCACGCATGTTTTTCGCACCGGCACCACTAGCGGCTTGGTAAGTCGCAACGGAGATCCATTCCACTAAATCTTTCTCGAATAAGCCACCTAATGCCATTAACATTAAACTTACGGTACAATTACCGCCCACATAGGTTTTTACACCGTTTTTCAAGCCTTCGCTGATGACGTGCTGGTTTACCGGATCCAATACGATTATCGCATCCTTTTCCATACGTAGTGCAGATGCCGCATCGACCCAGTAGCCGTTCCAACCGGTGGCTTTTAATTTCGGATAAACTTCGTTGGTGTAATCGCCGCCTTGGCAGGTCACGATAATGTCGAGTTTTTTCAGTTCTTCAATATCGAATGCATTTTTTAAGGTGCCTGCGTTTTTGCCACCGAAAGTCGGTGCAGGCTGTCCAGCTTGGGAAGTCGTAAAGAAAACCGGATTGATATTTGCAAAATCATTTTCTTGTTGCATGCGATCCATTAAAACGGAACCGACCATTCCGCGCCAACCGATAAAACCAACGTTTTTCATAAGTTTGTCCTTCTAAATAAGATTGAAAATATGTTGTGTAAGCGCGTAATTAATAGCAAGAGAACACAAATAAAAGCAAGTATTTTTCCGATATTTTTTTACTTTTTAAAATAATCCAAAAACTGACCGCACTTTTTCTTTTATTTATCTTAATGTTAAGGTCAGAAAACGGGGAATTGATATGAGCAAAGCGATGGAATTTATGCTATGTTAAATATCATTTTTATTGTTTTAATGGGTGACTTTAACTTTATGGAAAAAATCATTATTGATGAAAATCAGTTTTTTAGAACGATTTCCCGTATTTCGCATGAAATCATTGAAAAACATCATACGTTAGATAATTTAGTGATTGTCGGTATTAAACGGCGGGGCGCGGAAATTGCGGCGTTAATTAAACATAAAATTAAAGAATTAACGCAAGTTGAACTTCCATCTTTTGATTTGGATATTACATTTTATCGTGATGATCTTGAGCCAACCCAAGAAGATCGGGTGCCGATTTATAGTGGCGCTTCCGATTTTATTAACATCCAGCATAAAGAAGTGATTTTAGTGGACGATGTGCTGTTTACCGGCCGAACCATTCGTGCTGCGTTGGATGCGTTAGTGGATTTTGGACGTGCAGCAAAAGTGGAATTGGTGATTTTTGTAGATAGAGGGCATCGCGAATTGCCAATTCGTGCGGATTATGTAGGGAAAAACGTACCAACCAGTCGTAGTGAAAATATTCAGGTACGTACCATGAAGTTTGACCAATGTTACGAAGTGGCGTTATTAACGAAATAAATTTGTGAACCTTTATTAAAATTGATAATCTAACCAACAATTTCAACCCTATAACGGAATATTAACGAAGATGAATTTGAAGTCTGTTTTGTTTGTCGCACTTGGTTTTTTGGCATTTATTGCAAATGTGCAAGCTGAGGAAAAAGTGGTTGCGACAGTAAACGGCGTTCCTGTGTTGGAAAGCCAAGTAAAAAGTGCTTTAACGAAGAAAAGTAATCGCCAAGCAGCTTTAGATAAAGTGATTGACGATATTTTAGTTGCGCAGGCAGTAAAAGAATCCGGTGTCTCCGTTAATAATGCGCAAGTGGATCAAATTATTGAAGGCATCGCAGCGCAAAACGGTTTAACTTTCGGTCAGTTGCTCGATGCTCTTGATTATCAAGGCATTAGTTATGCGGCATATCGTCAACAAATTGCGCAACAACTGATGATGTCGGAAGTACGTAATCGCGCAATTAGCCAAAGCGTTGATGTCTCTCGTGAACAGGTTGAAGCGTTAGCAAAAAAAATGTTGGCGGAAGCTAAGGCAAAAGGCAACGTGGCGAAACTGACGGATACCCAATACGAAGTGCGTCATATTTTGTTAAAACTCAACCCGTTATTAAACGATGCACAGGCCAAAGCACAGCTTGAACAAATCCGTGCGGATATTCTTGCCGGCAAAACAACGTTTGCTGATGCAGCATTAAAATATTCAAAAGATTATTTATCCGGTGCTAACGGCGGTAGCTTAGGTTATGCTTTCCCGGAAATGTACGTGGTGCCGTTTAATAAAGCGGTACGTACAACAAAACCAGGTGTCATTAGTGCGCCGTTTAAAACTGAATTTGGATGGCATATTTTGGAAGTGACCAATACCCGTCAGGCGGACCGCACAGAAGATGCTTATCGTCAAAAAGCCTATGAGCAAATCGTCAATCAGCAATTGCAAGATTCGGCACGCGACTGGGTACAAGCGTTGCGTAAACGAGCGAATATTAAATACATAAATTAACGGAAATCCCGACCCAATGGTCGGGATTTTGCTTTATAATACACCGCACTTTTCGTTATTTTTATAAGATCTTATTCAATGAATTCAAAAAAGCATTTAGGCCATACGGCGCGTAAACGGTTCGGGCAAAACTTTTTGCACGACAACAATGTGATTCAAAATATCGTGGCGGCGATTTATCCGCAAACCAATCAATTTTTAGTGGAAATCGGCCCCGGGTTGGGGGCGTTGACAGAACCTGTTGCGGAGCAGGTGGAGCATTTGACTGTATTAGAGCTTGACCGCGATTTGGCGGAACGCTTACGTCATCACCCGTTTTTACATCAAAAACTCAATGTCATCGAAACCGATGCCATGCAGTTTGATTTTTCCTCCCTTTATGAACAAGAGCATTTGGCAGAGAAAGGGCAAAAACTGCGCGTGTTTGGTAACTTGCCGTATAACATTTCTACGCCGTTAATGTTTCATTTGTTTAAATATCATCACATTATTCAAGACATGCATTTCATGTTGCAAAAAGAAGTGGTGAAACGCCTATGTGCCGCGCCGAACAGCAAGGCTTACGGAAGATTGACCATCATGGCGCAATATTTTTGCCAAGTAATGCCTGTGTTGGAAGTGCCGCCAAGTGCCTTCAAGCCTGCGCCGAAAGTAGATTCTGCGGTGGTTCGTTTAATCCCGCATGCCACATTGCCGCATCCGGTGAAAGATTTATATTGGCTTAATCGCGTCTGTTCTCAGGCATTTAATCAACGCCGCAAAACGTTGCGTAATGCCTTGTCCGGTTTATTTTTACCTGAAAATCTGACCGCACTTAACATCGATTTAAATGCACGTGCGGAAAATCTCAGCATTGCGGATTATGCCCGTTTAGCGAACTGGTTGGCGGATAACCCGCCGGCAGAGGTGAGCAAAGAGGATGTGTTGGATTCGGAAGAATAAAAAGAGCGGTCAAACATGGCTACATATTTAGTAGGCGACCTACAAGGTTGTTATGACGAATTGCAGATGTTATTGGATCGAGTGAAATTCGACCCAACACAAGATACACTTTATTTAACCGGTGATTTGGTGGCGCGCGGTGATAAATCGCTGGAATGTCTGCGTTTCGTTAAATCCTTGGGAGCTGCAGCTTACACCATCTTAGGTAATCATGATTTACATTTAATTTCCACCGCACTTGGCATTAAAAAAATCAAACCTCGTGATCGTGTTGCACCGATTTTTGCCGCACCGGATTTTTTTGAATTAATCCATTGGCTACGTCAACAACCTTTATTGATTCACCACGAACAACTGAATTTCGTCATGACGCACGCCGGTATTTCGCCTGATTGGGATTTGGCAACCGCCAAAGCCTGTGCTAATGAAGTGGAGAATGTGCTGTGCCATGGTGATTATCGCTATCTCATTGAAAATATGTATTCGGAACAGCCTGATCGTTGGTCGCCAAATTTAAAAGGACTGGATCGTCTGCGTTACATTATTAATACCTTTACTCGCATGCGTTTTTGCTATCGGGATCATCGCCTCGATTTTGCATGTAAACTGCCCATCAAGGATGCACCGGAAAACCTTGCGCCGTGGTTTGCTTTAGACAATCCGCTGTATCAAACCGAAAATATTGTTTTTGGCCACTGGGCGAGCTTAGTGGATGAAATCACGCCACCGAATATTTATGCCCTCGATACCGGCTGTGTTTGGAATAATCGTCTCACCATGTTGCGCTGGGAAGATAAGCGCTATTTCACCCAAAGTGCGGTTAAAAATTACAGTGATTTTTAGGAAAAATTATGAATTTCATTAATGCCGATGCGTGCGATCTCTTCAACATTCCATTCTTTCAATTTGCCCAAATGAAAAAGTTTTGTCCCGAAGATATTCCGCATATTAAGGCGGATTACAAAGCCCATTGGGATCGGTGGAAGGCAACGATTTTGCAGGTTTCTGCCGAACTCGGTACGCCCTTTGCCAAGCCGCATATTGAAAGTTGGACGAACGGTTGGCAAGTGCGTGGCCATTTCTTTGCCTATTTTAAATATGAATATAACCTCAATTCCGCCGCGATTTTGTCGGTGTTGCTCAATCGTCGTCGTTTATCGGTGAGTTTAGATTGGCATTGTTATCGCGCTGATCGGTCACAAATTAACGTGCAGCAATATAATCAATGGCTCGAATATGTTGATTTTGCTCGCTTTGCCGAATTGGATATTTGGCGTGGTGATGAAAGCGAATACGATGATTTCCGTAAAGTCAGCCAGTTGAGCCAAAAGGACTTAACTTTGCGTTCTGACGAGGATTTTTGGTGCATTGGGCGAAATGTAGAAAAAGCGGAATTAGATAAATTAGATGTGACGCAATTTATTGTGGAAAGCATTCGTGATTTATTGCCATTATATGAGGCTTGCCACCAAGTTAAGCCGTAAAAAATATCCGAAATTCCCACCGCACTTCCTGTTATTTTTCCCCATTTTACGCTATTCTATGGCGTATTTTCTAAGTTAAAACCCGCTAAAGTGCGGTCTATTTTTAAGGTGATTTTTTATGCAAGAACAATATCGTCCTGATTTGCTTGAACCGGAAGTGCAAAAATTCTGGCAGGACAATAAAACTTTCAAAGCGGTACAAGATAACAACAAAGAAAAATATTACTGTCTTTCCATGTTGCCGTATCCATCCGGTCGTTTGCACATGGGGCATGTGCGTAATTACACCATCGGTGATGTGGTTTCCCGTTATCAACGCATGATTGGTAAAAACGTATTGCAACCAATGGGTTGGGATGCCTTTGGTTTGCCGGCGGAAGGCGCGGCGGTAAAAAATAATACCGCCCCGGCAAAATGGACTTACGAAAATATTGAATACATGAAAAACCAGTTGCAATTGTTAGGCTTCAGTTATGACTGGGATCGCGAAGTAACCACCTGCCGTCCGGAATATTATAAATGGGAACAATGGTTCTTCACCGAGCTATACAAAAAAGGCTTGGTGTATAAGAAAACCTCTACGGTGAACTGGTGTCCGAACGATAAAACCGTCTTGGCAAACGAGCAGGTGCATGAAGGTTGTTGCTGGCGCTGCGATACACCGGTGGAACAAAAAGAAATTCCACAATGGTTTATTAAAATTACCGACTATGCCGAGCAATTATTGAATTGCTTAGACGATTTACCGCAATGGCCGGATCAAGTCAAAACCATGCAGCGTAACTGGATTGGTCGTTCTGAGGGCGTGGAAATCACCTTTGATATTAAAGATACCAACGAAAAATTAGCCGTTTATACCACCCGTCCGGACACCTTCTACGGCGTGAGTTATGTGGCGGTAGCGGCAGCTCATCCATTGGCGACACTTGCTGCGCAAAATAATCCTGAATTAGCAGAGTTCATTCAAGAAGCGAAAAACACTAAAGTTGCGGAAGCGGACATTGCCACCATGGAGAAAAAAGGCATGGCTACCGGTTTGTATGCGGTGCATCCGTTAACCGGTGAACAAGTGCCTGTCTGGGTGGCGAACTTTGTATTAATGCATTATGGTACCGGTGCCGTGATGGCCGTGCCGGCACACGATCAACGCGACTATGAATTCGCACAAAAATACGGTTTGGCGCTAAAACAAGTGATCGAACCGATGAACGGTGAAGAAATTGATTTAACTAAACAAGCCTTTACCGAACACGGCAAACTGATTCATTCCGGTGAGTTTAATGGCTTGCCATTTGATGCGGCATTTAATGGCATTGCCGACAAATTAGAAAAATTAGGCGTGGGCAAACGCCAAGTGAATTACCGTTTACGCGACTGGGGCGTCTCCCGTCAACGTTATTGGGGCGCGCCGATTCCAATGTTAACCTTGGAAAATGGCGATGTAGTGCCGGTACCAATGGAAGATTTACCCATCATCCTGCCGGAAGACGTGGTGATGAATGGCGTGAACAGCCCGATTAAAGCGGATCCTGAATGGGCGAAAACGACCTATCAAGGCAAGCCGGCGTTAAAAGAAACCGACACCTTCGACACCTTTATGGAATCCTCTTGGTATTACGCCCGTTACACTTGCCCGGAATATCAACAAGGCATGTTAAATAGCGAAGAAGCGAACTACTGGTTGCCTGTGGATCAATATATCGGCGGTATTGAGCATGCGACCATGCATTTATTGTATTTCCGCTTCTTCCATAAATTATTGCGTGATGCAGGCTTGGTGACCAGTGATGAACCGGCAAATAAATTGTTATGCCAAGGCATGGTGTTAGCGGATGCGTTCTATTACACCAGCCCGACCAACGAGCGTATTTGGGTTTCACCAACCAAAGTGACTTTAGAGCGTGACGACAAAGGTCGTATCGTGAAAGCGGTGGATGACGAAGGTCATGAGCTGGTGCACGCCGGTATGACGAAAATGTCGAAATCCAAAAATAACGGTATTGACCCGCAAGAAATGGTGGAAAAATACGGTGCGGATACTGTGCGCTTGTTCATGATGTTTGCCTCGCCTGCGGAAATGACCTTGGAGTGGCAAGAATCTGGTGTGGAAGGCGCGAAACGTTTCTTAGCGCGTGTATGGAATTTGGTGTTTGAATACAGCAAAAATCCAACAAAAACAGCCGTCAATCCGACCGCACTTTCTAGCGCTCAAAAAGCGTTACGTCGTGATGTCCACAAAACCATTGCGAAAGTAAGCGATGACATCGGCCGTCGTCAAACGTTCAATACGGCGATTGCGGCAATCATGGAATTAATGAACAAGTTGACCCGCGCGCCGTTGGATGACGAACAAGATCGTGCTGTGATGGCTGAGGCCTTGAGCGCTGTCGTACGTATGCTTTATCCAATTACGCCGCACATTTGTTTCCGTTTATGGAAAGAACTGGGCAATCAAGACATTATCGACTTTGCGCCTTGGGTGGAAGCGGATCCTGATGCGATGATTGAAGATGAAAAATTGATTGTGGTTCAAGTGAACGGGAAAGTGCGTGGTAAAGTCACTGTCGCTGCAGATGCAGACGAAGAAAGTGTGAAAGCGATCGCCTTTGCCGATGAAAACGTCAAACGTTTTACCGACGGAACGCAAATCGTTAAGGTGATTTATGTTGCCGGCAAGTTGCTTAATGTTGTGGTGAAACCGCAGTAATCTAATCAAAAAAGTGACCGTACTTAACGCAAAGTGCGGTCGGTTTTTAAGGTGATTTTTATGTTTAAACAGCTCAAAACCTTACTTCTTACCGCCAGTGTTTTTGCTTTATCCGCTTGCGGATTTCATTTCCAAAACGGTGAATTGATTCCGCAAGAATTGCAAACCTTACACTTGGAAAGTAGCGATCCTTATAGTGACATGGCGGTGTCTATGCGTCGTCAATTACAGTTGAATAATGTTAATTTGGTGGAAGCTAAGGCGGGTGTGCCGGTTTTACGTTTGAATAAGACAACGACATCTGAGCATGTGGTTTCTATTTTTAAACAAGGTCGTGAAGCAGAAAAACTATTAGTTTTAGACGTGGAAGCCAGTGTGAAATTGCCAAACAAAGAGGCTTTCCCAATTTCGACTAAAGTGAATCGTACGTTCTTTGATTATTCACGTGCCGCCTTAGCGAAATCATCGGAAAAAGAGGTGATTTGGCAAGACATGCGCGAGCAAGCAGCACGTCAGTTAATAAACAAAATGGTTGCCTTGCAACATCAAATCCAACCGAAATAATGAACCGTTTATTTCCTGAGCAACTTATTCCTTCGTTAGAGCGCAAATTAGCTGCGCTCTACTTTTTAGTGGGGGAAGATCCTCTATTAATTGAAGAAAGTCTGGATGCCATTCAACAAGCGGCAATGAAAGCGCTATTTGATGAAAAAATAGGGCTAGAAATTAACGCCTCCACCGACTGGAATGACTTGTTCGAGCGGGTGCAATCTATGGGCTTATTTTTCAATAAGCAGACTATCGTATTAGATTTACCTGAAAATTTGACCGCACTTTTACAAAACAAACTATCAGAGTTTATCTCTTTACTGACGCCTGATGTGTTGCCGGTGTTTCGTTTTGCTAAGTTGACCAAAGCTATGGAAAAACAAGCATGGTTTGTAGCGGCTAACCAATATGAACCGCAAGCTGTCGTCATTAATTGCCAAACACCAAATGCGGAACAACTGCCTCGCTGGGTGGTTAATCGGGCAAAATCGTTGGGGTTAAGTATTGAGCAGGAAGCGGTGCAGTTGCTTTGTTATAGTTATGAAAATAATCTGTTGGCACTCAAACAAACGCTGCAATTACTGGATTTATTGTATCCTGATCGTAAATTGACGTTTGCTCGTGTTAATAGCGTGGTGGAGCAGTCTTCGGTATTTACCCCGTTTCAATGGGTGGATGCCATGCTGTCGGGGAAAGCGACTCGCGCTTGCCGGATTTTAAATGGTTTAAAAGAGGAAGATGTTCAGCCGATTGTTTTATTACGCACGTTGCAGCGGGATTTAATGACGTTATTCGAACTTAGCAAAACTGAGCAACGGCCATCGCTTGATTCGTTATTACCTACTTCTCAGCTGCGTGAACACTTTGATCGTTTAAAAGTATGGCAGAATCGCCGGGCGTTGTTTACGCAAGCTGTCCAACGTTTAACTTATCGCAAACTTTATCTTTTTTGCCAACAACTTGCGGAAGTTGAGCGTAGTGTAAAACAAGAATTTAATGATGATATTTGGCTGCAACTGGAAGCCTTGACTATTGAGTTTTGTGCTACCTCATAATGCCTAATGGTTATTATTTTTTCTCTTTTATCGCTAAAATTCGTATAATAGACCGTCGCCTGACTTGAGGCGATATTTTCAAACCATTATGGAGAAAAAAATGAAAAAACTATTAGTTGCAGTATTATTATCCGGTTTTGCAATGTCCGCATCTGCAGGCTTATCTAAAAGCTGCGAAGCATATTTTGCTGAAATCGATTCTTTTGTAAGTGCAGCACCTGCAGCACAACAAGCGATGTTGAAACAACAATATGACGTAAGCAAACAACAATTATCTGCTTTGCCAGAAGCTGCACAAGAGCAAGCTTGCTCCCAAGCAACTGAACAATTAAAACAAGTTAAAGCGGCAATGGGCAAATAATTAAGCTTTTTGTTTTTCTCAAAGACCCAACAATTGTTGGGTCTTTTTTATGGGCGAGAGTTAAGATTCGGCTAATAAACGTTGAATGAGTTTGGCATTTGCCGGAGGGAATTGACTGGCATCCAGTTCGTTTTGTGCCAACCAGAAACCTTCTTGTCCCTCACGCCCAAAGGGCTCGCCAACCCATTCTTCTACCAGATAAAAAAAGAAAGAAATCACTTTGGTTGGGTATTCAAATTCAAAGCGCTCAAACAGCTGTGCATTGAGTACCACAATACCGATTTCTTCTTCTAGTTCCCGTTTTAATGCCTGTTCCGGTGTTTCGCCTTTATCAACTTTACCGCCAGGAAACTCTAGGGACTGTGCAAAGTCTTGTCCTTCTAGGCGTTGGGTTAAATAAATTTGACCGAATTCGTTACGAATAATCCCGGCTGCAACCTGTACAAGCGGTTTCCCCATTTTTCTATCCTTCATTTCATATTCATGAAAAAAAGTGCGGTTAAAAATTGAATTGTTTTTCTAACCGCACTTTTATTTATTTCCAATTAATGTCTGGCACGACTGCCGTGGCAATGTTTGTATTTTTTACCGGAACCACATGGACAAGGTTCGTTACGCCCGATTTTATGGTGCTCTTCCACCGCATTTTGAGCGCCTTGTTCATCCTGTGATTCTTCATTATGATACTGCATTGCTGCCGCCTCGCGTTGCGCCAATTCTTGACGTAAACGTTCTGCTTCTTCCATTTCCTCTTGTGTGCGAACTTGGACGCGACTTAAGGTGGTGATCACACTTAATTTCAAAGCATCCAACATTTCGGTAAACATTTGGAAAGACTCTTTTTTGTACTCTTGTTTCGGATCTTTTTGTGCATAACCGCGTAAATGAATACCACGGCGTAGGTGATCCATCGCAGATAAATGTTCTTTCCAAAGTTCATCTAGAGTTTGTAACATCACTCCTTTTTCAAAATTGCGCATGGTTTGTGCACCGGCCAATTCTTCTTTGCGTTTATATTCATCAGTAGCCGCTTGAATAATACGCTCACGCAAGGTTTCTTCATGCAGATGATTGTCTTCATCCAGCCATTTGGTGATAGGTAAATCCAGCGCGAAATCTTGTTTTAAACGTTGTTCCAATGCCGGCACATCCCATTGTTCTTCCAGTGATTGTGGCGGAATATATTGATCGATAATGCTGTTGAAGACGTCTTGACGAATCACATCGATGGTGTCGGAAATATCGTCATTTTCTAACAATTCATTGCGTTGTTCATAAATCGCATGGCGTTGGTCGTTTGCTACATCATCAAATTCGAGTAAGTTTTTACGCCCATCGAAGTTATGCGCTTCCACTTTGGCTTGTGCGGAGGAAATGACTTTTGCCAACAGCTTGGATTCCATGGCCTCGCCAGGTTGACTGAAGGCTTTGCGCATCATGTTAAGTTTGCCTTCATTGAGGTAAATACGCATTAACGCATCGTCTAAGGACAAATAGAAGCGGGAAGAACCCGGGTCCCCTTGACGGCCGGAACGACCGCGCAACTGGTTGTCGATACGGCGGGATTCGTGGCGTTCTGTACCGATAATATGCAAGCCTCCGGCTTGTTTTACGATGTTATGACGTTCTTGCCATGCGGCTTTGATCGCCTCAATTTGTTCCGGCGTTGGATTTTCCAGTTTATCCACTTCCGCTTTCCAGTTACCTCCCAACACGATATCGGTACCACGTCCCGCCATGTTGGTGGCGATAGTGACGGCTCCCGGATACCCTGCATTAGCGACAATTTCCGCTTCTTGTGCGTGGAACTTGGCGTTCAACACATTATGCTTAATGCCAGCTTTATTCAACGCATTAGAGAGTAATTCGGATTTTTCAATAGAGATTGTTCCCACTAACACTGGTTGGTTACGTGCTACGCAATCTTTGATGTCCTCAATAATGGCGTTGAATTTGTATTCTTCTGTTTCAAACATCACATCAGTGCGATCATCACGAATCATCGGACGATTGGTCGGAATGACGACGGTTTCTAAGCCATAAATTTTTTGGAATTCAAAGGCTTCCGTATCCGCCGTACCAGTCATCCCCGCTAATTTTTCATATAAACGGAAATAGTTTTGGTAAGTGATAGAGGCGACAGTTTGGTTTTCGCTTTGAATTCGAACCCCTTCTTTGGCTTCGATGGCTTGGTGTAAGCCGTCCGACCAACGACGACCTGCCATCGTACGACCGGTGTGTTCATCTACGATAACAATCTCACCATCCTTCACGATGTAATCCACATCACGTTCAAATAAAGTATGAGCGCGCAATGCCGCCATAACGTGGTGTAACAAAGAAATTTTAGACGGTGAATAAAGGGATTCGGTGTCTTTCATGAATCCATGTTCAATTAACCATTGTTCGCATTTTTCTTGCCCACGTTCGGTCAAGTAAGCTTGTTTGGTTTTTAAATCCAACGTGTAATCGCCTGTGCCTTGATATTCTTCGGTATCTTCTTTGTCTTGTTTAATTAAGACAGGAATCAACTTATCGATAGCAATATACAGTTCGGAGCTGTCTTCTGCCTGACCGGAAATGATTAACGGCGTACGCGCTTCGTCGATTAAGATGGAGTCCACTTCGTCCACTAACGCATAGTAGAGATCTTTTTGAAAACGCTCTTGCGGGGCGTGCGCCAAGTTGTCACGTAAATAGTCAAAGCCTAGCTCGCTGTTGGTAGCATAAGTAATGTCCGCTGCGTATGCTGCGCGTTTTTCTTCCGGCGACATGCCCGGCACGTTTACGCCGACAGTCAGACCTAAAAATTCGAATAATGGACGGTTGGTTTCCGCATCGCGGCGGGCAAGATAGTCATTCACGGTAACCACATGCACGGCTTTGCCTGGCAAGGCGTTTAAGTAACATGGTAATGTTGCAGTTAAGGTTTTCCCTTCACCGGTACGCATTTCCGCGATACAGCGACTGTTTAGTACCATACCGCCGATAAGTTGTACGTCGAAATGACGCATACCAAGTACACGTTTACTGGCTTCACGCACGGTTGCGAATGCTTCCGGCATTAAACTTTCCAAGGTTGCGCCTTGTGCTAAACGATCACGGAATTCCGCCGTTTTGGCTTTGAGTTGTTCATCGCTTAACGCTTCGTATTCCGGCTCAAGTTTATTAATTTTGACGACGATTTTATTGAGGCGGCGCAAAACACGGTCGTTACGGCTGCCAAAAATTTTAGTTGCAATAGTTCTAAGCATAATTCTTTCTTTTTTAAAAACAGATAAATGAAATCGTTTAATGACATTAAACGACGGAATAAATAAGACAATCGAGGCTAAATGAATACCGGTCCGGCACGAATTGGCGCATGAGAAATAAACGGTGAACGCGAAAAGTGCGGTTCATTTTGGGAGAGAATTTCAACTGCCGGTAAGGTCTGTTGCGGTTGACATTGTTGCTGGCGGGTTTGTTGTAATAAAGACACCGCCGTTAAAATTTGAGGTGCATTTTGTTGTTGCGTATTTTGATAGTTTTCATTACCAACAGCGGCGGGATAATTCAGTTCCTGCGTTGCGGGCAAAACAAAAATTGCCAGCATGCCGAGAAGCAGTCGCGACCAAAAATTGTGTTTGCTTTTGTTGGAAATAATCATAGGGATTTCACTATCAAAAAATTGTCGGTATTGTAGCGGAATTTCGCTACAATGTCATAAATATTAGGGCGGAGAAGCGGAAAACAAGGCAATGCGTTATCAAAAACCGATCAATATTCAGACTTTATTGCAAGATTCGCCATTGGCGAAAATGATGCAAAAAGGCGTTCGACTGAATGAATTAAATCAGCAAATGAAAGCGTTCTTTCCCGTGGAATTTGCCGGGCTGTATCGTATTGCCAATATTGAACAACAGAGTTTGCGTATTGAGGTGGCCAATGCCATGGTTCGCCAAAGTTTTTTGTTTCGCCAACAGGCATTATTGGGCGTTATTCAGCAGCAGTTGCCGGAAATTACCGAACTCATTTTTTATATTAATCCTGAATTTCGTTCTGAGGCATAAAAGTGCGGTGTCTTTTTCAGGCGTTTTTACGGAGATGAGATGAAAATAGGGAAGTTAGCCAAAGCAGTTGGCTGTAGTGTGGATGCCATTCGATTTTATGAACAAAAAGGCATCATGCCACGCCCGCTACGTTCTGCAGGTGGTTTCCGTTTATACACGGACGAACATGTGCAGCGCTTGTCATTTATTTGTTATTGCCGATCTTTGGATATGTCCCTGGAAGAAATCAAATTGCTCTTGAGTTTAGACACCGCATCGGAACAACAAAAGACGGAAATTAATCAATTACTCGATCGGCATATTCAAGATATCGCCAAGCATATTCATCGTCTGCAACATTTACGCATGAATTTGTTGCAATTAAAACAGCAATGTGGTGAGTCGGAACAGCAGAATTTACTGCAGATCTTACAGCGTAGCCATGCGAAGTTCAGACCAATAAAATAATTTGAAACGCCATAAAAAAGCACCGCACTTTTTCACTAAGTGCGGTGCTTTTTTTATTTGTTTTTTAGCCGATAACTTGCGGGAGAACACCGGCTTGAATCAGGAATGGAATAACGATGATTAAAATCCCTATAAGTAAAGCGACAACCAGTGCGAAGTTTCCACCGGCAACGCGATAAGGTAAATTTTTATGTTGTTTTCTTGTGCGCCATGCTAATCCAATAGGCAAAATCAAACAGTAGAAAGCACACAGTAAACCGGCATAACCTAGAGCCGCTAAGAAGCCGTTTGGATAGAACAGGGCGAACAGCAACGGCGGAATAAAGGTGGTGATGGTTAAGCTAATTCTGTTTGCCGGCATTTTTGCACGTTTGAATAAATCGTTGAGCCCTTCAAATAAGCCTAATGCCACACCTAAGAAGGAGGTGATTAAGGCAAGTGAGTAAAAGACACTTAATACGCTACTCAAACTGCCGGTCAGGGCTTTGGTGGCGTTGATTAAGCCGGTGAGCGTTGGGTTGTCTTTTAGCACGGAAACAAATTCACGTTGACTTAAAATGCCGTGAGTCGCGAGCTGCCATAATAAGTAGGCAACTAATGGAATGGATGTACCGATAATAATGGCGTTTTTAAAACGTTTTACATCACCATCTAAGTAGCTATTGATGCTCCCCATGACCACATGGAAACCGAAAGAGGTAAAGAAAATCGGTGCGGCGGATAAAATCAACGCATAATCCAATGGTTTTTCCATGAGGTTTTCAAGGCTGATGCGTGGCAACATCATGGCTAATACAAGAATGAAGATGATGATTTTGCCGGAAAAGAGCAATCGGGTAATGCCATCAACACCACTGGTACCAATGACGACAAAGGCGCCAAGAAGCACGGTGAAAGCAAGAATGGACATTTTCAGCGTGTTGTCACTTGAGCCGAAGAGATCGGCCGGTAATACGTTAGCTAATAATGAACCGCCGCCGGTCATATAGGCAGCCGATAAGGCGTAAAGGAGAATAAATAAGGAAACCGTAGAAATCACGCGGCCCGGCATGCCGAAGTATTTTTCTGCTAAGGTGGCGACACCGTCATCTTTACGTTGTGCGGTTTGATACACTTCTACAAACAACAATCCGCTGTAAGCGAGAAGTAACCAAAGCCCGAACAACAAGGCGGCAGTGAAGCCGAAGCCCATGCCGGCAGAGGTTAATGGCATGGCTAACATGCCGGCGCCAATAGAGGTTCCTGCTATAATTAAGGCACTGCCTAAGGTTTTATTTTTTAACAACATAAAAAATCCTAAAAAGTAAACGAGTAGGTGACATAAAATAACCCTATACGACCTATAAATAAATAGCTTTTATGCAAAGTGCGGTCAGATTTTTGGGGATTTTTGAGAAAATTATAAATTTCGGTCATCAACGCCGATATGAAGGTAGTTCCCTTGTATATCACATAAGCTGCGAAATCCTACGTTGATAATTTGGTATCGTTGCTGCGCCGGTGTCGTATATTGAAAATTTTCGTGGTGATGGCCGTGATAAATTTGTGTAACGCCCATTTTTTCGGCCAGTTGATTGATTACAGCAAAACCTGATGGATGCGGTTTTGGTGCCTCATGACAAATCAAAATGTCGGCTTGCTGTTGTTCTAACACTTCAATATCTGATGGGAAAATCGAAGTGCGGTGACGTAACGGCACACCGCCGCGCCAGATTTTTTCTTGTGAACAATATTGGCAATAGTGAATCGGGTCAAAGAAGAGCGGTTTATTCGGTGGCATCCAGATTTGTCCGCGAAACACGCCGCCTAGCCCGGCAATGCGTTTTCCTTGAATTTCTTGTACCCGACCATGTAGGCTGCGCGTATGCCATTCTGTTCCCCAAAGGGATTCAAAGGCCGCAACGGTTTTACTGTCATGGTTACCGTGAATAAACCAAAGATCCGCATATTGCGCCAGTTTCTCCAACGGTTCCGGGGTGGTGAGTTGTAAATCGCCAAGAATGACCAATGCCACATCCTTATGTTCTTTTATGAATGGATAAAGGTGGTCAAAACTGCCATGGGGATCGCCTGCAAATAAAATCATAGTCTCTCTAATTTAAAAAATGGAATGCCCATGCTCGCTATTGAGTTCGGGGAGTTCTTCTTCGTTGAGTATCTTTTCAACGATGGCTTTAACTTGATTGTAACGGTCTAAATAACTCGGTGATTCAATTTCAATGTAAGGCACTTTGTATTTATCTAACAATTTTTTGAGTAAATGTTGAAAACGTTGTCGTTGCTTTTGGCTGCCTAAACTGCGTAAACCATCGTCCACCCATTGGGTATTATTGTTTAGCAAAATGGTCACATCAAAAGGGTATTCTTTAATCATGGAATCCAAAAATGGATGCGCTTTACCTTCATACTGAATACAAAATGCCTGTGTTGTAATAAAGTCCGTATCAATAATCGCCACTTTATGCGCATGACGCACAGCATAGTCAATGTAGCGTTGATGCCCCAATGCCATTTGTGGATAGTCGGAATATTGCATTGCTTGTTCGTCACCGCCCAGTTGTTCAAAGACGAATTCGCGACCATATTCCCACGCCGACGTGGTGTTAAATACGGTGGCCAGTTTGCTCACCAATACGCTTTTTCCGCTGCTTTCGCCGCCCAAAATTGCAATGGTTTTAGAGAAGAATGGGCGTACTTCTTTCGGAATGAATTTCCAATAATGGAACGGTTTATTGCGAATTTTTGTAGCGGAAATATTAAAAAATTCTCGTTCAGGATCGACCAAAGAAACTTCTAGATTTAAATACTTTTCATAAGGGGCTTTGTCTTGAATTTCGCTACTGAATACGATATTAGGTTCAAATCCTTTTTCTTTAAATAATTCCTTCACGCGTTCAGCCCAAGCCGGCCAACCATTTGGATAACTTGGTAAACCATCTTCAATTAAGTGATGAATAAAAATTTGATTCTTTTGATACTTAAAAATTTGTTGCATCCAACGCAAGCGATCTTGCACTGTTGGCATGCGTTTCATTTTGCTGTCATAAAATAGTTTTAAATCGCGCTCTGTGTCGCTACACACAATAACATGTACTTCATCGACCTTACTGAACGCTTCATAAATCATATTAATATGGCCGGTATGCACGGGATAAAACTTACCGAAAATAACACCGACTTTTTTATGGTTAGGTTCCGTAATTTGTAGCACGCGATGGATCGCACTTAGCTTGTTTGCGCTCGGGTTTTTAATTTTTCCGCTCACTAACTGATTGAAATAAGCGCGGGTGATATTGGCACGTTGGCAAATATCATTAACCTTGAGGTTTAGTTGTTTACGTTTTTCTTGTAAATAATAAAAAGCGGACATACTCATCTCCTTATGAAAGAAAGCATGGGCAAAAGTGCGGTCGAGATTTATCGTGTTTTTACGCAAGTAGTTTAATGATGAAGATGCGTTAATACAGGAATATGTTGTATAACATGCACTATTTTTGAGGAATCTAGCATAGATGCCTCAATTTGGTGAATGATTTGCGCTATTGTATGCAAATCAGCTCTAAATAAAAACATTTTTTCTTCATTTGCTTTGCGCTATACTGTGCCCGCATTCTCAGGGCAGGGCGAAATTCCCTACCGGTGGTAAATATGTTTAGACATAAAGCCCACGAGCGTTTGCCTTTATAGGCAAAGTCAGCAGATTTGGTGTAATTCCAAAGCCGACAGTAAAAGTCTGGATGAAAGAGAATTTTAGCGACTTAATTTATTAGGTTGCTCTTGTTGTTATATGCGATTTGTATTGGCAACACTCCCTCATCAGCCCTGGTTCTGGTATCTCAAGTTTTAACGAAGGAATTTACTATGAATCAGTCATTATTATCCCAATTCGGCACCGCAGAAGAACGCGTTATTAACGCAATCAATACCTTTAAACAAGGTCATGGCGTGCTTGTTCTTGATGATGAAGATCGTGAAAATGAAGGCGATCTGATTTTCCCGGCAGAAACCATTACTCCCGAACAAATGACGATGTTAATTCGTTATGGTAGTGGCATTGTGTGTTTATGTATCACGGATGAATTGTGCCAACAATTAGCCTTGCCACCGATGGTGTCTGATAACACCAGTGTGAATAAGACGGCGTTTACAGTGACGATTGAAGCGGCGAAAGGCGTGTCTACCGGTGTTTCTGCAGCAGATCGCGTGACAACGATTAAAACAGCGATTGCCGATGGCGCGAAACCGGCAGATTTACACCGTCCGGGCCATGTGTTTCCATTACGCGCGGCAAATGGTGGTCTGCTGGAACGTCGCGGGCATACAGAAGCGTCAGTTGAATTGGCTCGTCTTGCCGGCTTTAAACCTGCCGGAGTGATTTGTGAAATCATGAACGATGACGGCACGATGGCAAGAGCGCCACAGATTGTTGAATTTGCGAAAAAGTTTGGCTACGCGGTGGTGACAATTGAAGATTTAGTGGAATATAAATTACAACAAAAATTGTGATGAATCTTTGATAGGAAAAGTGCGGTGTGTTTTAGAAACGTTTTTAAAACCCACCGCACTTTTGCTTTGGGTTATTTTCCTTTTTTCACCCAATAGCGATAAGGCATTTGATCCGTTTCGCTATGTAGCAACGTATGATCCATGAATTGGCAGAAACTAGGAATATCCCGAGTCGTTGCCGGATCATCGGCAAGCATTAGCAGTACGTCGCCTTCTTGTAAATGGCGAATGTGTTTGCGTATCAACATGACCGGTTCCGGGCAACGTAAGCCAATCGTATCAAGTGTTTGGGTGATTTTGATATTATCCATCTTTGCTATTTATTAGGAAAAATTACGGGATATAATACAGAAAGTATGATACAAAATCAGCAAAATTCCTTAAGCGCATCAAACGTATGATTGAGTACCGAATTCCAAAAAGTGCGGTAGATTTTTCCGAAGAAATTAAAAAAAGCCGTTTTATTACTTATTTGCAACATACGGAAGGCTTAGAGCAAGCAAAAGCGTTCTGGGCGGAAATTAAGGCATTGCATCCAAGTGCGCGTCATTGGTGTTGGGCAGCTGTTTCCGGTAGTCCGAATGATTCTCAACAATTTGGATTTTCTGATGATGGCGAACCGAGCGGTACTGCCGGAAAACCGATGCTAGCCGCGTTGCAAGGGAGTGGATTGGGTGAAATCAGTGCGGTGACGGTGCGTTATTATGGCGGTATTTTGTTGGGCACCGGCGGATTGGTTCGAGCTTATAGTGGCGGCGTTCAACAGGCATTAAAATTATTGGAAACTGACACGAAAGTGAACTATACGCATTATGAAGTGCGGTGCGATTATCCACAGATTAATGGACTTCAGGCGTTATGTGAGCACCATACGGTGTTGATTTTGGAACAAGATTTTCAGGCGCAGGTTAGGTTACGTTTGGCGATTCGCCCCGATAAATTCGCATTTTTTCAGCAAGCGTTAACGGAACGATTCGCAGGGCAGTTAGGTTTAGTAAAAATAGAATAAGAGAGATTTTTAGTGCATTTTTTATCCATTTTACGCATCGTCGGAATTTTAGTGATGTGCTTTTCCTGCACTATGTTATTGCCTGCATTTGTCGCGTTATTATACGGTGACGGTGGTGGTAAAGCCTTTATTCAATCCTTTGTGATGAGTGCGATTGCCGGTGCGATTCTTTGGTGGGTCTGTCATGAACATAAGGAAGAATTGCGCTCGCGGGAAGGTTTTTTAATTGTTGTGGCTTTTTGGGTTGTTATGGGAAGCCTCGGTGCCATTCCTTTTATTCTCTCTGATAATCCGGATTTAACCGTATCCTCCGCCTTTTTTGAAGCTTTCTCCGGTTTAACCACTACCGGCGCAACGAATATCGTTGGGTTAGATAATCTGCCGAAAGCGATTTTGTTCTATCGCCAGTTATTGCAATGGCTTGGTGGGATGGGGATCATTGTATTAGCGGTGGCGATCATTCCTTTATTAGGAATCGGTGGTATGTCTCTTTATCGGGCGGAAATTTCAGGGCCGCTTAAAGAAGACAAAATGCGTCCACGTATTGCCGAAACCGCTAAAACTTTGTGGCTTATTTATGCTTCTTTAACGCTACTTTGTGCCTTTGCCTACTGGCTCGCGGGCATGTCACCTTTTGATGCGATTACCCACAGCTTCTCTACCGTTTCTATCGGTGGTTTTTCGACACATGATAGCAGTATGGCGTATTTTAATAGTCCTGCTGTCAACCTTATTACCGTGGCTTTTTTACTGATTTCTGCTTGTAACTATGCGTTGCACTTCAATGCGTTTTCTAATCTTGGTAAACGAAATATTTTTGTGAGTTATTTTCGCGATCCGGAATTTCGTTTCTTTATGTTTATTCAGATCGCTTTGGTGACGATCTGCTTTTTTATGTTATTAACCAATCATCATTTTAATGGGACTTTCAAGAATCTCGAGCAAGCAGCCTTCCAATCCGTATCGATTTCAACGACAGCAGGTTATACCACATCTAGCTTTGACCAATGGCCATTATTTTTGCCTATTCTACTTTTATTTGCTTCTTTTATTGGCGGATGTGCAGGTTCTACAGGTGGTGGTTTAAAGGTCATACGAATCTTGGTTCTTTCGCTACAAGGAAAACGTGAACTTAAACGCTTAATTCACCCGACTTTGGTGTACCCCGTCAAACTAGGTAAGCGTGTTCTGGATGAGCGGGTAATACAAAGTATTTGGGCATTTTTCTCTGCCTATTTACTGGTTTTTGTTGTGTGCTTACTGGGGGTTATCAGTTGTGGTGTTGAAACGTTCGATGCGTTTAACGCGGTTATTGCCTGTTTAAATAACCTCGGACCGGGTCTTGGTTCGGTGAGTAGCAATTTCGTCAGTATTCCCGATAGCGCCAAATGGATCCTCACTTTAACTATGGTTTGTGGACGCTTGGAAATTTTCTCATTATTAGTCTTATTTACACCGGCATTTTGGAAATCCTAATGAAAACACTTATCTTATATTCCACTCGTGATGGACAAACTAAAAAAATAGCCAACTATATTGCAGGAATTATTCACGAAAATGTTGATGTGAAGTCAATTACTGATATGTATGAGTTGGCTAATTATGATCGCATTATTATCGGAGCCTCGATCCGTTATGGGCATTTTAATAAAGTGCTTTATAAAACGTTGGAAAAACACACCGCACTTTTGAACCAAAAAACTACAGCCTTCTTCGGGGTCAATTTGACTGCACGAAAACCCGAAAAGTCGACACCAGAGACGAATATTTATGTGCGTAAATTTTTACAGCGTATCACCTGGAAACCGACAATGTCAGCTGTATTTGCCGGTGCGCTATTTTATCCACGCTACAATTTCTTTGATCGTATTATGATTCAGTTGATTATGCGAATTACAGGAGGCGAAACGGATCCAACGAAAGAGATCGAATATACGGACTGGCAAAAAGTGCGGTCATTTTCTGAGGCATTTTTGCAGCTAAAATAAGCGAATTGTATTTTTTCTAACTTATCGATAAGAAAATGTAAAAATTTGCTTGATCCATTTATCTTGAACCCTATAATACGCCTCCGCACCGCAAGGGAGAAAAAAATAAATAAATTTTTTCTTGACGATAAATGGAAACTTTACTTATAATTCGCAACCTTGCTTATGCAAATGTTCTTTAACAATCAATCAGACAAACTGTGTGGGCACTTGAAGATTCGTTTTTATCATTAAAGATTTTAAAATTGAACTGAATAGTGCTACGAAGATTCGTTTATTTATATAGATGATTAATTAAGTCAGCAGTATTGAGCGATTAAACTTTTTGAATTGAAGAGTTTGATCATGGCTCAGATTGAACGCTGGCGGCAGGCTTAACACATGCAAGTCGAACGGTAACAGGAGAAAGCTTGCTTTCTTGCTGACGAGTGGCGGACGGGTGAGTAATGCTTGGGAATCTGGCTTATGGAGGGGGATAACGACGGGAAACTGTCGCTAATACCGCGTAGTGTCGAGAGATGAAAGTGCGGGACCGCAAGGCCGCATGCCATAGGATGAGCCCAAGTGGGATTAGGTAGTTGGTGGGGTAAAGGCCTACCAAGCCGACGATCTCTAGCTGGTCTGAGAGGATGACCAGCCACACCGGGACTGAGACACGGCCCGGACTCCTACGGGAGGCAGCAGTGGGGAATATTGCGCAATGGGGGCAACCCTGACGCAGCCATGCCGCGTGAATGAAGAAGGCCTTCGGGTTGTAAAGTTCTTTCGGTGACGAGGAAGGCGTGATGTTTAATAGGCATCACGATTGACGTTAATCACAGAAGAAGCACCGGCTAACTCCGTGCCAGCAGCCGCGGTAATACGGAGGGTGCGAGCGTTAATCGGAATAACTGGGCGTAAAGGGCACGCAGGCGGCTATTTAAGTGAGGTGTGAAATCCCCGGGCTTAACCTGGGAATTGCATTTCAGACTGGGTAGCTAGAGTACTTTAGGGAGGGGTAGAATTCCACGTGTAGCGGTGAAATGCGTAGAGATGTGGAGGAATACCGAAGGCGAAGGCAGCCCCTTGGGAATGTACTGACGCTCATGTGCGAAAGCGTGGGGAGCAAACAGGATTAGATACCCTGGTAGTCCACGCTGTAAACGCTGTCGATTTGGGGATTGGGCCTTGAGCTTGGTGCCCGAAGCTAACGTGATAAATCGACCGCCTGGGGAGTACGGCCGCAAGGTTAAAACTCAAATGAATTGACGGGGGCCCGCACAAGCGGTGGAGCATGTGGTTTAATTCGATGCAACGCGAAGAACCTTACCTACTCTTGACATCCATGGAATCCTGTAGAGATACGGGAGTGCCTTCGGGAACCATGAGACAGGTGCTGCATGGCTGTCGTCAGCTCGTGTTGTGAAATGTTGGGTTAAGTCCCGCAACGAGCGCAACCCTTATCCTTTGTTGCCAGCGATTCGGTCGGGAACTCAAAGGAGACTGCCGGTGATAAACCGGAGGAAGGTGGGGATGACGTCAAGTCATCATGGCCCTTACGAGTAGGGCTACACACGTGCTACAATGGCGTATACAGAGGGCGACGAAGCCGCGAGGTGGAGTGAATCTCACAAAGTACGTCTAAGTCCGGATTGGAGTCTGCAACTCGACTCCATGAAGTCGGAATCGCTAGTAATCGCGAATCAGAATGTCGCGGTGAATACGTTCCCGGGCCTTGTACACACCGCCCGTCACACCATGGGAGTGGGTTGTACCAGAAGTAGATAGCTTAACCTTCGGGAGGGCGTTTACCACGGTATGATTCATGACTGGGGTGAAGTCGTAACAAGGTAACCGTAGGGGAACCTGCGGTTGGATCACCTCCTTACCAAAGATAGAATCGACTTTAAGTGTTCACACAGTTTGTTTGATGGTTGTAGACAAGGAAAGAGCAAAATATCAAAGAGAAGAGAGCATCTTTATATGCTGTCCCCATCGTCTAGAGGCCTAGGACATCGCCCTTTCACGGCGGTAACCGGGGTTCGAATCCCCGTGGGGACGCCATTTAAAGATGATTTTTCATCTTATCTGTTCTTTAAAAATCTGGAAACAAGCTGAAAACGAGACTTTCAAGAAAGTCTGAGTGAGAGTGATTGATAAAAGGCAATGACTCTTAATAAATTAACTGTTACTGCTTAGCGACATTAAGTGTTTTTCGATTCAATCTTGTGATTTTAAGTGGATTTTAGATTTAAATTAACTTTTAAGTTTATGAAATTGAATTCATTATAAGAATACTTGAGGTTGTATGGTTAAGTGACAAAGCGTACAAGGTGGATGCCTTGGCAATCAGAGGCGAAGAAGGACGTGCTAATCTGCGAAAAGCTTGGATGAGTCGATAAGAGGCGTTTAATCCAAGATGTCCGAATGGGGAAACCCAGTGGGTGAAGAACCCACTATCATTATCTGAATCCATAGGATAATGAGGCGAACCGGGAGAACTGAAACATCTAAGTACCCCGAGGAAAAGAAATCAACCGAGATTTTGTGAGTAGCGGCGAGCGAAAGCGAAGGAGCCTGTTAGTGATAGCGGAAGTATTAGAGGAATTGGCTGGGAAGCCAAATCGTAGAGGGTGATAATCCCGTACTCGAAAATACTTTTGTGGTACTGAGCTAACGATAAGTAGGGCGGGACACGTGATATCCTGTTTGAAGATGGGGGGACCATCCTCCAAGGCTAAATACTCCTGATTGACCGATAGTGAACCAGTACTGTGAAGGAAAGGCGAAAAGAACCCCGGTGAGGGGAGTGAAATAGAACCTGAAACCTTGTACGTACAAGCAGTGGGAGCCCGTGAGGGTGACTGCGTACCTTTTGTATAATGGGTCAGCGACTTATATTTTGTAGCGAGGTTAACCGAATAGGGGAGCCGAAGGGAAACCGAGTCTTAACTGGGCGAATAGTTGCAAGGTATAGACCCGAAACCCGGTGATCTAGCCATGGGCAGGTTGAAGGTTGGGTAACACTAACTGGAGGACCGAACCGACTAATGTTGAAAAATTAGCGGATGACTTGTGGCTGGGGGTGAAAGGCCAATCAAACCGGGAGATAGCTGGTTCTCCCCGAAATCTATTTAGGTAGAGCCTTGAGCGGACACCTTCGGGGGTAGAGCACTGTTTCGGCTAGGGGGCCATCCCGGCTTACCAACCCGATGCAAACTACGAATACCGAAGAGTGATACTCAGGAGACACACGGCGGGTGCTAACGTCCGTCGTGGAGAGGGAAACAACCCAGACCGCCAGCTAAGGTCCCAAAGTCTATATTAAGTGGGAAACGAAGTGGGAAGGCTTAGACAGCTAGGATGTTGGCTTAGAAGCAGCCATCATTTAAAGAAAGCGTAATAGCTCACTAGTCGAGTCGGCCTGCGCGGAAGATGTAACGGGGCTCAAATATAGCACCGAAGCTGCGGCATCAGACGTAAGTCTGTTGGGTAGGGGAGCGTTGTGTAAGCGGATGAAGGTTCATCGAGAGGTGGGCTGGACGTATCACAAGTGCGAATGCTGACATAAGTAACGATAAAACGGGTGAAAAACCCGTTCGCCGGAAGACCAAGGGTTCCTGTCCAACGTTAATCGGGGCAGGGTGAGTCGGCCCCTAAGGCGAGGCTGAAAAGCGTAGTCGATGGGAAACGGGTTAATATTCCCGTACTTGGATAAACTGCGATGTGGGGACGGAGTAGGTTAGGTTAGCGACCTGTTGGATATGGTCGTTTAAGTTCGTAGGTGGGGAGTTTAGGCAAATCCGGACTTCCTTAACACTGAGAGATGATGACGAGGCTCTACGGAGCTGAAGTAACTGATACCACACTTCCAGGAAAAGCCACTAAGCTTCAGGTTTATCTAAACCGTACTGAAAACCGACACAGGTGGTCAGGTAGAGAATACTCAGGCGCTTGAGAGAACTCGGGTGAAGGAACTAGGCAAAATAGCACCGTAACTTCGGGAGAAGGTGCGCCGGCGTAGATTGTAAGGGTTTACCCCTGAAGGTTGAACCGGTCGAAGATACCAGCTGGCTGCAACTGTTTATTAAAAACACAGCACTCTGCAAACACGAAAGTGGACGTATAGGGTGTGATGCCTGCCCGGTGCTGGAAGGTTAATTGATGGTGTAATCGAAAGAGAAGCTCCTGATCGAAGCCCCAGTAAACGGCGGCCGTAACTATAACGGTCCTAAGGTAGCGAAATTCCTTGTCGGGTAAGTTCCGACCTGCACGAATGGCATAATGATGGCCAGGCTGTCTCCACCCGAGACTCAGTGAAATTGAAATCGCCGTGAAGATGCGGTGTACCCGCGGCTAGACGGAAAGACCCCGTGAACCTTTACTATAGCTTGACACTGAACATTGAATTTTGATGTGTAGGATAGGTGGGAGACTTTGAAGTAGTCACGCCAGTGATTATGGAGTCGTCCTTGAAATACCACCCTTTAACGTTTGATGTTCTAACGAAGATGACGAAACGTGGTCTCGGACAGTGTCTGGTGGGTAGTTTGACTGGGGCGGTCTCCTCCCAAAGAGTAACGGAGGAGCACGAAGGTTTGCTAATCACGGTCGGACATCGTGAGGTTAGTGCAATGGTATAAGCAAGCTTAACTGCGAGACAGACAAGTCGAGCAGGTACGAAAGTAGGTCATAGTGATCCGGTGGTTCTGTATGGAAGGGCCATCGCTCAACGGATAAAAGGTACTCCGGGGATAACAGGCTGATACCGCCCAAGAGTTCATATCGACGGCGGTGTTTGGCACCTCGATGTCGGCTCATCACATCCTGGGGCTGAAGTAGGTCCCAAGGGTATGGCTGTTCGCCATTTAAAGTGGTACGCGAGCTGGGTTTAGAACGTCGTGAGACAGTTCGGTCCCTATCTGCCGTGGGCGTTGGAGAATTGATTGGGGCTGCTCCTAGTACGAGAGGACCGGAGTGGACGCATCACTGGTGTTCCAGTTGTCTCGCCAGAGGCATTGCTGGGTAGCTACATGCGGAAGAGATAAGTGCTGAAAGCATCTAAGCACGAAACTTGCCAAGAGATGAGTTCTCCCTGTCTTTAAGACAGTAAGGGTTGTTTAAGACTAAGACGTAGATAGGTGCGGTGTGTAAGTGTAGTGATACATTGAGCTAACGCATACTAATTGCCCGAGAGGCTTAGCCATACAACGCTCAAGTGTTTTTGGGGAGACCTGGAGCATGGAGCGAAGTAGAGTAGCAGTTAAGAGAGTGGACGTAGAAGAGAGTTGAGAGAAGGCTTGTTTTTAGATTAAGAAGACGCGAATAAGATAAGATAGAAATCATAAAGAATATTGGCGGCGATAGTGCGGTGGGCCCACCTGACTCCATACCGAACTCAGAAGTGAAACGCCGTAATGCCGATGGTAGTGTGGGGCATCCCCATGTGAGAGTAGGTCACCGCCAAGCCTGATAGGAACCCCTGATGTGAGAGCATCGGGGGTTTTTGCTTTTTACAGCATAGGAATTTTATGAGAAAAAGGCTACAATAACGCACTTATTTTAAATTCTAAGAGAAATTATGACAGTTTTAAACGTACTTATTTACCCAGAAGAACATCTGAAAGTTGTTTGCGATCCTGTGTTGGATGTGAATGATGATACCCGCAAAATTATTGATGATATGTTTGACACTATGTATCAAGAAGAAGGCATTGGTTTAGCCGCGCCTCAGGTCGATATTTTACAGCGTATTATTACTATCGACATTGAAGGTGACAAACAAAATCAATTGGTATTGATTAACCCTGAAATTTTGGATTCCGAAGGTGAGACCGGTATTGAAGAAGGTTGTTTATCTATTCCGGGATTTCGCGCTTTAGTGCCTCGTAAAGAAAAAGTCACCGTCAAAGCTTTGGATCGTGATGGTAAAGAATTTACCTTAAAAGCCGATGGTTTACTGGCCATTTGTATCCAGCATGAGATTGATCATCTTAACGGCATCCTTTTCGTAGATTATCTTTCTCCGTTGAAACGTCAACGCATCAAAGAGAAGCTGATGAAAGTGAAAAAACAAATGGAAAAGCAAAAATAATTGTGAATCCTCCAGAAGTGCGGTAATTTTTAGCCGCACTTTTATTTATCTATGACGTAGAACATTATGAAACCACTCAATATTATCTTTGCCGGCACGCCGGACTTTGCTGCACAGCATTTACAAGCTTTACTCAATTCTTCCCATAACGTTATTGCTGTTTACACCCAGCCGGATAAACCTGCCGGGCGTGGTAAAAAATTGCAAGCCAGCCCTGTGAAACAGTTAGCCGAGCAACATCAGATTCCTGTCTATCAACCAAAATCCTTACGGAAGCCGGAAGCGCAATTAGAATTGAGCGCACTGAATGCGGATGTGATGGTTGTGGTGGCTTATGGTTTGATTTTACCTCAAGCCGTCTTAGATGCACCAACCTATGGTTGTTTAAATGTGCACGGTTCTTTGTTGCCGCGTTGGCGTGGTGCTGCACCGATTCAACGATCAATTTGGGCAGGCGATACACAGACCGGCGTCACGATTATGCAAATGGATGCCGGTTTGGACACGGGCGATATGCTGCACAAAGTGTATTGTGATATTTTGCCGACAGAAACGTCCACAAGCCTTTATCACAAACTGGCAGAGCTTGCGCCGTCGGCGTTAATTGATGTATTGGATAATTTAGGAACCGGTAGATTCACCGCGGAAAAACAAGATGACACCCAAAGCAATTATGCCGACAAACTTTCCAAAGAAGAAGCCAAGTTAAATTGGCAGCTATCGGCAGCGCAGTTGGAACGCAACATTCGCGCATTTAATCCTTGGCCGATGGTTTATTTGGAATTAATGGATGGACAGAATCATCCGCAAACGCTGAAAGTGTATCAAGCAACCGTGTTGCCCCATGTGAATAAAACACCGGGGACGATTTTAGCCGCTGATAAACAGGGTATCCAAATCGCGACAGCGGATGGCGTACTGAATTTATTGCAATTACAACCGGCGGGTAAGAAACCGATGTCGGCGCAGGATTTATTAAACGGACGTGCCGATTGGTTCCAAGTGGGTAAGGTGCTGGCCTAATGGAAAAACAATACTCATCTACAAAAAAGCCGCCAAAAACAACCGCACTTTCTACGCGTGCGATGGCGGCGAAAGTGATTTTGCAAGTGTTGGATGAAGGTAAATCCTTGTCCACGTTGATACCGGAAGCACAATCCTCGGTGAAAGCGCAAGATTTGCCGTTATTGCAAGAAATCTGTTTTGGTGTATGTCGCGTACTGCCTCGTTTGGAACAAATTATCAAACGCCTTGTGGATAAACCACTTAAAGGCAAAACGCGCATTGTGCATTGTTTGCTATTGGTCGGTTTATATCAGCTGCTTTATATGCGAATCCCTGCGCATGCTGCGGTAGATGAAGTGGTGAATGCGACGAAATCTTTAAAATCCGACAGTTTTCGTGGTTTGGTGAATGGGGTACTGCGTCGATTTTTGCGCGAACAAGATGATATTCTTGCGATTGTGGATAAACATTGGCAAACGCTGCATCCTGATTGGTTTGTGAATAAACTGAAAAAGGTTTATCCGAACTGGCGCGAGATCATTGAAGCCAATAATCAAAAGCCACCAATGTGGTTGCGGGTGAATACGCAAAAAAACAGCTTGGAAACTTACCGCACTTTATTAGCGACACAGCAAATGGAAACGCAGGTGACGTCTCATCCGCAGGCGCTGGGGTTAACTCAGCCGACCGCCGTGCAAAATTTACCGTTGTTTGCCGAAGGTGGTGTGACAGTCCAAGATCTTCATGCGCAATGGGCGGCGTTATTATTACAGCCACAAAATCATGAGGTGATTTTAGATGCCTGTGCAGCACCGGGTGGCAAAACCACCCATATTTTAGAACTGGCGCCGCAGGCTGATGTGATGGCATTGGATGTGGAAGAAAATCGTTTGCAGCGCGTGAAAGAAAATTTAGCACGGATGCAACAGCAGGCGACTGTCGTGTGTGGCGACGCGGCGAATCCACAAGCATGGCTAGACAAATTGGGCAAAAGTGCGGTGCGTTTTGATCGCATTTTATTAGATGCGCCTTGTTCCGCCACTGGGGTAATTCGCCGTCACCCGGATATTAAATGGCTGCGTCAAGAGATCGATATCGATCAGTTGGTTACCTTGCAAAGGCAGATTTTAGACACCCTGTGGCATTATTTAAAACCGAACGGGATATTGTTGTATGCCACTTGTTCTGTGCTTGCGGAAGAAAATAGTCAGCAAATTGAGCGCTTTTTGCAAAATACACCTGATGCGCAATTGCTCCCGTTGGATTTACCGCCTGATGTGCTTGCGTGTAATCAAAGTGCGGTCGGTTTTCAGTTTATTCCACAGATAAACGGTGGCGACGGTTTTTATTACGCGAAATTGGTGAAACGTCAGGGCTAATGTTAGCCATGGAGAGAATCAAATGAAGATAATTATTTTAGGCGCAGGGCAAGTCGGTTCTACCTTGGCAGCCAATTTGGTCAGTGAAGACAATGATATTACCTTGGTTGACGATGAATCCTTGCGTTTGGAGCATTTACGCGATAAACACGATTTGCGGGTGATGCAAGGGTTAGCCTCTTCACCAAAGATGTTGCGTGATGCCGGTGCGCCTGATGCGGATTTATTAATTGCAGTGACCAGTTCCGATGAAATTAACATGGTTGCCTGCCAAATTGCGTATACCTTGTTTAATACGCCAACCAAAATTGCCCGTATTCGTAATAGTGAATATTTGAAGGAGAAAGAGAAATTATTTTCTGACGAGGCGTTTCCTATTGATCACATTATTTCCCCGGAAAATTTGGTGACGCAGGATATTGTTCGTTTAATTAGCTATCCCGGCGCATTACAAGTGGCGCATTTAGCGAAAGATAAGATCAGTTTGGTTGTGGTGAAAGCCTATTACGGTGGGCCGTTGGTTGGTTATTCTATTTCCACGCTGAAAGAACATTTGCCGCATATTGATTGCCGCATTGTGTCGATTTTGCGCCAAGATAAAGTGATTCGTCCACAGGGGTCAACAATCATTGAAGCCGGCGATGAAATTACGTTTATTTGTGCCACCGTGCATATTAAAGCGGTGATGAGTGAGCTACAACGCCTCGAAAAACCCTATAAGCGCGTAATGATTGTGGGCGGAGGAAATATTGCTACCGGCGTGGCAAAATTGTTAGAAGACCATTGCACCGTGAAACTCATTGAGCGTAATGCTGAACGGGCGGCGGTCCTTGCGGAAAGATTATCAAAAACGTTGGTGTTCAACGGAGATGCGTCCGATCAATCTTTGCTGTTTGAAGAGCACATTGAAAATATCGATGTATTCCTTTCTCTTTCAAGTGATGATGAAGCCAATATTATGTCGGCGTTATTGGCAAAACGGCTTGGCGCGAAAAAAGCCATGGTGTTGATTCAGCGCATTGCGTACATCAATTTGATTCAAGGCGGCACCATTGATATTGCGATTTCTCCACAGCAAGCGACGATTTCTGCGTTGCTTGGTCATGTGCGTAAAGGGGATGTAGCAAATGTTGTTTCTTTGCGACACGGACTGGCGGAAGTGCTTGAAATCATTATTCATGGTGAAGAAAGTAGCTCTCATGTTATTGGTCGCATGGTTAATGAATTAAAAATGCCTACGGGCGCGGTGATTGGTGCGATCTTACGAGGCAATGACGTGTTGATTGGGGATTCAAGAACCGTTATTCAAGCAGGCGATCATGTTGTGGTGTATTTAAGCGAGAAAAAATATATTTCCGATGTCGAGAAGCTATTCCAGCCAACCGCATTTTTTATTTGAATAAAAATTGTTATTTCTGCGCAAACTCACTATAATGTGCGCCTTTTTTAACCAATCGGAAAATATTTTGCCGTTGATATTTTGATTTATCTTAGGAGAGCGTTTATGAGTTTTATTAAAGAATTTCGTGAATTTGCCATGCGTGGCAATGTTGTTGATATGGCAGTCGGTGTGATCATCGGTGGTGCATTCGGCAAAATCGTCAGTTCATTAGTGGCAGATATTTTTATGCCGGTATTAGGTATTTTAACCGGTGGGATTGATTTTAAAGACCTTAAACTCACCTTAGCAGAAGCGGCTGGCGATATTCCGGCGGTGACATTAAATTATGGTGTCTTTATTCAAAATGTATTTGATTTTATCATCATTGCGTTTGCAATTTTTATGATGATTAAAGCATTGAACAAATTGAAGAAACCAGTCGAAGCAGTCAAAGAACCTAGCGCTGAAGAAAAATTATTGACTGAAATCCGCGATTTACTTAAAAAATAATTTTTATTAGATAAAATCTTCTCCTTGTGAGAAGATTTTTCTTTATTCCCTTTTCTATTCCATTCTTCTTATTTTTCAGTAAGGAAAAATTATGAGCGATTTAATTGAATTACAAAACGAAACCCGCGAGATCATCACTGATTTATTAAATGATGGTAGTGATCCGGATGCGCTTTATATTATTGAACACCACATTTCTCATCATAATTTTGATCTGCTCGAGAAAATTGCCATGGAGGCGTTTAAAGCAGGGTATGAAGTGTCTGAAGCGGAAGAGTTTGAAGAGGAAAATGGCAAGGCGATTTTCTGCTGTGACATCATCAGCGAAGTGGAATTGAAACCGGAAATTATTGATGCGCAACAAAAAGAATTATTGCCATTGTTGGAAAAGTATAAAGGCAATTATGATGGTTGGGGTACCTATTTTGAAGATCCCGATGCAGATGACGATGAATACGGCGATGACGGCGAGTTTTTTGATGATGAAGATGAGTTAGATGATGACGAAGAAGCGTTCGTTAAGCATTAAAAAACGATCTGAAAATCGACCGCACTTTTATCTGTAGGAGACACTTATGAAATTAAAACATTTCGCTTTATTGCTTTTGCCTTTAAGTATGGCCTTGACTGCCAATGCGGAAACAAAACCCACTGATGATCTGGAAAAAACGGTGATTTCTTTTAGTACGGAAGTGACTAAAGAAGTGGATTATGATGTCATGGAAGTGACGCTTTTCATCAAAGATGAAAATAAAAATTTAAAAGAATTAAACCAAACTATTAATCAGAAAGCGAATGCCGCGCTAGAGGTGATTAAAAAACAAAGTGCGGTGGAAATTAAGAAAAATACACGTAGCACACAGGTACGTTATGATAGCAAAGGTAAGCAATCTGGATGGATTGAGCGTGCCGATTTAGTGTTGGAGAGCAAGGATTTTGTGGCGCTATCTCAAGTGATTTCTGACTTAAATGATACTTTTGCGATTGCCGATGTGGTTCATAAGCTATCTAAAGAAGCCACAGCAAAATTTGAAGATGAAATAATTAAAGACGTCTTGGCTCAATTCCAACATAAAGTGCAGTTGATCCAAACTTCCCTGAATGCGAAAGGTTATGAAGTGGCAAATTTGAATCTGGATAGCAAAAATGAGATACCGTATTTGTATGAAGGTATGAAATCGGTTCCTAAAATGAAATCTTTTTCTTCAGAGGTGGCTGATGAAGTGAATCTGAATAATAACGGTAAAGTGGAATTAAAAGCCTCAGTGAGTGCACAAATTTACTTATTAAACTAATCCCTTTTTCCCGAATGAGATTTTTTATAAAATGACAACGCTTTTCTGCGGTTAAGATTGACGCAGAAATTCTCTTTTAAAACAAACGAGGTAAACAATGAAAGTTGCAAAAAATGTGGTGGTAAGCATCGCTTATCAAGTTCGTACGGAAGACGGTGTGTTGGTAGATGAAGCACCGGTAAATCAACCGTTACAATATTTACAAGGTCATAATAACCTTGTTGTGGGTTTAGAAAATGCTTTGGAAGGCAAATCTGTGGGCGATAAATTTGAAGTTCGCGTGAAACCGGAGGAAGGTTACGGTGAATACAACGAAAATATGGTGCAACGTGTACCAAAAGATGTTTTTGTTGGCGTGGAAGATTTAGAAGTCGGTATGCGTTTCATTGCCGATACGGATATGGGTCCATTGCCAGTAGTGATTACTGAAGTGGGCGATACAGATGTTGTTGTTGATGGTAACCATATGTTAGCCGGTCAAGAATTACATTTCACCGTGGAAGTAGTGGATACCCGTGAGGCGACATTGGAAGAAATCGCACACGGTCATTTACACCAAGAAGGCGGTTGTTGTGGCGGCCACGACCATGATAGCGATGAAGAAGGTCATGGTTGCGGTTGTGGCGGCCATCATCACCACCACCATCATCATGATCACGATCATCACCATGAAGGTTGCTGCGGTGGTCATGGTCACCATCATGATCACGACCATCACCATGACGGTGGTTGCGGCTGTGGCGGCAAACACTAAAAATGTCCATAAAAAAGACCGCACTTTAATGCGGTCTTTTGTTTTTATGCTCGTTTATTTTGCGCTGGCCTTTTTCAAGACTTCGTACATTGCATCTTTCAAACGTAGTTTTTCCTTTTTCAACATTTCTACTTCATTGTGCGTACCCAATTCAATATTGGATTCGATGTTTTTAATACGTTGGTCTAGTTCATTATGTTTATCAAATAAATTTGCAAAGTAAGCATCTTCAACTTTCAGTTTGGTAATTAGATCTCTAAATTCTGGAAACATAGTGGAAATACCTCATTATAAATTTTACACGGCATAACGGCAGTTATGCTGGTAATTATCTTACCGAATCCACGGCGAAATAAACGTGCGAGAGATCACAAAATGCATGTATCAAATTAACATTTCTATCACAAATGATGTTTTTGACGAATTTTGGTTAACAAGGCATCGCAACATTGATCTAACAAGGCATAAGTTTGCTGAAAGTTCTTGGTGTACCAAGGATCCGGAATGTGATCGATGCCTAAATCAGGACAAAGTGCGGTGATTTGAAACAGTTTTTCCGGATGATGTCCAAATAGCTTTTCCAAATCCCGTAAATTTTCATTGTCCATGGCAATCAGATAATCAAAATCTGCCCAATCTTTTGACCGCACTTTACGGCTGACAAAATCATTTGAAGCGATTTTATGTTGATCCAGTATGTCGGCCGTGCCGCAGTGCATGCCTTCGCCGTCGTGCCACCCGGAGGTGCCGGCGCTGGCAGTCAGGATTTTGTGCTGCAAATGGGCTTGTTTGATTTTTTCCCGCATAACATATTCCGCCATCGGGGAACGACAAATATTGCCTAAACAGACGAAAAGGATTTTGATTGGTTGCATTTTTTTCTCTCTCAAAAGTCATAAAAAAATCCTCATGGCGAGGATTTTTGTTGAAGGGATTAACAGGTTCCCCATAAATCGTATTCATCAGCATCCGTAATATGCACAGAAATTACATCTCCAATATTGATCGCACTTTGGCTTTGATTATCTACATACACCAAGCCGTCAATTTCCGGCGCATCCGCCATGGAACGACCAATAATGCCTTCTTCGTTGATGTTATCTACAATCACTTTCAATGTTTTGCCGATTTTTTGTTGTAAGCGAGCCGCGGAAATGGCTTGTTGGAGTTGCATGAAACGATGATAACGTTCTTCTTTCACGTCTTCCGGTACTTGATCCGGCATATCTGTCGCCGGCGCACCTTCTACCGGGCTGAATTTGAAACAGCCCACGCGGTCTAGCTGTGCTTCTTTCAAGAAATCCAACAGCATTTGGAAATCTTCTTCTGTTTCCCCCGGGAAACCAACGATAAAGGTCGAGCGCAAGGTTAATTCCGGGCAAATTTCACGCCAAGCTTTAATGCGCTCTAAAGTGCGGTCGATTTTGCCGGGTCTTTTCATGGCTTTCAGAATTTTCGGGCTGGCGTGTTGCAATGGAATGTCCAAATAAGGCAACAGCTTGCCTTCCGCCATCAGTGGAATCAATTCGTCCACATGTGGATACGGATAAACATAGTGCAAGCGAACCCAAATGCCCAAATTGCCTAATTGGCGACATAAGCTGATTAAATTGTTTTTAATTGGCATGCCGTTCCAGAAGACGGTTTTATTCTGATTTTCTTTGGTTTGGTCTAAGGCATAAGCGGACGTGTCTTGGGACACGATTAACAGCTCTTTTACGCCGGCATCCACCAAACGTTTGGCTTCATCCAAAACTTGAGTAATCGGACGGCTGTCTAAATCGCCACGCATAGATGGGATAATACAGAACGTGCAACGATGGTCGCAGCCTTCGGAAATTTTTAAATAGGCGTAATGTTTTGGCGTAAGTTTCACACCTTGCGCCGGCAGCAGGCTTTCATACGGATTATAGGCCGGTTTCGGTACGTATTTTTGTACCTGATTCATCACGGTTTCATAACTGTGCGGGCCGCTGATTTCCAACACTTTTGGATGAACTTGGCGAATTTGATCTTCTTTTGCGCCAAGGCAGCCGGTCACAATCACTTTGCCGTTTTCTTCCAACGCTTCGCCAATGGCTTCCAAAGATTCTTGTACGGCACTGTCAATAAAGCCGCAAGTATTCACGATCACTAAATCGGCGTTTTCATAGCTTGGAATAATGTTATAACCGTTGGAACGTAATTCCGTCAGAATACGTTCTGAATCCACTAAATTTTTCGGACAGCCAAGGCTGACAAAGCCGATGTTTGGGGTAGAACTCATAAATTTTCTCAAAAAGTCTATCGAGGGTAATAAAAAAGGGGCTAATTCTACCTTTTTTTGTACAAAAAGGCGACAGTGAAATGCCAATAAAAATTGGGTTTTCACGTTTTGCTTTCCGTGCAATGACTTTTCATTTCAGCGGAATCCGCTATAATGTGTGCCGTTTTTTAGCCCTTAAAAAACACATTCTATTTTTATTTATAAGAGGAAAAAATCATGGCAAAACAAAAACATGCCTTGCAGACACCGCCTCAAAATTCGCAAGGAACGATGACCTATCAGCATCAGCGCGGTGTGATTAAAGAGAATGCAATTCAAGCGTTATTACACGATAAACTCTTTCGCCAACGCGTTGAACGAAATAAGAAAGGCAAAGGCAGCTATCAACGTCAAGCGAAACACGCAAATCGCTATTACGAAAAGCCCGATAATAAGATTTCTATGATAAGAGATTTTATTATCGGGCTTTTTTCTACTCGTAAAGTTTATGTAATGTATTGATATGAATGAGGTTATTATGACAGTGAAAACAGAAATTTTATTTAACAACACATGGAACGTCAGAATCAGCGATCCGGGCGAAGAAGGCGCGAAAAGCCACTTTTTTGAGACCATTTATGTGACCTTAGAAGCACACATCAACGGCAATGAAACAAACTATACCTTTACCCGCAAAGTAGAAGATCAAATTAAAATCAAAAAAGACTTCACCGATTTGGATGAATTATTCATTTATTTAAGCGAGCAAATCTCTCCGGTGGCATTAGGGCATTTAGGGATTAAAATCGGCAATTTAGGGCTTGCGAAAGATTAACCAATAAAAAATAAACCCGACATAGAATCGGGTTTATTTTTGTTTGCTTACACCATAAAGTGCGGTCACAAAATCCAACGAATTTTTAACGGCGATTTTTATAAAATCGCTAATACGCTTTCCGGTGGGCGTCCGATTTTCGCTTTATTGCCGTTTACCACAATCGGGCGTTCCAATAATTCAGAATGTTGTGCAATGGCGTTAAGTAAATCCAGTGCTGTCAGACTTGGGTTGTCCAAACCCAATGTTTTATACAACTCATCCTTGGTTCGCATCATTTGGCGAATATCTGTAATGCCCAATTTATCTGCAATGCTTTGTAGCGTTTCAACATCGTAGTTGTGTTGTAAATACAGTTCGATGGTCGGTTGAATATGATGGCTTTCCAACAAGGCTAATGTTTCACGGCTTTTGGAACAACGAGGGTTGTGGTAGATAGTAATCGACATAGAAATTCCTTCTGCTTAATGTGTGATTTGCATAGATTTTACCTTATAATCAGGCAGGTTTTATAGAGGAATCAAACATGATTGAAATGTTTAAAAGTTGGTATAACCGACGCTTCACCGATCCGCAAGCCATGGGATTGGCGGCGATTTTGCTGTTCGGTTTCGTGTCCATTTATTTTTTCAGCGACCTTATTGCGCCGTTGTTGGTAGCGATTGTGTTGGCCTATTTATTGGAATGGCCGGTACGCTTATTAAATGAAAAATTGAAGTGTCCTCGGTTATTGGCTGTGACTTTAGCGCTGGGGAGTTTTATCGGCTTAGTTTTTGTCGTTGTATTAATTTTGATTCCGAATTTATGGGCACAGTTAGCGAATTTATTAAGCGATTTACCTCACATGTTTAATCGCTTTAATGAATGGCTTTTATCTTTGCCGGAACGCTATCCGGAACTGATTGATGCGCAAACCGTGGAATCTATTTTCGGTACGGTAAAAGAGAAAATTCTCAGTTTGGGTGAATCGGCATTAAAACTCTCTCTGGCATCTATCATGAACTTGGTGACGCTTGGGATTTATGCTTTCTTAGTACCGTTAATGGTGTTTTTCCTACTTAAAGATAAACGTCAGCTGATTGATGGCGTCAGCCGTTTTCTGCCGCGTAATCGTACACTTGCTTCAAAAGTTTGGGTGGAAATGCAACAGCAAATTGCCAATTATATTCGCGGTAAATTGGTAGAAATTTTAGTGGTTACCGCTGTCACTTACGCCATCTTCTTAACTTTCGGTTTGAATTATCCGTTGCTATTGGCAGTGGCGGTTGGGTTTTCCGTCTTGGTGCCTTACATTGGGGCAGTATTGGTCACCATTCCGGTCGTGTTGGTCGCGATTTTCCAATTCGGCGACACTCACACATTCTGGTATATCCTGATTGCTTTTGTTGTTTCCCAATTATTAGACGGAAATCTCCTCGTGCCGTTTTTATTTTCCGAAGTCGTCAACCTTCATCCATTAATTATCATCATCGCCGTGTTGATTTTTGGCGGTTTATGGGGATTCTGGGGCGTCTTTTTTGCTATTCCACTGGCAACCCTCGTGAAAGCCGTGGTCAATGCTTGGCCTTCCAACGAAACCCTTTAAAAGGGTGAGATTGTCACCGTAAAAACGTTAGAAAAAAAGACCGCACTTTTGGGGAAGATGCGGTGAGTTTTTAGGTAAGCTCAAGAAGATAAGGGTGCTGCAAGAGCGGGTAAGGTTATATTTTATTAATGGACTGATATAGTTTAATGATTGCGTTGTAATTATGAAATCGTGCATAACTGCTTTTTTTATTTAAATCTTTTAATTCAAATAATGCTTCATGCCAGTATGCAATTAATGCACGTCGTACTCCTGGTAACTGTAAAAATTCTAATGTATCTTGAAAGTCTCCTTTAAAATATAAGGATATAGCTCTAGGTAGAGAAGTTTTATAATCATTTTCTAAGAATTTCCCTTCATGCTGTTTAATCCAATAAACTACATTTGGAAAATCAAGGATTAATCTATCCACTAAAATCATGTGTTCGCTTAGATTGTCTTGTTTGTTTAATGTACTGAATGCAACTTCGTGAGCTCCTATACTTAAAGTGAAGTACCGACCTCCCGAAGTTGATGGAAATAATACAAACGTCCAAATTCCCTGATATTCAAGCCAATGAGTTAATCCTGAAAAAATAAAAAGTTGTTGTAAATAATTAAATAATTGTTTGTCATTGAACATTCTATCTACCTTAGGTTTATTAATAATTAGACTTTCATCCACTTTGTTTAAAGCATCCGATGCTTCTTTAATTGATAGATAAAACAATTCTTTCTGATTTTTTTGTTGCCGGTTTAATTTACTACGAAACATATAATGTAGCTGATATTCTACCTTTCTCCAGTTAGTTACTTGCCTAAAATCAGCTAACTCCCATTTTCCTAAACTTTTGTAGGGCTCAGTAATATTAATCTCTTTAATTCTTTTTAATGGAGGATAATCGCTTCCTCCGATTTTGATACATTCACAATTCCTAGAAACTAGTATATAAACATACCCTTGCATATTTGTTTTCATAGCTTTTCCTTTTTATAGTATTGAACCCATATAAACACACATTACTACTCAATCCAACTCATTGTAATCCACTATAGAAAATACTCATGGCAACCATACAAAATACTTTTTCTAATGAGAAAATGCCACTTTATTACTTTTTTCTAAGGAAAGTGAAATTCACTCAAAAAACGACCGCACTTTAAACTTAAAAGTGCGGCCTTTTTTACGCTGAATTTTAATTAGGTTTACTTCCCAAACACCCGATTCAATACCAGCGCAATGCCGTCTTCGTTATTCGTGGCGGTGACTTCTTTTGCCACTTGTTTTATGGCATCGGGGGCGTTGCCCATGGCGATGCTAAGGCCGGCGTATTGCAACATATCCAAGTCGTTAAAATTGTCTCCGAAAGCGATAACTTGCTCGGCATTGATGCCCAAATGTTGCGTCATAAATTGAATGGCTTTCGCTTTGGTCGCAGCAGGGTTCATGATTTCCAAATATTCGTCTTTAGAGCGGTGAATGCTTAAGTGTGGCAGAGCTTGTTTCAGCACGGGTTCCACCCTTTGGATTTCTTCAGCACTGCCCATGACTAATATTTTGTGTACTTCCGTGAGGTTGCCTTGCAGCAACTTGGCGCTTAAGCCCGTAATTTCGCTTTCTTGCTTGATCCAATTATTGTTCACATCATTGCAAAACCAATCCAAACCGGCGTAGTAGCTAATGGAAAGAGGCATAAAGTTGGCTAAAAGCTCATTGAGTTTTTGTAAGTCCTGCGGTTCTAAAGTTACGCTATAAAGTGCGGTCAGATTTTTATCTAAAATTAATGCCCCACTGTAACAAATCATGCCATGTTGTGCGCCGAGCTGTTCTGTGTAAAGCGTGATGGCATAAGGCGGTCGGGCGGAAACAGGAATAAACGGAATACCTTGTTTTAGCACATTCTTAATGGCTTCTTCCGTTTTTGGTGTGATCTGATGTTGGCTGTTGAGCAGTGTGCCATCGATGTCGCTGAATACCGCTTTGTATGGTGAGGAGGGTGCCAAAGCGGTTTCGGCAAACTTCAGCAAGCGGGCGAGTTCTTTTTTGCCTTTGTCCGATAACACTTTATTGTCGTTCAAAATTTGTGTGGCGCGGGCTTGGATGAAACGCGCGTAATCGGCGTTTTGCGTTTGTGCGAATTGCTTTTCAGCAAACTGCATGTCGGCGAAATCTTTGTTGGTTTGCCCAATGAGCATCTTTTGCCCGAATAACACGATAAGCGCTGCCGCTAAGGCAATGACGGAGCCGTAGCCGTTGGTGGGGTAATAAAGGATGCCGGCGAGAATAAAAAGTGCGGTCACTAAATTCGATGAATTTTTGATGTAGCCTTCGGCAGGTGGTGCTTTGATGAGATCCTTGAGTTTCATTGAAAATCCGCTTATTGAACCGTGTTTTGTCTAAATAAAACAGGCACGCGCCAAAAGACGCGCGCCATGATTATGTGAGGTTAAATTATGCTAACACACCAAAATGATAGCCGAGGATACCCACGCCGAATAGCGCAAAAATGATATACATGGCGTTGATTTTTTTGCGGAGCAAATACATACACAAGAAGGTGAGTAGTAGTGCTGCCAAGCCCGGGAGCAAATCGTTTAATACGCTTTGCACGGTCGTGACCACTTCTTCACCCATTTGGTTTTTATAGCGTGACAATTCTAACGGAATGTTGATGCTGGTCCATTTTGACACTAGCGAGCCCATCACAAAGAGACCGAGGATAGACGCCCCCTGCGTCAATTTTTGTAAGCGACCGCCACCCATGTCGTTAACGATTTCTGTCCCTTTTTCGTAGCCGTATTTGAAACCATACCAACGGGTTAAGGCACGGCAAAGGTTAATACCGATGAAGAATAGTAGAGGTCCTAGTAGGCTACCGGTAATGGCTAAACCGGCACCAAGTGCTGCAAGCACCGGACGTAGCGTTCCCCAGAAAATCGGGTCGCCCACACCGGCAAGCGGCCCCATGAGACCCACTTTCACGCCGCTGATGGCTGAGTCGTCAATGTCTTTGGCACCGTTGGCACGTTCTTGTTCCATTGCGGCAGTTACGCCAATGATCGGAGACGCCACCCAAGGCTGGGTGTTGAAGAATTCCAAGTGGCGTTTTAAGGCGGCCGCTTGATCTTCTTTTTTGCTGTAGAGGCGTTTAATGGTTGGAATCATGGAAACGCAGAACCCCATGGCTTGCATCCGTTCAAAGTTAAATGAACCTAAAAGGAAGGTGGAACGCCAATAAGTGCTGCGAATATCTTTTTTCGTTAATGCTAATTTAGTTTGTTCAGTCATGATCGTATTCCTTATAGTCCTTCAAGTTCATCATCAGCCAATTTGCGTTTGCTGCCGGTTTGTGGCAAGGGTGCTTGGTTAAAGCGAGGGTTTAATTGAATGTAAACGATGGCTAAGCAGGTGCCTAACATACCCAAGCCTACTAAGTTATAGCCGGAGAAGGAGGCAATCACGAAACCAAGGAAGAAGAACGGCATTAACGCACCGGCACGCATCATGTTGATCACCATGGCGTAACCCACGACCACGATAAAGCCACCGGCGATTTGTAACCCGCGAGTGACCACTTCCGGAATGGAGTTCAAGGCGTGAGTCACAGTGTCTGTACCGGCTACAAGTGCGACGAAGAAAGTTGGAATGGCAACTCGTAAGGCTTGCAAGGAAAGACCGGCAAAGTGACAGAATTCAATGCCGCGGAAATTGGCTTGTGCCGCATAATCATCGGCTTTGTGTTGCAAGAAGATGGTGAGGGTACGCACGAAAATCGTTAATACCTGACCGGCCGCAGCAACAGGAATGGCGATGGCTAAGGCGCTGCCTTTGTCTTGACCGCCTTTGATCACCAAGATTGCGGCGATTACGCTGGCAAGCGCAGCATCCGGTGCCATTGCTGCACCCACGTTCATCCAACCGAGGGCGACTAATTCCAAGGTACCACCCACGATAATCCCGGTTTCTAAATCACCGAGTACCAATCCGATAAGGGTACAGGCGACTAACGGACGATGGGTTTGACGTTCGTCTAACACGCTTCCCATACCGCAAATGGCGGCAACCAGCGTGACTAAAATAATTTCCATTGTTGTCATGGTAAAGAGTCCTCTAATTAAAATTTAACGGCATCAAGTTCTTTGTGAGTCAGCATCACTTTCGGATTGGCAGCCACTTGTTGCAAGCTTAATTCCACGCCTTTATCTAAAAGTTGTTTGAATGCTTCTACATCGGTTGGATCAACGGCAACGGCTTGGGAAAGCAATTTATTGCCTTCGCGATAAGTCATACCGCCTACGTTAACCTTGTCGATTCTCACGCCGCCATCAATTAATCGCACGATGTCTGACGGATTGGTCACTAGCCACAGAATATTTTTGCCTGCATATTTCGGGTTGTGATACACCTTAATGGCTTTTTCTACCGGAATGACATAGGCTTTCAAATGAGGCGGAGCGACTTGGAGTAACAAGTCTCGGCGGAGCGGATCGTTTGCCACATCATCGTTAACGGCAAAAATGGCTTCGCATTTCACGGCTTTTGCCCAAGAGGTCGCCACTTGACCGTGAATTAAACGGCTGTCGATACGTAACAAGGTGATATTCATGTTGCCGGTAAGTGCGGTCGTTTTTTCCGGTGTTTTTTCAGGTTCTGCCGGTTTGGCTAAGGCTTGTGTTGAGGGGGATGGGGAGGCTTCTTCTTTTGGTTGGCGGAAGGATTTTACTGCTGCAACGCCCACTTCTTTGGCGGTTTCTACCAGTTCTGCTAGGCTTGCGCTGTCTTTTGCATCTAATACTTCCAACAACATCGGCAAACTGATGCCGGTCACAATATCCGTATTTTCGCGCCCTGTTGCCACTCGTGCCGCTGCGTTATACGGGCTGCCGCCGAATAAGTCGACTAAAAAGAGTATCGGCTCGTTTTCCGGCAAGGTCGCGATAATGGCGTTGTATTTTTCCACCAAGTGCTCACCGCCTTCACCGGGCAGAAAAGTAACCACATGGCAGTTTTCATCTTCACCAAACACCATTGCGGCGGAATTGACGATTTCTTCTGAAAACTTACCGTGCGTTGCAACGATAATGTGGGTCATTCAAACCTCCTTTAATCTGGTTAAAAAATCAAGCATTAACGTTTCAGCAAGACTAATAGGACTACGTAAACGTTTGCGTGATGAACTAAGTGTATTCCTTTCAAATATGTCGTCAAATGGAGAGTGAGAAAATTATGATGATGATCAGGTGGTATGAGGAGTGTGTTTTTTTTATACAAAAAAATATAAATGAAACGTGAATTAATAGGGTGAAATCTTAAGAAAATGTTGTGAAGTTGTTGCGATTTTAGCGAAAAAAAAGCGGAGATTACTCCGCTTGATATAACCGATAACTTACTTGCCCGCTGTCTTTTTGTTTTAATACATGCCAGTTTTCCGGTACGTTCGGTTCCTTACCTTTTTCCGTTTCTACATAGACCAAGGCTTGCGGACGCAGCCAGTTGTTTTGCGCTAATAGAGCAATGGCTTGTTCGGCTAAATTAAAATGAAAGGGCGGATCGAGAAAGACCACATCAAAGTGCGGTTGATTTTGCGGCTGATTTAAAAAGTGCAGGCTATTTTGATTGACCACTTGCGCGCGCTCGGCACATTTTAAGGTTTGAATATTCTTGTTTAACTGCTGCGCCACGGCTTTTTCCAATTCCAGAAACGTCACCTTTGCCGCTTGGCGCGAAAGTGCTTCAAAGCCAAGAGAACCGCTACCGGCAAACCCGTCTAAGCATTCACTGTCAACAATGTAGGGCATTAGCCAGTTAAATAGCGTTTCTTTTACACGATCTCCGGTAGGGCGTAAGCCTTGGGATGGCAGTACAGGTAATTTTCGTCCGCGCCATAAGCCGGCGATAATGCGCACTTCGCCTTTTGTGCTTTGTTGTGTTGTTGCTTTTTTCATATAAATCGGCAGGAAAATGATGTGTTTTTTTGCTAGAATGAGCGGCATTTTATCAAGTTTAAAACAAGAGTGGGCAATTTATGTCAGATGAAAAGAAAAAAGGCGGATTTTGGTCTTGGTTCGGATTAGGCAAAAATAAACAGGAAGCATCAACGGAACCGAAAGAACCGGAATCAAAAGAACAGCTCCCTAATGAATCTGAAGTGCAAGAAACGGCAGAAAAAACGACCGCACTTTCAGATGAAGCAGAGACCGAAAATACATTAACGGAAGATACATCAATGTCGCAAGCGTCCACGCTTGTGCCTGAAAGCCATGACGTTCAAGTAGAGACCTCTCAAGAGGAAAACCCAGCGGCACAAGCGTGGACGCTTGCGCCATCAGATGAGTCAACTCAATCTATTGAAGAAACGCTGGAAAATTCAACCGCACTTTCTGAGAGCGAAGCAGAAGTACAAGTCGAAAGTACGGTGGATATTGAAGATGAATCTGTCGTGGAAACGGAAGAACACGAAGAAGAAAGTACCGTTGCCGATATGGTAGAAACACAGGAAAAGCCAAGCGAAGGTGGTTTCTTTAGCCGATTACTCAAAGGTTTGGTGAAAACCAAACAAAATATTGGGGCAGGCTTTCGCAGTTTCTTTCTTGGTAAAAAAATCGATGATGAATTGTTTGAAGAATTGGAAGAACAACTTCTCATTGCCGATATCGGTGTGCCGACAACCACAAAAATTATCAACAATTTAACGCAACATGCGACCCGTCAGCAGTTACAAAACGCAGATACCTTATACCAACAACTTAAACTGGAAATGGGCGAGATCTTAAAACCGGTGGCGCAACCATTACGCATTGATGGCAGCAAAAAACCTTATGTGATTTTAATGGTGGGGGTGAATGGCGTAGGGAAAACCACCACCATCGGCAAACTGGCGCGTAAATTCCAAATGGAAGGCAAATCTGTCATGTTGGCGGCAGGTGATACCTTCCGTGCGGCGGCGGTGGAGCAGTTGCAAGTGTGGGGGGAGCGTAATCACATTCCGGTGGTGGCGCAAAGTACCGGCTCTGATTCGGCATCGGTAATTTTTGATGCGATGCAATCAGCGGCGGCACGTAATATTGATGTCCTCATTGCTGATACCGCCGGTCGTTTACAAAATAAAAATAACTTGATGGACGAGCTGAAGAAAATCGTGCGCGTGATGAAAAAATACGATGAAAGTGCACCGCATGAAATTATGCTGACGTTGGATGCGGGTACCGGTCAAAACGCCATTAGCCAAGCTAAGTTATTTAACGAAGCCGTTGGGCTTACCGGCATCAGCTTAACTAAATTGGATGGCACAGCCAAAGGCGGCGTGATTTTTGCCATTGCCGACCAGTTTAATTTGCCGATCCGCTATATCGGTGTAGGTGAAAAAATTGAAGATTTACGCGAATTTAACGCAGAAGAATTTATTGACGCTTTATTTGCTCATGAAGAGGAATAAAGTGCGGTTCAAAAATGACGTGTTTTTTTAGAGAAGAAAAATGATTCGATTTGCAAATGTGAGTAAAGCGTATTTGGGCGGAAAACCGGCGCTGCAAGGGTTAAGCTTTCATTTACCGGTGGGCAGCATGACCTATTTGGTGGGGCATTCCGGTGCGGGGAAAAGTACCCTGCTGAAATTAATTATGGGCATGGAACGCGCCAATGGCGGGCAAATTTGGTTCAACGGCCATGATATTACCCGCTTATCCCGTCATGAAGTGCCGTTTTTACGCCGTCAAATCGGCATGGTGCATCAAGATTATCGCTTATTGTCCGATCGTTCAGTGTTGGATAACGTGGCATTGCCGTTGATTATTGGCGGACAACATCCAAAAGATGCCAATAGCCGTGCGTTGGCGGCATTGGATCGTGTGGGATTGCGTGATCGTGCAAATCACTTGCCGGCACACTTGTCCGGCGGTGAGCAACAACGCATTGATATTGCGCGTGCCGTGGTTCATAAACCGCAATTATTGTTAGCCGATGAACCCACCGGCAACTTAGATAGTGCACTCTCCCTAGAGATCTTCAATTTATTTGAAGAATTCAATCGCCTCGGCATGACGGTGTTAATCGCCACCCATGACATGGGTATCGTGCAACAAAAACCAAAACCTTGCTTGGTGCTTGAGCAAGGTTATTTACGCTAGGAGATAACATGAGTTTTCGTCTGAATTTCCCTTTTGGCGTGCAAAGTGTGTACGTGCTGCGTGCGGTGTTGGCGGACTTACTGAAACGTAAGTTTGCGACATTGCTAACCGTGTTGGTGATAGCCGTCTCTTTAACGATTCCGACCGTGAGCTATTTGCTTTGGAAAAATATTCATCACGCCACCACGCAGTTTTACCCCGAAAGTGAACTAACCGTGTATTTACATAAAAACTTGTCGGAAGAGGATGCCAATTTGGTGGTGGAAAAAATCCGTCAGCAAGAAGGGGTTGAATCACTAAATTATATTTCCCGTCAGGAAAGTTTGAACGAGTTTCGCCATTGGTCCGGTTTTAGCGAAGAGTTGGACGTGTTGGATGACAACCCGTTGCCGGCAGTGGTGATGATTAAACCAAGCAAAGCGTTTAACGAGTCGCAACAACGCAATGAATTACGGGAAAACTTGGATAAAATCAAAGGTGTTCAAGAAGTGCGTTTGGATAACGATTGGCTGGAAAAACTGACCGCCCTGACTTGGTTGGTGGCACATGTGGCCATTTTCTGTACCGTGCTGATGGCAATTGCCGTTTTCTTGGTGATCGGCAACAGCATTCGCGCTGACGTTTACAGCAATCAAGCAAACATTGAAGTGATGAAATTGCTCGGCGCTACCGATCAATTCATCCTTCGACCATTCCTCTATACAGGCATGATTTATGCCGTGCTCGGCGGTTTCTTCGCGTGTATTTTCAGTAGCCTCACCATTGGCTATTTCACCGGTGCAGTGAAATACGTGACTGATATCTTTGCCGTCAATTTCAACTTGAACGGCTTAGGATTGGTGGAATTCCTTTTCTTACTCGTGGTTTGCATCATTATGGGCTACATCGGCGCATGGTTATCGGCCACACGTTATATTCGCTTGTTGGATAAGAAAGGTTAGAGGATAAAAACACAAAAGAAAAAGACCGCACTTGATAAAAAGTGCGGTCTTTTTTGTTACAGTTTTTTAATGTTGGTGTGGTGTTGTATCAAAATGCGATTCATTGTTTCGTAATGCTTTAAAGGCTTGATAGACAACAGAGGCACCGCTTCGCAATATTAGTAGGCTTAAAATACTGCTGGCGACAAGGTCAACCCATTGCCAGTTTAGTAGCCATGCGCTTAATCCGGCGATAATTGCCACCAGAGAGCCAAATAGGTCAGCTAATACGTGTAAATAGGCGGCTTTGATGTTTAAGTTTTCATGATCGCCTTTCATCATTAGCCAAGCTACGAAAATGTTTACCAAGAGTCCAGTGATGGCAACACCTAGCATAGGCAACGCCAACATTGTCGTTGGGTATTGCCAACGTTCTGTCGCTTCCACCAAAATCCATATTGCCACCACAATCAGAGAAGTGCCATTTAACAGCGCGAACCTTTTTTGGGTTTGTGCATTTAAAAACAAAGCAATGAGGGCGAGGAGCAACGATAGGCTGTCATTTGCCATATGCCCGGCGTCAGCCATTAAGGCGAGGCTATTAAAATAATAGCCACCTAAAAACTCGATGATCATATAGCTGCTGATAATGACCAAACTGGTGCTTAAAATCTTTTTATTTGTTGGTGTATGAGCGTGTGAATGTTCGTGTTTGTGTTGATGTAGCATCTCGTTCCTTCCTTCCTTCCTTCCTTCCTTACTTACTTAATTTGTTTGAGTGCAGAACAGCTTAAAGCCCGTAGGGACTACGGGATCAAGTATTTTTTGTTAGAATGGTAAATATTTGGGGAGAGGAAGAAATGAAAGTCAATGAGCTGAGTAAACGTACCGGGATTCACTTAGAAACCATTCGTTACTATGAAAAACAAGGCGTCTTACCGGAACCAAAACGACAGGCTAACGGTTATCGATCGTATGACGAAGAAAGCATAACGCAGCTTATTTTTATTAAAAACTGCCGTACGCTAGGTTTTTCTTTAGAAGATATTAAACAACTCAATGCACTCAAATTTCACACTGCTAATCATTATTACGCTGACAAATTGGTGCTTAAGCAACTGACGCTGGTGGAAGAAAAAATTTCACAATTACAAGATATTAAAGTGTTTTTACAATCTATCGCCATTAAGGGAAAACATAGTAAGTCAGAATGCAAAGCCATAGCAGGGCTTCAGGCAAAAATAAAGGAGACGGTTTAAATCATCTCCTAATAAAATATTACGCTTTGTTTTAGCTCATTTTTTGTTTCATAAACTCCCCCCCTCCTTTCTCTCCATTTGCGAAAGTAAAGTGCGGTCAGTTTTGACTACGTTTTTAATTAAATAACATGAATGCCCAGGTTATCGCGACAATAACCAGCGCAACAAACACGGCGGCAGAGCCTTGATCTTTGGCTCGGCCGGAGAGTTCGTGGCGTTCTGTACCAATGCGATCCACCACTGCTTCGATGGCGCTATTGAGCAGTTCTACCACCAAGACTAACAAGACGCTGCCGATCATCAGCGCTTTTTCAATGGCATCATCGCCAAGCCATAATGCCAAGGGAATCATGAAAAGGCAGCAGAAAAGCTCGTGGCGAAAAGCCGTTTCATATTTAACCGCACTTTTTAAGCCTTGCATGGAATATTGGGTCGATTTAATTAAGTGGGTTAGCCCCTTCGTTTTGTCCATTAGGTTTTCCTTTGTTTATTGTTATTAGAGGCGTTTAGCTTCAATGACATCATCCAGTTTTTCCAAACGGGATAGAATCTTACTCAACATTTCCACGTTGTTCAGCTCAATTTGCATGTCGATGTTTGCCACTTGGCGTTTTGTATCCGTACGGGAAGACACGCCGAGTACACTGATTTTGTCATTTGCCAGCACGGTGGTGATATCGCGTAATAAACCGTTACGATCTGACGCCACAATGCGAATGTTGAGATGGAAGCCGTTAGAATAATTATCGCCCCAACGGGATTCGACTACACGTTCCGGGTGAGCGCTTTGCAGCTCAAGGAATTGCTCGCAATCACAACGGTGAATGGAAATGCCACGCCCCATGGTGATGTAACCCACAATGCTGTCGCCCGGAATCGGTTGGCAACAACGTGCAATATGGTGCATCAAGTTTCCAACGCCTTCGACGATAACGCAATCTTTGCGTTCCGTTTTTTGTTGGGCATTAGCCGCACTTTTGGTGCTGACGTGACGCAAGATTTCTTCATCCACTTCCTGCGCAGAAATTTTAATGAATTTGTTTTGCAGGAAGTTGATTAACGGTCCGATACGAATATCACCACCGCCGATGCCTGCATATAAATCGTCGAGGTTTTTCAGGTTATAACGCGGCAAGGCTTGTTGTTCCACTTGTTTTAAGCTGATGCCCAGGCGGTTAATTTCGCTTTCCAACAATTCTTTGCCGGCCGGAATATTTTTATCACGATCCTGTTTTTTGAACCACGCGTGTATTTTTGCACGGGCTTTTGCCGTGTGGGTAAAGCCGAGGTTCGGATTCAGCCAGTCACGACTTGGGTTCGGGTTTTTCTGAGTGATAATGTCTACCTGATCGCCCATTTGGAGCTGATAGGTGAACGGCACAATGCGTCCGCCCACTTTGGCGCCGATACAACGATGGCCGATTTCACTGTGAATAGCGTAGGCAAAATCGAGTGGTGTTGAGCCTGTTGGTAAATCCACGACTTCGCCTTTCGGTGTAAAGACATACACGCGATCATCGAACACTTGGCTGCGTAATTCCGCCATGACTTCGCCGGAATCGGTAATATCGTCTTGCCACGCCAAGAGTTTGCGTAGCCAGGCGATTTTTTCTTCGTAACCGGAACGGCCAGCGCTGGCGCCTTCTTTGTATTTCCAGTGCGCCGCAACACCAAGTTCGGCATCATCGTGCATTTGTTGGGTACGAATTTGTACCTCGATCGGTTTGCCACCTTTACCCAACACTACGGTGTGAATAGATTGGTAGCCGTTCGGTTTTGGATTGGCAACATAATCGTCGAATTCTTTTGGCAGATGTTTGAAGTGGGTGTGTACAATGCCAAGTGCGGTGTAACAATCTTGCAATTTTTGCACGACGATGCGCACCGCGCGGACGTCATATAAGCCACTGAATTCTAAGTGTTTTTTCTGCATTTTTCGCCAAATGCTGTAAATGTGTTTCGGGCGACCGTACACTTCGACTTGTGGGATATTTTCTTGTAAATAACCGGAAAGCTCGGAGACAAAATCGGCGATGTATTGTTCGCGGTCAAGACGACGTTCTTTTAATAATTTGGCGATGGCGCGATATTGTTCCGGGTGCAGATAACGGAAACAGTAATCTTCCAGTTCCCATTTGAGCTGTCCGATGCCTAAGCGGTTGGCAAGCGGGGCGTAAATATTGGCACATTCTTTAGCGGCGAGGACACGTTCTTCTTCCGTGTAATTTTTTTCGGCATCACGCAAAAAGGCGATACGCTCCGCTAATTTGATAATCACACAGCGGAAATCATCCACCATGGCGAGCAACATACGGCGCACGTTATCCACCTGCAAGCTGCTGGCAGAATGGGTGATGTTGAGTTGGCGGATATTATCCATTTCGATAACACCGCGTACCAGTTTGCTGATATTAGCACCGAAATCTTCTTCAATTTGGGCTAAATCCACCAGTTGATCGCGGACAATAGGGAAGAGCATGGCGGTGAACAAGCTATCGGCATCCATGTTTAAGCTGTTGAGGATTTCCACCATTTCCACGCCGAACGTCAGCAAATGGGCTTCTTCCTGCTGATGCTCGGCACGCAAGGTCATTTTCTGTTGCGAATAATGCCATGCCGTCATTAAGTTGGCTTTGACATTTTCCGCTACATTCAAGTTAGCGCACCATTTTTCAATCTCAAAATCTTTAGGATTTAATAAATGAGATTCTCTCACAGCGACCATAACGAATCCTTATCTTTTTCGAAATAAACTTATAGACTCCAAATGACCGGTTTGCGGGAACATATCGATCATAGCCACTTTATCTAATTGGTAGCTTGCGTCAAGCAAGATTTCCGTATCTCGCACGAGCGTCGCAGGATTGCAAGAAACATACAGGATGCTTTCAGCCTGTAACTGACAGAGCGCATTTAAAGCAAATGCCGCACCTGTGCGTGGTGGGTCGAGCAAGATTTTATTGAACGATTGCCGTGCCCACGGTTGACTGATAAAGGATTTATCCAAATCAGTCCGGTAAAATTGGACATTATGACAACCGTTTCGTTCGGCATTGGCGCGGGCTTTTTCTACCATCGCAGAAACGCCTTCAATGCCTACCGCACTTTTTACTTTTCGACTCAGCGGTAAGGTGAAGTTACCCATACCACAGAATAAATCTAACACATGATCTTGTGGATTAAGCTCCAACCAGTCTAATGCCGTTGCGATCATTTGACGGTTTAATTCTGTATTAATTTGAATGAAATCGCGAATATCAAATTGCAAGGTGATGTCATCGCCCAAACGGTAATAAGGCTGTTCGCCATACCAATGTTCAATGCTGTCATGTTCTTGTACAAATAACATGAGTTGCTGTTGTTCGGCAAACCGTAATAATAAAGTGCGGTCGGTTTCACCAATGTTTTTTATATGGCGTAATAACATAGCGATGCCATTGTCTGCCGCAACCAGTTCAATATGCCCTAGCTGTTGTGGCATTGACCATTGCGCGAAAAGTGCGGTCAGTTTGGGCAATAAATCATTCAGGGGCTGTTCCAGCACCAAGCAATGTTCAATCGGAATAATTTGCTGTGAATTTTTACGTCGTAAGCCGATATTCAGTTTACGATTTTTACTGTCAAACAATACGCTTAAACGTACCCGACGACGGTAATGCCAAGGTTCACCTTGCAATAGCGGCATGAAATGAATGGGTTCCGGCTGTAAACGGGATAGGCGTTGAACCAATGCAGTTTGTTTGGCAGAACGTTGTAATTCAATGGGAATATGTTGATTTTGGCACCCCCCGCATTGTTCAAAATAAACGCATGGCGGTGTTTGGCGCTGAGGACTTGGACGTAAAATACGCTGCGCTACACCTTGACCGTATTGGCGTTTTTCTTCCAATACGCGAACCTCTACGCGTTCCTGCGGCAGCGCGTTTTCAATAAACCAAGTTTTGCCGTTGATTTTAGTCACGCCTAAGCCTTGATAATCCAAATCAAGAATGTGTGCGGTGAAATTTTCGGTCTTTTTCTTTGGTTTGGTGTCGCTGTAAAGTAATGCCATGTTATTTTGAATATAAGCTGTGTTGGGTAAATAATTCTCGGCTTTTCAAGGGCTTGTCGCCTAAATACGGTTTTAATGCAATGCGCGTGAAGCGTTTGGCTGCCGATAATACAGAGGGTTCGTCAAATTGGGTTTGTTCAAAGGCCAATAATTCCCGCCCGTAAAAGGTTAAATTATCTTTGATTAAGGAAGCAATAAAGCCTTTTTCTTCGCGGTAACGATAGGTCATGTCCGCTTCCACGGCTTTGCCGGAGCCTGCACAATGAGTGAAATCAATGCCATAGCCTAAGGTGCGCAATAATTGAAATTCAAAGGTGCGTAGCGCAGGTTCTACATTGGTTTGTGATACGGCTAAGTGCGTTAAACACTGCAAATAGTGTTGGAACAATTGCGGATAGGCTGTTTCCGGTTCCAATACGCGGCAAATGAGTTCGTTTAAATAAAAGCCACTGTATAAGGCGACATTTTGTAAGGGTAAGGCAATGGCAGCAGGTTCTGCTTTGGTGAGTATTTTCAGATCGCCGCGACCGCTCCAACGTAGCAGTAGAGGCGTAAAGGGTTGTAACACGCCTTTTAGCATAGAGCGCTTTGCCCGTGCGCCTTTTGCCAATACGCTGATACGCCCGAAATCTTCGGTCAGTAAATCTACCAATAAGCTGGTTTCGCTGTAAGATTTGCGATGTAGTACGAAACCGCGTTGCCAATTTTCGATGATGTCGCCCTTTCGTCGATAAAAAACTGGCGTTTATTTTAGCAGATTTCCCACCGCACTTTGTGGGATTTTGTAGGCTATTTTAGAAGAAAAGGAAATGGGATATAACAGAATTGCTGCAAGGAGGATTTCGGAACAACAGGCAATAAAAAAGCAGGCTTTGACACCTGCTTTTTTGCTCAAATGTTCAATTAAGCTTTGGACATTGCCGCTACTTCTGCAGCGAAGTCGGTTTCCACTTTCTCGATACCTTCGCCCACTTCTAAGCGGATGAAGTTAGAGATGTCGGCACCTTTTTCTTTTAATAGATCGCCAACAGATTTAGACGGATCCATAACGAATGGTTGGCCAGTCAAAGAAACTTCGCCGGTGAATTTCTTCATGCGACCTTCAACCATTTTTTCTGCGATTTCGCGTGGTTTACCGGATTGCATTGCGATATCCACTTGGATGTTACGCTCATGTTCAACCACTTCAGCCGGAACGTCGCTTGGGTTAACGTAGTCTGGACGGCTTGCTGCAACGTGCATTGCGATGTGTTTTAACAATTCATCGTCTGCGCCTTTACCCGCTACTAATACACCGATTTTCGCGCCGTGTAAGTAAGAACCTACAACATCGCCTTCGATGTAAGCAACACGACGGATGGTCATGTTTTCACCGATTTTCGCCACTAATGCAGCACGTTTTTCTTCAAATTGTGCTTGAAGTTGTTCGATAGTTGCGCCTTTGTTTGCTGCTGCGAAATCAGCTACTTCGTTAGCTAAGCCTAAGAAACCGGCATCTTTTGCTACGAAGTCAGTTTCACAGTTCATTTCAACTAATACGCCGAAACCATTTTGTACGCGAGCAAGGATAACACCTTCAGCTGCAACACGACCTGCTTTTTTCGCCGCTTTTGCTTGACCAGATTTACGCATGTTGTCGATGGCTAATTCGATGTCACCGTTTGCTTCAACTAATGCTTTTTTACATTCCATCATGCCTGCGCCGGTACGTTCACGCAGTTCTTTTACTAATGATGCTGTGATTTCAGCCATTTTAAAATCCTCTGTCGGTTAAAGTGCGGTGGAAAAAGACCACACTTTTAGCTCTAAAAAATACAGGGAGCTATTTAGCCCCCTGCTCATTAATTAATCGTGTGATTAATAAGGGCTTACGCCTTATCGCAATCGCCAGAATTATTCTGCGGCTTGCGCTAATTCTTCAGCAACCGCTGCTTCGTTACCACGACCTTCTTTGATCGCTGCAACAGCAGAAGAAAGATAAAGTTGAATTGCACGTGCTGCGTCATCGTTACCTGGGATAACGAAATCTACGCCGTCCGGGCTAGAGTTAGTATCAACGATAGCAAATACAGGAATACCCAAGTTGTTTGCTTCTTTTACTGCGATATGTTCGTGGTCTGCACCGATCACGAATAATGCATCTGGAAGACCGCCCATCTCTTTGATACCGCCAAGGCTTAATTCAAGTTTTTCCATCTCACGGGTACGCATTAACGCTTCTTTTTTGGTTAATTTGTCGAAAGTGCCGTCTTGAGATTGAGTTTCTAAATCTTTTAAACGTTTGATGGATTGACGAACTGTTTTCCAGTTGGTCAACATACCGCCTAACCAACGGTGGTTTACATAGTATTGTTGACAGTCTAATGCTGCTGCTTGCACTGCATCGGTCGCTGCGCGTTTGGTACCAACGAATAATACTTTACCGTTGTTGCTCGCAATGCGGGTTAACTCAGCTAATGCTGCGTTGAACATTGGAACGGTTTTTTCAAGGTTGATGATATGAACGCCGTTGCGTGGTCCGAAAATGAATGGTTTCATTTTTGGGTTCCAGTAACGAGTTTGGTGACCGAAGTGAACGCCTGCTTGAAGCATATCGCGCATAGAAACTTGTGCCATAATAATTTTCCTTTTGTTTGGGGTTTAGCCTCCACATATCCAGCCAATCGACCGTTTGGCACCCCGATTTAGCCTTTCTGATATGTGTGTGTTTTAGTAAATTGATTAAAAAATAAACGTTACTTTTAAACAGCAAAATAACGGCGTGCTTTATACCATAAAGTGCGGTTGGTTTCCAGCGGATTTTGTCGTGAGAGGCAAATTGGCATGCAAAAACAGGTAAAAAAACGACCGCACTTTAGGGCATAAAGTGCGGTCTGTTTTTGCGATGTTTTATTCCTCTTCTTTTTCTTTTGCTCTCAGAATGATTTCCTGAATATCGGCCGCCATTTTTTGATCGCATTCGCGGGCAATATCACGCATGAGCGGGTTTTGGAATAACCCCATGTTGGGATCATAAACCTGTGACATGAGGGCGACTTCATGGCGATCCGCATCAAAATAATAGTCGCCGATTTCCTTCACCAATTCCGGTTCCATGCCTAATGTTTCCAGTGCGCGTTTACCCGCACGCACGGCGGCATCGAAGGTTTCACGGATAATTTCGTCTGCGCCGGCTTCATGTAAGGCAAAGGTGCTGAAACGGTCGTAAGCACGAGCAATGATTTTAATGTTCGGATTCACTTCACGAGCAAAGTGCACGATGTTTTCTGCTTGTTCTTTATTATTAATGGCGATGACTAACATGTCTGCTTGTTCTAGACCGGCGGCAATCAGAAACTCGCGGCGGGAAGCGTCCCCGAAATAGGATTTAATGCCGTATTCATTGAAGCCTTTGATCATGTTCGGGTTCAAATCAACAATGGTGGTGGCGTAGCCGCTTAAGCGTAATAAGTCATTCACGATTTGACCAAAACGTCCCATGCCGACGATGAGAATCGGATGTTGTTCGTCGATTTTATCGGCAGGTAATTCTTCTGCAGTGGGTTTGGGAGCGAATTTTTCATACAAAACTAACATAATGGGGGTTAACACCATGGACAGTACCACGATTGCGGTCATGTTGGCATTGATGGTTTCATCAATCACTTTTTGGTTGAAGGCTTGAGCAAACAAAACAAAAGCAAATTCTCCGCCTTGAGCCATGAGCAAAGCACGTTCCATGGCCGTTTTGTGCGTGCTTTTCGCTGCGCGGGCAACGAGATAAATACAGATGCCTTTTGTCAGCATTAAGGCGAATACACCGATGCCAATTAGCATCCAGTTTTCAGCCACGACGGTGAGATTTAGTGACATTCCCACCCCGAGGAAAAATAGCCCTAGCAATAAACCACGGAACGGTTCAATGTCTGCTTCCAATTGGTGGCGGAAAGCCGATTCTGACAGCATGACGCCGGCAACAAAAGCGCCCATGGCTTGTGATAAGCCTGCTTCTTCCATCAGTAATGCTGAGCCTAATACCACAAATAAGGCGGCGGCGGTCATCACTTCGCGCGCTTTGGAATCGGCTAAAATACGGAATACCGGATTCAAAATGAAACGTCCAATAAGCACAAGGATGGCTAACGCGACTAAGGCGATTGTGGCGGATTCCCACCAAGAAATGGTGCTTTCGGTTTCGAGTGGGGAAAGGTAGGTCACGATAGCCAGTAACGGCACGATCAGCAAATCTTCAAATAATAAGATCGACACCATTTTTTGCCCCGGGCGGGTAGACAGGCGTTTACGTTCTCCCAACACTTGCATTACGATGGCGGTAGAGGTAAGCACGAACCCGGAAGAACAAATAAAGGCCACTTCCCAAGAAATGCCGAATTGTACGGAAACGAGGGTCATTAACAGAGCGGAGATCACCACTTGTAAACTACCGAGCCCGAAAATTTGTTTGCGTAAGCTCCATAAATGGGACGGTTTCATTTCCAAACCGATCATGAACAGGAACATCACCACGCCAAATTCTGCAATGTGCAAAATGGCGTGAGAATCGGTCACTAATTTCAACCCGAAGGGGCCGATAATTAAGCCGGCGGCTAAATACCCCAGCACTGAACCTAAACCGATACGTTTAAATAATGGCACCGCTACAACAGCCGCACCTAATAACGTGACAACGCGAATTAAATCACCCGCCCCCTGAGCTTCCATCTTGTTCCCCCGAAATAAATGTGTTGTGATGAATCTTAAAAAAAAGCGGCCTATTCTAGCGTTTTTTCGTGTGATGTGTTGAGGAAATGTGCAAATTTTGTGATAGGTTTAGTCAATTTTTTAAAGGACTTATCTCATGCTTTCTTTTGGGAAAAAATAAAGCCCGTATAAAACGGGCTTTTGTTTTTTGAACATTGATTAGCGTTGAATCAAATAGCGTAATTTGGTGCCATCTTGTTCTACGCTTAATAAGGTATAACCATGGTTTTTGGTGTCCACCGGAATGTTGTTGATGGATTGTGCGCAGTCGCTTAACAATTCCAATACTTCCCCTTCTTTGAGCTCAGGCATGCTTTCCAGCATGACGATAGCCGGGTATGGGCAAGGTTCGCCTACGGTGTCGATGGTGTAATCCGGAACGATGTCTTTTGGATCTTTATCTAATTTGTGCACAACGGTAAATGCCATAATGTGTTTTCCTTCTGTGAAATAAAAATAACGTCAAATCAAACCGCACTTTTACGCCTGTGCGAGAGCGGCGATTTTGGCTTTTGCTTTGGCAAGAAAGCGTTTTTCCCACCAGACGACAGCGATTAAGCAGACGATCAATAAACCGTAGTTCACCAATAATCCACCCACCGGACCAAATTCTTTCAGTAAGTTCAGTTTTTCGTAGTCAAGCGCCAATGCCGGTGCCAAATCATCCCAAGCATAGGCGAGATAGGTAGAGCCGATCACGTTGCCGATCCCCACCCACATAAAATGTACTTGGCCTTCCATCGCACGGTACATCCAACCGGTTTCACAACCGCCGGCTAATACAATGCCGAAACCGAACAATAAACCGCCGATAATCGCATTCGGACCTGCCCACATGATTTTTGCCGGAACGCCTAATTGAATGTAGCTGAAGACGCCGATAGTGCCGGCAAGAATGCCGAAAATAATGGCTTTTGCCATGTAAGCGCGACCGGTCACCCAGAGATCACGGAACGCGGAAGTGAAGCAGATTTGCGCACGTTCGATAAGTAAACCGAAAGCTAAACCACACAACATGGCGAAGCCTAATTTGACGGACTGAGTCATCACATAAAAGGAGGCGATGAGGTAAGCGAAGAAAACTACCATACCGATCCAAAAACGGCGTTGTGCTCTTTTCGGATCTGTTTCTTGTAATTTTGCGGCGCCTTTTTTCAATTCCAATTTCACACGGAACATCGGCAATAAAGTGACTTTTACGCCGGCGTAAGTGCCAAGTGCTGTGGCAATGGTGAAAAACCAAGCGTGCACGGAAAATTGTGGGATACCGGTAAATAGCGAGGCAAGGTTACAGCCCATCGCCAAACGTGCGCCGAAGCCGGCAATGGCGCCACCGATTAAGGCTTGTACAATGCGACGTTTATGTGGCTGGTTTCGCCATTTCACGTTGTTTGCCCACAAGGCCGCGGAGATACAACCGGCAAACATGCCTAAGATCATCACGCCATCAACACGGGTGAAAATCGTGCCTTGCATACCCATGATTTTGTAGTAGCTCCAATCGGACACATCAACGCCCAAGGCTTGTAATGCATGGCCACCCCAACGGGTAAACTCGCCGGTAACCGCCCAGTAGGTGCCGGTAACGCCGAAATAATAGGCCGAGATTAAACCGGCAGCGATAACGGCGATGACGGGATTCCAATATTTAATTAAATATTGTTGTTTGAACTGTTGTAAAACTTCGTTCATTTTTAATCCTATTAAAGTGAATGAAAGTATTACAAGGAAGGTATAACAATGAGAAAAGACTCAAAAGAAAGGCTTTGTCATTTCCTATACACAAACTTGCGATATAAATGAAATTACAAATTAGATTTGCGGGCGCTAGTCTAAAGAATTGTTAATATTTCTGCAACAACATTTTGTGCAGAAAATCGGTAAAAGTGCGGTAGATTTTTCCTATGTTTTCACTTGGTCAAATAGGCTTTTAGGGCCGGTAGAATGTCTTGCCCGTCACGCA